>JAZNIT010000001.1:0-12153 GCA_045577615.1 Acutalibacteraceae bacterium
GCTTCGCAAAAATCCACCTCCCTCGTCAGAGGGAGGCAGGACATAAAGCGCTTTCTGCGTTCGCCTTTGATTTCTGCAATTTTTGTTCATCGGTAAACCTCTTTTGAACCACGCGACTATCGCGTGGTTTTCGTTTACAACAAAACTCCCTAACGAAAGTTAGGGAGTTTTTTATTATTCGTCGGCAAATTTTGTGTCAACACAATGCTTTATTCATACTCTACCACGTCGGCCCATTTGAGCAAAAATTCCCGCTCTTCAACCTTGCCTTTAACCGATTGGCTTGCGGCAACGATGGGCATCCACTTTTGCACGTATTGACGGGCGGTGTCGCTCTTTTTGCAGAAAAGGTCGAGATACTTTTGAGCAAATTTCTCGTCACCCTCAAGGCAGAAAAGAAGATAGGTGCGGGCCACGTCGGCTGACGCGTTACCCTGAGTTGCGTGTGCCCAGTCAATGACATAGGCCTTGCCCTCGGGAGTGATAATCACGTTTGATGGGTTGAAGTCACCGTGGCATACCTTTTTGTGCTTGGGCATTCCCTCAAGTCGGGTGTGCAGCTCGTAGCGAGTGGTTGCATCCAGCTCGGCCGCGCTGATTTTGCGGTTCATCTTGTCCTTAAGCTTGTTGAGCATCGGGCAGGCGGCGGCATGGATTTGCATCTGCAAATCAACGAACAGTTCAAGATATTCGTCCTTTTTATCGGGGTTTTCTGCCATCAGCTCAGCAAGAGTTTTACCCTCGATATAGTCATAAACAATGGCCCATTTGCCATCAACCGTAAGCACCTCGAGAAGCTTGGGGGTGTTAAGGCCGGTTTCTTCAATTCGGGCCTGATTGAGGGCCTCGTTAAGCACGTCGGCCTTTGAATAATCGCTGTCAAACACCTTGATACACAAGTTGCCGTCGCGATAGATAACCTTGTTTTCGCTTGTTGCTATAACCTTATCAAAATTCATTTTTGCACCCTCCTTAAACCTTGTCGTGACTGCCGTTAAAGGCGTTGATATACATCTGCTTAATTTCGCTCATAAGGGGATAACGGGGGTTGGCGCCTGTGCACTGGTCGTCAAAGGCCTGCTCAACCATTTCGTCAAGGCGAGCCATAAAGTCAGCCTCGTCGATGCCGTAATCCTTGATAGAGTCCTTAATGCCAACCTTAGCCTTAAGCTCGTTGATGGCGGCGATTAGGCTTTCAAGCTTTTCTTCGTCGGTGTTGCCTGCAAGGCCGAGAGCGGTAGCAACCTCGCCGTATCTTGCAAGGGTGTGGGGATGGTCATACTGTGAGAAGGTGCCCATTTTGGTAGGCTTCTCGGTGGCGTTGAAGCGGATAACCTGCTCAATCATAAGAGCGTTGGCAACGCCGTGGGGCAAGTGGTGGAAGGCACCAAGCTTGTGAGCCATAGAGTGGCAGACACCCAAAAATGCGTTGGCGAAGGCCATACCTGCGATGGTGGCGGCGTTGGCCATCTTTTCCCTTGCTTTAACGTCGGTCTGACCGTTTTCATAGGCGGCAGGCAAATATTCAAACACAGTCTGCAAAGCCTTGATGGCAAGGCCGTCGGTGTAGTCGGTTGCCATAACAGAGGCATAGGCCTCAAGAGCGTGGGTAACGGCGTCGATACCTGATGCGGCAGTCAATCCCTTGGGGGCAGACATATGCAGGTTGGTGTCGATGATAGCCATATTGGGCAACAGCTCATAGTCGGCGAGGGGGTATTTTACTCCGCTCTGCTCGTCGGTGATAACGGCGAAGGGAGTTACCTCACTGCCGGTACCTGCAGAGGTGGGAACGGCGATGAAATATGCCTTTTCGCCCATTTTGGGGAAGGAGTAGATGCGCTTTCTGATATCTACAAAGCGCATTGCCATATCCATAAAGTCGGCCTCGGGATGCTCATAAAGCACCCACATAATCTTGGCGGCATCCATTGCAGAGCCGCCGCCGAGGGCGATAATTACGTCGGGCTTGAAGGCAGCCATCTGTGCGGCGCCTGCCTTTGCACTGGCAAGAGTGGGGTCGGGCTCAACGTCAAAGAAGGTGGTGTGAGCAAGGCCCATCTCGTCAAGCTTGTCGGTGATAACCTTGGTGTAGCCGTTGTTGTAAAGGAAGCTGTCGGTTACAATAAAGGCTCTCTTTTTGCCCATTACGGCGCGAAGCTCGTCAAGGGCAACAGGCAGGCAGCCTGCCTTGATATAAACTTTTTCGGGTGCTCTGAACCAAAGCATATTCTCTCTCCTCTCGGCTACGGTTTTGATGTTTAACAGGTGCTTTACGCCAACGTTTTCGCTGACAGAGTTGCCGCCCCATGAGCCGCAGCCCAAGGTGAGCGAGGGAGCCAGCTTGAAGTTGTAAAGGTCACCGATACCACCGTGTGAGGAGGGGGTGTTAACAAGAATTCGGCAGGTCTTCATACGAGCGGCGAAGGCGTCAAGCTTTGCCTGCTCGGTGATGTGGTTAAGATAAACAGAGGAGGTGTGGCCGTAGCCGCCGTCCTCAACCAGTTTTTCGGCTTTATCAAGGGCCTCGTCAAAGGTTTTTACCTTGTACATAGCAAGCACGGGGCTGAGTTTTTCGTGAGCAAACTCTTCGGACAGATCAACGCTTTCAACCTCGCCAATAAGGATTTTGGTATCCTCAGGCACCTCTACACCTGCCAAAGCGGCAATGGTAGCGGCCTTTTGACCGACGATTTTTGCGTTAAGAGCACCGTTGATGATGATGGTCTTGCGCACCTTTTCGGTTTCCTCTTCATTAAGGAAATAGCAGCCTCGTGCGGCAAATTCGGCGCGAACAGCCTCGTATACGGTATCCAGCACGATGACCGACTGCTCGGAGGCGCAAATCATACCGTTATCGAAGGTTTTGGAGTGAATGATAGAGTTGACTGCCAAAAGGATGTCGGCGGTGTCGTCGATAATAGCAGGGGTGTTGCCTGCGCCAACGCCAAGGGCGGGCTTGCCGCTTGAGTAGGCGGCGCGCACCATACCGGGGCCACCGGTGGCAAGAATTATATCAGACTCTTTCATAACCATATTGGTCATATCCAAAGAGGGCTGGTCAATCCATGCAATAATATCCTCGGGGGCACCTGCGGCAACGGCTGCCTCAAGAACCAGCTTGGCGGCTTCAATAGTGCAGCCCTTTGCACGGGGGTGGGGGCTGATGATAATGCCGTTGCGGGTTTTAAGGGCAAGCAAGCACTTGAAAATAGCGGTAGAGGTGGGGTTGGTGGTGGGAATTACTGCGCCAACAACACCGATGGGCTCGGCAATTTTTTTGATGCCGTACTGCTTATCCTCTTCAATAACGCCGCAGGTTTTAGTTTCTTTATATGCGTTATAGATATATTCGGCGGCATAATGATTTTTGATTACCTTGTCCTCAACAATGCCCATACCTGTTTCGGCAACTGCTTGCTTTGCAAGTGAGATGCGAGCCTTGTCGGCGGCGGTGGCGGCGGCAAGAAAAATCTTGTCGACCTGCTCCTGAGTGTAGGTAGCAAATATCATTTGCGCCTTGCGTACACGGGCAATGGCTTCTTCAAGGGCCTGCACACTGTCCACGATTTTGTAATTGCTCATTGGAAAAATCTCCTTTTAGGCAGGTGTGACCTGCCGTTTAGTTTGTAACTAAACTTTATCATACCCCTGCGAAAAAGTAAAATACCCTTTGCGTCAAGTGGCTATATCAAAAATGATATAGCAAGAAACTCTCGCTATATCATTTTATGCTTGTTAAAATATTTCGTCACGGGCCTTATATACCTCTTCAATAAACCGCTTGTCAAGCTCGGTCAATTTGTAGTTTTGGCGGTATATAAGCACGTCCTTGTATTTTTTTGTGTTGCAGCTGCACCGTTTTTGCACCAGACCGTAGTGGTCGATGGTTTCTTGCGGCATAGGTGAAATCCACATAAAGGTGTTGTGATTGTGGCTCAAAAGCTCCATCTGACTTGCGCGCTCAAAGACGAATATACGGCGCTCGATGTTGTCGGGCAGTTCTTCTTTTCGCACTGCCGACATAGACAACGAGGGCACATAGGGGTCGGCGTGGGCAATCTCGGTATAGGGCTCCAAATCATCAAAGGTAACATCCTCTCTGTTGGCAAGGGGGTGCTCCTTTGACATAACCAGCAGGTAACTGAACTCTGAAATCATCTCGCAAGTCAGCTTTTTATTTTCCAGCATATCCTTAAAATAGCGGTCAAAAACCTCGGCATAACGGATAATTCCAAGGCGGTAGCCTGCCTCTAAAATGTTGGTGATGGCACGTGATGAGTTGGTTTCTTTATAAAAAAGCTCGGCAGGGCGATTATTGTCAATAGAGGCGACAAAGCGGGTGAAGGCATATGACATATAGCTTGAACGGGGCACCGACACTGAAAAGGACTGTGCCTTTTTTTCGTTGTCGGTACTGTAAATATCCTCAAGCTCCTCTATGCGGCGCAAAATTTTCTTTGCGCGCTCCAAAAACTCCTCACCCTCGGGGGTGACGAGCATTCCGTGGGGAGTGCGGTTGAAAATTGTGATGCCCAAGTCGTCCTCAAGATCTTTGATGGCGCGGCTTAAATTGGGCTGTGCGATATACAGCCGTTGTGCTGCGCGGCTGATGGAGCGGGCACGCTCAACCTCTACCGCATATTTTAAATACATAACGTTTATGTTTGACATTTATAACACCTTTTAGTCAACTTTATACATAGCGTACATTTGTGCGTACAGTCCGCCCTGTTCTATCAGTTGGGCGTGGGTGCCCTGCTCGGCAATGCCGTCGGGAGTGAGCACGGCAATCATATCGGCATTTTTGACGGTGGTCAGGCGGTGGGCAACGATAAAGGTTGTGCGACCCTTTGCCAAGCGGTCAAGGGATTGCTGCACAATATACTCTGACTCGTTGTCAAGGGCGCTTGTGGCCTCGTCAAGAATGAGTATGGGCGGATTTTTAAGAAAAACACGGGCAATGGAGATGCGCTGCTTCTGTCCGCCCGAAAGCTTGACGCCACGCTCACCCACATAGGTATCGTAGCCGTCAGGCAGCTGCTCAATAAAATCGGCGGCTCCTGCAAGTCGGGCGGCCTCGTAAATCTCTTCATCGGTGGCGTCGGGCTTGCCGTAGGCAATGTTTTCACGCACGCTGCCCGAAAACAGATAAACGTCCTGCTGAACAACGCCGATGTTGCGGCGCAGGGAGTCCAGAGTAACATCCCGCACATCCACTCCGTCGACGGTGACGCGGCCGCCGCTCACCTCATAAAAACGGGGGATAAGGCCGCACATGGTGGTTTTGCCGCCACCCGACGGGCCTACCAGTGCGATGCGCATACCTGCCGAAGCGGTGAGGCTGAGGTTGGCAAGCACATCCTGCCCCTCATCCGAATAGCGGAAGGTGACATTTTCAAAGGCAACCTCGCCCTTAACCTTGTCAAGGGTAACGGCGTCGGGCTTGTCCTGAATGGTGACGGGGGTATCCAAAATCTCGCAAAAGCGCTCGATACCCGTCATTCCGCGATAAAACTGCTCTGAAAACTCGATAATTCGGCGCACCGAGGTGAGCAGGGTGGTAACGTAAAGCAGGTAGGCAATCAAATCGGCGGCGGTGATGTAGCCACCAATCATAAACAGCGCGCCTGCCACCACAACGGTGATATACATAAGACCGTCAAAAAATCGAGTGGTGGAGCTGAAGCCTGCCATTGCGTGATAAATCTTTTTCTTAATCTTTAAAAAGGCGTGGTTGCCCTTTTGAAAATTCTCCTTTTCCCTCTCCTCATTGGCGAAGGATTTGACCACTCTGATACCGAGCAGGCTATCCTCTACCTGTGCATTGATGTCACCGATAACCTCTCTTGATTGACGAAATCCCTCTTTCATTTTGCGCCTGAAGGGGGTGCAAACCAAAATCATAACGGGCACCAGAGCAAAGATGATAAGGGTGAGCCAGAAGTTGACGGTGCTGAGTATCACAAAGGAAACGGTGATTTTTATGCCGGCGATGAAAAACTCCTCGGGGCAATGGTGGGCAAACTCGGTTACGTCAAACAAATCGTTGGTTATGCGGGACATCAAGGTGCCCACCTTGGTATTATCGTAATATGAAAACTGAAGCCGCTGAAGGTGAGAAAATAAATCCCTGCGCATATCGGTTTCTATCTTTGTGCCCATAATGTGACCAACCGCCGCCATATAATAGTTGGCGGCAGTGTCGATCAGGCGCAGCAAAAGATAGGCGCCACCGATAATCAGCACGGTGACAACCGTCAATTTTGCAGGGTTATTCATTGCCGAGTCGGTGATGTAGCGCACCATAAGGGGCAGCACCAGCTCGCACACAGTGGTGAGCGCCGCGCAAAAGAGGTCGAATACCACAGTTGCGCGGTGCTTTTTAAAATAGGGTAAAAATCGCTTGATTAAAGCGAAGGTGTTAGGTTTTTTGTTGTTCATACCGATTAAAATTTAAGCTGGCTGAAATCATACACGCCACTGTTATCATACTCGCGGTCGGCGGCGGCTACTACATCCTCGCCCTCTTTAAGTCCGCGCAGAGTAAACTCAAAGCTGAACTCCTGAGGCACGCGATATTGATTGAGCAAATCGGGGCCACAACTGTGTGAGCCAACGCCGCTCACGGCGCCGTCAACGCAAAGCACGGTCTTGCCGCAGGGCTCAAGCTCATAGCTGTGAGCGGCGGCCTCAATATCCTCTTGAGTGTACTCAAGGGCTGAGAAATCAAATCTTCCGCCGCAAACCATCAAGCCACCCTTGCCTGCTGCAGTGATGGCGGCAAACTCGGTGTTGTAACGGTTGCCGTTATCCTGAGGCATAATGTAGTCGGTGAAGAGCTTGTCAACGGTTGTGACAAATCGGCCGCGGTGGTTTGAATTGTGCTTGTCGATATAGCTGTCGTTGGGGCCGTAGCCAAAATAGTCAACCTTATTATATGAGCGGTCGAGCATCATACGAATACCGAATCGGGGCAAGAAATGCTTGCTTTCATCACGAACCACGTGGCAGTGTAAAGTGATGTCACCTGCGCCGTTGATTGTCCACTTAACATCGGCCTTAACAACGGGAGATACGTGGTGGGCAACCATTGCTATTCTCTGCTCGATTACACAACTGCCGCCAACAACATCCACCTTGGTGGAGTATACGTAGGGGTGGCTGCGGTTGGTGCCCTCACGCACCCAACTGTTTTTATCGTAGCGCTCGTTATCAATAGGTGCGCGCCAGATGTTGAAGCCCATAGGTGAAGTAAGCAGTTTTTTGCCGTCGAAGCCGATTTGACGGAAGGCGGCAGTATTTTTATCAAAGGTGTGAGCAAAGCCCTCGCCGCTGATGTATACGCGGTTTTCGTTCTCCTCAACCTCGATGGGTCGGGTGGGCATTTTTACTCTTACGGGAGCGGGATTTACAGGCAGCTCAAACTGAGCAAAGGCCATCAGCTCGCCCTCTTTAGTGAGTTCGCCCAAGCCAAGCTGAACAAAGTTAAAGTTGATGTAGCAACGGCCGCTTTGTGGCAAATCATAGTCGATATGCACCTGACGGCTGCCGTGAGCAGGGATTGCCAAAGCGCCAAGGCTGCCGCTTTGCACCTTTTCACCGTTGCAGGTAACCTCCCACACACACTCCAGACGGCTGAGGTAGATAAAATCGTAAAGGTTGGTGATGGTAAAGTCGCCCTTTTCAAGGTCAACCACCTCTACCCTTGCAGGCTGAATGACAAACTTAAGCTCCTTAAGTCCGTCAGAGGGGGTGCGGTCGGGGAAAACAAGTCCGTCAACGCAGAAGTTGCTTGCATGGGGTTGCTCGCCCGAGTCGCCGCCGTAATAGAACATCGGCTTGCCGTTGGGGGCTGTGCCTGCGTAGTGAGCGTGGTCACACCACTCCCATACAAAGCCGCCCATATGATTGTCGTGCTTATAAATTACATCCCAATAATCCTTAAGGTCGCCGGGGCCGTTGCCCATTGCGTGACAATATTCGCACAGCACCATGGGGCGAACCGACGATACGGTTTTATCGCTGCAATAGGCATCGCAATGGTCGGCGTGGGGATACATTCTGGAATAAACGTCAGATTTGGTAACTTGCATAGTTGAAAGGTCGTCATAAACGGCGTAATCATTGACACCCTCGTAGTGAGTGTAGCGAGTGGGGTCGTTCTCGTGGCACCAATCAATAGCATACTCAAAGTTTTTGCCGTAGCCCGACTCGTTACCCATACTCCACATAAATACTGAGGGGCGGTTTTTGTCCCGCTCAACCATCATCTGCACGCGGTCAAGAATGGACTCGCGCCAAGCAGGCTCTTCGGCCATATACCCCCAACGGGTTACGTTCATTCCGTGGGTTTCGATGTCGGCCTCATCCAGCACGTAAAATCCGTATTTATCGCAAAGCTGCAAGAAACGGGGGTCGTTGGGATAGTGTGAGGTGCGGATGGCATTGATGTTGTGACGCTTCATAATGGTAAGGTCGCGCAGCATATGCTCCATATCGCAAACGGTGCCGGTGTAGGGGTCAGAGTCGTGACGGTTGACACCCTTAATCTTGATAACCTTGCCGTTGAATTTGAACACGCCGTTTTCGATAACCGTCTTTCTGAAGCCCACCTTTTCGCCGATATACTCACCTGCGCAATCGATAAGCAGGCTGTACAGCTCGGGAGTTTCGGCACTCCACAAAATAGGCTTATCCACCTTGATGGTTGCCACGCCGCTTGCGTCGGGGCGGGCGGTGCCTACGTCCTTGCCGTCGGGGTCAATGAGGGTGAGCACGGCATCCTCGGGGTTGATAACGTCAAGAGTAACCTTAAGCTCGGCCGAGCGCAAATCGTCGGCAAGGTCGGTAACAACGGTATAGTCGCGCAAATGTCCCTTGGGTCTGCCCAAAAGGTAAACGTCGCGAAAAATGCCCGACCAACGGAATTTATCCTGATCTTCAAGATAGCTGCCCTCGCACCACTTCATAACGATAACGGTGATGCGGTTGGCACCCTCCTTAATATAGGGGGTGATGTTGAACTCGCTTGTCATATGGGATACCTGACTGTAGCCCACAAACTGACCGTTTATGTAAAGGTAGAAGCAAGAATCAACACCCTCAAAGACGATGTATTTTTGCATACCCTCCCACTCGTAGGGAGTGGTGAAATTGCGAGTGTAAACGCCGCAGGGATTCTCTTTGGGAATGTAAGGAGGATCTACGGGAAAGGGATACTCGATGTTGGTATACATTACCTGATCGTAGCCAAGCTTTTGCCATACACTGGGTACATCTATCATCTTGGCAGCATCAAGAGGCACGGCGGGATTGATAACATTCTCGGGTACCTTTTCGATGCTCTTGAAATATTCGAAATTCCACTTGCCTGAAAGCAGACCGAAGCGGTCGCTATCCTCACGGGCGCTGTTAAAAATATCTTTAGCAGTGCCAAAAGGAATATAGTAAGCGCGGTTTTTTTCACAATTAAGATGACGTGTGTTTAAATCTTCAAAATATCTTGTTACCTTCATTTTAGTTTTCCCCCTGATTAAGCAATGTTGTTATGTGAAAGGCCTCGCCCCTCTTTTGGTGCACACGGGTGACTCGCTTTGAGATAAGGCAAACGCTTTCATAATTGATGGTACCCGCCCGATTGGCCAATTCGTCCACAGGCAAGAAGTTGCCTTTGTCATCATAGCCGAACAGGGTGGCGGTATCACCGATTTTTGTATCAATATCGGTTACGTCAATAATCATTTGATCCATACATACGCGGCCGATAACGGTTGCCCACGCGCCGTTAATAAGCACGCGGCTGCCCGAATAGGCTCGCACATAGCCGTCGGCATAGCCGATGGGCAGGGTGGCAACCCTCATATCCTTGGGTGCCGTAAAGGTGCGGCCGTAGCTTAAATCCTGACCCTTTTTAAGGGTTTTGACCATGCTCACCGATGAGCAGAGGGTCATTGCTTGCTTAAAGCGGTCGCCCTTCATCTGACTTGAGGGCATCAAGCCGTAAAGGATAATACCTGCGCGCACCATATCCATTGCCGCGTGGGGCAAGGTAAGGATGGCGGCAGAGTTGCTGCAATGGCACAGCTTAAGGTCAACGCCTGCGCTCTTAAGCAGAGCGGTGGCTGCATTGAATTTGTCAATCTGCGCAGCAGTATAGCTGCCGTCGGCATCCCCATCCTTATCGGATGAGGCAAAATGAGTAAAGGCGCCCGTCACCCTGAGCCCCGACAGCTTGCAAGCCGCAAGAGCCTCTTGCAGGCCCTGCTCGTCGTGGGCAGAGAAGCCGATGCGGCCCATACCCGTATCAAATTTGATGTGGACCTCGACCTCTGCTCCTGCCTTGACAGCCTCTTGTGAAAGGGCCTCGGCATAATCGGTGCCATAGACCGTTTGAGTTATCTTTTCGCGGCTGAGCAGGTGGGCATATTCAGCAGGTGTAGTGCCCAAAATCAAAATAGGCAGAGTGATTTTGGCTTGGCGCAGCTGCAAGGCCTCTTCAATATTGGATACCGCAAGCCAATCGGCGCCTGCCGCAACAAAGGTTTTGGCAACCTCTACGGCGCCGTGGCCGTAGCCGTCCGCCTTGACGACGGCCATAATCTTGCTGCCGCTCACCATTTCGCGAATTAAATTAAAGTTGTTTGTCAGCGCGTCGTGATCGATCTGCGCCCAGGTTCTGTGTAAAAATTGCATCTTATCCCCCGTTATACCGAAAATCCGCCGTCTACCGTCAGCACTTGCCCTGTAATGAAGCCCCCATCCTCTGATGCAAGGTAAAGCAGGCATTTGGCAACGTCGCCGACCTTGCCGATGCGGCACAAAGGTGTTTGCTCGGCCAAATCGGCCATATCCTCATCCGACAGGTGGCTGTTCATATCGGTTGCAATAACCCCCGGCGCAATGCAGTTGACGGTGATGCCCGAAGGGCCTACCTCCTTAGCCAGTGCCTTGGTGAAGCCGATTATGGCCGCCTTGGTGGTGGAATAATGCACCTCGCAGGATGCCCCCACCTGCCCCCATACAGAGGAGATGTTGACAATTCTGCCCCTCTTGTTGGCGATCATTTTGGGAAGTGCCGCCTTGGTTGCGTTAATGACGCCGTTAAGGTTGACGTTTAACATTCGGCTCCATTGGTCGGCTGTTATATCGTTAAAAAGTCCCACATAGGAGATGGCGGCGTTGTTGACAAGCAGGTCAATATCCCCAAGCTGTTTGGCGGCCTCTTCAATAGCGGCGGTGACAGCCTTTTCATCGGCCACATCCACCTTGAATTTGAGGGCGCCCGTGTCGTTGGCCACCTTTTGAGCGGCATCGTCATCCTTCAGGTAGCAAAAGGCCACCGACCAGCCCGACGCAGCCAACTGTCTGACCATTTCGGCACCGATTCCGCGGCTGCCACCCGTTACGAATGCAACTGACATAATCCCACCTCCGATTTTAACTATATATAAAATTATATACTACTCCAATATACTTTTATTATCCACAATTTCAGGCAAAATGCAATAGTTTTGCCTCATTTTGCGGCAAAAATCACCTCAAAAAACTTCCCCTGCACCACCTCTGTTGACAAAGCTAAAAATTAGTGCTATAATTACAGAACATTTGTTCGGTTAAGGGGTGGCTTTTTCGGTGGATAGGGTTATTCTGCACAGCGATTGCAACAATTTTTATGCCTCGGTGGAATGTATGCTAAACCCTTCCTTAAAGGGTAAGGCGGTGGCTGTAGGCGGCAACGAAGAGGAGCGTCACGGCATCATTCTTGCCAAAAACGAGGTGGCCAAGCGAATGGGCGTGCAAACAGGCGAGACCCTTTGGCAAGCCCGTCTTAAATGCCCCGAATTGGTTATCGTTCCCCCTCACTACGAGCAGTATGTAAAGATTTCTCAAGCGACCCGTGAAATTTATTATGACAACACCAATCAGGTTGAGCCCTTTGGTCTTGACGAGGCCTGGCTTGATGTAACAAGTCGGAGGCCAAGCGGTCTTAGGAAGACAATGTCATAAATCAACTCCTTGGCTCACAGAACGACATGGCTACGATCCGACTTAGCAGTATGTAAAGATTTCTCAAGCGACCCGTGAAATTTATTATGACAACACCAATCAGGTTGAGCCCTTTGGTCTTGACGAGGCCTGGCTTGATGTAAC
>JAZNIT010000002.1:0-8174 GCA_045577615.1 Acutalibacteraceae bacterium
ACAGCTCCCCTGACAAGGGGAGCCGGCAAAGACTTACAACCCGTTTACGGGTCGCCGATGACCGTTGCGTGGCTGGCAGGCCAATAAAAAGCGCACTTGTGCGCCGCCAGTAGTATTAGGGCTATGCCCGAAAATGAAATACCACCCGCTATGCGGGTGGATATTTATTGCAATAATATAGACGGTGTGTTAAAATAACCATATCTTTATCAAGGGGATAATATAATGTATATTGACATTTTCGGCAAAAAACGAATGAAGCTTGGCCTTCATGTTCATACCACCTTGTCCGACGGTGGCCGTTCTCCCGAGGTAGCGGCAGCTATCTATCGAAATGCAGGCTACGATGCTATTGCCATCACCGACCATTGGGCGTGGCACCCCTCCTGCGAGATAGAGGGTCTGCGCATCATTTCGGGCTGCGAGTATAATATCGGCGGTGGCGATACCGCCGCAAGCGGAGTTTTTCACCTGGTTGCCCTGGGCAGCAGGGAAGACCCACAGCTTGATAAAACTATGCACAAAGAACCGCAGCAAATAATATCTGCCGTTAAAAAGGTGGGTGGCGAGGTAGTGCTTGCCCATCCTGCCTGGTCCCTTAATACCGTTGAGCATTTTGAAACTGCCAAGGGAGTTTTTGCTACTGAAATATACAACACCGTGTCGGGACTTCACGCAAGCAACCGCCCCGACTCTTCCGCCATCGTCGACCTTGCTGCCAATCAAGGCTGCACGTTGCCTCTGCTTGCTACTGACGATGCCCATTATTACGACGGCGACCAATGTGTTTCTTATATAATGCTTGATGTCACCGACGGCAAAACCACCGACGCCGACATTTTGAAAAAGATTGCCAATGGCGAATTTTACGCCACCCAAGGCCCCGAGGTGCATATCTCCCTTCGTTCAGACGGAGTGGTAGAGGTGGATTGCACCCCCGCAAGCCTTATATCCTTTTATTCACAGTGCGCGTGGGATGCACAGCGCAATCAGCGTGGGGAGGGAATAACCCACGGCGAATATACCCCACACCCCTATGAGCGATGGATTCGCGCCGAGGTTGTTGATGCTGAAGGCAACCGTGGTTGGAGCAATATAATCAAACTTTGATCATTATAAAGCATAGTTGTTTTGAATATCGAAAAGGTTCATCTCAAAGTAGGGAAGTGATAATATGACAGTCGGAACGTCGGTAAAAATGCGTAAAGGCGGATACGACCGATTCGGCAGTGAAAAGTACAGCAAGATTAAGTCTTTTGGCTTTGACTGCGTGGATTTTGATATGAGCAACACCGAAAACGAGATGTATCGGTTAAACGAGCAAGACTTTGAAGCCTATCTTAAAGGCGAAAGAGAGCCTGCCCACCCACGAATTTGAACTGGAAAGTATGAAACTCGCACAATCAGCAAGAAAATTAACGCAATTAAACCTAATAAAAACTGTTGATTTTTTGATTAAGCAAGAGTAAAATGGTTATTATTATTCGACTTTATGTATAAATTGCAACAAATATGCAATAAATTTGCATAAAAGCCGTATAAAGTGGATGAATATACACAAACACCTTGACAAAAGGCTTGAATTATGTATAATAATACACATCAAACAGAATTTCTATTCACGGAGGTTATTAAAATGAAAAAGGAAGACATCAAAAAGGTAGTTCTTGCCTACTCAGGCGGTCTTGATACTTCTATCATCATCCCCTGGCTTAAAGAGAATTACAACAATTGCGAGGTTATCGCAGTATCAGGCAACGTTGGCCAGGCAGACGAGCTTGACGGCCTTGAAGAAAAGGCTATCAAAACCGGCGCATCAAAGCTTTACGTTCTCGACTTGACCGAGGAATATGTTGATGAGTACATCATCCCCACCATGAAGGCAGGCGCAGTTTACGAAGAGTACTTGCTTGGCACCAGCCACGCCCGTCCCTGCATTGCAAAGGGCCTTGTTGATATTGCTATCAAAGAGGGCGCCGATGCCATCTGCCACGGCTGCACCGGTAAGGGCAACGACCAGGTTCGTTTCGAGCTTACCATCAAGCACTTTGCACCCGATATGCCCATCATCGCCCCCTGGCGTGAGTGGGACATCAAATCCCGTGATGAAGAAATTGAGTATGCCGAGGCACACAACATTCCTCTTAAGATAAACCGCGAAACCAACTATTCAAAGGATAAGAACCTTTGGCACCTTTCTCACGAGGGTATGGATCTTGAGGATACCGGCAACGAGCCTATGTACGAAAAAGAAGGCTTCTTGGAAATGGGTGTATCTCCCATCGCCGCTCCCGACAAGCCCACCTATGTAACTCTCGACTTTGAGCAGGGCGTTCCCGTTGCACTTGACGGTGAAAAGATGTCTGCCAAGAACATCATCCTTAAGCTTAACGAAATCGGCGGCGCCAACGGTATCGGTATTATCGACATCGTTGAAAACCGTCTTGTAGGTATGAAGTGCCGCGGCGTTTATGAAACTCCCGGCGGTACCATCCTTTACAAAGCACACACCGTGCTTGAGTCCATCTGCCTTGACAAGATGACCATGCACGAAAAGCAAAAGCTTTCAATCACCTTTGCCGAGCTTGTATATAACGGCCAGTGGTTCACTCCTCTTCGCGAGGCATTGTCAGCATTTGTTGACAAAACTCAAGAGAAGGTTACCGGTAAGGTAAGACTCAAGCTCTACAAGGGCAATATGATTAACGCAGGCGTATGGAGCCCCTACTCACTTTACAGTGAAGAGATTGCTACCTTTGGCGAAAGCGACTACGACCAGCGCGATTCAGCAGGCTTTATCAACCTTTACGGCCTTCCCATCAAGGTTCAGGCAATGGTTGACAAAAACAACAAATAATCAGGAGTTATTATAATGGCAAAAATGTGGGCAGGTCGCACCGACGGTGCTACCGACAAATTGGCAGACGATTTTAATTCATCAATACATTTCGACTGCCGTATGTATAAGCAGGATATTCAGGGCAGTATGGCACACGCCGCCATGCTTGCAGGCTGCGGCATTATCACTAATGAGGATGCCGACTGCCTTATTGCAGGGCTTGAGGGCATACTTGCCGATTTAGAAAGCGGCGCATTGCAGTTTGATATGCAGTGCGAGGATATACATATGTTTGTCGAGCAGGTGCTTACCGAGCGCATCGGTGACGTGGGCAAAAAGCTCCACACAGCCCGTAGCCGTAACGACCAGGTTGCCCTTGATATTCGTATGTATCTGCGTGACGAGGCCGAGCAAATTATCGCTTTAACTAAGGATGTAATTGCCGCCCTCACCGCTCAGGCAGAGCAAAACAAGGCAACCATAATGCCCGGCTACACCCATCTGCAAAGGGCACAACCCATCACCTTCGGTCATCATATGATGGCCTATGCAATGATGCTTCTTCGTGACATCGACCGCATTGGTGACTGCAAAAAGCGTATGAATATGTCACCCATCGGCTGCTGTGCATTGGCAGGCACAACTTATGCCACCAACCGCCGCAGCGAGGCCGCCGCATTGGGCTTTGACGGCATCTGCCTCAACTCCCTTGACGGCGTGTCTGACCGTGACTTCTGCGTAGAGCTTATGAGCGCCATCGCCCTGCTGCAAATGCATCTTTCCCGCTTGTCTGAAGAGATTATTCTGTGGTCAAGCTGGGAGTTCAAGTTTATCGAGCTGAGCGATGCCTTTACCACAGGCTCCTCAATTATGCCCCAAAAGAAAAATCCCGATATGGCCGAGCTTATCCGCGGCAAAACGGGCCGAATTTACGGCGATTTGATGAGCTTGCTCACCGCTCTTAAGGGCTTGCCTCTGGCATATAATAAGGATATGCAAGAGGATAAAGAGTGCGTTTTCGACTCGGTTGACACCATCAAAATGTGTCTTGGCGTTATGGCAGGTATGCTTGCCACAATGAGCGTTTGCGCCGACAATATGAAGCGCGCGGCACAGGGTGGCTTTATCAACGCCACCGACCTTGCCGACTACCTTGTTAAAAAGGGAATGCCCTTCAGAAGTGCATATAAAATCTCGGGTCAGCTTGTTGCCCGTTGCATTGCCGACAAAACCGTTCTTGAGGATTTGCCCCTTGAGGTTTATAAAGAGTACAGCGACCTTTTCGACGCCGACCTTTATAACGAGATTGACCTTACCACCTGCGTTCAAAAGCGCATAAGTGAAGGTGGCACCTCAATCCAATCGGTAGAAAAGCAGATTGAGTATGTAAAAGCACAATTAAATTAATCTCAAAGGGAGGGCAAAACGCCCTCTCTTTTTTAATGAATATTGAATGATGAATAATGAATAATGAAAAATGTCGGTATGTCCCGTTGGACGATTAAAATTGTTTTTGCGGGCGATTGGTAATCGCCCCTACAAACTTTAATGAGTGCAGTGCGCTCAAATTAAAATTGTAGGGGCGGATATTATCCGCCCGTTTTGGCTTCTAATAACCCGTTTTGTACGGAATGTCGTAAACGCCATCCCCTACAAACCACACCAAAACGCGCCCATTGGCTCCCTCTGATGAGGGAGCTGTCATTTTGTCAAAAATGATTGAGGGATTGTAAAATAATTATTCTAAACGGCGGGAGGTAAGCCCCTGTTACAATAAATGTTGATTTTTGGACAAATATATGGTAAACTAACCTTGCCAAACAAAAATCGAATATAGAAAATTGTGTAGCAGTGTGTGTATTTTTATTGTTTTTGGTAAAAATACAGATGCTCTATTTCTGCATACACTGTATACACGTATATGTTGGATTTTTGTTTGGCGACAGTTGGAGCTATGTGTTTTTCGGTGCGTAGCTTCGGCTGCGCACTTTTTTATTTTTGGAGGAATAACAAATGAAAAAGATTTTGTCCGTAGCACTTTGCTTGGTGCTGATATTCTCGGCAATCCCCGTGTTTGCATTTAGTGCAAGCGCGGCTACTGAGTATACAAGTGGGCATTACACCTACACTGTATCAAACGGCGAAGCAACTATCACCGATTGTAATACAAGCATTAGCGGAGATATTGTTATCCCTTCAACCTTGGGCGGGTATCCCGTAACCGGTATAGGCAAAAATGCATTTCAATACTGCAGCAGTCTTACAAGCATCACCATCCCCGATAGCGTAACCAGTATAGGCAGTTATGCATTTTCTAGCTGCAGCAGTCTTACAAGCATCACCATCCCCGATAGCGTAACCAGTATAGGAGGTTATGCATTTTATAACTGCATCAGTCTTACAAGCATCACCATCCCCGATAGCGTAACCAGTATAGGAGGTTATGCATTTTATGAATGCAGCAATCTTACAAGCATCACCATCCCCGATAGCGTAACTAGTATAGGCTATAGTGCATTTTCTAGCTGCAGCAATCTTACAAGCATCACCATCCCCGATAGCGTAACCAGTATAGGCAGTTTTGCATTTAATAACTGCAGCAATCTTACAAGCATCACTATCCCCGATAGCGTAACCAGTATAGGCAATTATGCATTTTCTTACTGCAGCAGGCTTACAAGAGTATATTATAGAGGAACAGCGGCTGACAAAGGGAAGATCACTATTGGTTCTGACAATAGTAGACTAACCAACGCAACTTGGTATTATAACAGTTGTATCGGTTCTGCAAAGCATACATATGACAACGCTTGCGACCGAGATTGTAATGTGTGCGGTGCTGTTCGCAAAGCGTCTAATCACATCTATACCAACGCTTGCGACCGAGATTGCAATGTTTGCGGCACTTTCAGAAGCGCTCCCCACAGCTATGACAATGCTTGCGACGACACTTGTGACTTGTGTGGAGCTGAGCGCGAAGTCTCTGACCATGTGTATACCAACGTTTGTGATAGCACCTGCAACGAGTGTGGATATGTAAGAACTGTCTCTGACCACGTTTATGGTAATGTCTGCGACATAGACTGTAATGTTTGCGGATTTATCCGCACCGTTCCCCACGTATTTACAGACGAATGTGACGGCGAGTGCGACCTTTGCTATGATACCCGCAAGCCGCCCCACCAGTATGATGGCATATGCGACGGCGAATGCAATCTCTGCGGTAAAAAACGATCTGTACCCGACCACACCTATGACAACGAGCAAGATGCCGATTGCAACGAGTGCGGAGCGATTCGTGAGATTGAAAACGCCATAACCGGCACCTGCGGTGATAATATCACCTGGAAGTTAAACCTTGATACCAAAATCCTCACTCTCACCGGCACAGGTGCTACCTACAACTATGTTAACGTCGGCAACACCAATCCCTTCATTGAGCACCGTGCCAACATCAAAACCATCATTATCGGTGATGGCATTACTCGTTTGGGCAACCGCTTGTTCAGAGGTTTGTCACAGGTTGAATCGGTAAGGTTTGGCAAAGACATTACTACTATGGGCTATGAGGTTTTCTATGGCTGCGGCAAGCTTGCAAACGTTGAGCTTAACGAGGGTCTGACTCATTTGGGCGCTCTGACCTTCTATAACTGCTATAAGCTTACTCAAATTCAGATTCCCTCAACTGTAACCAATCTTGAAAACCGTGCCTTTAAGGGCACAGGCCTTACTTCTATCATTGTGCCTGATACCGTAACCAAGATGGGCTACGAAGTCTTTATGAACTGTGCAAGTCTTGAAAGTGTTGACTTTACCAAGGGTGTGTCAATGCTTAACCACCGAACCTTTGAAAATTGCACCTCTCTTAAAACCTTCTATTTCACAAGAAATATGTGCCGCATCCGTTCACGTGCCTTCTATGGTTGCACCGCCCTTGAGAGCATCACCTTTGAAGATGCCGACAATATGTGGGGCTCATCAAACGGACAAGAGGCCAAAATCGCCTCCAACGTTTTTGAAGGATGTAACTCAACCCTTCAACTGATTGCCGAAGATGGCACTCACGTTGAAAATTACGCATCTCGTTTTGGTTTCACCTTTGTGGCAAAATAATATGACAAAATCCCGTTCGTTTGAACGGGATTTTTGAATGTAGGGAACGGATTCATCCGTTGAGCGTTGCGAAGCAACATATCGTGCAAGCGAGCATAAATGCATTTTCTCTTGCCAAAAGGGGCAAAATCCATTATACTGTTCATATATTAACGAAAGGAGTGAGCGCCGTGGAGTTTCTGCCTATCACTAAAGCCGAAATGCTTAAAAGGGGATGGGATGCCCCCGATATAGTTCTGGTTACAGGTGACAGCTATGTTGATCACGCAAGCTTTGGCACCGCCATCGTATCCCGTCTGCTTGAGGCAGAGGGCTTCAAGGTGTGCATTTTGCCCCAACCCCAATGCGATGCTGACTACCGCCGATTTGGCAAGCCTCGCCTTGCCTTTTTCGTCAACGGCGGCAACATCGACTCAATGGTGGCTCACTACACTGCCGCCAAGCGTCGCCGCAGTGACGATGCCTATACAGCAGGTGGCAAGTCGGGCAACCGTCCCGACCGCGCCGTCACCGTCTATTGTCAGGCCATCCGTCGCGTGTGGGGTGACGTCCCCGTGGCCATCGGCGGATTAGAGGCATCCTTGCGCCGCTTTGCCCATTATGATTATTGGGATGATAAGGTGCGCCCCTCGGTGCTTATCGAGTCGTCAGCCGACCTTCTTATGTTCGGTATGGGGGAGCGCCAGGTGGTCGAAATCGCCAAACGCCTTAACGGGGGTGAGCACATCTCAACCCTCACCGATATAAAGGGCACCTGCTATGCCATCAAGGCGGCAGAGTATCAACCTGCCCCTTGCGCCGAGTGCCCCTCCTTCGAACAGGTCAGCCAACCCACCGACAGCGGCAAACGGCAATACGCCATATCCTGCCGCATTCAGCAAAACGAGCACGACGCCGTCAGGGGCAAACGGGTAATTCAGCGCCACGGCAACCTTATTGTCGTTCAAAACGAGCCCCAACCGCCCCTCACCACCGCCGAGCTTGACAGGGTTTACAGCCTGCCCTATTGCCGCAACTGGCACCCCTCCTATGACGAGGTGGGCGGTGTTCCCGGACTGCAGGAGGTCAAGTTTTCCATCACCCACAACCGCGGCTGCTTTGGTGCCTGCAACTTCTGCTCCATCGCCTACCACCAAGGCCGCGCAGTAACCTGCCGCAGTGAAGAGTCTGTTCTTCGTGAGGCGGAACTGCTCACCAAAATGCCCGATTTCAAGGGCTACAT
>JAZNIT010000003.1:0-41811 GCA_045577615.1 Acutalibacteraceae bacterium
CAGTTTTGTAACCGATAATTTTGTTTCATTCGTAATGCCTGAAGCCTGCAGTAATACTTTGTGTATTACAAAGGCAAAGGCGAAACGATGAGGCAAAATTAGGTTCCAAAACCGATTTCGTCCCTAATCACAACTCCCTAACAGAGAGGTTTTTTTGCTTATAATAATTTGACAAAATGCCTTAGTTATGATATTTTAAAATCAGTAACAACCTGAAAACCGAGGTAATATAATGATAAAGATAATGTTCGTCTGCCACGGCAATATTTGCCGCAGTCCCATGGCAGAATTTATAATGAAGGATATGGCGCAAAATATGGGCTACGCCGACAAAATGCAGATAGCCTCCTGCGCCACAAGTACAGAGGAAATCGGCAATTCTGTCTATCCTCCTGCCAAGCGTGAGCTTGCTCGCCACGGCATCGAAACGGGCGGCAAAAGGGCAGTGCAGCTTACCAAATCCGACTACGAAAGTTACGATATGCTTATCGCAATGGATGATAACAATGTCCGTAATATCTATCGAATGATGGGCGGCGACCCCCTTAACAAGGTAACAAAGCTGCTTGATTATACCGCCAACGGTGGGGATGTGGCCGACCCTTGGTACTACGGCAATTTTGACAAAACCTATGCCGATATTCTTGGGGGATGCCAAGCCCTTATGAACCATCTTACCGACAACAATTTACTGTAAAGGATTGATTATATGAGCGTGGTTTTACTAACTGCGTTGGGTGTTGGCGGCGCAACCGTCATTGGCTCGCTTGTAGGCTTTCTTTTCAAAAAAATATCTCACAAATTCAGCGACATCGTGCTCTCCTTTGCCGCAGGTGTAATGCTTGCCGCAGCAGTGCTCGGTCTGATTTTACCCTCTCTTGAGTACGGCGGAAAATGGGGCATTGCCATCACCGTTGCAGGCATATTTGCAGGTGCCATCTGCCTTAGCCTTATCGACAAATTGGTGCCTCACCTGCATCAGTTTGTGGGTGCCGACGCCGATGGACAGGTGCACGACGAAAAGCTTAACAAGGTGCTTCTTTTCGTGATGGCCATTGCCATCCACAACCTGCCTGAGGGCTTAGCCGCAGGCGTGGGCTTCGGCTCGGGTAACACAAGCCAAGCCTTACTTATAGCAGGGGGTATCGCACTGCAAAACATCCCCGAGGGTATGGTTATCATCGGCCCCATGCTTGCCGCAGGCGTGTCACAAAAGCGCACATTTGTATGCGCCTTGTTTACAGGACTAATCGAGGTGTTAGGCACCTTTATCGGCTTTCTTGCCGTCAGCATATCAGCGGCCATCCTACCCTTTGCTCTGGCTTTTGCAGGCGGCACAATGCTCTATGTAATAAGTGACGAAATGATACCCGAAACCCACTCTCACGGCAGTCAGCGGGGAGCGACCTACTCTTTGCTTGCAGGTTTTTGCCTGATGCTGCTTTTCGACGTGCTTATGGCATAAATAAAATCCTATGGCAGTTAATCTGTCATAGGATTTTTTCATACTCTGCAATATAAAATTCAAGACTGACAGTTAATGAGTCAAGGCTTTTCAGCTTATCTTGGTCGGTCTTGCCCGTTTTGTAATAATAGGGCGTCATCATAAAAAGAGCGGTAATATCCTCGTTGCAATCGAGAGTAACCGAGTATTTTAACTCACGCCCCGATTTAAAGGAGTAGCCGTCTTTTTCTGCCGCAACCGCAGGGTTAAGATATGGCCGGTCATACACCGCCTTTTTAAGTTCAATCAAATGCCTTTCCATAGGAGTGACGGTGATAAGCCGCCCCTTGGATTTAAGCACTCGCAAGAACTCATCGCTTTCGGGCGCAAAAATGCAGGTCACTGCATCCACAGCTCCGTCGGCAAGGGGGATTTCGCCCACGCTTGCTACTGCAAACTGTCCTTGCGGCACCTTGCGCGCGGCCTGCTTTACGGCATCCTTTGAAATATCAATGCCGCACAGGGTGTTGCTCTGTGCAAAGGCAGCGGTATAGTAGCCCTCGCCACAGCCCGAGTCAAGCACAGTGTGGCCACTGCCCAAAACTTCACTTATTTTATCTCTTAAGGGAGCATAATACCCCTTGTCCAAAAATCTGCTTCGAGCCTGCACCATAGCCGAGTCGTCGCCGTGCCGCTTGCCCTTTGCGTTGGACATAAG
The DNA here is from genome assembly GCA_045577615.1 of Acutalibacteraceae bacterium. Lineage (GTDB taxonomy): Bacteria > Bacillota > Clostridia > Oscillospirales > Acutalibacteraceae > RGIG2206. The sequence continues at coordinate 2,163 of JAZNIT010000003.1, forward strand.
CAGGTTAAGATGCCCCTGCCTTGCCACGTCAAATGAGTGACCTTGGGGGCACTTTGCCGTCTGTTCGCCAACAAGCCCACCCTTGCAAACGGGGCAGGTAAAAACCCACTGCTTACTCAAAATAAACCTTACCCTTTAAAGCTTCAAGCATAATTTTGCCGCTTACAGCGTTGGTGGCAAGGGGAATTTTCTGCACGTCGCAAAGGCGAAGCAATGCCGAAACGTCAGGCTCGTGAGGCTGAGCGGTAAGGGGATCGCGCAAAAAGATTACAAGGTCAATCTGACCGTCGGCAAGCATAGCGCCGATTTGCTGATCACCGCCAAGAGGGCCGCTCTTCATGCGATAAATAGGCAGGCTGGTCTCACCCATAATAAGGGTGCCGGTGGTGCCGGTTGCGTACAATTCGTGACCTGCCAAAACCTCTTTATATTCCTTGGCAAGCTCAATAATTTCGTCCTTTTTCTTATCGTGTGCAATCAATGCGATTTTCATAAAATCATCCTTTCATCAGTTGAGGGTATATTCCTGCATATCATTTTCTCGTTCTTCCTTTTTGCGCTTAAATTCGGCAATGTTTTTTACAAGATTAACGGCAAAAACCACCGCTAAAACTCCGCACAAAAAGGCAGTTATTACAGTTTTAATTTCAAAAAAACTTGGCATCAAGGCTGTTTCAGTCGGATCGTTGGGGTTGTATTTTATGTTGATATGGCTGGCAAACGCCATTTCGTCAATGGGGTCAAACTTCATTGTGGATTCATATTTTTCACCCTGTGCCTCATACTTTACAACATTATATATCTGTTGATATTCGTTGTAGCCCACCACGTCGCGCCGAATAACAGTAGCCGTAGTTTCAGGCCATGCGTTGATTTTGACATAATCGGCAATGTCCGTGGCAAAAAGGCCAAAAATTGTAATAAGAGTTATTACCAATGCCACGGCAAAAAAGACAATTCTGCTTTTGCAGTTCAGCGACCGTGCGATAGAGGCGGTGGCAGATCTGTAATACCTGTTTCTCATAACTTTTCCTCACCGGCTTGCTTTTTAAAAATATGAGTGATTTCCTTGCCAAGGATTTTGACAGCCACTAAAAGCAACCGCCCAACCTTGACCGAGAGAACAATTTCAAACCAAAAATGGTCATCGTCACCGTCATAGTTGCACAAAAGGTTAACTCTTTCGTTTTTCATTTTCACCTTAAAAAGGGAGTGAACAAGTCCTATAAATGGATAAACCACAGCGCACAGCTTGCCATAGTTAATGGCGGCCTCAGCGGCATCCTCACCTGTGCATTTATAGGTCAGCCACAGTTTTTTTACCGTGCAGTGACCGAAGGTGTCCTTAACCTCTTTAAGCAGATTGCCGATAATTCTGATAATGTCACCCAAGGCAATTTTGCCGCCCTTGGATTTATCTCGGCCCTCTTTTTCAAGGCCGAGCATAGCCTTAACCCGTTTGCCCAAAGGAGTTTTATCCTTGACCTTTTTATCCTTTTTGCCAATAAGGTCAAATCCTGCCAGCTTGATTTGAAGCTTAAATCCGTCGACCTTGTTTTTCTTAACAATAATATGTATCGGCAGCATAAAAATGCCGAAAATCAAAGCCGCAATTATAGCTGCAATCAGCATTTAACCGCCTCCTTGTTAAAATTCTGTGATGTTAAGCTCGCCCTTTTCAATACGGGATGCAAGTTGCCGTCTGCTTGATTTTATTTTGCCTTCAGCATCAATGCTTTGAGTGGTGAAATAAAACCTTCTCACCGCCATAATGGGTGGCAGCAGGGCGTTTTGCTCCAAAAGACGCCTTTTGATTTCATCCAATCGGCAAGGCTCTGCCTGCACAAGCATAGCAAGCTCCTCACCTCTGTCACCCCTAAGGCCAAGCACCGCAAAGGGTTCGTCTATGCAAAACTGCTGCTCAATATAATCGGGGTTGATATTTTCACCGTTGTCCCCTATAACGATGTCGCTTGTGCGACCTAACAGATGGTAATAGCCATCCTTTTTAGTGACGTTATCCTCGGTGCAAAACCAGCCGTCAACCTCCGTCAGCAGCCCGTTAACCGACTTTTTGCTGCATAGCGATGAGCCTTTGACCCAAAGCCCGCCGTCGCGAATGTCAAACTCAACCGACTTAAATGGGCGACCGATTGAAGCCTCGTTCAAACACTTAGGCTTCATCCTCAAATCCACTGCGGCAATGCCTATTTCACTCATTCCGTAGCCGTTGTGCAGACTGTATCCAAGGCCGTTGATAAGTTTTGCCGCGCTGCCTTTAAGGTAACTGCCGCCACTTATGCAAAAAGCCATAGAGCTGCCGAACAAACGCCTGTTGACAAAACCGAATATCCACCTCATAAGAGATGCCGTGCAGGGCAATGCATTTTGCACAGCGGTGGATAGGCTGATAAGCCCAAAGAACCATTTTTTATCCCTAAAGCGTTGATTAAGCACCCTCTCAATTGTGTGCCACAATTTAGGTACGGCAAAAAGGTGGGTAATTTTATGACGTCGACAGGTCTGCAAAACCGTCTCGGCCGAATAGTCGGTCAAAAAGACAAGCGTTCTGCCAAAAAAGGTAAACCAGAAGTAAACGGCGAATAACCCAAAGATGTGATAAAAAGGCAAAAAGGCCAAATGCTTAAGCTGCCCCTTATAATGCTTTACAATCTGAGGGCACTGCTTAACAATCTCCTCAAAATTGAGAATTTGCTCTGCCACCTGCTTGCCCGAATAAAAGCAAATCACCTCGTTCATAGAGGTTGCAGAGGATGAAAAGGCAATCTCATCTGCCATCAAATCCAAATCGCAGGGAGTGTCACTTTTTAAATCGGCAATTTGAATTTTTTCACAGTTAAGATGGGAGTCGCCCACACACAAAACAAACTTGATGTTCAAACTGTTTGCAATCCCCTCAAGCAAAGAGGCAGGGTATCGGGTGTTAACAAGATAGGGCTTGTTGCCGCTTATAAGAATGGCCCAAAAGCCCACAATCCATAAAAAGCTGTTTTCAGCCTCCAGAGCAACAAAGCAGTCCTTACTCCCAAGACGATTTTTAAGAGTGTGGGCAGCCTGCAATATTATTTCTCTTGCTTCGCCGTAGGTGTGCTTTACAATTCCGTTGGGAGTATCCTCCTCCCAAAGCACGCAATGGGACAGGGAAAACGATATTTCAAATATTGCTTTAAAATCCTTTTTCGAGGCAACAAGGGCGTCGCGGTTGCGCTTTAAAATCTCACTAAACTGCATATTTTACTAATACCCGCTAAACAGTAGAATAATCAAGTTTATTATAAATTTTACAGCAAAAAAAGTCAATAGCAATTAGACTTGTCAACCCTTGCAAACTTTGCTATAATACCCTAAAAGGATGGTGCTTTTAATGTTTAACTTTTTCGCAAAAGAGGGCAGCCGACAAGGCAACCTTTACTACATAACCGATGCTGACTGCAACCACATCAAAAACGTGCTTCGTATGAAGGCAGGGGATACCCTCCTTGTCAGCGAGGGCGGAGTGAGTCACCTTTGCAGTGTGCAAAGTCTTTCCGCAGACACCGTTACCGTTGAAATCACCGAAGAAAATTATCAAAGCACCACCTTACCCGTTAAGCTTTATCTTTTTCAGGGTCTGCCCAAAAGCGATAAAATGGAGCTTGTCATTCAAAAGGCGGTGGAGCTTGGTGCCGCAGGCATAATTCCCGTAGAAATGAAGCGCTCGGTGGTCAAGCTTGACGATAAAAAGAAACAGAGCAAGGTGGCTCGTTGGCAGCTGATTGCCGAAAGCGCCGCCAAGCAAAGCAAGTGCAGCCACATCCCCACCATATTCCCCGTCACAAGCTATGCCGACGCTGTCAAGCGGGCTGCCGAAATGGATATGATACTCGTGCCTTACGAATGTGCCGAGGGTATGAAGGCCACAACTGAGGCCCTGAACGCCATCAAGGCAGGTATGTCGGTGGGAATTTTCATCGGCACCGAGGGTGGCTTTGAGCCTGCCGAAATCGACCTAGTAAAGGCCGCAGGGGGCAAAATTATCTCCCTCGGTCAGCGTATTCTCCGCACCGAAACGGCAGCAATCGCCTCTGTGGCAATGTGTATGCTTCATATCGAAATGAATATTTGCGAGGATAACAATGGTTAATTTACCAATAGAATTCGTCAGCCGAATGAAGGCACTGTTAGGGGATGAATATCCTCTTTACGAGCAGGCGGTGAGCGGCTCACCCGTAAGGGCGCTCAGGGTTAACACCGACAAAATATCGGTTGAGGATTTCAAAAAAATCTGCCCCTTTGAGCTTGAGCCAATCCCATATGTGCCCAACGGTTTTTACTTCGATTACGATAAAATCGGCAATCATCCCTTCCATCATGCAGGAATGATTTATGTGCAGGAGCCGGGCGCAATGGCCCCTGCCGAATGTATTGATCTACAGCCCGATTGGCGAGTGCTTGATATGTGTGCCGCCCCCGGTGGCAAAAGCACTCAGCTTAAAAACAAACTTGGCCCCGATGGTGTGCTTGTTTCCAACGAGATAATACCCTCACGCTGCAAAATCCTTACGGGCAATATGGAGCGCCTTGGCCTTAAAAACGCCCTCACCACCTGTATGGATACAAGCCGCTTGGCCTCTCTTTACCCCGCCACCTTTGATTTAATAATGGTGGATGCCCCCTGCTCGGGTGAGGGAATGTTTCGCAAGGAAGCGGCGGCAGTAACCGAGTGGAGCGCGGATAACGTCAAAATGTGCGCAGCTCGTCAGGCTGAAATTTTAGAGAATGCCGCCAAAGCCCTTAAAAGCGGCGGATATATAATATACGCCACCTGCACCTTTTCACTTGAGGAAAACGAGATGACGGTGGATAAATTTCTGCAAGGCCATCCCGATTTTGAGATTGTTCCCGTCAACGAACGGGTGGTGCAAAACACCTGCGACGGCATAACCTTTGAGGGCTGCCAAACCGCAAATATCAGTTTTGCCCGTCGTTTCTATCCCCACAAGAGCAAGGGTGAGGGTCAGTTTATGGCTCTGCTTCATCACAAAGGGGAGGGGGTACCTGCCTTCTCATATTCTTTAAAGCCTCAAAAGGTGGACAAGGTGCTTGAGGAGTTTTTGTCCGACACCCTCACCGATTACGACAAGGCAAGCGTGCAACTTTACAATCAAAATCCCGTAATATTCACCTCCGATTTTGCGGTGCAAAATGGCACTGCATTTATGTGTGGCGTAACTATCGGTGAAATCCGCAAAAATTATGTTCAGCCTCACCATCAGTTTTTCTCTGCAATGGGCAGCGCATTCAAGCGCAAGATAGAACTTAATGCAGACAGCGAGCAGCTTTCAAAATATCTGCGCGGCGAACAGATAGAGGTCGATTGCCCCAACGGATGGGCGGTCGTCACTGTCAACGGCTGTGCCGTAGGCGGCGCAAAGGTGGTATCGGGCATCGCCAAAAATCATTATCCCAAAGGTCTGAGGCGTAACTAATCAATAAAAACAGTTTTGTAACAATTTGAAGGGCTAAAAATTGTTGACAGTGGTCGAATTAAGTGATAATATATGATTAGTTAACAGTTGCAGATTTTACTCGGTAAAAATTTAACAGATTTCGAGTTCAAAATCTGCCTTTTTCTTTTTAGGATGTAAATTTTTTTACATACAAAATTCAAATTTTGGAGGAAAAAGAACATGAAAAAGCTTATCGCATTGCTTCTTGCTGTAGTAATGGTTTTGTCATTTGCAGCATGTGGCGAAAAAGCACCTGCTGACGATACCGCCGGCAAGAACGACAACGGCATTGATGTTAAGATCGGTTTCATCTGCTTGCACGATGAAAACTCAACCTACGACCTTAACTTCATCAACGCTGCCAAAGAGGTTGTTAAAGAACTTGGTCTTACTGAAGATCAGTACGTAATCAAGAAGGGTGTTCCCGAGAGCGCAGAGTGCTACGAAGCAGCTGCAGAGCTTGCTGACGACGGTTGTGACATCGTTTTCGCAAACTCATTCGCTCACGAGGACCATATGATCCGTGCTGCAAAGGAATTCCCCGAGGTTGAATTCTGCCATGCAACCGGTACCAAGGCTCACACCGAAAAGCTTGCTAACTTCCACAACGCATTTGCTTCTATCTACGAAGGCCGTTACCTTGCAGGTATCGTTGCAGGTATGAAGCTCAACGAAATGATCGAAGCAGGCAAGATCAAAGAGAACCAGGCAAAGATCGGCTACGTTGGCGCTATGCCCTATGCTGAAGTTAAGTCCGGTATGACTTCTTTCTACCTTGGCGCTCGCTCTGTATGCCCCTCTGCTACCATCGTTGTTAAGTACACCGAGTCATGGTTCGACGAGGCTAAAGAGATGGAGTATGCTAACTCTCTTATCAAAGAGGGCTGCGTTCTTATCAGCCAGCACGCTGACTCTATGGGCGCTCCCAACGCTTGCGAAACCGCAGGTGTTCCCAACATTTCTTACAACGGCTCTACCGCCGCTGCTTGCCCCAACACCTTCCTCGTATCTTCACGCATCAACTGGGCTCCCTACTTCAAGTACATCATCAACTGTGTAAATGAAGGTGAGGCTATCGACACCGACTGGTCAGGCGACCTTGAAAGCGGCTCTGTTGAGCTCAGCGAGTTCGGTACCTCTGTTGCAGAAGGCACCAAAGAGGCTGTTGAAACTGCAAAGCAAAAGATTATCAGCGGCGAGCTTAGGGTATTCGCTACCAACACTTGGACTAAGGACGGCAAAGAGATGACCAGCTATCTTGCTGACGTTGACACCGATGCTGCCTTTACTCCCGATACCGAGGTTATTAAGGACGGCGCATTCCTCGAGTCTGAGCTTCGTTCAGCTCCTTACTTTGATATCGACATCGACGGCGTTACCACCAAGTAATTAAGTCTAATAAGCAATCAAACCAAACAGGCGAGACAGAGGGCAACTCTGTCTCGCCCGTAGTGGTTAAAAAGGTTATAGATTACAATGGTTTTGTCCCAAAAAAGCAACCGAAAATCGGCTGTTTTTTTGAGGCAAAACTTCAACAGGAGGTCAGGATATGTCACTTGAAAAACCGGCAATCGAATTGCGTGGCGTAACCAAGCGTTTCGGCAGTGTTTTGGCTAACAGCAACGTTAACCTCACCGTCAACAAGGGCGAGATTTTATCTATCCTTGGCGAAAACGGCTCTGGCAAAACCACACTTATGAATATGATTTCGGGCATTTATTTCCCCGACGAGGGCCAAATCTTCATCGACGGTGAAGAGGCTGTTATAGCATCTCCCAAGGACGCATTTGACTACAAAATTGGTATGATACATCAGCACTTCAAGCTTGTTGATGTGTTCACCGCTACCGAAAATATCGTTCTCGGCTTGGAAGAGCAGGGGGGCTACGATCTTAAAAAGGCCGACAAAAAGGTGCAAGAAATCAGCGCTCGATATGGCTTTGAAATTGAGCCTCAAAAGAAGATTTATACAATGTCCGTTTCCGAAAAGCAAACGGTTGAAATTATTAAGGTGCTTTATCGCGGCGCCGACATTCTTATTCTTGACGAGCCAACTGCAGTATTGACTCCTCAAGAAACCGAAAAACTTTTCGATGTTCTTCGCCGAATGAGGGACGACGGCAAATCCATCGTTATTATCACTCACAAGCTACACGAGGTTTTGTCTTTGTCCGACCGCGTTGCCGTTCTTCGCAAGGGCGAATACATCGGCACCGTTGTAACTGCCGAAACCAACGAATCAGAGCTTACCGAAATGATGGTTGGTCAAAAAATCGAACTCAATATTCAGCGCAGCGAGCCCAAGGATCCTCAGGATCGACTTGTTGTCAGCCACATCAGCTGCACCAACCGTCAGGGTATAACCGTGCTTGACGATATTTCATTTACCGTTCGTTCGGGCGAAATATTTGGTATCGCAGGTATCGCAGGCTCAGGTCAGCGCGAGCTGCTTGAGGCTATCGCAGGCTTGCAACATCTCACTATGGGCGAGGTTCTCTATCACAACCCCAAAACCGGATCTACCGACAATCTTCGCGACAAAACACCCATGCAAATTCGTGACTTGGGTGTGCGCCTCTCCTTCGTCCCCGAGGACCGCTTGGGAATGGGCCTTGTTGGTAATATGGATATTATCGACAATATGATGCTCAGAAGCTATCGCAAAGGCAAATCAATGTTCCTCGAGCGCAAATCTCCCAAGAATTTGGCCGAGCAAATCATCAGCGATCTTGAGGTAGTTACTCCCGGCGCCACCACCCCCGTAAGACGTCTTTCGGGCGGTAACGTTCAAAAGGTGCTTGTCGGCCGTGAGATTGCCGCATCGCCCACGGTTCTTATGGCTGCCTATCCCGTTCGCGGCCTTGACATCAACTCATCTTACACAATTTACAATCTTCTCAACCAACAAAAAGAGAATGGTGTAGCCGTTATCTTCGTTGGTGAGGATTTGGATGTATTGCTCGACTTGTGCGACAGAATTATGGTTATCGGCTCAGGCCGCGTCACAGGCATTGTTGACGGCCGCACCGCTACCAAGGAGCAAGTCGGTCTGCTTATGACAAAAACAGGGGGTGACGAGTAATGAGCGCAAAAACAATCACCACTCACCGTGAGCCGCTTATCCACATCACCAAGCGTGATGCAATGCCCTGGTGGCAAAGCTGGGCTATCAGAGCGGTTGCAATCATTGCCGCACTTGTTGTTTCGGGTGTAGTTATCACTTTGCTGTCAGGCCTTAATCCCTTGGATGTATATGCCGAAATGATTAAGGGTAACTTCAGCTCATCCCGTAAAACCTGGGTAACAGTTCAGCAGGTGGCAGTTCTTCTTTGTATATCCCTTGCTGTAACTCCCGCATTCAAAATGAAATTCTGGAACTGCGGCGCCGAGGGTCAAACCTTGGCAGGCTGTCTTGCCACAGCCGCTTGTATGATTTACTTTGGCAACACCTTGCCTATGTGGGCCTTTATCATCGTCGTACTTGTCTGCTCGGTTATGGCAGGTGCCATATGGGGTGTGCTTCCTGCAATATTCAAGGCACACTACAACACCAACGAAACTCTGTTCACATTGATGATGAACTACGTTGCAATTTCACTTGTCAGCTATTTCGAGATTTTGTGGGAAAACCCCAAAAACTCTGCAAACATCGGTGTTATCAATCTTTCTACCGAGGGCGGCTGGCTGCCCAGCCTTTTCGGCAACAAGTACATTCTTAACATTATCATTGTTGCCGTCGTTTGCGTGCTTTTGTATATCTACCTTAAATACAGCAAGCACGGCTATGAGATTTCGGTTGTCGGCGAAAGCCAAAACACCGCGCGTTATATCGGCATCAACGTTAAAAAGGTTATCATTCGCACCATGTTTATTTCAGGTGCCTTGTGCGGTTTGGCAGGTATGCTGCTCGTCAGCGGTATCGACCACACTGTATCCACCACCACCGTTGGCGGTCAGGGCTTCACCGCAATGATGGTATCCTGGCTTGCCAAGTTCAACCCCATCATTATGGTGCTGACAAGCTTCCTTATCATCTTCCTGCAGCGCGGCTCAAGCGCCATCGCAATGTCCTTCGACCTTAACGAAAGCCTTGCCGATATTATTACCGGCATCATCCTTTTCTTCATCATCGGCTGCGAGTTCTTTATTCAGTATAAGGTTAACTTCCGCCACTCAAAGAAGGAGGGTAAATAATTATGATGGCAATAATAAATTGGTTTATCGGCTTTATTCCTGCAGCCATCACTCAAGGCACCCCCTTGCTTTTTGGCTCAACGGGTGAAATCATCACCGAAAAATCGGGCAACCTTAACCTTGGTATTCCCGGCATTATGTATATGGGCGGCGTATCGGGCATAATCGGCGCATTCTTTTATGAAAAGTATGCAGGCGAAGCCTTTAACGCAATCCTTGCCGTAATTATCCCCACCTTGTGCGCATTGGTCGGTTCTGCATTGATGGCGCTGATTTACAGCTTTCTTACCATCACACTTCGCGCCAACCAAAACGTTACCGGTCTTGCCCTCACCACCTTTGGTATGGGTGTAGGTAACTTCTTCGGCGGCTCACTTGCACAGCTTTTCGGCGCAGGCGGCTTCCTTTCAGTTAAGCGCACAAGCAACCTTATGCGCACTCCCTTGCCTTTTGCAGATAAATGCGGCGCATTTGGCGAAATCTTTATGTCATACGGCTTTTTGGTATATGTGTCAATAATCATTGCTCTTATATCAACCTGGTTCTTAAAGCGCACCCGCACAGGCCTTAATCTGCGCGCCGTTGGTGAAAATCCTGCAACTGCCGATGCAGCAGGCATCAACGTTACCCGATATAAGTACGTATCCACCATCGTAGGCGGCGCTATTGCAGGTCTTGGCGGCCTTTACTACATTATGGACTACGCCTGTGGAACCTGGAGCGACGGCGGCTTCGGTGACAGAGGTTGGCTTGCTATCGCCCTTGTTATCTTCGCCTTGTGGAATCCCAAATCTGCAATTTGGGGCTCATACCTCTTCGGCGGACTTTACATTATGTCTGCCTACCTCACCTTGGGTGACAACCGTGCTCTTAAGTATTTGGTTGAAATGCTGCCCTATGTGGTAACACTTCTTGTGCTTGTTATTATCAGTATGCGCAAAAAGCGTGAGCATCAACCGCCTCAAAGCCTTGGCTTGCCCTATTTTCGTGAGGAGCGTTAAATATTCAATTAAAAAGCGGTCTTTCGACCGCTTTTTTTCTTTACAATCCAATAAAGGTTTGATATAATATATTAGTTAAAATATATGTATTTTTACATCACCAAAGCCAACGCCATCAGCTCAAGAGCAGGAGGATAGATTTTATCCAAATCCTCAGGGGGCAGGGGGTTAACCCCTCTTCCAAGCTCTACTGTGAATGCAGGTCGACCAAACTTATCTATAAACCAATCCTTAAATCCGCCGAATGCTGCCGTGCCTTGAGGGTCGGCCATTCTGTAACCTGAGGATGCGGCCAAAATTTTGGCCATCCTTTCTGATTGAGGCGGCGTGTTATTTCCATACCGCCAATAGATTTCTTCCCCTTGGGTGTGCAGAGCCATAACCTGCTCAATATTCACCCGTTGGCAAAGGCTAACAAGGGCGGCCGTTTCAGGCTCGCTTTCAGGTCGGCACCCACCGTACTGGGTGGGTCCGGGCCCAAAAATGCCTGCTTCACGCTCCAACTCCTTTAGTCGCTGCCAACCTGCGTTAAAATTGTGGTTGATGTCAACTCCGCGCCCATTGGCATTCCATTCTTCAAAATGACCGCCGCACAGCCGCTTGATTCGTTCAGCACGGCCAAGGCAGCCCTTTTCTCCGTGAATGGCAATGTCGCACCCGTCGGGGTTCACCATGGGCAAAATGATAAGCCCGCGCTCCTTCAGCGCCCGACGAACGGGTATACCCGTCAAATCTCCGCCTGCCGCAACGGCAGTGCACATCTGCTCTGCAAATCGCAAAGCAACCGCAGCGGTTATCCGTTCGGTGCCGTGAAAGGCGGCAGCAATCAAAAGGTAGCTTTTTGCCTTGCCAAGCTGAAGGGCAAGCAACTCCCTACCCATAACGCTTTTGCCTATTCGCGCAAGGGATAAAAAGGGGTACCTTCCGACCAAAGCATATATTTCCTTGCGCAATGTGTGATAATCGTGTTCAATCGGTTTTACGATGTTGCCCATAATTTTTCACTCCTTAAAACAATATATGTGACTTTCTCAATTTAAGAACAAAGGAAGCATTTTATGGATATGATTGAAAAGGTTACTGCCACTCGCTACGAGTTCAAAGGCAGAATAATCAATACTCGCGTTGACGACGTGCTTTTGCCCGACGGCAGCACAAGCAACCGCGAAATCGTCGAGCATAACGGCGGCGTGGGAATAATTGCCCTCGACGACAACGACTGCATCTGCCTTGTCAGGCAGTACCGCCATCCCTATGGCGAGGTAATTTACGAAATTCCTGCAGGCAAGCTTGAAAAGGGTGAACAGCCCCTCTTGTGCGGTCAGCGTGAGCTTCGCGAAGAAACGGGCTATACCGCAACCAACTGGGTTGACTTTGGCATTGTCTATCCTACTCCCGGCTACTGTGCAGAGAAGATTTATGTTTTTCTCGCCACCGATTTAACCAAGGGCGAAAAGCAGCTTGACGATGGCGAATTTGTCGAATGCGAAAGTATCCCTTTTCAAAAAGCAAAAGAAATGGTTGTGGCAGGCCAAATCAGGGATGCCAAAACTCAAATTGCCATTTTAAAACTTGCCGCACTTAAGGAGGCAAAGCAAATATGAAACGAATAATAGCCTTGATGCTTGCACTGCTGATAACCGCAAGTATGGCCGCTTGCAGCGCACAGGTAGAAAACGGCGGCAAGCCTATCCCGGGCACCGCAACCGAAAGCGCCTATGAGGCTGACCCCGACGAGATTATCTATTACGAAATCGACCAAAAAAACGCCAAAACCTTGCTTGATGAGCTTGGCCCCATCATTGGCAAAATGGCCGATGAGGTATATGAATCAGATATGATTTATTTCAAAAAGGTGGTTTCCTTTTTGAAGCAGTTTAACAGCTACGAATCCGAATGGGCACAGTATATGCACGCGGTAGAGGAGCTGTGCGATGCATATTACGATATGTATGTTCTCAACTGCACCGCTACCGAAGCCAAAGCGAAAATTGATAACTATTACAACACCTACTACAATCTGTCCGATGAGTTCAAGGGCGCCGTCAAAGCCTTTGAAGCCGCCGACCTCTATTCAATTATGACGCAGATAGACGTTTTGGTGGAAGCAATGTTAAACTCTTCAGAGCCCGAATCATCCCCCACCTCATCTGCCGCCTCATCCAACGCATCGTAGCAATAAATGAGTTGCACAAGCCAATGGAATGTGCTACAATTTAACAATAAAACTACTTGAAAGAAGCGAAAAATATGGATTACTCTTTTGCCAACCGCATATCCACTCTGGCACCCTCTGCCATTCGTGAGATATTGAAATATTCATCCGAGCCGGGCTTCATCTCCCTTGCCGCAGGCAGCCCTGCATCCGACGCCTTCCCCATCGAGCAAATAGCCGATATTTCGGCTAAAATCCTTGCCGAAAGACCGATGGAAGCGCTCCACTACTCAGTTAGCGAGGGCTACACTCCATTGCGCGAGCTTGTAAAGGATTATATGCGCAAGACTCAAGGCGTGGGCAATGATAACGATAACATTCTTATCACCTCGGGCGCACAGCAGGTTATGGACTTGGCAACCAAGGCCATCTGCAACGAGGGCGATGCAATCATATGCGAAAGCCCCTCATTCGTCGGCTCGGTCAACGCCTTCCGTTCATACGGCTTAAATCTTGTGGGCGTGCCTATGGAGTCAGACGGAATGAATATGGAGGTGCTTGAGCAAAAGCTTCAAACCACCCCCAATGTAAAACTTATCTACGTAATCCCCAACTTTCAGAATCCCACAGGCTTCTGTATGTCTTATGAAAAGCGCGTGCGCCTTTATGAGCTTGCCAAAAAGTATTCGGTAATGATTATTGAGGACAATCCCTATGGCGACATCCGCTTTACAGGTGAGCCCATTCCTGCTATCAAATCAATGGACACCGAGGGCTTGGTTATCTATGCAGGCTCCTTCTCAAAGGTGCTTGCCCCTGCAATGCGCGTGGGCTTCTGTATTGCTCCTGCCCCCGTGCTTCAAAAGATGATTGTCTGCAAGCAGGTCAGCGATGTACATACTCAAATGTGGTCACAGCTTGTAACCTACGAATTTATTACCAAGTACGACTACGCCGCCCATCTTGAAAAGATTCGCACCATCTACCGCGAAAAAGCCAAAAAGGCACAAGCCTTCATCGACAAATACATCGGCGACACCGTTGAGTACGATCCCATCGAGGGCGGCCTTTTCATCTGGCTGCGCCTGCCCGACTCCATCCCGTCCGAGCAGGTATGCACTGCTGCCCTTAAATACAAGGTGGCTGTTGTGCCCGGCTCTGCCTTCAGTATTGAGGGTGACGACAAAATCAACTGCATCCGCATCAACTATTCGGCACCCAGCGACGAAAACCTTGAAAAGGGCATTCAACTGCTTGCAAAAACCTTAGAGGAGTTTAAATAATATGGAAAACACTCAACCTAAAAAACGCGTATTCAGCGCCATCCAACCCAGCGGTATGCTCACACTGGGCAACTATCTTGGCGCCCTCAAAAACTGGACTCTTATGCAAGAGGAGTTTGATTGCCTCTATGCCGTTGCCGATTTGCACGCTATCACCGTAAGGCAGGAGCCTGCCAAACTGCGCGAGCAAATCCGCTCCACCTTTGCGCTTCTTCTTGCAGTTGGCGTCGACCCCGACAAAAGCCCCGTTTTCTTGCAGTCCCACGTGCAGGAGCATTCACAGCTTGCATGGCTGCTCAACTGCTACACCCAGTACGGTGAGCTTCAGCGTATGACTCAGTTTAAAGATAAATCCTTGCGCCACGCCGACAATATCAATGCAGGTCTGTTTACCTATCCTACCCTTATGGCTGCCGACATTCTGCTTTATCAAGCCGATTTGGTGCCCATCGGTCAGGACCAAAAGCAGCATCTCGAGCTTACCCGAAATATTGCCGAGCGCTTCAACGCTGTTTATTCACCCACCTTCACCATTCCCGAGCCCTACATTCCAAAGGTGTGCGCTCGTGTTATGAGCTTGCAGGAGCCCACCAAAAAGATGTCCAAGTCAGACGAAAACGTCAACGCATGGATTGCCATTCTCGACAAGCCTGACGACATCATCCGCAAGGTAAAGCGCGCCGTTACCGATAGCGAGGCCTGTGTTCGCTACGGCGAGGGTAAGGATGGCGTAAACAACCTTATGAGCATCTATTCCGCTTGCACAGGTATGACCTATGAGCAAATCGAAAACGAGTTTGCAGGCAAGGGCTACGGCGATTTCAAGGCAGCCGTAGGCGAAGCAATCGTTGAAACCCTGCGCCCTGTTCAAGAACGTTATAACCAAATCATAACCGACAAGGCATATCTTGAAGAGTTGTATGCCAAGGGTGCAGACAGTGCCCGTCACATCGCCCGCAAAACCGTATCAAAGGTTATGCGCAAGATTGGTTACGTTTGATTATGAAAAAAGGTTTGCTTCATAACATTGGGTTTGCCCTTCGCATAGCCGCGTCCATCGGCGTAATTGTGCTTATGTGGTTTATGTTCAGTATGCCGGGGGAAGGGGAGCATCAGCTTTATCTGATATTAAGCCTTGCCCTTTTCTTTGTGCTGCTCACCGCAGTAAATCTGCTTTGGTACTTTAAAAAAGATTAAAACAAGCGTTGTCGAATGTTCGGCAACGCTTGTTTTTTGCCAAAAAGCTCAAATATGTGGAAAGATTTTGAATATAACCCATATAATTTATAAATATAAGTTGAAATTATTTGTGCAATATGTTATAATAACCACAATCAATAAGGCACAACCCCTTAAATTTATTTTAAGCGGCACAACTTAAGCCGGAAAGGATATGATTATCAATGAAACAGTACACCCCCGAAAAAATCCGAAACATAGCCCTGCTTGGTCACGCAGGCAGCGGTAAGAGTACCTTTGCCGAGGCAGCATTGCTTCTTGGCGGCGTAGTCGAGCGAATGGGCAAATCGGTAGACGGCACCTTGTTTATGGATCACGATGCCGAAGAACGCAAGCGCAAGGTATCATTGTTTACCTCTGTGTGCGCAATGGAGTATGGGGACTGTAAGTATAATCTTATCGACGCTCCCGGTCTTTTCGATTTTGCGGCAGGTATGCACGAGGCAGTTCGTGCTGCCGACAGCGCCGTTATAGTTCTCTCAAGTAAATCAGGCCTTAACGTGGGCGCTCAAAAGGCACATGACCTTTGTGTTAAAAACGGGCTTCCTCACGCCTTCTTTATCGGCAAGCTTGACTCTGCCCACGCAGCATATAACAAGGTACTCAACTCACTCACAGGCACCTTCGGCGCGCAGATTTGCCCCGTCATCGCCCCCTTCTACGAGGCCGACAAGCTGAAGGGCTATGTTGACCTGGTGGCAGGCAAGGCCTATACATATGCAGATGGCAAGCCTACCGAGGTTGCGCTTCCTCTTGACAGTGGCATCGGCGGCCTTTTTGATTTGCTTAACGAGGCCGTTGCATCTCAGGACGAAGCCTTGATGGAAAAATATTTTGGTGGCGAAGCCTTTACTGCCGACGAAATTATAAACGGGCTTAAGGCAGGCATCAAAGCAGGCGAAATTATTCCCGTTTTTGCAGGTGCACAGCAAAATTGCGAGGCTATGGACCTAACTCTTGATATGATTGCACGCATAATGCCCGACGGTACAGCGTCAATGGCCGAGGTAGAGGATGCTTCCAAAACCGCAGCCGTTGTATTCCGCACCGTGGCTGACCCATTTGTCGGCAAGTTGTCGATGTTTAAGGTGGTTGCAGGTGCCGTTTCCTCCGCCGAGGCTCTTGTTAACGACCGCACAGGTGAAGAGGTACGCATAGGCAAACCCGTCTACCTCCGCGGCGGCAAGCAAGAGGATGCCGATAAGATTGTTGCAGGTGATATCGGTGCAGTTGCCAAGCTGGGCAACGTAAGCACAGGCGATACTCTCCGCGCTGCCTCCTCAAAGGCTGCTCTCAAGGGTGTGGAATATCCTGCTCCTTGTCTGTCAATGGCCGTCTACGCCGTCAAAAAGGGTGACGAAGAAAAGATTGCAAGCGGTCTTAACCGTATGATAGAAGAGGATCCCACAGTAACCTTTATCCTTAATGAAGAAACGGGCGAGCAAATTCTGTCTGGTATGGGCGAATCCCATCTTGATGTAATTGCAGGCCGTCTTAAGACCAAGTTTGCTGCCGAAATGCGCCTTGAGGTGCCTCGTGTGGCTTATCGCGAAGCCATCAAGGGCAAGGTTAAGGTGCAGGGCCGCCACAAGAAGCAGTCGGGCGGTCACGGACAGTTTGGCGACGTTTGGATTGAGTTTGAGCCCTACGATGGCATCGACCTTCTCTTTGAAGAAAAGGTATTTGGCGGTGCCGTGCCCAAGAATTACTTCCCCGCAGTTGAAAAGGGTTTGCGTGACTCAGCCGTCAAGGGTGTGCTTGCGGGCTATCCCGTGGTTGGTCTGAAGGCCACACTTGTGGATGGCTCTTATCACCCCGTCGACTCCTCTGAAATGGCCTTCAAAACGGCCGCCGCAATCGCATACAAAACAGGTCTGCCCCAAGCCAAGCCTGTCCTTCTCGAGCCTATTGGCACTCTTAACGTAACAGTGCCCGACGATTTGATGGGCGACGCCATCGGCGATATCAATAAGCGTCGCGGCAGAGTGCTTGGTATGAATCCTCTGGGCGATAAAATGACTCAGGTTGTGGCAGAGGTGCCAATGGGCGAAATGCACGATTTCTCAACGGCAATGCGCTCCATCACCCAAGGCAGAGCCGAGTTCACTCTCGCCTTTGAACGGTATGAAGAGATGCCTGCACAGCTTGCACAAAAAGTCATCGATTCCTCCAAAAACGACGAAGAATAATAAAAAGCCTCCCGATTATTCGGGAGGCTTTTTATTGTCATAATTAAGTCAAAAACCTTGCAAATGCTGTTGAATGCCCAACCTTTTTATGGTATAATGGTAAAAAATATAAAAGGGGAGTCAATCGTGCAATTCAATCCAAACAGTACCTTTTTGTTCGCCATTGCTATTGTCGTAATATTGTTTGTGCTTGTTCAATCGGTTTTCTTTTTGGTGCGTGCCTATCGCCGCGGCAAAAAAATCGGTATGGACTCTGCCACACTTAAAAAGACAGTGCTTTCAACCGCCATCTTCACCATAGCCCCGGCAGTATCCATACTTATGGGCGTGGTTGTTCTTTCCAAGGCCTTGGGTCTGCCCCTGCCGTGGATAAGGCTCAGCGTAATCGGCGCCCTCACTTATGAGATGCCTGCCGCAAGCGCCGCCGCCAACGCCTTCGGTATTGAACTTGACAAGCTTATAGCCGATCCCGAGGTATACTCGGCCATTGCCTGGGTTATGACCTTGGGCATCCTGCCCAGCATCATTCTGCCTCCCATTCTTATGAAGGGCATTCGCGGCGGAATGGTCAAAATCAAAAACAAAGATGCCAAATGGAGCGATATCTTTATGACCTCTCTCTTTTTGGGTATGATTTCTGCATTTTTGGGTGTAGTCTTTGCCGACATTCGCTCAGGCCTTGTGGGATGGATTCCCTTCTTCGTGCTTATAGTGTCAGCCATCGTAATGGCGCTGTGCGGCTTGCTCATCAAAAAGTGCAATCTTAAATGGCTTGAAAACTACGCCATCGCAATCAGTATGCTTTGCGGAATGGCCTTCTCGGTGTTCATAACACCTATCATCACAGGTTAAAGGGGGTTAAGAGAATGAACGATTATATCAAAAAGACCGACGTGGTTGGCAAAATCTGGATATGGTCTGCCGCAGTGCTTGTGCTGATGGTGCCTATTGCCATTTGCGTTTACTACAACTCTTGGCCCGAAATCACCGGTGTGCTTAAAGGCCTTTTGGGTGTTGCACCCATTTTCTGGACTGTTGGTGTTATCGAGGTTATAACCTACACCCCCATGCTTGGTGTAGGTGGCACCTATCTTGCCTTTGTAACGGGCAACCTTACCAGCATCAAGGCTCCTGCCGCACTTAGCGCAATGGAAAATGCCAAGGTTAAGGCTGACAGCGAAGAGGGCGAGATTATCTCCACCATCGCCATCGCCACAAGCTCTATTGTAACCACCTTTGTTATTATCATTGGCGTTGTGCTTTTCTCTTTCATCGCACCCTTTATGGAGTCCCCCGTGTTACAACCTGCATTCGATAATATCCTGCCTGCCCTTTTTGGCGGTTTGGCTGTGGTTTATGTCAGCAAGAACTGGAAGCTGTCGGTTGCACCTCTTGTGTTTATGATAACCCTTTTCCTTTTGGTGCCCGGTCTTGCAGGCTCAGTAGGCATACTTGTTACCGTTGGCGTTATCGTGGCACTTGTTGCCTCCCGCATTCTTTATAAGAAGGGGTGGGTATAATGCCTTGGGCATATATAGCCGCAGCCCTTGGCGGATTGATAGCCCTCTTTTTGCTTGTGGTTATCATCCGCACCTTGCGCTTTAAACCTGCCGCCTTGCCTTGCGTAACCGCAGAGCCTGTAGAAATTGACAGAGATAAAGCGGTTGCCGACCTTGTGGCAATGATAAAGTGTCGCACCGTCTCAAACCGTGACGAGTCGGCAGTTGAATGGGCAGAGTTTGACAAGTTTGTGGACCTTCTCGGCCAATGCTATCCCACCGTTCACACCGCTTGCTCTTTTCAAAAAATCGGCAAAACAGGATTACTTTACACCCTCAAAGGTCAATCCTCTGCCGCTCCAAGCGTGCTTATGGCTCACTACGACGTAGTGCCTGCCGACGAGCAGGGCTGGAGCAATCCTGCCTTTGACGGAATGATTGAGGATGACTGCATCTGGGGTCGCGGTACCCTTGATACCAAGGGCACCCTTTGCGGAATTTTCGAAGCCCTTGAAGCCCTGCTTCAAAAGGGATATAAGCCTCAAAATGACCTTTACCTTTCCTTCTCGGGTGAAGAAGAAATCGACGGTACCTCTTGTGCCGACATCGTCGATCACCTGCACAGCCTTGGCGTTACACCTGCAATGGTGCTTGACGAGGGCGGCGCCGTGGTTGAAAACGTTTTCCCCGGTGTAAAAGGGGAGTGCGCCCTTATCGGTATCGGTGAAAAGGGCGGCGTTAATCTGGATTTCACCATTGAATCAAACGGTGGCCACGCATCGACACCCCCCATTCATTCAAATTTGGGCAAGCTTAGCCAAGCCATCACAAAAATCGAGTCCAAGCCCTTTAAGCGTCAACTTGCCAAGCCTGTGGCCGAAATGTTTGACACTCTCGGCCGCCACTCCAACTTTTTGTACCGAATGATTTTTGCCAATCTGTGGTGCTTTATGCCCTTGCTTGATATGATTTGCAAAATGTCGGGTGGCGAGCTTAACGCAATGATGCGCACCACCACCGCCGTCACACGGATGGAGGGCAGCAATGCCTACAACGTGTTGCCGCCCCGTGCAAAATTCGGCGTGAATATGCGCCTTTTGGGTGACGATACCATCGAATCAGCCATGGATTATCTTAAAAAGACGGTGAATAACGACCAAATTCAAATCACCCTTGTAAACGGAATGAACTCATCCATCAGCTCCGACACCGATTGCCAAGGTTGGCAAACCTTATGTACAGCCATCCGCTCCACTTGGGGGGAGGCTATCGTATCACCCTATCTGATGATGGCCTGCAGCGACTCCCGTCACTACTGCAAAATCACCGACAAGGTTTACCGTTTCTCCGCCATGCGCCTTTCAAAGGCCGAGCGGGGGATGATACACGGCAACGATGAGCGCATCCCCATCGAAACCCTGATTAAAACGGTTGAATTTTACACTCGTTTGCTCAGTATGATTTAACAAAAAGAGCTAAACTCCTCGCAAAAACCGACCGATTCATCAATATCAAGATTAGCCGCCGAAAAGCGGCTTTTCTTTTTGCTTTCAACCATGACGGTCAGGGTGCAGGCACCGTATTTCAAATCAAAGGGTGATTGCCTGATTACCAATGCTTCCACCCGTGGTTGGGCAACGATACCCTCATAAAATGTGAGTCTTTTTTGGTGAAGTACAGCAATATCGCCATAGCCAAAAACACCTCCTCGTTTAACTTCTGCCAGCTTAATCATAATCCGATAAAGACAGACGGCACAGCCGCTTATGCCCAAAATTCCCCAAAGCATGGCAAGGCTTGGCATATGCACCGACAGCAATACCCACACCGCCAAAATTCCACACAGTAGGAAAAGAGGAATTTTGACCACCCGTCCTTTTGCTCCTCTTACACAACTGAGCCGCTTAGCCCTTCTGTTAAAATGAAGCCCCTTTTTGATGGCTGGCAAAACCGATTCTCCCTCTTGCTTGTTGCCATAGCCGCCGATGTTTACGCGCAGATTTTTTCTGCCGAAAAAATGCAAAACAGGGGAGGAAACAGTCACCACCGAGGGGATTTTATCTCTAAAGATATAACTGTCACGTCGCCACAGTAAGCCTTGACTAAGGTGAATAATTTTATCGCAAAACTCTCCCCGATGCCCCGCGTGCTTTATGACCGATAGCCCAAAAGATACCAAAAATCCTAACAAAATCAACCCTGCTGCCACCGCTGTTATGGGTGGTATAAGCAGTCCTATATCCCGTGCGCGGCTGGTCAGTTTCCCAATCACCGACACCTCTAACCGCTTGCCTAAAAACCGCCCTAGATAGTTTATGGCCGATGCGAACAAAATCAAGCCCGACCAGGCCGACGACTCAGACAACGAAAGCAACAGACTTTGCCAAAAGGAGGATTTTAGGGGCACTTTATCCTCAAAATCGGTTATAACCTTAACGAAACGTCTAGCCTCGGATTGGTTTACATAAAACCAAAAATCAGAGTGCTTTCTTTCTCCTGCCTCGCTGTCTACCAACACCTTAACCGCACCAAAAAGGATATAGGGCACCCCTTTTTCGGTATAAACCGCCGTTAGTTTGTCGCGACGAATACGCCACCTGCTGCTGAACACAAGCCCCTTTTCAAAATAAACGAAATCCCCCTTAACAACCACTGCGATTTTTCTGCACTCCAACACCGCCCAGCCTACCGAAAGGGCAGCGGCACCCACGTCCCAAAGGGTAGAAGAAAAGGTAACCCCCTGCAAAATATAGCGGTAAACACTGCTTGCAACGGGGATTATAAGCAGGGGCAGCAGACGTTTGAGATATATAAACACGGTGAAGGGATGCGCCTTAAAAGCGTGTGCCATCATAGTTTTTCCTCCAAAAACTTCACCAATTTTTCTGATTCTCGCCAATCTAATCCGTCCACTGACAAATCTCCGCCAACAAGACGTATTTTCACCCTGCGCAACCCCAACAACCGCAAAAGAGGGCCGCTGCACACCTTGCAGTAAATGTGCTTGGAATAGGGCAAAACGTGCTGCTTTTTAATAATAATTCCCTTGCTTATCCAAAGGGCTGACTCCTTGCCCTCCACCTTGCGGACTTTTGCCTGCAAAGGAAAATAAACTGCCCACAAAAACCAAAAAAGCACAAATATCCCCACGCTCCAAACGAGCGCAGGGATATGTTCATACTGATATATAATTCCTAAAATCAAGGCAAGCGGCAATGCCGCAATAACAAGCCGCAGCCTTAAAAGCGTTAAAAATCGGGGGCTCAAAGCAAAGGTCAAACAAATCACATCGCTTAAAATTATTTGCCTTTTATCTTCTCCCAGTAGGCACGAAAGGCCTGCTCGTTTTTATTGTCCCCATATTGGTAATATTTAGCGTCCTTTAATATGTCGGGCAGGTATTGCTGTGCAACCCAGCGGTCGGGATAATCGTGAGGATACTTGTATCCGATAGCCTTGCCCATCTTCTGAGCGCCTGCATAGTGCCCATCCTGCAGATTAGATGGGATGTTGCCCACCTTGCCTGACTCAATATCAGCCCAAGCGGCGTCGATGGCGCAGTTGGCAGTGTTGGATTTGGGAGCCAGCGCAACCATAACAACGGCATCGGCAAGAGGAATTCTTGCCTCAGGCAAGCCAACCTGCAAAGCTGCATCAACGCAGGATTTTACAATAGGAATGATTTGAGGGTATGCCAACCCCACGTCCTCACAAGCGCACACCATCAGCCTTCGGCAAGCACTTGGCAGGTCGCCTGCAATAAGCAGTCGGGCAAGATAGTGCAGGGCGGCATCAGCATCGCTACCGCGCATAGATTTTTGAAATGCCGACAAAATGTCATAGTGAGCATCCCCGTCGCGGTCATAGCGCATAGAGCTGCGCTGGGATAACTCCCTCGCAATTTCAGCCGTCACCGTGATGGTGCCGTCATCGGAGGTATCACCTGACAAAACGCACAGCTCAAGAGCGTTGATAGATTTGCGAACGTCACCGCCACAGCCTGCGGCAATGATACCCACAGCCTCGTCGCTGATTTCAACGTCGGTAGACATCTCTTGTGAAAGAAAGGATGCGGCGCGGCGCACGGCACCCTCAATATCCGACACCTCAACAGGCTTAAATTCAAAGACGGTGCAGCGTGACAAAATAGCGTTGTAAATATAAAAATAGGGATTTTCTGTGGTAGAAGCGATAAGGGTAACACTGCCGTTTTCAATAAACTCAAGCAGGCTTTGCTGCTGACGCTTGTTGAAATACTGAATCTCGTCGAGATAGAGCAAAATGCCACCCATAGCGGCGATTGAACCGATTTCGTTAAAAACCTCTTTCAAATCGGCTGTGGATGCAGTGGTACCGTTAAGGCGGTGCAACCGCATATCGGTGCGCTCGGCAATGATGGATGCAACGGTAGTTTTGCCTACACCTGACGGGCCGTAGAAAATCATATTTGGTATTTTTCCGCCGTCAATGATACGGCGCAAGGGTTTGCCCTCATCAAGCAAATGATGTTGACCTACAACCTCGTTTATGCTTTGAGGTCTTATGCGGTCGGCGAGCGGTGCTGACATAAACTTCCCCCTTAAAAGAGTATAAATCCATTCTACACCAAACCAACCCTTTTGTAAACGGTTTTATTATTCCCAAAGCCGTCATAATAATGTATTAAACAAAGGGGAGTGGTATGATGTTTTATTTATTAAAATGCACCTATGTTAAAAAACGGAGCCTTTTTTCGCGGCTTTTCTCATCGGGAATAACCGTTACGGCTCATCGCAAAAAGGGTGTAAATTATTATCTTATTGAAATGCTTGTAACCAAAGATATAGATTGGTTTAAGCTTGAAAGGGTAATCGGCAAAAATCAAAAAATTGTATTGCCTAAAGGCCTTAAAACACCGTCAACAGTGACCATAAAGGCCTATCCCACCGAGGATATTAAGGGCAGGCTTTTGGGAGAGGGCGCCTTGCGAGTGGTAGAGCAGGCGGCCAAGCAAAACCCAAGCCTGTCGGTAATGCTTATCGACCAATCGGGCAAATATAACTATCTGCTTACACCGCTTATGAGAGCGGCTCAAACGGTTACGGCCGTCACAGCCGATAAAGAAAACTACTCCCAAAGCGCACGCTGTCTGCTTAACACTCTGGGCGCATCTCCGCTAATAACCGACTCTACCCAACGGGCGGCGGCCTGCAGTGTAATAATCGCACCCGACGGAATATCGGGATGCGGAACCTTGCCGCTGCCCACAACCATCTTTGCTGCAGGCGGCAGCGACTTTTTATCGATTGAAGAGGAAAACATTGATTTGGGCAGTATGAATGACCTTGATTGGGCGGATAAGCTTCAACTTGCTGCCGCATTGGCAGAGGAGCCCGATTTCAGCGGCACCCTGCCTTATGCTGGGTCAATGAAACGGGGCAATCAAAGTCTTAGTCTGGCACAGATTGCCGAAGGACTGCTTTAGCCCAAAATATCAAGCACCTGATGCAAATCGGTGACGGTATAGTCAACCCTCACGTCGTCGGGGAGCTGCTCCTTGCCGCAATCGTACCAACAGCACACAATGCCTGCATTGTTGCCGCCTCGCATATCGCTGGAGGGCGAGTCACCCACAATCAAAACCTCATCCTTTTCATAGTGACCGATTTGTTCAAATACCTTGTCAAAAAAGAGGATAGAGGGCTTTTCTGCACCCATGGTTTCAGAAATAAAAATGCCGTCAAACAGGTCAACAAACCCCGATTTGCTAAGCTTGCGGTCCTGAGCCACCTTAGTGCCGTTAGTAACCACGTATTGCTTAACCTTGCCCTTAAGGCCTTTTATAATGTTATAAGAGTCGTCGTTAAAGCAAACAGTGTCCCCAAGGCGCACCTGATACTCGCTGTTAGTGGCATCAAAATCGTCAAACTCAATATTCTTAAGGGCAAAAAAATCGGCAAAGCGGCCGCGCAAAATCTCGGGCTTGGTAAGCTCGCCCTTTTCAAGCCGCTTCCAATATGAATGATTGATACCCGAATAGAGCTTAATATCCTCGTCGGTCAGCTTCCCCAGACCAAAGTGAGCAAACGTGCTGCGAAGAGCATTTTTTTCGGCGGCAATAAAATCAAGCAGAGTGCCGTCGACATCCCATAAAATAACCTTAATCATTAAAATCACCTAACTCATTCTAACAAAAAGCGCACCTTTTATCAAGATGCGCTTTAAATTTATTCGCTTTTGCTGTTGGCCGACTTATTTGCCGTAATAGTTCTTGATGGTCATATGGCGCTCCACAGCCTCTTCAATAGTGCCGTAAGGAACGGAGGGATCAAAGCCGCTGGGGCTAAAGCCACCTTCATAAAGGAAGGGACCGTTGTAGTCAACCTCTTCCATAGCGGTGATCAGCTGATTCCAGTTGATCTTGCCGTTGCCTGCGAAGTAGTGACGCTCGTCAACAAAGTCGTAGTCGCTCATATGTGTGGTAACAATTTTGGTGCCTACAGCCTTGATAATATCCATATGGTCACTGCCGTAAGCGGTAAGCAGATGGTTAACGTCAAAGCAAACGCGCAAACGGTCGTGAGCAGAAGCAAGCTCAGCTATTTCGTCGGCGTTGTGACCAAGACAAGTGCGGGGAAGATCCTCAACACAAATCCAGGCGTCAAACTGAGCGGCAAACTCTGCCATCTCAGCAAGAGACTTTTTGGCCTGCTTCATAGATTCTGCACGGTCCTCATCCTCAATAGGCTCTGCCGAGGGATGCACAACAAAGTATTTAACACCATACTTTGAAACGTTTGCAATCAACTCTTTATGTATGGTAACTGCAAACTGTCTGCGGCCGTCGTGAAGATTGGCAATGTTGATTTCGTTTGCAAAGGGAAGGTGGAATGACCAAACCTCAATGCCTGCCTTTTTGGCATTTTCTGCGATTTGATTCCAATCTCTGTGCCAATCATACCATCTCAAGCTGACTTCGATGGCCTTCACGCCTGCCTTGGCCATACGGTCAAGGTTTTCAAAGCTTGTGTCGCCGGTGGATATTGCGGTTTTCCAGCTTTTATAGTTGGTCATAAAAACAGTTCCTTATACAGCCGTGTCTGTTATTTGTACAGTTTAATGCCGCCCTGAAGCATATCAAGGCTAATCTTTTTGCCGCCGTCGGTATATACAAAATAGCGACCGCTGACAGCAACGGGTATGATGTGGGGGTCGCTCATAAGTAGCCCTTCAGCCTTTCGCAGCTGATCCGCGGATGGGCTGCCCGAGGTGCCTGTCAAAGCTGCAAGTCCGCCAACGGCAAAGCCAAAATTGCTCTCTCCCTCGTCACCCGTAAAGGCGCGCAGAGCAGTGACGGCATTGCCATCATCGGCGGTGAGGGGGCAGAGCGTCAACTGATAATTGCCTGCCGAAAGGCGAGCCGACAGTTGATTTTTTGCAACTGCTTCAATGTTGATAACGGCACCAAGCTGTTGCTGCCAATACTGTGCAAGACGTGCGGCAGTCTGCTTCAGCTCCATACCCTCGGGATAAATCAAGGTGAGAGTGGGCAGCTTGCCCGAGTGGGCTTTAAGAGCATCAATAAGCGCCTGACGGGCGTTTTTGTCACTTTTAAGGTTGGGCAGATAATCAGCCTTTTTGCGATAATCCTTGCCGTCAACCATAAGATGAGGAGCAACAACTCCGCCAAAGCACTCAAAGCCGGTAGGCAAAGCATCCTCATAAGAATCACTGCCAACAGCAGATTTAAGGGCGGCGGCAACGTTGTTGTCACCTACTACCTTGGCGGCAGGGTTGATAACCACAAGCCAGGCAGTGTCGTTAAAAGCGGTCACATCAAGGCCTGCTTGTCTTGCTTCGTCAATAGTGCTGCCTGAAACAGAAGCCAATGAGGTGATATCGTTGGCAAGACCTTCGATCTTCTCACTGTCGGTAGCGCCGTATGTAAAGGTGGCCTTGGCAAACTTAGGAGCAAAGTCACCTTTGTAACTCTCGTTTTGAACAATTTGTATAGACTTGTCAAGGCTTGAAATGGTATATGGGCCGTTGCACACAACAAGCTGTGAGCTCATGCCGTAGCGGCCCCCCGCCTTTTCAAACACATCGCGTCGGCAGGGCATACACATAGCCTTTGACAAAATTTCGGGCAAATCCTTTTGCTTCGAAACAAGCTCAATAACCACCTTGCCGTCTTTGGCATAGACAGCCGCATCGGTAACAGCGGTTTCTCCCTTAAGAGCCGACTCGCCGCCCTTGATACAGTAAAGCAGGGATGCGAAGGGAGCAATGGTGTCGGGAGTAAGGGCGCGCTGAATACCAAAAACAAAATCGTCGGCAGTTACTGCCTGACCGTCAGACCACTTGATGCCCTCTCGCAGGGTAAAGGTCCAGGTGAGTCCGTCGCTGCTAACGGAATAATCGCTGCAGGCAGCCTTTTTAACCTTGTCTCCGTCAAATCTGAAAAGTCCCTCAAAGCAGTTGCGTACAATGGCCAACTCCTCGTCGCTTTCTGCCAGTTGAGGGTCAACATTGGTGGGCAGGGTGTTAAGTGAAATTCGCACGTTGCTGTTAGCCGAATCAGAGCTGTCGCAGGCCGCAAAACCAAAAAGCAGGCATAAGCACAAGACCATAGCCAACACACGTTTCACAATAGCTCCTCCCAACTTAATAAATCATTTGATTTATTATACACTATACAAATTATATATTCAACCGAAAAAACAGCGAATTTCAAAAAAATTAAGCCTCGGCATTTGCCAAGGCTTAAACCTTACTTATTCTTTGTCTTTTTAGGACGCTTGTATTTGATTGCTCGGCCCAAATCGTCTGCAACAACCTCGTCGGGGGGAGTGAGCAGTTTTTCGGGGTGACGGATAAGTCTTGCCAAATCCTTCATAGCTGAAGCGTAGTAGTAGCCGTCGCAAATTCTTTCGTCGGCAACCACCTTCATATTTATGTAGCGTCGCATTTGAGTGCTGCCGTCCTTGTCGATATAATACTCGGTTTCCTTTTTGCCCATAGCAATAAATACCGAGCAAGTACCGAATTCATACAGATGGTGATAGATGGGTCCAATGCCGCAAGAACCCAAATCGGTGATAAACATACTTGCGTGGAAGGGGCTTGCCTTGTTAATAAACTTAGGCATAAGACCGATCTGGTCGAGGTTGCGCATAAGGTCAACAAAGCCTGCCTTGATAAAGGTGGGTATAGCACCCAGCACACGGGCAACCACGTCGGTGGCGTTGCCCTCCTCCTGCTTTTCAAAAACCTCTTCTTTAAGAGTTTTTTCCATATGGTCAACCACATCCTGCAAAGTGAACTCAGGTTCAAATTCTGGGGTGATAGTGGTCTCCTCACCATTAAGAGAAAGAGAGCGTTTAACAGCAATAGAAATAGAATAGTTGTTTCTGGCATAAATCTTTTTGCCTGAAACAAAGCGGTTGAGTCGGGGATACTGTGACATCATTCGAATCATAGCGGTCATAAAGATATGCAGCATACGCAAATTAGGCATACCGTTGTTGCGCTGATCGCGAATAAACTTTTCAAGTTCGGTAATATCAAGCTTGTAATCAAAGAATACTTGTGAGTCGATACGGGTGCGCATAATTGCGGGTATAATCTGAAAAACGGCGTCCATTTTTCTGATTCTGTAACCGTCGTAACGGTCACCAAGACGTCTTTTGGGCCATTTCATAAATAGCTTCTCCTCCAATTCAAAGTGCATTTTGCGACAAAAAGCACAAAAATACAACAACATTATACACTATAATTAACCGGATGACAACTAATTTTTTTCTTGACAAACAAGATGGGGTTATGTATAATAGCTTTAGGTGTAAAGCATTTTTACTTTACACACTTGCTTTCGGGGGTGTTCAGAATGGCAAAGGATTTATCGGTTGCCCTTTTGCTCGACACCTACGGCAATATGCTCACACCCCGCCAAAGGGATGTGGTCGGCTACTATTACTGTGACGATTTGTCGCTTGCAGAAATTGCCGAAAACGAGGGCATTACCCGTCAGGCCGTGCGAGATTTAATTCGCCGTGCCGTTGCCCAGCTAACCGAGATGGAGCA
Organism: Acutalibacteraceae bacterium; assembly: GCA_045577615.1. Classification (GTDB taxonomy): domain Bacteria; phylum Bacillota; class Clostridia; order Oscillospirales; family Acutalibacteraceae; genus RGIG2206. Next base: position 31,295 of record JAZNIT010000003.1, read on the forward strand.
AAAGCTTGGCTTTGTCACCCGACTGCAGCAGATAGGCTTAACCCTTGCTCAGATTCGTGACGCTGCCGACAGCTGCCAAGGGAACGGGGTGCAAAGCATAAGGTCACTTTGTGACTCGCTGCTTAATCAAGACTAATCAAAGGGGGCGCTTTCAATGGCGTTTGAGGGTTTATCCGATAAATTAAGTGCCGCGTTTAAGCGCCTTCGTTCAAAAGGTAAGCTTAGCGAGGCCGATGTAAAGGACGCAATGCGCGAGGTGCGTATGGCTCTTCTCGAGGCCGACGTTAACTATAAGGTAGCCAAAGACTTCACTAAAACCGTCACCGAAAAGTGCGTTGGTGAGCGGGTAATGGAATCCCTTACCCCCGGTCAGATGGTTGTTAAGGTGGTTAATGAAGAGTTAACCGCACTTATGGGTGGCGAGCACACACGCCTCAATATGTCCTCAAAGCTGCCTACCGTCATTTTGATGAGCGGCTTGCAGGGCTCAGGTAAAACCACCCACTCGGCAAAGCTTGCCAAGCTTCTTAAATCAAAGGGTCACCGCCCCTTGCTTGTCGGCTGCGATATTTATCGTCCTGCCGCTATCGAACAGCTAAAGGTGGTTGGCGCACAGGCAGGGTGCGAGGTTTTCGAGCGCGGCACCCAGCAGCCTGAAAAAACAGTTAAGCAGGCAATATCCCACGCCAAGGATTACGGCAACGATATTGTTATTATAGATACCGCAGGTCGCCTTCATATCGATGAAGATTTGATGGGCGAAATCAAACGAATCAAAGACGTTGCCGACCCCGACGAAATCATTCTTGTTGTCGACTCTATGACAGGTCAGGATGCAGTCAACGTGGCCAAGGCCTTCAACGATTTGTTAGAGATTGACAGTGTTCTGCTTACCAAGCTTGACGGCGATACCCGTGGCGGTGCGGCCCTTTCGGTTCGCGCAGTAACGGGTAAACCCATCAAATACGTGGGTACGGGCGAAAAGCTTGACGATATTGAAGAGTTCCATCCCGGTCGAATGGCCTCTCGCATTTTGGGAATGGGCGACGTGCTCAGCCTTATTGAAAAGGCAGAGCAGCAAATCGACGAAAAAGAGGCGCAGGAGCTTGCTCGCAAACTTAACCAAAACAAGTTCGACCTTAACGATTTGGTGGCACAGTTCCAACAGATTAAAAAGATGGGTCCATTAAAGCAGGTGCTTTCAATGGTTCCGGGTATGGAAAAGCAGCTGCGCGACGTTGATATTGATGACCGCCAACTGCTCCGCGTCGAGTCCATAATATATTCTATGACCGCTCTCGAGCGTTCAAAACCCGAAATAATCAATGCATCCCGCAAACGCCGCATTGCCGCAGGCAGCGGTGTAAAGGTAGAGGATGTTAACCGTCTGCTCAATCAGTACGAACAAATGAAAAAGATGTTCAAGCAAATGAATGGCGGCGGCAAAAAGCGTCGCGGTCGCGGCGGCTTCCCCGGTGGATTTCCCGGCGGTGGCTTCCCGGGCGGCGGTTTTCCCGGCAGATTTTAATTAAGGTATAATCGTCGGTTTTCCGACGGCCTATATACACATTTTATTTACAGGAGGTGCGAAAGATGGCAGTTAAAATCAGACTTCGCAGAATGGGCGCTAAGAAGGCTCCCTTTTATCGTGTAGTTGTTGCGGATTCAAGATTCCCCCGCGACGGCCGTTTCATCGAGGAGGTAGGTTATTACAACCCCCTTACCGAACCCGCTGAGGTTAAGGTAGACGCTGAAGCAATCAAAAAGTGGATTGGCAACGGCGCACAGCCCACCGATACCGTCAAGGCTCTGCTCAAAAAGGAAGGTATCCTCTAATGCAAGAACTTTTGGCAACTATCGCACGCGGTTTGGTCCGCAATCCCGATGCAGTTAACGTTACCGTTGACGAGCCCAACGCCGAGCAGGTAGTGGTTTACCACTTGCATGTTGCAGAGGATGATATGGGCCGTGTTATCGGCAAGCAAGGCCGCATTGCAAAAGAAATTCGCACGGTTATGCGTTCAGTAGCAAACCGCTCGAATCAAAAGATTATGGTCGAAATCGACTAATCTTTTCGTAACATAAAGGGTGGCTAAAACCGCCCTTTTTTGTTACTGAAATAAAGAGGTAAAAGTATGATCAAGTTATTTTTGGAAACAGGCAAAATAACAGGCACACACGGTGTGCGCGGCGAGATGAGAGTGCACCCTTGGTGTGACTCGCCTGAATTTCTTACCGACTTCAAGCGTCTTTATCTTGACGATAAGGGCGAGCAACATATAAAGATAGTCCGATCCAGAGCCCACGGCAACATTGTCATCATCAAGGTTGACGGAGTTGACACCATCGAGCAGGCTGAAAGGCTTCGCAACAAGGTGCTTTACATCTCCCGCAAGGATGCCAAGCTGGAGGAAGGCGCCTATTTCGTGCAGGATTTGATTGACTGCCGAGTAGTAGATGCCGACTCAGGCAAAGAGTACGGCACCCTCAGCGACGTTTCGCAAACAGGGGCCAACGACGTGTGGCATATCGCTACCGACAAGGGCGAGATTCTTATCCCTGCCATTCCCGACGTTGTGCAGAATATCGATGCAAAAGAGGGTGTAATAACCATCCGTCCGTTAAAGGGGTTGTTTGACGATGAGAATTGATATAATGACCCTTTTCCCCGATATGTGCAACGCCGTTACCCACGAGAGCATAATCGGTCGGGCAGTAGCCGCAGGCAAGGTTGAAATCAACTGTGTGGATATCCGCCCCTATACTACCGATAAGCACGGCAGGGTAGACGATGCCCCATACGGTGGCGGAATGGGTATGATAATGGCACCCCAGCCCATTTACGATTGCTTCGAGGATATATGCCGTCAGCGCGGCAGCCGTCCTCATCTTATATTTATGTCCCCCCGTGGCAAAACTCTCACACAGCAGCGCGCTGTGGAACTTTCCCAAGGGGAAGGCTTCGTGATTTTGTGCGGCCACTACGAGGGCGTGGATCAGCGCATAATCGACGAGCTTGTGGATGAAGAGATTTCGGTGGGCGACTATGTTCTCACAGGTGGCGAGCTGCCTGCACTCACCCTCACCGATGCCGTTTGCCGAATGGTCAAGGGTGTGCTCAGCGACGATATATGCTTCACGGAAGAGAGCCATTTCGCAGGCCTGCTTGAATACCCTCAGTACACAAGGCCCCCCGAATGGCACGGTGCAAAGGTTCCCGACGTATTGCTGTCAGGTCACCACGCAAATATCGAAAAATGGCGCCGCGAAATGTCTCTTGCCGAAACGGCCAAACGCCGCCCCGATATGCTTGAAAAAGCCGAGTTGACAGCAAAAGACAAAAAATATCTGTTATTATTGAATAAAAAAGATTAAAAAGATAGTGTAATATGCACATAGCAAAACAAAAACGACCTGCTTATTGTCAAGTTATACAAGTGCTTGACGAACAGCAGGTTGTCTTTTGTTTACAAGATAGAACTTTTGCACAGTTTTCCGAAATTCGTTGACCTTAATAAAACTTGTGGTATAATATGAAACAAAGGATAGGGTGAACAAAAGCCCTTCTTTAAAGACCGAATAAAATCTCAAATTGTATAAAATGATTTTTTGCAGGAGGAACGATTTAAATGTGCAGTAAAGACGTAACCGTTAACAACAAGGTGGGCCTTCACGCTCGCCCCGCAACCTTCTTTATCCAAAAAGCAAACGAATTCAAATCATCCATCTGGGTTGAAAAGGACGATCGCCGCGTAAACGCAAAGAGCTTGCTTGGCGTTCTTTCACTCGGTATCGTAGGCGGTGCCACAATCAAGGTTATCGCCGACGGTTCAGACGAGCAGGATGCCGTTGACGGTCTTGTTGCTCTTGTTGAATCAGGCTTTGCCGACTAATTAAACTTTAAAGGCTACGAGCAATCGTAGCCTTGTTTTTTGTGTTGACCTGACCAAAAAACTTTGATATAATATAGAAAAATAAAAGAAGGGATATGTAAAAATGAAAAAGTTTTTTGAAGATTTCAAAGCATTCGCACTCAAGGGCAACATCCTTGATATGGCAGTCGGTGTTGTAATAGGCGGCGCCTTCGGCAAAATCGTATCATCCTTGGTTGCCGATATCATCACTCCTCTTATCAGCCTTGCCACCGGCAGCCTCAACTTTACAGACCTTAAATGGGTGTTCAAAGAGGCAGTTATGGAAGCAGGCGAGGTTGTAACTCCCGAGGTAGCAATGACCTACGGCAACTTCCTGCAGACCGTTATTGACTTTTTGATTATCGCTCTTTCCATCTTCATCGTTCTTCGCATCATTATGAATGCCGAGAAGAAATTGGCATCACTTAAAAAGGCTGAAGAAGAAAAGGTTGAAGAAGCTCCTGCAGAGCCCGAGGATACCGAGGTTACTCTTCTCAAAGAGATTCGCGATATGCTCAAAAATCAAAAGGGCGAATAATTCATAACCTGCAAAAAAGCACTTGTCCACAAGACAAGTGCTTTTAATCTTTTATGCAAATGGTTGCCGCAAATCCCTCAGGGCAGGGGAAGGGCTCAAACCGACATCCCTCATCGCCGTTAAAGCGGCCCGTAGCAGCGTCAAACTCCTTCAACGCCCACCAAACGCCCTTGCCCCACAGCTTGCCGTAGCTTTCGGCTGTGGTCCACAGACGGTAAAACTCCTCGTCGCTCTCAATGTCAAGAGCAATATGGTTAAGAATATTCTTGGGGGGAGTGGCAATTTTTTCAATGTCAACCCCAATTGGATAGGGTGATACCGCCGCCATAACAAAGTTGCGTGAATGGCTTATGGAAATGTGGCAGTCGACGTTTTTGATGTAGGGCTTGCCCAACTTATCGGTGCATATTTCAATGCATTCCGGCGATAGCCCCGTTTGCTTTTTCACCAATCGGCGGATGAGCATATCGGCACAAATGCAAGCTCGCTTTTCATCGTCAAAGCGCATATTATCACACCGCTGCCTGCGTTCTTCACTCATAAGAAGATAGGCGCGGTGTAATTGGTCTGCGGTCTGATATGTAGTTATAATGTCAGCATAAAATTTATTTTCCATCATAGTTAAATAATAGCATATTAAACCGCCAAGTGCAATAGGCCTATTTTGTTGACAAAAAAACCGAAATGTGTTATCATTGAGGCCGTATGTTAAGGAGTGTATAATAATGGGAATTATAGAGTTGGTTTTGACAGCCGTCGGCCTTTCAATGGATGCTTTTGCAGCCGCAATATGTAAGGGCCTCAATATGCAAAAAATCAACCATAAGCACGCACTTATTATTTCGCTGTTTTTCGGCGGATTTCAGGGACTTATGCCCTTTATCGGTTGGGTGATGGGCAAGCAGTTTGAGTCCTATATAACCGATTTTGACCATTGGATTGCCTTTGCATTGCTTGCCTTTATCGGCGGCAAAATGCTCGTCGAAGCCCTTAAAAAGGATGATGATGGATGCTGCTGTGATTGTGGCGCATTTGATGTAAAGGACGTCCTTGTGCTGGCAGTGGCTACAAGCATCGACGCCCTTGCTGTTGGCATTACCTTCGCCACTCTTAAAATGCAGCTTGCAGAAACGGTTGTGGCCGTGCTGCTTATTGCAGCCGTCACTTTCGGCTTTTCATACACAGGTGTTGCTATCGGCAACCGTTTTGGTGCTAAATTCAAAAGCAAGGCCGAGTTTGCAGGCGGCGTAATACTTGTGCTTATCGGCGTAAAAATACTTCTTGAGCATTTGGGCGTAATAACATTTTAAGGCATACCGAATTGCTTGGTAACAGGGTCCTGAAACAACGGGATGTGGATGGGCCAAAAGGTAAAAATCACAAACAGCAAGCCTATAAAAATGAATATGGCAAAGCAAAGGGTGTTTGATAAAAAACACCCTTTTTTGTTTACCGAAAGCAGATAATCGGCCAAAAGAGTCATTGCCGCCGCAATAAAAAATATGGTGATGTTGAACCAATCGGCAGATACTCCAAGCGCCCCGGTGTAAAGATAGTACAGGGTGGGTATAACCCCAAGTCCCAGCAAAGCAGAGCATAGCTTAACGCACCAAAAGTTGTTGTCGGTGCGCCCGAATAACCGCTCCCCGACAGCAAAAAGCAGCAGGGGAATATAGAGCAGCTTCATATGCTCCCAAACCGATTCGTTTACGGCTGAAAACAAAGCGGCAAGCCTATTTTGACCGCACCATTCAAAAACAAAATGGAGCAAAGTGCCTGCAGCAGAAACAAAAGCAAAGCCTATAATTTTTTGTTTGATTAAAGCTTTTCGCATATAAAAATCATCTCCTAAGCCTCGTCTAAAAAGTATATGCAGGCAAGGTGGAAATATGAAAGGGAATAACTGCTGATTTATCCCTTGACAAAAGCATAAGTATATATTAAAATATAACGGTCGTAACGAGGTGTGGCGCAGTTGGTAGCGCGGGTGGTTTGGGAGCAAGTGGCTGATTTTTAGCCCTATCCTCGTAAACCCGCATAAACACTGGGGTTTTGGCGATTTACTTTCTCTCAAAATTGGTTTTGACCCTATATTTGACCACTTCTGCAACCACAATTTTTTGACCCTATATAATTCAATATTTTCATATTTCGAGGTGTCGCCCAGTTGGTAGGGCGCTAGTTTTGGGAGCAAGTGGCTGATTTTTAGCCCTATCCTCGCAAACCCGCATAAACACTGGGTTTTTCAAACTTTTTAACGGTCAAAAAATCATTTTGACCAACTATTTGACCACTTATGGAATAGGTCACTTTTTGACCACTTATACACACATTTCGAGGTGTGGCGCAATTGGTAGCGCGCTTGCTTTGGGAGCAAGATGCTGCAGGTTCGAGTCCTGTCACTTCGACCAAAAAACGACCGTTTTTGAGGCTTAAAACCTTAAAAAACGGTCGTTTTTTCGTTGTTTTGCATAAATTTCGGGAATCATTCAATTTTTTGACCAACTATCTGACCACTTATTTTTGCCCTAAAATCGCCCGAATTTCACCCCTGATGATCACCCAAAACTGACAAATAGATTGCAGGTTCGACCTCAAACATAATTTTATAGGTTCGAGCGATTTTGAGCATAATTCAGACCCAATTTAGATCGAAATCTTTCCCACAACCCATATTCTAATTCCCAAGCTTGCCAAAATTTCATACGGACTTTCTGACCACTTACAGTTCAAAAACCACCCATTTTACCCCTCTCAAATCCGCATTCCACCGTGCCCAAATCCTCACTATACAAGAGATAGAACGTTCGAATAATCAATGCCACATTGATTATCTACCGCTAATACATGACTTGATAACAAGTCAATTATTTAATTGAACCGCTTATATGGGGCAGGTCAATTTCATTTGGTGAATACATTTTCTTTGCATATCCTATATAATTTTCTTTGCGTTGTTCATCTGATAAGTATAAGGGGCTAATATTGTTATTATTTATGAGCCACTCTTTATATCCATCAATTGAAGGACCGCCCAAATTAATTGCATACTCTATTCCAAACATTGCTATGACAAAGTATATTTCGCCATTAGGCAAAAATAAAAAATCAAATTCCCAATTTATCGAGTGTTCAATATCACCCTGATACACTTCGTGACGGGAATATATTCTTCGTGACGAATAATTCCATAATTTTCTACCATCATATCGCACGTGTTTACGAATCGATTCATATGCATCATCTTCTCTTACATAATCACACACCTCTGAACTTGATCCGCATCGATATATAAAAGCTTCTATTGCCATTTTCGCTAAAAGTCTTGATATATTAACACTCGGAGTCAACAATTCTTTATCAGTAAGATTGACATATTCCACATATCGGTGGACTGCTGCTTTTACATCGTGTTCAGTTCGAGATGTTTTAGAAACGACAAAATAATGATCTGGTGTAATTTGCTGAACTATTTCTTCCTTTGATGGATAATCAAATTTGCGAATCAACTTATTTTGCTTGTTCTTTAATGACAATTCTTGTCTCAACATCAAAATTGCATTTGAGTTTAAAAAAGGAGATTCTATTTTTCTCCCTATATAATTATTACAATCATCGCACACCACTCCCTTAGGAAGCACGGCAGTAGAGTTTCCAAAAGACTCGGGTATAATATGCTCTACACTTTTTGACTTGCTCGAGTCTTTTCCGCAAAAAATACATTTCATATAAATACACGTTAAATATACACAAACGATTGTGGTGCGCAAGTAATACCAAATGCAGATAACTCTTTAGGTTCTTTATATTTCTTGACACGCCCTAATTTATAGGCGATTGCTACGTTACGATTTCTGTAATATGCATCGAAAAATTGTTTGGTTATTCCAGAAAATTCTGAGGTTTCTCCCCACACCAACTCTGGACTATCAACAATAACATCCAGCACATCCGCTTCGCCAACTACTTTCATAACAGGGGATGTTGAATAAATAATAATCTTATCAACTTTTTCCTTGCATTTAATCTTACGAAATTCGTATTGTTTTTCGCCACTTAAAATGTTTTCGACATGTTCTGGATTAATCGACAATAATATTTTGCACATCTATATCACCCATTTCTAATATCTTCTCAAATTCTTTTTTTGTATAGACAACATTATATGGATAATCTTCAAACAATCCATTTTCCTTCAGTTCGTTAAATGTCACATTGTGACCCTTTCCAAAATATCCATTGTAAACAAGTTCAATAATTACTACCGTTTTCTTTGTAGTGTATATTTCCTGGAGTTCTTCAGACGTATAAATAGTTTTATTACCCGCCTGCTTAACAAAGTCATCACAAGAAATTATCGAGGTTCCTTTTTCTTTAACCACATCTACTTTCGATATGGTACAGAAAGAAGTAATTACGGACTTATATTTCTTTTGACCAGGACCAGTGTGTATACGATAAATAAAAACCGGCATACCTTCTTTAAAATGCAAAGCGGTATATGGCGTCGCAATAAAAACTTTTGTAATTCCATTACCGGCCGTGGTTGAAAATATATGTTGGCTCCCACCTGCCAGCTCGGAGTAAGGAAAAAGCTTATCGTGGAAGTCATCATTTATCGGAATTAGACCGCCGTAATCAAACACCGTAGAAACAAACGGGAAGCATTTATACGGATCCTCAAAAGGCATTGATCTTCTATTTTTTATGTATACATTTTCACCGCGCTCATTTTTTCCAGCAAAAGTAAATCCAAATCTTTCAAATAGATTGATCAGTTCTACATGCTTTTCGAAAACGGTGACATAAATCTCGTCGAATTTGGTATCCTTCCAATACCAAAGAGATACTCCAAGCGCACCCTCCCCCAAACGTTGTTTACGAATACGTTCTGCTAAACGCAAAGTGCCAATTTTCAAACGAGGGATCTGCGGTAATTCCTCTCCATTGACAATCAGTGGTGAAACATCACCATCGACATTCTCCTTCTTTAAATAGAGAAACGCTCCTACTCCAACTTCATCAAAATAAACCAGAGCGCTCTTTCCCTCGTTTTGCTTTCGTGAGAACCAAACCGGGAATTCCGGGTAATCTACTTTTAATGTGTCAAAGAAAGAATCGCTGAGGTCTATATCTTTGAACTTTTTCCAACTAAACTTACCTGCCATTAAAACACCACCTATTAATAATTATAATGGTTTTGATGTACGATATTTAGGTCTTAAAATTATATGTCAGCCACCTGTTCTTTTAACCGAATATATCTATCATAAGAAATGATCACATTGTGCGGCCGACTATGTTTATTAACGATGACGACCTTATCTTCCTTTACAACCTCATCAAAAATTCTTGACGCCTGTCCTTTTAAGAATTCTGTAGCAGTATGGTTATCTGGAATTATTTGTTTTTTCTTAACAGCCATAATTTCACCATCCAAGGTATTTTAAGATAGTTTTATTATAACAAAAGTCATTACTTTTGTCAATATAAAAGTAATGACTTTGCAGCTGCACAGATGTGAATATTTTATTGATTATCAGATTTCTTCAACTTCTTCTAAACCTTGCATCACTTCCACCATTATACGAGTGGCTAAGACAAACCCCGCGCTGAAAGCCTCACGCTCGGTAATGCACGTCAACTCACTTTGGCAGTCTTTAAACTTCTCAAAGGTTTCTTTTTGCCTCTCCGTCAGACCGGCATTGAGTTCATCCTCATTTTTGCATATCAGCTTGACGAGCTTATCTACCCTCGTCCCTCGCTCGATATACCTTTCGTGCGGACTGATGTTGCCGTAATATAAATCTTCAAGTGTTGTCATGTGCGTTGCACCTCCTTTTGCAACACAAATACATACCACAACACCTTTCACAAGTACAGCGTTTTTATATAAAAAGCAAAGGTGACAATTGTGTCGCTCTCAAGCCCAGCCATCAAGCCGCTTTTGTCCAAAATAGACACAAGTTCAGTAATATTGTTTTTCATAATAGAAAACCTCTCTTTCATTTGATGTCATCATTGCACACCAATAAAAGAGAGGTTAGGTCGCCCGTCAAGCGACA
>JAZNIT010000004.1:0-12660 GCA_045577615.1 Acutalibacteraceae bacterium
GACTTATAGTACAAATCTTCAAGTGTTGTCATTTTAGCACCCCCCACAAGAGAAGAGCGACTCTACACCAATCGGTGCAAAGCCGCTCTTTTTGATTGTATTTACTTTTCGTGCCATATCAGCACCTCCTTTGCAGTACAAACATATACCACAAAGGTTTTCACAAGTCCAGCATTATCTTTTATAAAATATTTGTTCCCATACTTACTAAATCAACTACTAAAACTACTAACGAAACAACTGTGTATAATACTTTTCCGCCCTTAACGCCAAAATATATTCCGCAGCAAGAAAAAATAGCCATTATAACACTTACAATAAAGTATGGTGATGTCAAATAATTCTCAATGATTTTCTCTCCGAATATAGGGAAAAGCATTAAAACAAATTGCCATATTGATGCCCACAAATTTTTAAGAGTAACTACTCCACCAAAAGCCAAAACTAATGCAGATATCCACAATATTCCTTTAAAATTTTTATCCAACAACATCCTCTTTTCCAAATATACTAACTATTTTTCTGAAATTATCGCTTTTTGTTCTCGGGTGATAACATCAACTAAATCGTCATAATCAAGCGCTTCCAACATACTGATGCTTGCATAACAACTTATATGAGCGCATGCTTTGACCCAGTATTTTTTATTCTTGAATTTACTGTCTTTGTTATTATTTATTATCCCTTTGATGAATGCACTAAAAATTGCCGGATTTTTAGCAATGGTGTATTCTAACACCTGTCTGGCGGGGTCAACAAACTCAAAAGCAGTATGTGCAACTTCAAAATCATCTCCACAGTTTAATTGGTCGATCATAATCCACACGAACAACAAACCTGTTCGTGTGGGCTTTCCTCCTGCGTTGAAATAATACTGCAATATGTTGTTGGAAGTAGGTGTGTTTTCATCCAAAACTTTTCGCAATCCCTTAACAACATCTTTGAAAATTGTCAATGACATATAAGCCCAAAATTCCTTCTCATAGAATAGATTTCTTGGCAATTGCAAGTTTGCTGATTTGAAATCTTTATATAATTCCATACCAACCTTAGCTTGTCTAGTATAATAAGGAGGGGGCTCGTTAATAAAAGACAAATACTTATCTATATCTATCTCCATTTCAACCTGTTGCCCTTCAATTAAAACAGGTTCCGAGCTTGATTCAATCAGTTCTTCGGGGAAAGACAAAACACCGTTGCTTTCAAAATCTTCAATAATACTATTTTTTAGATCGTCGAATTTGTCTTTTCTTATTTTACGCAACAATATTTTCATCTTTATCCCTCCGTTCTGCTGACTTTAATAGTAGTAGTTTCAAGAGAATTGCTAATCATTTTTTGTGCTACACCAAATATTTCAGACATAGCAATTTTTCCATCATCAATAACATTTTTGCGAAAATCCTCCAAGTCATCACCCGTTGCCGCAAATGCTTGCGAGAACAATCTATACCATTCCTTACCTGAATAATCTTCATTTGATTGAACAATCTCCACCAATGTGTACACAAATGCCTCGAACACAATGTGGCTGCTAAGTATTGGTTTGATTTTGGGGTCAGAAATAGTTGCATAGGCATGCCTAAATTCCGGGCCAACTAAAACGACAATATGATTTTCTTCAGACAAGCGAATGTGTACCCCCTTACCGGAGTATTCTTCAGACCCTCTGATTTTTATAAAATCATTGTTGGTCGTATTATAGTTTAGTTTTTCATTATTAGAAACAGCGAGAAGATCACCTTTGTTAAGGGATATAGAAAAATCAGTTCCAAAATAATCTTCCATTTCTTCTGTTACACAAAATTCAAACTCGTTTTTTGCCACAACGAATGCCGTTAATGAGATATCATCATTTGATTTGATATTTTCACTGCAAATTTCAATATCCAAATTTTCACGGATTTCATCAAATCGGAAAATCAATGAACGAATGCCAGTAATAGCCTTAACGACCAACTCGGCATTACCTTCTTCAATGTGTTTCTTGAGTGTTTCAGAATTTAAACCCACAGAGATAGATAATACTATTTTATCTTCGTTGCAAACGTATTTGGTAAATTCGATGTTGAAACGAACATCTTGATTATAAGCTGAACCGACCTCTGTTAGCACGGGATACGGATAACCGTTCATATTACGCCTCCTTAAACCATAATTCTGCCATCAAACGATATTTAATATCTCGTTTTGTTTTTATTTGAATTTCATAAAGTTGATCCTTACTCAATTTAATCTTCGAGATACAACCGTCCTGGAATTTATACTTCTTCAAACCAACGGTTGCAGAAACTAATAAATCTGCGATGGAATTGTCAACCTTATCGTCAGAGTTTATAGACTTAATGCGAAATTCACAATCCTTCATATCGTGTTTAACCTTGAACCGCAGTAAATAACCATCTGCATTTTTCGCCAGCACTGGACCGAATGCATACGCGTCATAAAATTTTTCAGATTTTATTTTTCTCTTTTTAGGCTTCGGTTTGGGTTCAATCGGATCCGCAGGATCTATAGGATCGACGGGTTCTACAGGAACAGGCTTGGGTTCTACAGGCTTTTTGGGCTTTTTCTTATTAACATTATTCTTCTTAATCTTTGCCTTTGAGTCACTTTTTGTGATTTTAGGAGTAAACCCCGGCACAGCTAAAATTTCGTGCAAGTCTTCAATCTTTTGGTCTTCGCCATCATCGATTTTTGTCTGCTCAACAATATAATCTTCAATGCACAATCTGATTGTTTTAAGTGCTTTTAATGCTGTCAGGTTAAGAACCATATCATCGTCTTGAGTAACGAAATCATCGTGTGCAGCATTTTCAAGACTAGAGAGAAGTTCATTTAGATCTTTTCCCTTAATTATTGCAAGTGCTGAAAAGGGTTTATCCGCTCTGTTGATGCGATATTCTTTGATCTTCATTCCGTGCTCGCGAACAACAGTATAATATTTGCGATTCATTTCACTGGTATCATCAAAATAAAGCCACACTTCACCCAACTTGCGATCATCTACTATCACCGGCAACGTGACATAATCATCTGCATAAATGCGCATTAAATCTTCCATAGAGTTGTGCAATTCATCTGTGGGTGTATACCATAGCAGGAAATCCCCAATGTTTGTTTTAGTAAACACTTTGCCAAACACCGTTACTTCCAGTAGTTCCTCTCTGATTGCAACAAAGAAGTTTTCATATATGGAACTAATAATTGCTGTTTTAATGGTTTCCTCCGTGCCATACGCATTTACTCCAACCATTATTACATCGGTGCCAAATTCATCCTTACGAGCAAAATATGGATGTACTGTATCGACGTCATCATCCATCAAGGGAAGAATTTTATCTAAAGGAGAAGTTGCGTGAAGGTTTTCTTTTCCGTACCATCCCTCAGGACATTTCCAAACACCATATTCATCAGTCCAATTTATCAAAGCAGTTTTTCCTTGCACCAAAAGATCGCTTTGAATGACATCATTTTTCTTATATTTGTTCTTCGTCGAATAGAATACTGTGTTACAAGTACTAATGATAAAAGGAACCTTTTTGCCAACGCCGTGACTGCCAGCGGATCCGGGGCGATGCTTTTTAGTTATTCCTTCATCGAAAACTAAAGCACCCCACGCCTCGTTGCGACCAGTTTTAACACCGACTGTGTTAAAATCAGACACTTTAAGACAATAGATGTTTGGCTTGCTAAGAATCTCTACACCCTTTTGATACGCTTGGCGCGTCTGGTGGTTGGAAGCAATTTGGGCGCATTTTTCCAAAACTGATTTGGTAAAATAGCCCCCAGGGATATCATCCAAAGTAAGCTCCTTATTTAAATCAAATACCACTCTAACAGGCTCATTATTAGTATCATCACGTGCATCAAGAGAATTTTGAATGATTTCGCGTGTGAAAGAAGTCCAACGATTCACGCTGAACTTGGAATCTGCAAATTTATCAACAGATTTATTTGATTGGCTGGATTCATCACTAAAATGCCATTTAAACTCCATAGTGCACCTCACAATTTAAACTTTGTGTTTTTCTGAGAAGAGCTATATGTTCTTTCAAGATCAGCAACTGCTGCCTTTAGAGTTTTTATGATTTTGGCAGCGTCTGCCTCGGTATAGTCATAATTGCTGGTGTTCGCAAGATTTCCTAATAGACTAATACCTTTGAGAACATTCTCCATTCTCTTTTCTGTCAATCTAACAAATTTATCGCGTTTAGTTTCCATAATATGACACCTCCGTTTGACATCATATTACAACATTTTCAAAATATTGTCAATACCTTTTCAATAGATTTTTGAAATATTGGCAAATATGCAAATTTATACAGCGAAATATTTGGGAAATGTAGTGGTGAATTTTTTAGATAAAAATCAAAACGGCTTGACTTTTGGACAAAAAACATGTATAATGGACACATAGTTGTTCAGGAGGGTTTTGTATGGAATTTTATTCGATTGCTGAAGCGGCGCAAATGAGTGGTCAAAGCCAGAAAACTATACGTAGACATATTGCTGCTGGAAAGTTGAAGGCAGATAAAATAGGAAACTGCTATCGTATTACAAAAGAAAACTATAATAAGTGGTTAATATCAGACTTGGATCCTGAGAAGGATAATATTTTCAACGAAGCAATTGTTGAAGAACAGACTTCTGATGAAGTTAATTGGATTGATATTACAGATAGTTGGGTATATGACGGTTGGTCTAATGTTAATTATCGTAACGGATTTAATTTTATTGATTTGTTCTCGGGTGCCGGGGGCCTTAGTTGTGGTTTGACAATGGCTGGCTTTACGCCTGTCGCATCAGTAGAGATAATGCCTGAAGCTGTTGCTACATATAAATATAATTTTGTTGAACAAAAAGGCTTCAACGAAAATGTTCAAACAAGAGACATTAGAGAAGAATCGGTTAAGCAGGAGTTATATGATTCCGTTGCAGACAAGCACGTTCATTTGATTGTTGGTGGATTCCCTTGCCAAGGATTCAGTATGGCGGGTCACCGAGTCGTGACAGATCCGAGAAACAGTTTATATCTCGAAATGCTTGAAATTGTAAAACGTGTTCAGCCTGACTATGTTGTTATGGAGAATGTCGAAGGTCTTAGATCTATGCTCGACGGCAAAGTTGAAGCAAAAATAATTAACGACTATAAAGAGGCTGGATATGATATTAATGTCACAGTTCTTAATAGCGCAGATTACGGCGTACCGCAGATTAGAAAAAGAGTAATCTTTATTGGCAACAGACACGGTTTGAAAAACTATCATCCAAAGCCTATTTATTCTCCGGAAAACTATGTTACTTTAGGTGAAGGAATAAAGCGTTTTATGTCCATTCCTGAAAACAAACAAATCAATCACATCTTTACACGCCACTCCGAGAAAATGATGGAGCAAATCGCTGCAGTTCCTGAAGGTCAAAGCTTATATGGCAACTATTCTGATGCCTGGAAGAAATCTCCTTGGGATAAACCTTCTTGTACTGTAAAAGAGAACCATGGCGGTGTTAATATTCATCCTAAGCTGCCCCGTGTGCTTACTCCCAGAGAGTTGGCAGCTCTTCAATCTTTCCCTGATGATTTTATTTTCCAAGGTTCTAAAAAGTGGCAGTTGGTTCAAATTGGAAACGCTGTTCCGGCATTATTAGGAAAAGCAATTGGCATTGCCGTTATGAAGGGATTGGATCAGCTGGAGGAAGATAAATAATGCCGAAGTATAATGATATTGACACAAAAAAATGGCAAGAATATACAGATATCCTTACCAATTCATTTTGGTCTTTCCATAGAGAAAATTCCGGCATACATAACGCAAGTTATCACGGCAACTTTATTCCGCAGGTACCTCGCCAATTATTTAGTCGCTATACTAAGAAAGGCGATTGGATATTAGATCCCTTTATGGGAAGTGGCACTTCACTTATTGAAGCGCAAAGAATGGGACGCAACTCTATTGGTATAGAGCTTCAGAAGCCGGTAGCTGAAGAAGTTCGCGAAAGAATCAAATTAGAACACAATCCAAAGTGTTCTACCAATATCCTAGTGGCAGACAGCAAAACAATCGACACAAATAAGATGGTTGATTATTACGGAATTAAAAATGTGCAATTCGTAATTATGCATCCGCCTTATTGGGATATCATTAAATTTTCCGAAGACAAGCGAGATTTATCTAACAGCGAAACGCTTGAGGAGTTTCTCAATTCTTTCGGCGAGGTAATCGATAACACGACTAAGGTGTTAGAAAAAAATCGCTACTGTGCCGTTGTCATTGGCGATAAGTATGCAAATAGCCAGCTGATACCGCTTGGCTTTCATTGTATGAACTTATTCCTTGAAAGAGGCTTTATGATGAAAGCTATCCTTGTTAAAAACTTTGATCGCACTCGCGGAAAGGCAAATCAAGCTGCTATCTGGAGATATCGCGCTTTAGCAAGCGATTTCTACGTGTTCGATCACGAATACATATTCATATTCAAAAAGGTGAAGTAGGGTTTCCCACTTCACCTTTTATATTATTTCTTTATCACTTTGTTAAGTTCTTCCCTCCACTTTGAGGGGTTATACCAAAAACAGCCTTCACAGCCAAGTCTGTCATCATAGTATTTATCACCAACATACCAAAATTCTATATCACGATACCCATTAGCCCTAATCCCTGTCTTCTTACACTCTTCACAACTTCTTGATTTGAGAAGATTATTTTCCTCAGTTAAAAGCATAAATTTCTCTCTAATTTGTTCATCTGATAGGTTTGAATTGTCGTCCTCGCTGGTTTTCCATCTAACTTGTGGAAAACGATGATCCAATTGCAAATCATTAGCTGGTTCGACGCGAAGGCTATATTCATCAACACAATCATATAACTCTTTAGCTCTCAATTTTACATAATCGGGAATATTTTTTCTTGCTTTTATACCGACGGTATCAATTTCAATTGTTTTTAATTTTCTGTGCACTGTCGTTGCTTGGCAAGTTGAACAATACATTTTCTTGTACCAATGACCATCCTCGTCTTGATCCATTTGAATACCCTTTTCTTGTCTCCACATTTGCCACGTTTTGGCTTGACCACTTTTTAATTCACATTTAGTGCAATGCCAATCGCAATCCGACATAGTTTCAAAATCTTGGTATTGAGTACTACCTTTTCTAAAAGGATTCATACTTATAGTCCTTTCATTAGTCTTTTTTGGTCAAGTGCTTTTTAAACTCTAACGGATCATACCAGTAGCAGCCCACACAAGCATCTTCTTCCATATTGTGAGTTGAACTTCCTGCATAATAAGACATAGGATAACCTAATTTTTTGGCATCATATCTTATTCCCGTTCTGCGGCACTCTTTGCAATATTGACGTTTTGCATCATTTGCAGCTTTGCTCAATGGCTGAAAATCCGAAAGCCGTTGATCCTCATTGCGCATAACGCGGCCTTCGTTTTTCATACCATTCTTATGGTCTACTTCCGGTTTCGAGGTTCCTAAAACCACACAACGACGGCTTGATATTTCACGTTTGATATCTGCACGGATATGTTGAGAATAATCTCCTTCATTAAATCCGACCAAACGAATCCTATCAATACCATTTCCTGATGTAATAGTCTTGTCAAATTCAATTTTATACTTTTTGGCCAATGTGGATTCCTTTCGCGCCCACGAAGCGCCATTACCAAACTTGAGTTCGGCATATTCTCCTACGAATTCACTAGTGTTTATCCAACGGCTGCAACCATTTTGATCAGGTTGTGCCAATTGTAAAAATAATTCTGTTTTTGTCATAGTAACCTCCGCACAGTTTCAAGATAATTTATTATAACATATATTTCGACATTTCACAATACCGTTATAGTACTTGACTTTTACATCTTTCCAAGTTAAAACACAAAGGGGTATTCGGCGAATCCAACAATTGCTTCCGCGTGATTTATGACGGACAATTTGACCACTTATGGCATAGTTGATAGCGCGCATATTGCAGAACCTGAATGCCGCAAGTTCGAGTAAACGTTCTTGAACGGGATGCAAAAGTGGTCAAAACCCGGTAAAATCAAGGGTTTACAGCAAATATATAAGAAAACTGTGGTCAGATTTTGACCACAGTTTTTGTATTTTTGACCACTTATTTGACCACTTACGGAAGCAAAACAGAAAAAATATATGGAAATAATGGGCCAAAAGTAACAAAAAATGCCCCTAAACCCCCAGCAGAAAGGGCTAAAAAGAGGCATTCTCAACAAAAAGAAGTTGTGAAATATTTTTGGGACCATCAGGCCGCAGCAGACGGTCGACCTGTCACCTCGACCATATTGGAACGAAAGTTATGATACCATTGGTATTGCAACTTTCGTTCTTTTTCTATACCCCAAAACCATTGCAGTATAAGGGGTTCTGCTGTTTTAACACAAAAGATTAGTTTCATTGCGGGAGAAAAGTTTCATCGTGGCTAAAGAATAGTTTCAGAGTCCTTTTAATTGGACAGAAAGTATGTTATAATTAGAAAAAACGGAAGAGTCGAGGTGTGTTATATGGAAAATCAGTTGTGGAGGTTTGGCGTTGTTGCAAACATAACAGAATTTCATACCGACAAGGACGGAACTGTGTATCGTGGCACAAAACCATTCACAGCGGGAACGAAAGTATATTTAGCCGGAAAAGACTGGGACGCTACACGAGAAGATATAAGCGTTATAGGTCGCAACAGATTTGGAAGAATCGTTTTGGAACATATCCCTGTTAACTGTTTAGAGAATATTAGGGCACAACGAATTTATAAACCGGTTGTATTAGAAATCATTGCTCACCTTGAGGCTATGGAGGGATGGGTTTGGTGGGCACGAACTTCTGCCGACCGAAAAGAAACAAAAAAATTCGTTGACGAATGGAAAACCAGATAAAAGATAGCGGATTTGCAACCCAATGCAACTCGTATCAAAAATTGCGTTATAATTCAAAAACACCATACAACCTTTAGGTTGTATGGTGTTTTTCGTTTAATAGTGCTCTAGATCCCGAGAAGGCATGAAACTATCAATTAACCAAAAGTTACAATTTCGTCATATTTCACTAAAATATGACATTTTTCCCTATTTTTTGTTGCACAATGATAGTGCTTGTGCTATACTCGAATAGTATAAGTGGAGTTATCTACCCATTTATTAACCAAACGCCAATATAATATATATATTATATTGCAAATTTTTGGAGGTGCTTTTATGGCAAAAGGAAGAGTAATGAAGTGTATCGTTTCATTATTGCTTGTGTTTTCGTGCTTGTTTATGCTCACCGCATGCGAAACCAAGCTTAACGGTACCTACACTTCAGAAGAGGGACTAATCAAGCAAAGCTTCACCTTTAAGGATGACAATAAGGTTGAGGTTTCCGCATTCGGTGTTGACATCGAAGGCGAGTATCATATTGAGGATGGCGAAATTACCATCACTTACAGTCTCTTGGGCTTTGACTATGATATGGAAAAGAGCTTTGAGAAAAAAGGCAAGTCAATCTTTATTGATGGCACCGAATTTGTCAAAGAGTAAAAGCTGACGACAAAGGAGTGTAAAATCAAAGTGAAGAAGATTGTTAGCATATTGCTTGTGGCGCTTATGCTGTTGTCCTGCGTGACAGTAGCAACGCCATCGGTATATGCCGCCAAAAAGGCCGAGTCGTCCCGAGCGATAGCCATCGTTTTCGACAACTCGCGTTCTATGTATATGGAGGGCAAGGCAGACTGGTGTCACGCCACTTATGCGATGGAGGTTTTTGCCTCTATGCTCAACAAGGGCGACACATTGCAAATCTATCCTATGCATCCCATAACAGTTAAGGATAAAGAATACACGATGGACAGTCCTTATGTGATTACTGATGCATCACAGGCAAAGACCATCCGTGATATTTACACAGCTAAGGCTTACGGTACACCTATGAAAACGGTTGATGCCGCAGCTGCAGGCGTCCAGGCCGTTACCGCCGACAAAAAGTATCTTATCGTCTTGACCGACGGTGACTATTTCGACGATTGGAGCAAGGACAAATCAAAGAAAGAGCTTGATAAGCGCTTCCAAAAATATTTGTCCGAAGGCCTTAACGTAATGTATCTTGGCGTTAATAAGGTAGCACTTATGCCCGACACAGCTGAATCGGCACAGTTTACCAAGCGCCACGCCAAAAACAGCGCGGATACCTTGGCAGCCCTGACCGAGATGTGCAACAAGATATTCGGTCGTGACACCCTGCCAAAGTCTCACCTTACCGACAAAAAGATTAAGCTTGATATGTCAATCAGCAAATTGATCGTTTTCGTTCAGGGTGAAAATGTTACCGACCTTAAGGTAACGGGCACAAAAGGGGAGGTAGGCCAAAAAGAAAGCTCTGCCTCCACCAAATACAGCACCAAGGGCGCCGGCAACGAAAAATCCGTTCCCGACAAATCCTTGCAGGGTATGATGGTCACCTACACCGACTGCTCGGCAGGCAACTACACCATCAGCTTCAAGGGCAAGGCTACCAGCATAGAGGTTTACTATGAGCCTGACGCCGACCTTGATTTCGTTTTCACTGACTCTGACGGCAACCTGGTTGACCCCAACGAGCTTTACGAGGGTGAATATAAGGTAAGCTTCGGTATGAAGGATGCCAAAACAGGTCAACTGATTGACTCCGAGCTTTTGGGCAACCCCCATTACGAGGGCAGCTACTACATCAACGGCGAAGAGTTCACCTTCTCCAAGGATGGCAAGAACGGCGAGGTTCCCATCGAATTAAAGATGGGCGACTCCTTCGAAGCCAAGCTTAAGGTTGATTACCTCAGCGGCTACACCATCACCAAGGACTCAACCGACTTCGGTTGGCCCAAGGGCGGTATAAAGGTTGCAGCCCGACCCGCAGGCAATCTTAAGCTTAAGATTACAGGCGGCGACCGTGTTTATTCCTTGCAGGATCTTGATAAGGGCGGCACCTACAAGGCCGAGGTTTATTATCAAGGCAAAAAGCTTACGGGTGAAGAACTCAAAAAGGTTGAGCTTAAATGGAACCCTGACACAAGCTATGCCGAAATCAAAAAAGAGTTTGCAGATGATCATTACAAGCTGAAGCTACATTATAAAGATGAGAAAAATCCTGCAAACACTACCTGCGGCAAATGTAAGGTGTCCATTCAGTCGATTTACACCCCGCAGGGCAGTGAGGCAGCCAAGGCAACAGCCACCCTGTCATATAGAATAGAAGATGACTTTGTTCCTGTAAAGCTGGACCTCACCACCTCGCAGGATTACATCGTAATCAAAGAACTTGAAAAGAGCGAGGCCATAACAGCCAACGTTACTATGAAGGGCAAGCCTCTCACAGCTGAGGATTTCAAATCTGTTCAGCTTAAGGTTGATTGCGGCGGCATTAACTACAAGGTAACTCCTAACGAAAAGGATTCATCCTTCTCCATCAAGCTTCTTCCCACCGAGGGAATTGCAGAAGGGGACTACCCCGTAAAGGTTACGGCGGTCTACACCGACCACATCGGCAGAGAAACTCAGGTCGAAGATGAAATGAGCGTAACCTTGAGCAACACCCCCCTCTGGTTAAGATGGTTACTTATAATTCTTTTGATTATTGCTATTATACTTATAATTTGGGCAATCACTCGCATTAAAGCAATGCCCAAACGCTTATATGTCACTGACGAAGATGCTTATATGAGCATCGGCGGCAGAGCGGTAGCCGATGGCACCGAGTTTAATGCAAAGCGCTCAGGCAAAAAGGTAGAGGCCACAGTTGAATACGCAGGCAACATTGCGGGCGTTGTGGTCAACAACGTGGAGCCGGGCAAAAACTCATATATTGTAACTCCACAGCAAAAGCGAGCCTTCCTTGCGAAGCCCGAAAATGTAAGAGTTATCGGTGATGTAACCAGGGTGGATATCGACAACACCACCTTCACGGTTAAGGATGGTATCATCACTCCCGATGATGAAGAGGCAGAGCCCTTCACCATCACCAATGACGCAAACATTTCCTTCAGCGGCAACGTTGAAGATAATGGTAAAACAAAAAAGTTCAGCGCAGACATCCCCGTAACTTTCAAAAAGTAATTCATTGTAAAGGAGATAATGAAAATGGCAAACAAAAAAGAAAAGATCAAGGCCAACGAGGTTGCAGCCCCTACTCTATTCGTAGGTGTGGGCGGTACAGGTTGTAAAATCGTCAAGAAGGTTGCTGATTTGTGCCTTCCCGAAGAAAAGGAAAATATAAACTTCCTTTGCTTGGATACTAACGTAAACGACCTTTCAGACGTTGCCAACGGCAAGTCAAAGATTTATTGGGTACAAACCTCCAACACTCAAACTGTTGGCAGCTACCTCGACTATGACGAGGAAGCACGCAAAAAGTGGTTCCCCAAGAATGCAGTTATGTACGATAAGACCGTTTCTGAAGGCGCAGGCCAGGTTCGTGCTATTTCCCGTTTGGCATTGAACTCCACCATTAAGACCGGCCGTATTCGTCCTCTGTATGAGTCTATTGATGAGCTGTTCCGTAAGACCGGTAAGGAAATGAAGCAGGCAATGCGTGTGGTTATCGCATCCACCGCATCCGGTGGTACCGGTTCCGGTATTATCCTGCCCCTGTCTATGTTCATCCGTGACTATGTGAAGGAGAAGTACCCC
>JAZNIT010000005.1:0-32576 GCA_045577615.1 Acutalibacteraceae bacterium
ATCAACGTACTGTACAGTGTCGGTGCCTGATTTGGCTTCCCAAAAAAGTGTAATGGTCTTTGTTGCAGGATCATATGAAAGTTTGTATGAAGTTTTTGCTGATCCTGTTACAGTTGCACCTACAGTTCCGGTTGCAACAACTTCACCATCAATCATAATAACGTGATCAAAAGTGCTTCCGTTCTTGATCATAGCTACAGAAATGTTACCAACTTTTGCGCCGTGATATTTGCGGTCTGCCTCATAGTTAGTAGGGTCCCACCAACACTCATAAGTATAGCTGAGATCAAAGCCGTTGGTAAGAACAAAATTGTTTTTGTATGTAGCTGAACCATCCAAAGCCTCACCGCCGCCACCGTCTTTAAGGTTCAAGCCACCATTTGCATCAATCTTGGCTTTTTCAGAGAAGATCCAGTCTTCGGCAACAGCGGCCACGCTTGAGTCAAACTCAAAGCCGGTGCCTACCAATGCTTCTTCATCAGCACCGAATGCATATACTGCACCAACACTGATTACAGTGGCCAAAAGTGCAACGATGCAAACGATACTTAAAATGCGTTTTTTCATTTTGTTTTACTCCTTTCAAATTTGTCGGGACATTAGCCGACTTTTATACATATTTATATTACCATTTAAACCTTGTTTTGTCAATATTTTTAATTTGCAAATCGCTCCACTTTTTGCACAAAATAAAGAGGGCTGATTGATGCAATTTGCACAAAAGGTGATTTGTGGTAATTTCTTGGCGATTTTTAAGAGATTTATGTAAAGTCGACTTAACTTTACAAATAAAACCTATTGACTAAAAGGTTAAAAGAAGTTACAATATCAGTAACAATTGTAACGGAGGAATAATACTATGGACGATAGAATTTCAAGCATTAACGAACAAGGCGAATATGATCCTTATATTCTCTCTCTCACCGATGAGGACGGCAAGGAATATAAATTTGAGGTATTGGACGACATCGACTACAATGATGGCAGATATATGGCTATGCAGCCCGTTTTTGACGATGGCAACGATATGCTTGCCGACAGCGGCGACCTGGTTATTCTCAAGGTGGTTGACGACGGTGACGGTGACGAGGCTCTGGTTGAAATCGAGGACGACGATGAGTATGAAGAGGTTGTTGGCATTTTTGCCGATCGCCTGCAGGACTTCTTTGAAATAGACGAAGAGTAATCATCCGCCTGCCCTGTGCGCGTAAGTGCCCTTTATAACCCTACAACCTTTTTATAGGGAGCCAGCCTCCGACGGCAGGTTTGCAGACCTCCCGTTCAGGCAGTTTACTGACCTGAATGGAAGAAGGGAGCGCGAAACCGTTGGGATGGCACCCACCTGCTTGTGATGCAGGTTATCAACGGGTATGACGGCAGGGTGGGTTGTAATTTTAAAATAAAGCCTGACTTTTATAAAAGGTCAGGCTTTATTTTTTGCTGATTGGGCAAGATATAATTGGTGATACATTTGAAGGGAAATTTGAAATCTGTGGGCAAGGGCGTTGTTATAGGCCTAGTTAACGGCCTGCTTGGTGCAGGGGGCGGCATGTTGGCGGTGCCCATGCTCAAAAACGCAGGAATTGAGCAAAAGGAGGCTCACGCCACCTCAATCGGGATACTTGTGCCCCTTTCGGCAATCAGTGCGGCTGCCTACCTTTGGCGGGGCAACGTTAATTTTAGCGATGCTATGCCTTATCTGTTGCCAGGAGTTCTGGGTGCGATTGCAGGGGCGGCACTGATGAAAAAGATACCTGATAAGTGGCTTCGCAGGATATTCGGTGGGTTTATGATTTGGGCAGGCATTCGCCTGCTGATTAAATGAGTTGGGCATTTTTTGCCGCCTTGCTTTCTGGCTTTGCAGGGGCTCTTGGTATTGGCGGCGGAGGAATATTGATTATCTATCTTGCGGCAATTTGCAATATGAATCAGTTGCAGGCGCAAGGGATAAATCTGCTGTTTTTCTTGCCTTGCGGAGTGGTGGCTATCATCATGCACTCCATTGCAGGGCGAATTAAGTGGAAATCGGTTTGGAGATTTATACT
Source organism: Acutalibacteraceae bacterium (assembly GCA_045577615.1). Lineage (GTDB taxonomy): Bacteria > Bacillota > Clostridia > Oscillospirales > Acutalibacteraceae > RGIG2206. The sequence continues at coordinate 2,046 of JAZNIT010000005.1, forward strand.
CGGCGGCGTGCCCGGGGTTTTGTTGGGCGTTGTGGGGGCAAATTTGATTGGTACCGTTTGGCTTGGCAGGCTGTTCGGGATTTTGCTGCTCTTTTTGGGAATAAAAAGTTTTATAAAAAAAGCAGACTGTTAACAGTCTGCTTTTAAATATTGCAATAATTTTTCTTTTTGATTTTGCACCTTGCCCTCTGCCACAGCAGCAAAAAGCAGGTTGAGGCAATCCCCCACTCCCTTGCCCTTGGCAATTCCCTCTAAAATAAGGTCGTTACCTGTAACGGCAAGCTGACTTATGGTGTAGCAGGCACCTCGTTCTCTAAGTGCTGCAAGGGTTTGGAGGGTTGGATTTATATTCTTACCGCAAATCTGTGCGGCGGTGAGATAAAGTTCAAAGTCGCTCTTCCCTACACCGCCCACCAAAAAGGCGATGGAGGTGGCGTCTGTTGGGGGTGCAGTTATAATTCGGCAGCAATCAACGGCCGCTTTCTTCTGCTTGTTGGAGGTTTTGAGGCGGCTCATTGCGGTATCAAGGCCTATTTCGTTAGAAAAGAGCGCATAGAGGGCAGCCAGACGCACCTCAGGCATTGGAGGCAATTGGCCGATTAGTTGGGGGAATTCGGTCAGAAATTTATGGGAAATTTGAGGCAAGAAGGGCAAAAGCACCTCTGCAAATTGAGTGATTACCAACTCTGCCGATGGGCCGCAAATAAGCTTGAACAGTTCTTCTCTGACTCGTTCGGCAGAAATTGAGCCAAGCAGGTGTGACAGGTTATGAATTGCATCGGCGGTTTTGTCGTGAATGGTAAAGCCAAGAACAGCAGCGAATCGCAAGGCGCGCAAAATTCGCAAGCCGTCCTCGTTAAAGCGCCTTTCGGGGTCGCCTACACAGCGTATGAGTTTTGCGGCAATATCGTCCTTGCCGTTGTAAAGGTCGATAAGGTTGCCGCAGGCATCCATTGCCATTGCATTGACGGTAAAGTCGCGGCGGGCTAAATCCTCCTTCAGGTTGGGTGTAAAGCTGACGCTTTCAGGGCGGCGATTATCCTTATAATCACCGTCGATGCGGTAGGTGGTTATCTCTACACCGCCGCCATCGGTCAAGAGAGTAAGGGTGCCATGCTTTATGCCCGTTTCGATAACCTTGCATTCTGCAAAAACTTGCTGCATTTGCTCGGGACGGGCTGAGGTGGTGAGATCATAATCGTGAGGCTCCTTGCCCATAAGCATATCGCGCACACAGCCGCCCACGAGATAACACTCGTAGCCGCCTTTATTAAGCATTTCTATTGCCGTTTTTACATATGGGGGAATTTGCATCTGCCCACCTCCTTTGCTAATACTCCTTTGCTAATAAGAAAAATATAACAAATGCCACCTGCTATGTCAAGACGCAAAAAACACCCCTGCTAAAAGCAGAGGTGTTTTTTAGTTTAATTACAGAAGCTCGATGATAGCCATTTCTGCAGCGTCACCACGGCGGGGGCCGATCTTGGTGATGCGGGTGTATCCACCATTGCGGTCAGAATACTTGGGGGCAATTTCGTCAAAAAGCTTCTTAACAACGGCATCCTTAGTTACAAAGGCCATTACCTGACGCTTTGAGTTAAGGTCGTTGCTTTTTGCTATGGTAATATATTTCTCGGCAACAGCACGAACTTCTTTTGCTCTGGTAACGGTGGTCTCGATCTTACCATTTTCCAAAAGGTAAGTAACCAATCCGCGAAGCATAGCAATTCTGTGATCAGAAGTTCTGCCGAGTTTTCTGGTACCTGGCATCTGATTTCACTCCTTGATACTAAAGTACAGGACTTAGCGTCCTATCGTGGACTTATTCGTCCTCTTCACTCAAACCGAAGCCCAATGAAGCCAGCTTGGCAACAACCTCTTCAAGAGATTTTCTGCCAAGGTTACGTACCTTCATCATTTCTTCTTCGGTCTTGCTTATAAGGTCCTCAACTGTGTTGATACCTGCGCGCTTGAGGCAGTTGAAGCTACGAACTGACAAATCGAGCTCTTCGATGGTCATTTCGAGAACCTTTTGGTTGCTCTTATCGTCCTTTTCAACCATAATGCCTTCGCTGAATGCATCGCCACTGAGATCAACGAACAGGTTAAGATGCTCGGTGATAACCTTTGCAGCAAGTGACACTGCTTCTTTGGCGGTGCAGGTGCCGTCGGTCCATACCTCAATGGTAAGGCGGTCAAGGTCAGTTACCTGACCTACGCGGGTGTTGTCAACTGTGTAGTTTACCTTGAGTACGGGGGTGTAGATTGAGTCTACAGGGATGAGGCCAACTACGGTCTGAGCAGGCTTGTTGCGGTCTGCAGGCACATAGCCGCGGCCCTTATCAAGCACAAGCTCCATATAAAGTTTGCCGCCTTCTGCTACGGTTGCGATGTGAAGATCGGGGTTAAGCACCTCAACCTCTGCATCGGCCTTGATAGAAGCGCCGGTAACTTCGCAGGGGCCTTCTGCCTCAATGTAAACTGTCTTGGGACCTTCGGAATGAAGCTTCGCGTTAAGTCCCTTAATGTTCAGAACTATCTCGGTAACATCCTCTTTGACACCGGGGATGGTGGAGAACTCGTGAACTATACCGTCAATCTTAATAGAGGTGCATGCTACACCGGGCAACGATGACAGAAGTACTCTGCGCAAGCTGTTGCCAAGAGTAGTGCCGTAGCCTCTTTCAAGGGGCTCTATGACAAATTTGCCATAGTTGCCGTCGCCTTGGCCATCCTCTACTTCGATTCTGGGCTTCTCGATTTCGATCATTCAAAACCCTCCTAAAAATTTATGAACGGTTAACCCGATTACTTAGAGTAGAACTCAACGATGAGCTGCTCTTCGATGGGAGCATCAATATCCTCACGGTTGGGGAGATTGATAACCTTTGCTTCAAGAGTTTCCTTGTTGACATCGAGCCACTGAGGTACCGGACGAGCACTGTTAGCTTCGATGACTTCCTTAATCTTTACGCTGTCGCGGCTTGCGCTCTTAAGTGCAATTACGTCACCGGCCTTGATAAGGATAGAAGGAACGTTTACCTTCTTACCGTTAAGGGTGAAGTGATTGTGAACAACAAGCTGTCTTGCTTCGGCACGAGAGTTGGCCCAGCCAAGACGATATACGATGTTGTCGAGACGGCTCTCAAGAATACGGAGAAGGTTTTCGCCGGTTACGCCGACCTTCTTCTCGGCCATCTCAAAATAATGATGGAACTGACCTTCCTGAACACCGTAATAACGGCGAGCCTTCTGCTTCGCACGAAGCTGGAGACCATATTCAGAGGTCTTCTTTCTGCCCTTACCGTGCTGACCGGGAACAAAGTTGCGGTCAACCATGGGGCACTTTTCTGAGTAACATTTTGCGCCCTTGAGGAAAAGTTTTTCACCCTCGCGGCGACAAAGTTTACATACCGGACCGGTATATCTAGCCATTTATAAGCACCTCCAAATAATTATACGCGGCGTCTCTTGGGCGGACGGCAGCCATTGTGAGGAATGGGGGTTACGTCTTTAATCATAGTAACCTCAAGACCTACGGTCTGAAGGGCACGGATAGCGGCTTCACGGCCTGAACCGGGACCCTTTACATAAACCTCAACGCTCTTAAGGCCATGCTCCATTGCATTCTTTGCAGCGGTTTCTGCTGCAGACTGTGCTGCAAAAGGAGTAGACTTTCTTGAGCCTCTGAAACCAAGTTCACCGGCAGATGCCCAAGCAAGAGCATTGCCCTGTACATCAGTGATGGTAACAATGGTGTTGTTGAAGGTAGACTGAATATGGACTGCGCCTTTTTCGATGTTTTTCTTCTCACGACGACGGCGAGAAACTGTACCTTTTTTAGTAGCCATAACTATCTTCCTCCTATCTTACTTTTTCTTGTTGGCGATGGTCTTCTTGGGACCCTTACGGGTGCGGGCGTTAGTCTTTGAACGCTGACCGCGAACCGGAAGGTTCTTGCGATGACGAAGGCCACGATAGCAGCCAATCTCAACAAGACGCTTGATATCGAATGCTACTGCACGACGAAGGTCACCTTCGATTTGCAAGTTCTTTTCGATATAATCACGCAATTTGGAAATATCATCCTCGGTAAGATCCTTAACTCTGGTATCGGGGTTTACACCGGTAGCAGCAAGGATGTCGCCGGATGTTTTGCGGCCAATGCCGTAAATATAAGTCAATCCAATTTCGACCCGCTTTTCTCTGGGCAGGTCAACACCAGCAATACGTGCCATGTGTTTGTTGCACCTCCATTAAAATCTGACAGGTTTAACCCTGACGCTGCTTGTGCTTGGGATTCTCGCAAATAACCATAATACGGCCCTTGCGCTTGATTACCTTGCACTTATCGCAAATCTTTTTGACAGAAGGTCTGACTTTCATTGTAAATACCTCCTAAATTAAATCATGCTTTTTCGGATTACTTACTTAGAGCGCCATGTAATGCGGCCCTTAGTAAGATCATAGGGTGACATTTCAACTACAACCTTATCGCCGGGAAGAATGCGGATAAAATTCATACGCAATTTGCCGGAAATATGGGTGAGTATTTGATGTCCATTATCAAGCTCAACCTTAAACGTTGCGTTAGGTAAAGCTTCAACAACAGTGCCTTCAAGCTCGATCATATCCTGTTTGGACATGAAACAACCTCCCTATTGATGTTGGAGTTGCAGTCGATTTAATTCTCGACGCAACCATCGGTCTGATGCCATTTGATCGATGCACAGCCTATTGGCTGTTACTCGGACGTGCTTTAAATTTTTCGTCTTGGGGCGGCCAATCGGTCTTGACTTGCCGTCTGCAACGGTTACCGTTGTTTCGGTTGAATCAAGCACTGCGAAATATTCGCCCGCGTCCCTGCCTGCAAGGCTAAGGACCACTTGACCTCTCTCAATGGACACTTAGATACCTCCCGTCAACATTCAGTCATGATAACGGGCCCATCGGCGGTGATTGCGATGGTGTGTTCAAAGTGAGCTGACAACTTGCCGTCGGATGTTTTGACTGTCCATCCGTCGGGCTCAACGTAAATTTGAGGCTGTCCTAAATTTATCATCGGTTCAATGGCGATGGTCATTCCGGGAACGAGACGGACTCCCCTTCCCGCTGTCCCATAGTTAGGGACTTCAGGCGCTTCATGTAGGCTCGCGCCTACGCCGTGGCCCACGAACTCGCGAACCACCGAGTAACCGCGCGCCTCGACATACTGCTGAACTGCGTAACCGATATCACCGACGCGGTTGCCAAACTTTGCTGCTTTGATGCCTTCATACAAAGACTCTCGGGTTGTATCGATAAGGCGCTGAGCCTCATCTGATATTTTACCGCAAGCAAAGGTGGCAGCGTTGTCACCGTGGTATCCGTTAATGGTAGCGCCCAAATCTATGCTGACAATGTCGCCTTCTTTGAGCACTCGCTTTTTGCCGGGTATGCCGTGAATAACCTCGTTATTTATGGATATACATGCCGTTGCAGGAAAGCCCTCGTAATTGAGGAAGCTGGGCTTAGCACCTTGAGAAATGATATAATCGTATGCGATTTTGTCAATTTCTGCCGTGGTAACACCAGGCTTTACTGCCTCGCCTGCTACACGGAGTGCCCCTGCAGAAATTCTGCAGGCTTCACGCATAAGGGTTAGTTCGCGTGTAGTCTTGAGCACAATCATGTTTATCACCGTTTCTCCGTATTGATTTTGTTTTGTGCATACGGTACACAGCAGGAATTAATCCTGCAAAGCAGCAAGGGTAAGGGCGGTAGTATCTGCTACCAACTCTTGGCCTTCAACAAGTCTTAACTTGCCTGCCTTTTCGTAGTAATCCTTAAGGGGCTCGGTTTGCTCATGATAGATGCGCAAACGCTCAATAACAGTTTCGGGAGCATCGTCCTTGCGTTGAATAAGATCGCTGCCGCAGAAGTTGCATTTGCCTTCGGTAGCGGGTTTCTTATACTCAAGGTGATAGCTTGCACCACACTGTGCACAAACGCGACGGCCTGACATTCTGTCAGCGATCTTTTCGTCTGCAACCTCGATTGATACAACGCGGTCAATGACTACGCCCATCTCGTCGAGAGCCTCAGCCTGAGGAATGGTGCGGGGAAAACCGTCGAGGATGAAGCCGTTCTGGCAGTCATCCTGAGCAAGGCGCTCCTTGATGATGCCGATAACTACAGCATCGGGAACGAGCTCGCCTGCATCCATAAAGGATTTTGCTTTATTACCCATCTCGGTACCGTTCTTAACCGCCTCGCGGATAATGTTGCCGGTAGAGATTGCGGGAATTGAGAACTTTTCACAGATTATCTCTGCCTGTGTTCCTTTACCTGCGCCGGGGGCGCCGAGTAATATAAGGTTCATTTAGTTACTCCTTCTTATCAGCAGGTATGCGCGTGCGCAGATTCTGCGCACACGCTTACTGTTTAAATTAGTCAAGGAAGCCCTTATAATGACGCATCATCAACTGTGACTCAAGGGTTCTTACGGTGTCAAGGGCAACACCGACAACGATGAGAACTGATGTACCACCGAGGGTAACGTCGATTTGAGTAACGCCGCTGAGCGCGATAGGCAGAACTGCCAATGCACCAAGGAAGATGGCGCCAATCAAAGTAATTCTTGACATAATCTTTTTAAGATAATCAGCAGTGGGCTTGCCGGCACGAATACCGGGGATAGCGCCGCTGTTCTTACGCAGGTTGTTGGCCATCTCAACAGGATTGTATTGGATTTGCACATAGAAATATGCGAACCCGATGATCATTGCGAGATAGATCAATGCGTAAAATACACCTTGATAGGTAAATACTGCACATATCTTGTAGAACCAGTGGTCTGCTCTTGAAACACCCATAAAACCACAGATCATCTGAGGAATTGCGAGGAATGAGCTTGCGAAAATGATAGGCATAACACCCGACATATTAACCTGAATCGGAATATGTGAGTTTTGACCGCCATACATTTTGCGACCAACTACGCGCTTTGCGTACTGTACGGGAACCTGACGCTCAGCACCGGTCATCCATACGATGAAGCCGATGATTACGAGGAAGAGGGCCAAGATGAGGATAACCTCAATATACTTGCCTTGCTCCAAGTGTGCCCAGATTGAAGATACAGAACTGGGGAAGCGTGAGATAATACCGGCGAAGAGCAACATTGAGATACCGTTGCCGATACCCTTTTCATCGATGCGCTCGCCCAACCACATCATAATTGCTGAACCTGCGGTGAAGCAGAGAACGATTACGATGCCGCTGAATACAGTGGCGAATCCTTTATCGGCGAGCAAAAGATTGCTGCCCTTAAGGAAGAAGAAATATGCGGTACCCTGAATCAAACCGAGAATAACGGTTGCGAAACGGGTGTACTTTGCAATCTTCTTGCGGCCTTCTTCGCCTTCCTTGGCGATACGCTCAAGGAAGGGGAATGCAACGCTGAGAAGCTGCATAATAATTGAAGCATTGATGTACGGAGTAACAGACATTGAGAAAATTGCTCCGTTTTCAAGGCCGGCGCCTGTCAGTGCAGAGATATAGCTGAAGAATTCGTTGACTGCTGAGGTATTGCTCATTGTTGAAGCAAGTGCTTCCAAATCAACGAACGGTACAGGTATAACAGCACCAACACGGAAAACGAGAAGGATCATCAAGGTATAGAATATCTTTTTTCTGATCTCTACTACTTTCCAAGCATTCTTGAGTACGTCTAACACTTAGATCACCTCGACCTTTCCGCCGGCCGCCTCGATCTTCTGCTTGGCAGTCTCGGAGAAAGCGGTCAACTTCACGGTGAGTTTTACAGAAAGTTCGCCGTTACCGAGAACCTTAACCTTATCTACCGACTTTTTGATGATGCCCTTCTCTACGAGAGCGGTAAGATCGACTACTGCGCCGTCTTCAAACTTAGCAAGATCTGCTACGTTGATAGCAACGGGCTTGTCGGCAAAGATGTTGTTAAAGCCTCTCTTGGGCAAACGACGTTGGAGGGGCATCTGGCCACCTTCAAAGCCGGGGCGTACGCCGCCGCCTGAACGTGCCTTCTGACCCTTGTGGCCCTTACCTGAGGTTTTACCCCAGCCGGAACCGTGGCCGCGACCGATGCGCTTGCGCTCGGTATTTGAACCGGGATTAGCTGTAAGCTCGTGCAGTTTCATTATGATTGCACCTCCCTATTAAGCGTTGGTAACATCGATCAAGTGACCGATCTTTTTAACCTTACCCTGAGTTTGTGCATTATCGGGCTGTACGGTTACGTCGCCGATTTTGCGAAGACCCAAGGCTTCGGCGGTTGCGATTTGGTCTTTCTTAGAACCGATAAGGCTCTTAACCAAAGTGATTTTAAGGCTAGCAGCCGATTTTTTTGCTGACATAATGCTGCTCCTCCTTAACCTAAGATATCCTTAACGGATTTGCCACGGATAGCTGCAACTTCTTCAGCTGAGCGCAACTTGGCCAAACCGTCAATGGTAGCTCTGACAACGTTGCAAGGATTGTTTGAACGAAGAGCCTTAGTACGAATATCCTTAATACCTACAAGCTCCAATACGGCACGAACAGCACCGCCGGCGATAACACCGGTACCGGGAGCAGCAGGCTTAAGAAGTACGCGAGCTGCGTCAAACTCACCAAGAATCTCGTGAGGGATAGTAGTACCCTTAAGAGATACGGTTATCATATTTTTCTTTGCGTCCTCAATGCCCTTACGGATTGCATCGGGTACTTCGCGGGCTTTGCCCAAACCGAAGCCTACGTGGCCATTGCCATCGCCGACAACCATAAGTGCAGTGAATTTCATAATGCGTCCGCCCTTTACGGTCTTGCTAACACGATTAAGGGCAACCATACGCTCTTGCATATCAACAGTTGATGCGTCAAATTTAGTAGCCAAAAGTATTCTCCTCCCTTAATTAGAACTTGAGGCCGCCCTTGCGGGCACCTTCGGCCAGTTCCTTGACGCGTCCGTGATAAAGGTAACCGCCACGGTCAAATACAACCTCGGAGATACCCTTAGCAGCAGCACGCTCAGCGAGCATTTCGCCCACCTTGAACGCAGCCTCTTTGTTGCCGCCACCGACAAAATCCTTCTCAACAGAGCTTGCGCTTGCGAGGGTAGTGCCGGTTACGTCATCAATTATCTGAGCATAAATGTTAGCGTTGGAACGGAACACATTCAAGCGAGGACATTCAGCGGTACCGCTGATCTTGCCACGAACACGCACATGACGGTGCAGTCTGGCTTTGTTACTATCACGTTTTGTAACCATTTATATCACTCCTTTACTTCTTTCCGCCCTTGCCGGCCTTGCCCTCTTTACGTCTTACGTACTCGCCAACATAGCGAATACCCTTGCCCTTATAAGGCTCGGGGGGACGCTTCTCGCGGACTTCGGCGGCAAACTGACCAACGGCCTGCTTGTCGGAACCTGAAATTACGATCAGGTTGGGATTGGGAACTTCAATAGAGATACCGGCGGGCTCTGCCATGATAACCTGGTGTGAATAACCAAGGTTCATAACGAGGTCCTTACCCTGCTTTTGAACACGGTAACCAACGCCTTGGATCTCGAGAGATTTTGAGAAACCGTTAACTACACCCTCAACCATATTGGCAACGAGTGTACGGGTCAAACCGTGGAGAGATCTGTTGAGCTTGTCGTCGTTGGGACGGGTTACGAGAATCTCGTTGCCCTCAACCTTGATAGAAATCTCTTTGCGGAAAGACTTTGTAAGGGTACCCTTGGGGCCCTTAACGGTTACTTCCTGACCGTTGATTTTAACATCAACGCCGGCAGGAATGGCAATCGGTTTGTTTCCTATTCTTGACATACCGTTACCCCCTTACCAAACGAAAGCGAGAACTTCGCCGCCAACATTAGCGGAACGAGCTTGCTTGTCAGTCATAATACCCTTAGAAGTTGAAAGGATAGCGATGCCCAAGCCCTTCATAACTTTAGGCATATCCTCTACATTAGTGTAAATTCTAAGGCCGGGCTTAGAAACCCTGCGCAAGCCGGTGATGACCTGCGACTTGTTGGGGCCGTACTTCAACTCCATGTGAATTACGCCCTGGTTACCGTTATCAACAACGGTGAAACCTTTAACATAACCCTCGTCAACAAGAATTTGGGCGATAGCCTTCTTCAGGTTGGAAGCGGGAATGTCAACTGATTCGTGCTTAGCTGAGTTCGCATTGCGAATTCGAGTAAGCATATCTGCGATTGTATCAGAGATCTGCATATCCGTTTACCTCCTTACCAGCTGGCTTTTCTTACGCCAGGAATCTCGCCCTTGTAAGCGAGCTCCCTAAAGCAAATTCTGCATACGCCGTATTTACGAAGATAGGCATGAGGCCTACCGCAGATTTTGCATCTGTTATAAGCACGGGTTGAGAATTTAGCGTCTCTTGCCTGCTTAATTTTCATTGATGTCTTAGCCACGACAGTTCCTCCTTATTACTTCGCAAAGGGAGCGCCCATCAAAGTGAGCAACTCACGTGCTTCTTCATCGGTGTTGGCAGTGGTTACGAAGCAAAGGTCCATACCACGTACCTTATCGATCTTATCGTACTCGATTTCGGGGAAAATCAACTGCTCTTTGATGCCCATGCAGTAGTTGCCGCGACCGTCAAAAGAGTTTGCGTTGATACCCTTAAAGTCACGTACGCGGGGCAATGCAGCTGAAAAGAAACGATCTACAAACTCGTACATACGCTCGCCGCGAAGGGTAACCTTAACGCCGATGGGCATACCTTGACGGAGTTTGAAGTTAGCAACAGATTTCTTTGCCTTGCAAACAACGGCTTTTTGACCGGTAATGAGGCCAAGGTCGTTCATTGCAGCATCGATAACCTTGCTGTTGTCACGGGCTTCGCCGCAACCAATGTTAATAATAACCTTATCAAGCTTCGGAATCTGCATGACGCTCTTGTAGTTGAATTTCTTCATGAGCGCAGGCGCGACTTCAGACTTGTAGGTCTCTTTCAATCTTGCCATGTCATGTATCCTCCTTAGTCAATAACTTTTTTGCACTTCTTGCAGATGCGAACCTTCTTGCCGTCTTCTACGGTGTAGCCGACTCTGGTCTGCTTACCGCACTTGGGGCAAACAAGGGCAACCTTGCAAGCGTAGATAGCGCTTTCAGCCTTTACAATACCGGAGGGATCGCCGGCCTTGCGGGGCTTAACGTGCTTGGAGACGATGTTACGTCCCTCAACGATAACCTTTTTCTCTTCGGGGCTTACCTGAAGAACCTTGCCGGTTTGACCACGGTCGGTCTTCTTGTCGCCGGTGAGAATCATAACGGTATCGCCAGTTTTAATCTTCATTTTACTCATAATGACCTTCCTCCCTTACAGCACTTCGGGTGCAAGAGAAAGGATCTTAGTGTATTCCTTCTCACGCAACTCACGGGCTACAGGTCCGAAAATACGGGTGCCCTTGGGGTTTTTGTCATCTCTGATAATAACGGCAGCATTTTCGTCGAAACGGATATAAGTGCCGTCATCACGGCGAACGCCTTTTGCTGAGCGAACTACTACAGCTTTAACAACGTCGCCTTTTTTTACGGTGCCGCCGGGTGCAGCCTTCTTAACGGAAGCTACAACGACGTCGCCGATATTAGCGTACCTCCTGCCGGAACCGCCGAGAACGCGAATGCACATAAGTTCCTTCGCGCCGGTGTTGTCGGCAACCTTGAGGTAAGACTGCTGTTGTATCACAGTTACTCCTCCATTCTTGGGGTTAAGTTAATTACTTAGCCTTCGTAATAATTTCGACAACACGCCATCTCTTGTCCTTGGACAGCGGTCTGGTTTCCATAATAAGAACACGGTCGCCAATGTTGCAGGCGTTCTGCTCATCATGAGCCTTGAACTTAACCGTCTTCTTTACGATCTTGTTGTAAAGAGGGTGCTTTACGTTATCTTCGATAGCGACGACAACGGTTTTATCCATCTTGTTGCTGACAACTCTGCCAGTCCTGGTTTTTCTCAGGTTTCTTTCCATGATGTGTACCCTCCTTTATTACGACTCAGCGCCGTTGGACTCTTTAAGCACGGTAAGAATGCGTGCGATGTCCTTTTTAACGGCCTTGATACGCATGGGATTTTCAAGCTGATTGATGGCGCTCTGGAAACGAAGGTTAAAGAGCTCTTTTTTAAGATCTACCAGCTTGGTGTTCAGTTCCTCAGCGGACATTTCTCTGAAATCCTTAGCCTTCATTATTGCTCACCACTTTCCAACTTATTGATAAATTTGCACTTGATGGGAAGCTTGTTAGCAGCAAGACGCATAGCCTCTTGTGCAACCTCGGGTGCTACGCCTGCAATTTCAAACATAACACGGCCGGGCTTAACAACTGCTACCCAGTACTCGGGAGAACCTTTACCTGAACCCATTCGAGTTTCAGCAGGCTTCTCAGTAATAGGCTTATCGGGGAAGATCTTGATCCAAACTTGACCGCCACGCTTGATATAACGAGTCATAGCAATACGGGCTGCTTCAATCTGATTGGAAGTGATCCATGCGGGCTCCAAAGCCTGGAGACCGTAATCACCGTAAGTAACGGTGTTACCGCGGGTGGCCTTACCGGTGAGGCGGCCTCTCTGAACGCGGCGATATTTAACGCGCTTAGGTAACAGCATTACTTTGCGCCTCCTTCCCTATTGCGACGGGGTCTGCGAGTGTCGCGAAGAACCTCGCCGGCATAGAGCCATACTTTAACGCCGATACGACCGTAGGTAGTGTGTGCCTCGGCAAAGCCGTAGTCGATGTCTGCGCGCAAAGTTTGAAGCGGAATAGTACCTTCGTGATAGTGCTCGCTACGAGCGATTTCAGCGCCGCCAAGACGACCTGAAACCTGAGTCTTAATACCTCTTGCGCCGGCGTGCATAGCATTACCCATAACCTTTTTCATTGCGCGGCGGAAAGAGATTCTCTTTTCGAGCTGCTGAGCAATGTTCTCAGCAACAAGCTGTGCGTTAACGTCGGGGTTCTTAACCTCAACGATGTTGATATTAACGGTTTTGCCGTCAAGCAGCTTTTCGCACTCTGCCTTAAGCTTTTCGATCTCAGAGCCGTTACGGCCGATAACGATGCCGGGTTTTGCACAGTGGATGTGCAATCTAACCTTTGCATCCTTACCGAATACGCGCTCAATCTCAATCTTAGCGATACCGGCATCATAAAGTTTCTTTTTAAGGTAGGTTCGGATCTTGTGGTCCTCAACGAGAACATCGCCGAAGGACTCATCACCGACATACCAACGGGAATCCCAATTCTTTATAACACCGACACGGAGTCCGTGGGGATTAACCTTCTGTCCCATGTAATTACCTCCTTCTTACTCAGCTTCCCTGACAGTCAGGGTTACGTGAGAAGTTCTCTTGTAGATGTGATATGCGCGACCATGTGCTCTGGGGCGAATTCTCTTAAGAATAGGACCAGGGCCGATGGTGATTTCGGCAACATAAAGCTTAGACACATCCATCTGATGATTGTTCTCTGCATTAGCCATTGCTGATTTAAGCAATTTTTCAAGATACTCGCAAGCAGCCTTGGGAGTATGCTTAAGAATAGCCATGGCTTTTTCCGCAGGTTGGTTGCGGATGATATCTGCAACGATTTGAACCTTGCGGGGTGAAATACGGGCAAATTTAAGACTTGCCTTTGCTTCCATGTTCATTCTCTCCTTTCGGCTGTTTACTTCTTGGTGGTTTTTGAACCGGCGTGACCTTTGAAGGTTCTTGTCGGTGCAAATTCGCCTAACTTATGACCAACCATATCCTCGGTTACATATACCGGCACGTGCTTGCGACCGTCATGAACGGCGAAGGTGTGACCGACAAATTCCGGGAAAATAGTGGATGAGCGGCTCCAGGTTTTAAGAACGCGCTTTTCGCCAGCAGCATTCATTTCTTCTACTCTTTTCATCAATACGGGCTGTACGAAATAGCCTTTTTTAACGCTTCTTCCCATTACTTACGCTCCTCCCCACTTATTTAGAATTGCGGCGCTTCACGATGTACTTATCGGAAGCCTTGTGCTTCTTGCGAGTCTTGTATCCCAAAGTGGGTTTACCCCAGGGAGTAACAGGACCGCTACGACCGATGGGTGACTTACCTTCACCACCACCGTGGGGGTGATCGCAGGGGTTCATAACTGAACCACGAACGGTAGGTCTCCAGCCCATATGACGCTTACGTCCGGCCTTACCATAGTTGATGTTCTCGTGCTCGGGGTTGCTGACCTGACCGATGGAAGCCATACAGTTGATCGGAACCTGACGCATCTCACCAGAGGGGAGACGGAGCAGAGCCATACCGCCTTCTTTACCCATCAACTGAGCCATATTACCGGCTGAACGGGCAAGCTGTGCGCCCTTGCCGGGATAAAGCTCAACGTTGTGTACGAAGGTACCGGTAGGAATGTTCTCAAGCGGAAGGGCGTTGCCCGGCTTGATATCAGCAGTTTTGCTGTTGATGACGGTGTCGCCAACCTTGAGGCCAACGGGAGCAATGATGTAGCTCTTTACGCCATCTTCGTATACGATGAGCGCGATGAATGCGCTGCGATTAGGATCGTACTCGATAGTTGCAACAGTTGCGGGAATATCGAACTTGTTGCGCTTAAAGTCGATTAAACGGTACTTTTGACGGTTGCCGCCGCCGCGATGTCTGACAGTGATGCGACCGTAGCTGTTACGACCAGCATTCTTTTTGCCAGCTGCGAGCAAGCTCTTTTCAGGAGCAACCTTAGAAAGACCGGAGTAATCCATAGTGGTCATATTACGACGACCGTTAGTAGTAGGCTTATAATGTTTGACAGCCATTTGTTTCACTCCTTATTTTAGCTTAGCGGGATTGATTCCCATACATCGCCTGATATTACATCATGCCTTCAAAGAACTCGATGGGCTTGGACTCTTCAGAGAGAGTTACGATAGCCTTTTTCCAAGATGAGGTATAGCCCTCGTAACGACCGTAACGGCGGCTCTTGCCACGTACGTTAACGGTGTTAACTGCGGTTACCTTTACAGAATAGATCTCTTCGATTGCGCGAGCAATATCGATCTTGGTTGCATCCTTTGCCACCTTAAAGGTGTACTTCTTGAATGCGGCGCCGCCCATTGACTTTTCGGTGATGACGGGCTTAATAATAATCTCTTGTGCGAGCTTCATTATGCGTACACCTCCTCGATCTTAGCGACAGCATCCTTAACAACGATAACGGTGTCAGCGTTGAGGATGTCGTAGGTATTGATGGTGTTAACCTGTGCGGTTTTTACACCCTTGATGTTAGATGCGCTGCGAATTGCCTTGCTGTCATTCTCTGCGAGGATGATGAGGCTCTTCTTAGCTGCGCCGATGGCGCTGAGGCACTCAACAACAGTCTTGGTCTTGTAATCGTCGCACTTGAGAGCGTCGAGAACGATGAGAGAGTTGTTAAGAACCTTATCAGAAAGTGCTGACTGAATAGCAAGTCTGCGCTCTTTCTTGTTGAGGGTGAAGCCATATTCGCGGGGCTTCGGACCGAGGGCTACGCCGCCGTGATACCACTGGGGTGCACGGGTTGAGCCTTGACGGGCGTGACCGGTTCCCTTCTGACGCCACGGCTTTTTGCCGCCGCCTGAAACTTCGGAACGGGTGAGGGTGGACTGGGTGCCCTGACGCTGATTTGCAAGATATGCAACTACAGCCATATGCATGACGGTGGTGTTGGGCTCGATACCGAAAACAGCATTGCTGAGCTCGATGTCAGAAACCTTCTTACCTGCCATATCTAAAACACTTAATGTAGGCATTCTGTACTCCCCTTTCCTTAGGCTTTCACGCTGTCGGTGATATAAACATAGCCGCCCTTGGCACCGGGGATGGCACCCTTGATAGCGATGATGTTCTTTTCTGCATCAACCTTAACAACAGCGAGATTCTGAACTGTGGATTTAACAGCGCCCATATGACCTGCCATCTTACGTCCCTTAAATACACGAGAGGGAGATGAGCAAGCGCCCAAAGAGCCGCCGTGACGGGCAACAGGGCCGGTACCGTGACTCATCTTGAGTCTGGAGAAACCGTGGCGCTTGATAACGCCTGCGTAACCCTTACCCTTGCTGGTGCCGGTTACGTCAACTGCTTCGCCCTCTGCAAAAAGGTCTGCCTTAATAACAGAACCGATTTCTACAGAAGCACAGTCGTCAAGACGGAACTCCTTAAGAACGCGCTTTGCAGCTACGTTGTTCTTGTCGAAGTGGCCCTTCATAGGTTTGTTAACCTTGCTTACTTTGATGTCGCCGTAACCGAGCTGTACTGCTTCGTAACCGTCAACCTCGTTGGTCTTCTTAAAGGTAACGATGCAGGGGCCGGCCTCAACGACGGTTACCGGAACGACTTTGCCGTTCTGGTCAAAAAGCTGGGTCATACCGAGCTTTTTGCCGATGATTCCTTTTTTCATTTCTGGATATCCTCCTTATTGGTTATTGGTTGGCGTTGCCAACATGACCACACCGCGCTTACATTAAAATACACGTGCGTATATTAGCACTTGATTTCAAATTCAACGCCGGCGGGGAGCTCAAGACTCGACAGTGCTTCAACAGTTTTGTTTGAAGGTCTGAGGATGTCGATAAGCCTTTTGTGGGTTCTCATTTCAAACTGCTCGCGGCTGTCCTTGTACTTGTGTACAGCGCGAAGAATGGTAACGATCTCACGGTCGGTAGGGAGCGGTACAGGTCCTGATACGCGAGCGCCGGTGCGCTTTGCAGTTTCAACGATCTTTTCTGCTGCCTGATCAACCAATGCGTGATCGTAGCCCTTCAGTCTGATTCTGATCTTGTCCTTTGCCATTTTGAAGTTCGCCTCCTTAAAGATTTGGCGGGCTTCGATTAAAACTTTACACCGTGCCGGGCGTTTCGCCCGTTCACATTATAAAACCGGATTTGTCCTAAATCTGTCAAGTACCTCTGGTCAACCATAGCTTTTGACACACAAATCCGGGATGGCACACTTTTAGCGCCCATTGTAAGGTTTTGATCGCCCGGTTTTTAAATCGGACATACTCCGCGGAAATTTCCTGACTCGAGGTCAGCCACCTCCCGCATCAACGCATATCTGCACAAACGTGCCTTATAATCCTATCATAAAGAGGTATGGTTGTCAACAAAAATATTACAAGAATTATGTTTACCTGAAAAATTCGGCATTTTTGTTCTTAAATATAGAATTTTATACGGTATATTTGTTGCTTGTGCACAATTATTGGCGAATATATCCCCTATTATAGCTTGTTTAATTTTCTTATTTCGCCAATAATTATGTTAATTTGAAAATGGGTACAAAAAAATCTGAGCAATCGGTTAAGACTGCTCAGATTGACTCTTATATTATATATATTAAATATGTAGGAACTTAGTATGCCTTGCCCCAATAGGTAAGGTGTTTGGCAGGTTTACCGCAGCAAACGCAGCGGTCAGAAATGGGCTCGTTGTTCTCAAAAGGCATACAACGGCTGGTAACACCTGCTTTTTCCTTAAGGGCTTCTTCGCACTCAAGCTCACCGCACCACATAGCACGGATAAGGCCGGGCTTGTTGTTAGCGGTTTCAATCATATCATCCATATCGGTTACGTCGTAGGTCATTGCCTTACGGCGCTCAAGAGCCTTGTTGTAGAGCCCGTTTTGAACCTCTTGAAGCAGTTCGGGAATGCGCTGCTCAAGCTCGTCGAGAGATACGGTAATCTTTTCATAATTATCGCGGCGTGCAACCACGCAGCGATTTTCAGCCATATCTTTGGGGCCGATTTCAACACGCAGCGGGATGCCGCGCATTTCGCACTGAGCAAACTTCCAGCCTGCTGAATTGTCGGTATCGTCAAGATGCACTCTGCATACAGTTGCAAGACGTTCCTTAAGCTCGTTTGCCTTTTCAAGCACGCCCTCTTTATGAGTGGCGATGGGGATAATCTCAACCTGTGTGGGAGCAACTGCGGGAGGAAGCACCAAACCGTTGTCGTCGCCGTGAGTCATAATGATGGCGCCAATTATACGGGTTGACATACCCCAAGAGGTCTGATGGGGGAACTGGAACTTGTTATCACGGCCGGTGAACTGAATGCCGAAGGCGCGGGAGAAGCCGTCACCGAAATAGTGAGAGGTGCCGCTTTGCAAAGCCTTACCGTCGTGCATCATAGCCTCGATAGTATAGGTGGCCTCTGCTCCTGCAAACTTTTCTTTGTCGGTCTTTTTGCCCTTGATAACGGGGATGGCCAGCTCTTTTTCGCAGAAATCGGCGTATACGTCAAGCATTTGACGAGTTTCAATCATAGCCTCTTCTGCAGTTTCGTGCATGGTGTGACCCTCTTGCCAGAAGAACTCCATGGTGCGAAGGAAGGGACGGGTAGTCTTTTCCCATCTGACAACCGAGCACCACTGGTTGTAAAGCTTGGGCAGGTCACGGTATGAATGAATTATATCGGCATAATGCTCACAAAATACAGTTTCACTTGTGGGGCGAACGCAGAGGCGCTCGTTAAGCTTTTCGTCACCGCCGTGAGTTACCCATGCAACCTCTGGAGCAAATCCCTCAACGTGATCCTTCTCACGCTGAAGCAGGCTTTCGGGGATGAACATAGGCATCATTACATTTTCGTGGCCAAGAGCCTTAAAACGGGCATCGAGGGAGTTACGAATATTCTCCCAAAGGGCGGTGCCGTAGGGACGAACTATCATACATCCTCTGACACCGCTGTAGGATGCCAGTTCTGCTTTTTTAACTATGTCGGTGTACCATTGTGCGAAATCCTCATCCATAGAGGTAATGTCGCGCACCATTTTCTTGTCTGCCATAATAAATTCCTTTCTAAAATGCGACGGTTTGACCTGCGGGGATTTTGACAGCCTCGCCGTTAACAGTTACCCATACGTCAACGCCCGAGGGGTTATAGACGGCGTTGCCGTCAACACCAACAGCCAAGCGGCGCACGGCATTGATATAATCGCATATTTCTATATTAGTTGCATACCAAACATCGTCACGGCCTGCGGCATGCTCGCAGAACTCTTCGATAATTTGCCAGTTGTCGTTTCGGTCAAACTCGTAACTGTGACCCCACACGTTCATCACCTGCAAGGGGGTGTGGTGGGTGCCTTTGACCATATTGTCAAACAACTGATCAAGCTTTGGATTGCTGTGATGACAGGTTGGATGCCAATACATAAAGTCATCGGGTGGTGCAAACCATTCGGTCGATTTGGTTGTGCGTGAATACTCCATACCGCAAGCGCGAAGGACAGCTATACAATCGGCATTGTGGGAGCCGTAGGGATAGCTCATACCGCGCACAACATAGCCGCAAGCAGCCTCAAGAGTGCGGCGGTCGTTCATAATTTCGGAGGCTACCGCGGTGAACGGGATGCGGGTTGGGTGTGGGTGGGTAAACATATGACAAGACACCTCGTGCCCTGCATACAGGTCTTTAACCTCGCTTGCATTTATGCTGCCGTCCCACTCAAGACGCTCGGAGTTGAGATGAAAGGTAGCGTGCATATCGTATTTATTGAAAATTTCGACCAAGCGGCGGTCTGCCACATTGCCGTCGTCATAGCTGAAGGTAAGGGCATATTTGCAGCCGTTTTTGTAGCGGTCAAATATAATTTTCAATCAAAACACCCCTTTTTCGTTTACCCTAAACTGACACAAAAACCGCTTTAAGCTTAACTTAAAACGGTCAGTGCTTCATTTAAAATATAATTACTGATTGTTTTCGATGTATTTAACAAGGTCGCCGACCTTTTTCATATTTGCGATTTCATCGTCGGGAATAACAATGTCAAAGTCGTCTTCAATTGCGTAAAGCAGGTCAACAATATCGATACTGTCGGCATTGAAATCCTCTTGAATATCGGTATCCATAGTGATTTCCTCAGGCTCTTTATCAAACTGAGTTGCCAACATTTCTCTGATCTTTTCAAATACCATAAAAAACTCCTCTTTCAAGAAAAATTGCGCTGTGAGGATAGACAAACCCCACAAAATATGTTATCATAGTCCCTACCCCCAACGATTGACGGGGATGGTTGTTGCCGCTAAAAAAAAACGGCAGGGCCTAAACAAATAATATGTATATTATTACATTTTGTCAATAGGTTTTTAAAATTTTTACAAAATTGAAACCCTTTATTTTTTGAAAGGAGAGAAAGCGATGTTATCTTTTGCCGTCATCGGTCATCCAATCGGTCACACTATGTCACCTTTTATACACAACCGATTGTTTGAGCTTTCGGGCAAGCAGGTTGATTATAAGACCTTTGACATCCACCCCGACAGTCTTTGCAAGCAATATGACAGCACCCTTTCAAAACTTAACGGATTTAATATAACCATCCCTCACAAGCAGGCCGTCATTCCTATGCTTAAGAGTTTGGACGACAGTGCAAAGCTTTATGGCGCCGTTAACTGCGTTGACGCTGCTCAAATCGGGTATAACACCGATGCCTTCGGCTTTTGCTCGGCGCTTGACAAGAGTGGGATTGCTCTTGCAGGGCGGGTCTTGATTCTTGGCAGCGGCGGTGCTGCAAGAACTATGGCCTTTGAAGCTGTTGTGGCAGGCTGTGAGGTTACTGTTGCCGCCCGCGGCGAAAGCGGTCAGCAACTTAAATCAGAGATTGAGCAAAAGCTGGGCAAAGCCATTCGGGTTATCCCCTTTGACAAGGTTGAAGGCGGCTATGATTTAGTGGTTAACGCTACCCCTGTGGGTATGTACCCCAACACCCAGGCATCGCCTCTCGAATTTAATCAGCTGGATGGCTGCAAGGCCTTATTTGATGCGGTTTATAATCCCCGTGACACCCTTTTGATTCAATATGCACGTCAGCACGGTATGGCGGTTGCCGAGGGTATGGCAATGCTTGTTTGGCAGGCTGTGCGCGCTCACGAAATTTGGTATGGCGCCGAATTTAACGACGAGGATATATCTCGTCTTATTGACGATGCCAACGCTGAAATGGCCCGCATTTTCAATGATAAAAGCATTGTTTTGTGCGGCTTTATGGGCTGTGGCAAATCAAGCGTGGGCAAGATTATTGCCGATGTAACCCACCGTAATTTTATAGACACCGACCTGCTTTGTGAGCAAAGAGAGGGAATGTCTATCCCTCAAATGTTTGAGAGTGTGGGTGAAATCGGGTTCAGAGATGCCGAACACAAGGCCTGCCGGGCGGCAGCGCAAATGAAAAATGCTGTTATTTCTACCGGTGGCGGTGCATTGACCTTTAGCAGAAATGCAGAGGTATTTGAAAGCAGTACCATCGTATTTATCGACGTACCATTTGACGAGGTTTGCCGTAGAATCGGCAAGGACGATAACCGTCCCCTCTTTAAAGACATAGGCAAGGCAAAGGCTTTGTATGAAGCCCGTTTGCCCTTGTACCGCCAAGCCGCTCACGTAACAGTAGACGGCGTTGGCTCTGCACAAGAGGTGGCAGACAGAATTTTAACGGCAGTAAAAGAAAGGGAGCAGCTATGCAAAAGGTAAACGTTTTGGGCAAATATGACATTGCCATCGGCGAGCGCTTGATTGAGCGGGCAGGTATGGCTATCAAGCGTGTTTGCAAGGGTGATAAGTGCTGCGTTGTGTCAGACGATAATGTTGCACCCCTTTATGCCGAAAAGGTGCTTGACTCATTGAAATCGGTGGGTATTGAGCCCTCTCTCTTTGTTTTTAAGCACGGTGAGGAAAGCAAAAATCTTGACACCGTAACCCAGATGCTTGACTTTTTTGCCGAGCAAGGTCTTACCCGCGGCGACTTTGCCGTTGCTCTGGGCGGCGGCGTTGTGGGCGACCTTACAGGCTTTGCAGCGGCTATTTATCTGCGCGGCATTCAGTTTGTACAAATTCCCACTACCCTTTTGGCCCAAATAGACTCTTCGGTTGGCGGCAAGACAGGCTGTGACATTAAAAAGGGTAAAAATCTTGTGGGTGCTTTTCATCACCCCGCCCTTGTTTTGGTGGATACAGGCGCTTTGGACACCCTTCCCGACGAGTATATGAAGGACGGAATGGGCGAACTTATCAAGTACGGTGCAATAAAATCACCCGAAATCTTTGAGATTTTAGAAAAAGAGACTTGTTTTAATCGCTTAAATGAGCTAATATATAAATGTATATGCATAAAAGCAGAAATTGTGGAAAAGGATTTCACCGAGCAGGGTGACCGCGCGCTGCTTAATTTTGGTCACACCATCGGTCACGCTATTGAAAAGCTTGAGAATTTCTGCGGCCTTTCTCACGGCTGCGCCGTTGCCATCGGAATGTGCATCATTACCCGCGCCGCCGAGCGTGTGGAGCTGTGCCACAAGGGCAATGCAAAGCGCATTGAGGATGTGTGCAGAAAGTATGGTCTGCCCACCCAATACGATGCCTCTGCCGAAGAACTTGCCAATGCTGCTATGAACGACAAAAAGCGTCTTGGCAGCTTCATCAAGCTTGTGCTTATACGTAAAATCGGCGACAGTTATCTTTGCCCCGTTAACTGTGACGAGCTTGGCCGTTTTTTAGAGGGCAGTATTAAATAGGCTTAATTGCAAGAATTTCGTTAATCATTATATAAAAAGGAGATTTCGTTATGGCAAAAAGAATTCTTTCTGTTTTGATGTGCCTTTGCATCGTGCTTTGCTGCGCCGCTTGCGGTGGCGATACTGCCGACACCGGCAGTTCTGCATCAAATACAGACAAAACCTCAAGCAACGCATCTTCAAAGGAAGGGGTTGTTAACAAGGGACCTCACCCCACCCTTGAAACCCCTTGGGTAGCTGTTCCTTTTACCACCAAGCAGCAGGCTGCTGCCGGTGTTATGGGCGGTGAAGGCAGCCAGTGGCCCACCTACATTTCATTCGACCAAATCGATGGCTCTTTGGCTTTCCTTGGTATCGATGTTGGCGGTATGTACCGCTCTAAAGACGGCGGTATCACCTGGGAGCCCTGCACCATCGGTATCACCGCAAGTGCATCTTCAGGTGCTGAGGTTGACCCCATGAACATCAACCGCGTGCTTTGTGTTGGCGTTGACTCTTCTCCCAGCGAAACTCACGGCCTCTATTTGTCAACCGACGGCGGCGAGAACTGGAAGCATGTTAACCCCCAGAAGGTTCAAGGTCACCGCGACTTCCGTCATCAGATTGCTTATGACAAGTCAAGCTACGACTCCAAGTTGGGCTATTGCACCACCGTTTACTATGTTCGCGAGTCAAAGAAGACCGGCGACAGCTATTTGCCCCCCGCATTGTTCAAGTCAACCGACGGTGGCGAAACTTGGAAGGAAATCAACAAGGACAAGGCTATCGGCAACGGCATCATTTATGTTCACCCCGAAAAGGGTTGGATTTATATCGCTAACGAAAACGGCGCTATCCGTTCTAAGGACGGCGGTAAAACCTTCAGCAAGATGCTCGAGGGCGCTTGCTACGGTATGAGCGTTGTTAACACCAAGCCCAACAACGTTTACATTTCTGCTAAGGAAGGCTTCTATGTTTCTACCAACGGCGGTGACTCCTTCACCAAGGTTAACGAGTCAGGCTATCCCACAAGATACCCCGCTCGTGTTAACGTAAGCCCTGCCAACCCCAACAAGATGGTTCTTCAGGATGACCACTTGTCCGATAACGGCAGCTACTCCAGCAAAATTTACTATTCAGAGGATGGCGGTAAGAGCTGGAAACAAAGCAGCACCGACGCTTCTATGTCTCTTATCCCCTACAACATTCGTCAGACCGTTTTTGCATGGCATCCCAAGAATGAGAACGTTTGCATCTCTACCGGCGGTGACATGGTTATGCGCTCTACCGACGGTGCTAAGAACTTTAAGTGGTCAGGTAGCGGTTACAACGGCTCTTGCACCACCGGCATCTATATGAACGTTAACAACAATGACCTTGTATTCTGCTCTAACCAAGACTACAACGGTGCATTCTCTACTGACGGCGGTAAGACCTGGGTTTATACCCCCTGCTCAGGCAACTCTTGGGGCGGCTACTCATACGGCGGCTATCCCATCAGCGATGACAAGTGTGCTGTAATCACCACTCAGGATAAGAGTAAGTTCTACATTGTTATTATGTCTGATGGCGGAACTACACTTAACAAAACCGATTACGTTGTTACCGGTGCTAAGATCGGCTGTGGCCTTGTTGGCAACAAGAATGTTGTCTTCCTCGGTGAATGGCGCAGTGAGGACGCAGGTGAAACCTGGACCAAGATGGAAGGCTGCACCGGTGTATACACCTGCTCTAACGACGGTGTTCTTTATGGCAAGAACGGCTCTTTCGCCCTTGTAAGATCCACCGACGGTGGTAAGACCTGGGAGAAACTTCGTATGCTGGATGGCCTTGCCGACATTAAGTACGACGAGTGCAACAAGCGTGTTCTTGCTCTTAGTGGCGGCTCTATCTATACCTATAACGAGTCAACCAAGAAGATGGATTTTGTTATGAGGAACAGCTTTGGTGGCGGTTCTCACTTTGATGTTGACCCCAGAAACGGCAATATTTACATCTCAATGCCCTCTACCGCAAGATGCAATCAGGTTGGTGTTGTTCGCACCACCGATGGCGGTAAGACCTGGGTTAACCTCTGCCGTGAGCCTAACGACGGAAGCGTTGGCCCCGACGGTGGTAAGAAGCCCGGCTACATATTGTTCAACCGCAAGTACAATGAGGTTTGGACCAACTGTGGCTGCCGCGGCGTTTGGAAGATTAGCGCAAAGGCATAATTTAATCGCTTTATAAAATTATGGTCGAGGCGGAGAATACTCTGCCTCGACCTAAATACCCTTTATAGTAAAGTTATATTTGATTTTTTAAGGACATAGATATGAAAAACAACTTTTCTAAAAAAAGTGAATTGATGCTTAAAGAAAAAACCTTGAACGAAATTAAGTTTTACCGTTCTGATTTTTCTGAAAAATGGCTGCACAAGGAAGGCTCTTTCTTTAAAATTGCCACCGTTATGGCTTGGATTGTGGGCATTTATAATCTGATTATATTTGCCGCGCAGACCATGGGCTTTTGGATTGTGGCGGCTGATAACAACGCCTTGGTGACCGATGCACGCAATGCCTCCATCATATTGGCATTGGTTGTGCTCTATTTGGTGCTGCTGTTCTTTAAAAAGCATTTCGCTTTTTCGGTTGTTACCCTGGCCTTTGCGGTGTTTTATTTGTCCAACACAACCCTTTGGACCGAAGGCGTTGTGCACGACTCAAGCCGTCTCACCTCGGCATATCTTTTTATCCCTGCAACGGTGTTGGCTCTTGTGCCCGCCATCTATATGATGGCAAGTATAATTGCTGACAAGATTATTTTTAATCGCACCTTCAACAAGTTGGTTGAAAAGATTATTGCTACCTATCCCTCGGTCGACGGCGAGGTTACCACCGAAAGCGAGTGGGATGAGCGCATTGAAAAATACGTTTTGCCCGCTGTTCACGAGAAACCTAAAAAATCCCTGCGCAAAAGGTTAAAAAAGAATCAATCCGAATCGGAGTAACTTTATGAAAAAACTGTTTTCATTGCTGCTTGTTATGCTTATATTATGCGGTTGCTCGGCCAATACCGACGATGCAGGCTCTGCACCCCATACCGACTATCCTGCCGCCGCTTTTGATATTGAGCTTAGCAAATGCCCCCAGACTATAATTTCTTTATCCCCCGAGGTAACTGATATAATCCTTGCTTTGGGCAATGAGGCTCAGCTTGTGGGTGTGTCGGACAACTGCGATATTGATAAGGAAATCAAGCGCTACGGCACCTCTGCTATGCCTGACATTGAGGCTATCAAAAAGGCTAAGCCCGACTTGGTTTTTGTGAGCGGTCTTGCTTATAAAGGCGATATTGAGATTCTCACCAACGCTAAAATTAAGGTGGCAAAGGTTAAGAGCGCTACGGATTACATTGAGCTGAGCGCTTTATACAACGACATTGCCGTGCTTATAAGCGGCGAGATAACCGGTGTGAGAAATGCCGCTAACACCTTTACCAACATTGACGGCAAAATAAAATCGGCAAGCAACAGTCACAGCATTTCTGTTAAAGCAGCTGTTTTTGTTGATGACAAGCGCACGCTGGAGTCAGACTGCATTGCTGCTACCCTTGTTGGCTTTGCGGGAATTGACAAGCTGATTGGCGGAAGTGATGAAAAAATCATCAAGGCAAAGCCTGACGTAATCCTTTGTCCAAAGGGCCGCGCTGCTGATTTTACGGTGCGCTTTAAAGAGTCGGTAATCAGGGAATTTGACCCTGTTTTGCTTGAAGGCAGAGGCTTAAAAATGGCTGATTTGGTCAATGAAATTATTTCGGTTTTGGAAGAATAAAAAATTTTTTAAAAAATTAAAAAATAATGCTTGACAAACCCAATATACTGTGTTAATATAATGCGTGTTCTGAGTCGGTGCTTATTGCCGTGAGGGTCCACCTGTTCCCATCCCGAACACAGAAGTTAAGCTCACGAACGCCGAAAATACTTGGATGGTGACGTCCCGGGAAAATAGGTCGGTGCCGACACAACAAACAGTCGCTTATGGCGGCTGTTTTCTTTTTGTCAAATAAAAAGAGCAGCGGTAATAACTGTCACCGCTGCTCTTTATTTTATCTTAAGGTATCCTTTTCTTTGCCTTGCATTTTGGAAAGGTAGTTGGTGGGGCTTACGCCGATAACCCGTTTAAATACGGTGGAGAAATAGTTGGAATCGGAATAACCCAGCCTTTGTGAAATCTCTTTGACACTAAGGCCCTGCCTTAGCATTGAGATGGCTCTATCCATCTTCATACGGCGATAGAACTGCACAACACCCATTCCCGTAAACTGTCTGAAGGTTTGCTTGACGCTGGAAGGGCTCATACTGCACATATGGGCAATATCGTCAATCGTAAGGTTGCCGTCGATATTGTCGGTAAGGCAGCGCACAATCTCGGTATATTTGCGCACGCCTGCTGCCGATGAGCGTATGCTCTCACCCGAGGCGCGGTTGGGCAGTATGGACATCATCAGGTTTTCAAGTCGGTTGACGGTGATTTGTGCCATACGTGATTTTTGCTTTTGCACGGCAATGCCGTTGTTTTCAAACTCGTTCTGAATGTGAGCTATAATATCCTGAACTTCGTTTATATTCTCTTGTTCAAGCTCGTAGACACAGTCGGTAATATCCATATTCATCTCGGCATCGAAAGAGATGGTGGCAAGCTTGGGTGGCTCGCCCTCGCCTGCCCAAAGACGGTGAAAGGTCATGGGGCGGTGAACGATAGCGTGACCTGCAGTGACGGAAAATATATTGCTGTCGGAGGCGACGCATACGGTACCGTCAAGAACACACGAAATTTCCCAGAAATTATGGGTTTCGCCAACAAAATTAAAATCATAGCCGTATTGCTGAACAAAGGCTGTATACAGCGATGTTATGTTTATTTGCTTATTTATGTGACAAGGCAGCCAATTTTCCATACCTTCACCTCTTTGTCTGTTTTCAAAGAAAAATTGCATTTATGTGGATTTACATTTGAATTCGTTCGCAATACAATTATTGCATAAGCCTTGAAAATAGTCAAGTGTAAATTTTTAGGTTATTTAATTACCAAAACACTTGAATAACAAGGCATTTTAGGTTATAATACTTAATAGCGGCTTAATTAAAGGAACTGTGCGAAAATGGATAGAAACGAATTGTGTCTGCAAATCAAAGAGGTTGTTAATCATTTTAAGTTTAATGGCATTGCCACCGCTTATGAAAAATACGGCAACGGTCACATAAACGATACCTTTAAGGTTACTGCCACTAACGGCGATGTTAATACCGATTACATAGTTCAGCGTATCAACACCGATATTTTCACCGACCCCGAAATGCTGATGAACAATATCAAATTGGTTACCGACTACGTGCGTGAGCAGGTTGCAGCAAGAAGCGGTGACGTAAAGCGCGAGGTTATGGAGATTATTCCCACCGACACCAACGACCTTTACTACACTGATGTTAACGGCAGTGCATGGCGCGCATATCTGTTTGTGGTTGATTCTGTTTGCCTTGACACCCCACGCAATGCCGACGACCTTGAAAAGTCCGCCGGCGCATTCGGTCAATTCTCGGGCACTTTGGCAGGATTTGATGCTGAACAGTTGGGCGAGCCTATCGCTCATTTTCACGACACACCCCGTCGTTTCGCCAACCTTATGAACGCCTACAAGGCCGACAAGTGCGGCCGCGCGGCTGAGGTTGAGGATTTGATTCAATTCGCTATGGACCGCGCGCAATTCACCCACGCCCTGCAGGATGGCGGCGTACCCCTCAGAGTTACCCACAATGACACCAAGCTTAACAACATTTTGCTTGATAAGGACGGCTTTGAGGCTCTTTGCGTTATTGACCTTGACACCATTATGCCCGGCTACACCGCCAACGATTTTGGCGATATGATTCGCTTTGGCGCCAACACCGCCAAGGAGGATGAGGCCGACCTTAATAAGGTTCAGGTTAATATGGAACTTTACGAAGCCTGTGTGCGTGGCTATATTCAGGGCTGCAACGGCGGATTGACCGAGCAAGAGCTGTTGATGCTGCCCGTTGGCGCTAAAATGATGACCTTTGAGTGCGGTATGAGATTTTTGCCCGACTATCTTGAGGGTGACACCTATTTCCGCATTGCATACGATAAGCACAACCTTGTGCGCTGCCGTAATCAATTTAAACTGCTCACAGAGCTTGAAAAGGTCGATGGGCAGGTTAAAGATATAATCCAAAAATATTTATAACGGAGTGATTTTAATGAAGTTCATTGAAGTTGAAACCTATGCCGAGTTGTCAAAACTTGGTGCTGATATTATTGCCGACGTAATTAAAAGCAAGAGTAAGCCTGTTTTGGGCCTTGCTACCGGCTCATCCCCCGTTGGCATTTATCAAAATCTTGTTGAAATGAATAAAGCAGGCAAGCTTGATTTTGCCAACGTTACCTCGGTCAACCTTGACGAGTATCTTGGCCTTGACGGCACCCACGAGCAAAGCTACCGCTACTTTATGAACGACAATCTGTTCAATCACGTTAACATTGACAAGGCTAATACCTATGTTCCCAACGGTCTGGCTGCTGACATCGACGCCGAATGCGCCGCTTACGACAAGCGCTTGCAGGATTTTGGCGGCAGCGATATTCAGCTTTTGGGAATCGGTCTTGACGGTCACATCGGCTTTAACGAGCCCGACGACTGCTTTACTGCCGAAACCCACTCGGTTGAACTTGACCCCTCTACCATTGAGGCCAACGCTCGCTTCTTTGAAAGCAAGGATATGGTGCCCCGCAAGGCTGTTACCATGGGTATGGCAGGCATTATGCAGTCAAAGAAGATTTTGCTTATTGCCAACGGCGCCGCTAAATACGACATCCTTATGAAGGCTATGAAGGGCAAAATTACTCCCGAGGTTCCTGCATCCTTGCTGCAGATTCATCCCGACGTTACCGTTATTTACAGCAAAAACTAACATTAACCATTGATATTAAGCACGTCTTGTATTATACTGAATTTATCAGTTAACCAAAGGCGTGCTTTTGGTTAACCCATCACACTAAAAAGAGGGCTTTTATGAGCAGCAATTTGCCGATTGGCATTATTGATTCAGGTCTTGGCGGACTGAGCGTTTTGCGCGAGCTGATGAAAATTATGCCTAACGAAAATTATATATATTACGGCGATTCGGCCAACAATCCCTATGGCACCAAAGGTGTGGAAAAGGTTATTGAGCTGACCGTGGGCAATGCCAACAAGCTGTACGATATGGGTATCAAGGCACTTGTTATTGCCTGCAACACCGCCACAGCAGTTGGTGCGCCCGTTTTGCGCAGTCAGTATGCCGACCGCATTATCGTGGGCATTGAGCCTGCGCTCAAGCCTGCATGTCTTGCCAAGGATAACCCTACGGTGTTGGTTATGGCCACTCCCCTCACCCTTCAGCAGGACAAATTCTTATCACTGATGAGCCGTTACACCGATAATGCCCATATTATCCCTCTGCCTTGCCCCGGATTGCCTGAACTTATTGAGCAGGGGAACTTTGATGGCGGAGTGATTGAGGAGTATTTAGAGCGTTTATTCGCGCCTTTTGACAAGAGTAAGATTGACTCTATCGTTTTGGGCTGCACACACTATCCCCTGGCTAAGAAACAGATTGCAAAATCATGGGGGCAGGAGGTTGCCATTTTTGACGGTGGCGAAGGCACTGCCCGTCACACGCGCAATCTGCTGGCGAAGGCAGGGTTGCTTAACGACAGCGAGGAAAAGGGCACTGTTACTCTGCTTAACTCGTTGGAATGCGACGAAATTAAAAGATTGGAAAACATTATACTTTACAAGCAATAAATACCCCCCGTATAACGGGGGGTATTTCATTTTCGGGCATAGCCCTAATACTACTGGCGGCGCACAAGTGCGCTTTTTATTGGCCTGCCAGCCACGCAACGGTCATCGGCGACCCGTAAACGGGTTGTAAGTCTTT
>JAZNIT010000006.1:0-21573 GCA_045577615.1 Acutalibacteraceae bacterium
TCGCAAAAATCCACCTCCCTCGTCAGAGGGAGGCAGGACATAAAGCGCTTTCTGCGTTTGCCTTTGATTTCTGCAATTTTTGTTCATCGGTAAACCTCTTTTGAACCACGCGACTATCGCGTGGTTTTCGTTTACAACAAAAAGAAAAGTCGATGGTTTCCCATCGACTTTTTCATTATTTTTTAAGGGTAAAGTTTTCGAAGGTTGCGCCTGCCTTATCCACAACCCAGGTGTCGTTGAGGCGAAGCACAACCGTGGACGAGGCGAAGCTTGGCAGAGTTCCGCACTTGGCTTTAACCTGATTGGCGGTGAGGTGTATGGCCAAGGAGCCGTCGCGATACACCTTGATTTCGCCCTTTTCATAGGTCATGGTCAGAGTGTTGGTCTGGCCAAGGGTGGATGAAATCTCGGCCTTGGCAATCACATAGCCGCTGTCAAAGGCAGAAGCGTTGGCGTTGGTTGCATCATAGTTGTAGGAAACGCACAGATAATCGGTGGTGGAGCCGCGCTTAACGCCAAGGGAGATGGGGCCGATTTGCATTGCGCTGAAGGATTTGAAGTCATCGGAAAGGTTGAAGGTGGCGCGATAATAATCAACCGATGCCATCCAGGTGTCGCTCATCTCCACAGGGTCGCTCATTTGCAGATAGTGGCCTGAGCCCTGGCTTGAGATGTAATAGCCGCTTTCTTTGCTGACGTTGGTGATGGCACCCTGCCACTTGGCAAGGTTGGAGTAAAGCTTGCCCTCGGTGAGGGTGGTCAGGCCTGTGGGATAGCTGCCCGTGGTGAACTTTTCACTCTTGATGGGGGCGCTTTCGTTGCCGTAAAAGTCAACGGCGATAACCTGTGCGGTATATTCGGTTTTCTCTCTCAGCCCGCTGACCGAATGGGTAATGGTTGCGGGGGGCTGGGTGTTAAAGAAGTACGAGGTTACGTAAGAGTTGGCAACCACAATGCCATCCTTATCCACAACCTCAAGGCGATATTTTTCCACCTTGTCATCGTCGGTGCCTTGGGGGAAGGTGACCTGAACGGCGGTGGTGCCGACGGTGGTGATATCTACCTTTTGACCCTCTGCAAACAAGGGGCTGTCGGTAGCCTTTTTCAAATAATCCAGGGTGTTGTTAACCTGTGCGCCGATTTGATAGGTGGTGTCAATGAACTTGTCGGTGTTCATATCATAAAGCTTTACGTCGGTTACGTTGTCGTCGTAAATCTCGAAAATGCTGAACTGATTTGAGGCATAATAGCCGCTGCCTTCAACGTCGCTGTAAAGGGCCTGGGTGTTGGTCAGACTGCCGCAGTTGTAGGCAGAAAAGCCGTTTTTAAGCTGATAAACCGAGCGCAGATTGGTGATGGGTGAATGTGAGTGACCTGAGAGGGCAACTGCGTTGGTATGCTTTGATATTGACTGGTAGAGGGTAGATGCATCCCCCTTGTCACCGCTGCCGTAGACGGTGCCGGTGAAGGGATAGTGCTTAAGCACGAAATACTGCTGAGTTTCACCGTAGGTCTTGAACTTTTCCATAGCAAAGCCGGTGGCTTTGGTATAGTCACCTGAGTGGTTGGAGGGTGAGAGGGCCAGAATCTTTATGCCGTTTACGTCATATTCGTCGGTGGCCTTGATGCCAAGAATTCTTTCAAAGCGGGCCACATAGGTTGCATTCTCCTCTGCAGAATGCTCTTTGTTGCCGAATTCGTGGTTGCCCATACATGTGATAAGGGGTATCTTTTGACCGGTCGCATTTACGGCACTGTCAAAGGCTGATTTAAAGGAGGTCAGCTCTTCATCGGTGCCGTTGTCGGTCAGGTCGCCCACGACGATGATGCCGTCAAAGCCCTTGTACTCCTGCGTCTGAGCATAGCTCCAGGTGGAGGAGATGGCCTTTGTCAGTTTTTCGTTGCGGTTGTGGGTGTCGCTGATAACCATAATGCGAGCGATGGGGGCCGACTTGTGCTCTACAACGACGCGGTCATAATTTTCTTCAACCTTGTCCTCTTTATTGGCAGAGGGCTTTGAAGAGGTGTCGCTGCTGCCGTTGTCGGTGGAATCACCGCCGCAGGAGGCAAGCAAAAGCATACTAAGGCAAAGGGTAAAGGCCAGAATTTTCAACAAAACGGGTTTCATTTTTTAACCTTCCTTATTCAACGTTGGAGCGCTCGGCGCGGCAGAAAGAGCAAACCTCTTTACCCGTTTTTTTGTCAACTATCCAGGTGTGTCCTGTGGCAGGCGCTACCTCTTGCTCGCACTTGGTACAAAAGATGGGTCGTTCGCAAAAGGTTTTGAGCGGCTTGTGGCCGAAAAGGCAGCTGTCAAACATGGTAAAATAGATGGTGGGAATGACAATCATAATCACCGCCAGAGGTACAAGCACGGCCGCCGCAATCCTTTTGCGGGAGGCGATGGGCAGGGTAATCTGACGGGCTATATCGTTGTCAACCTCGGGACCCGGACGGGGATTGCCGTTTTTGTCAAGCCCGTTTTTATCGTAGCCCTCGTCGTCGTATTTGGTGCCGTTGCGGTGGTAGCCCAAGGGAGAAAAGCCTCGCAGGTCATAGCCGCGCTCGTTATAAACGCGCACACCCTTTATCTCACCCTTGCTGCGGCGTTTAACCGTAAATTCGGGAAACAGCATACGCACGAGAATAAATGCAATAACAAAATAAAGCCATACCATAAGGATAATTACGGCCATAAAAATCACCTCATTTTTTATACATTAATATATTATCACATTGCAGGGTAAAATAAAAGATAAAAAATTCAACAAAGTTAGGGTGCAATTTTTATTAAAAAAATCGCAGACGCGTTGCTGCGCCTGCGACTTAAATTATCAGATATTGTTGTTCTTCTTGTTCTGGCCTTGCTGATTTTTCTTGTTCTGGCCGTTGTTTTGCTGGTTATTGTTTTGCTGGTTGTTGGTTTGCTGGTTGTTGGTTTGATTCTTGTTATCCATTTATATCACCACCTTTTCGGTGATAATATTTTGTGCAGGATGGGGCGGATTATTCAAAGGGAGCCGCTGTAATTAGGTTCCAAAACCGATTTCGTCCCTAGTCACAACTCCCTAAACGCAGTGGCGATTTGCTTGTGAGAGCAAAGAGGAGAATATTGCCAATTGTCAATGTGATTTGACTGAAAACAATATTCAAGAGGCGGCTGGTCGTAATCGGCCTCAAAGGAGTCAATGATAATCAGCTTGATTTTCATTTTTTCGGGGATTATGGACTTGATGTACACACTTGCCTGCTGTCCGGGATAAACACCCTCCCGCAGCTCGGCAAGCCCTGCCAAATTGGGTGTAAGTTCCACAAAAATGCCGTAATCCTCTACCGTTCTGATGATGCCTGACACCGTTTGGCCTTGCTTAAAGCGGTCGGCATTTTCTTGCCAGGTGCCAAGCAGCTCGCGGTGAGAGAGGGATATGCGTCCGCGCTCGTCAACGGAGCGCACCACCGCAAAAATGTCGTCACCCGTGGCAAATCGGTCGGCAGGGTGGGATATTCTCGACACCGAAATAGCGTCGATTGGCATAAGGGCCACAATGCCGCAGCCCACATCGCAAAAGGCGCCAAAGCTTTCAAGATGGGTTACACGGGCGCGGATTATATCTCCTGCCGTCAAGGTGGACAGATAGTCGTTTATGCATATTTGCTGAGCCTCGCGGCGTGAAAGAGTGGCCGTCACCCTGCCATCCTCGCACACAATATCGGTAACGGTAAAGCAAACGGGCTTGTTAACCCGTGATATAAGGGCGATATCTCTCACCTGCCCCTCGGCAATGCCCAGCGCCCCCTCGTCACGGGGAATAATGCCCTTTATATTGCCTCCTAAATCTACAATAAGATTGTGCTCGCTGTCGCACATAATTGCCTTTGCCTCTAAAATTTTGCCCTTTTCAAGAGCGTCGTTGAGGGTGGCAAGGGTGATGGGGGTCTGGCCGGCGGCAAAACCCTCGGGTAAAAATTTGTTCATTGTTTAATCATCCTTCCGCCGACGGGTCGGCACGTTTTTGACGGATGC
Source organism: Acutalibacteraceae bacterium (assembly GCA_045577615.1). Classification (GTDB taxonomy): domain Bacteria; phylum Bacillota; class Clostridia; order Oscillospirales; family Acutalibacteraceae; genus RGIG2206. Next base: position 4,025 of record JAZNIT010000006.1, read on the forward strand.
CGTCTTTTGATTTATATGACCGTCGTTTTGTCTATATGATAGCAGAGGCGCCCCGATGATTTTGTCGAAAGAGGGCGTTGCTGTAAAAAAATGTAAATTGTCATAGTCGGACAAGTTGGTTAATAGTATTAATACTGTAAAAACGGTGCAGGAGGGATGAAGGGTGTTTTTAACAGTAAGGCTTACCCTTAAAAGGATGGTAGTTATAACGGCGGCGATAATTGTTGCCCTGCTTATTGCAGACGTTGTAAGGGTGACAGTATACCCTCAAAGTGAGCGGTACGTCACCCACTCGGCTCGGGCAGAATACCTTAAAGCCCGAGGCTTGGATATAGATGAAACCCCCGTCAGCTCCACCGAACTTGTGATAGATGAGCAGGGCAAATCGGGGTGGAGTGACTATGCAAAAAGCCTTAAAAGCAAAGGTTTTGACATAACCGATTATTTTGGGCAAAGGGTGACGGTGGTGAGCTATCGCCTTAAGGGCAAAACCAACCAAGGAGTAAGGGTGCTGCTTTGTGATAATCGTATAGTGGCTTATGAGCAGGTTTCTCTCTATTAGGGCAAATTGACTCTGTTAAACAAGCAAAGAGTTGGATTTTTGGGCAAGTTGTTGCAAACTAAAAAAATGGTTGGTTATAATACATAAAAAGCGATAAAAAAGTTTGTAGGGTTGGTTAATAGTAAAAAAGGGAGCCTTTTGGTATAATAACATGGTAAAAACGGGTATTATGTTACCCTTATAATATTTAGGAGGTTTATTTAATTATGGCAGAACTTCAGCTTAAAAGTATTTACAAAAAATACGCCGGCAACGTAGTTGCCGTTTCTGACTTCAACCTCGAAATCAAGGACAAAGAGTTTATCATTCTCGTTGGTCCTTCAGGTTGCGGTAAATCCACCACCTTGCGTATGATCGCAGGTCTTGAAGAAATCTCTGACGGTGAGCTTTACATCGGCGGCAAGTTGGTTAACGACGTTGCTCCTAAGGATCGCGACATCGCCATGGTTTTCCAGAACTATGCACTTTATCCCCATATGACCGTTTTCGAGAATATGGCATTCGGCCTTAAGCTCCGCAAGACAGCTAAAGACGAAATCAAGCGCCGCGTTGAAGAGGCTGCTCGCATCCTCGACATCGAGCACTTGCTTGACCGTAAGCCCAAGGCTTTGTCAGGTGGTCAGCGTCAGCGTGTTGCTCTCGGCCGTGCTATCGTTCGTGAGCCTAAGGTTTTCTTGCTTGACGAGCCTCTCTCAAACTTGGACGCCAAGCTTCGTGCACAAATGCGTACCGAGCTTGCTAAGCTTCATAAGAGAATCGGCACCACCTTCATCTACGTTACCCACGACCAGACCGAAGCTATGACCATGGGTGACCGTATCGTTGTTATGAAGGACGGTTTCATTCAGCAGGTTGATACTCCTACCAAGTTGTACGACAAGCCCTGCAACAAGTTCGTTGCAGGCTTCATCGGCTCTCCCCAGATGAACTTCATCGAAGGTGTTGTTATTAAGGATGGCGACAACTTCTTCTTCGAGTACGGCACCGAGGACACCAAGACCCGCAAGGGCGTTAAGTATCGCATTCTTCTTCCTGAAGAAAAGAATGCAAAGGGTTGCCTTGAGCCTTATGCAGACAGCGAAGCTCCCGTTATCATGGGTATCCGTCCCGAGCACGTATCTGACAACGACGCTTTCGTTGCTGCACATCCTGAAGCAACCGTTAAGGCTCACGTTGACGTAACCGAAATGATGGGTGCTGAGACTTATCTCTATATGTCCAGCGAGGGCTATATGATCAACGCTCGCGTTGAGCCCAAGACCTTGACTCGTGCAGGCGACGATATCTCTATCGCTTTCAAGACCGAGTTCATCCACCTTTTCGACGCCAAGACCGAAAAGACCATCACCAACTAATTGCAATCTTAAAGCCCGCCCTTTTGGGCGGGCTTTTTTCTAAAAGGAGGGGCAAAATGGAAGAAAAGACAAAGCTTCAGCCTATCGGCAGGGGCATTGAAATCTATACCAATTCGGTGCATAATTTTGGCACCGACGCAGTATTGCTTGCCCATTTTGCCGCCCCTGCCACCACCGATGTTGCCTGCGATTTGGGTACGGGCTGCGGCATAATCCCTATGCTGTGGTGCCGCGAAAATCCACCAAAAAGGCTTACTGCGGTGGATATTCAGCCTGATGCTGCAGAGCTTGTTAAGGCTACTCTTTTGCACAATAATTTGAGCGGTGTTCAGGTCAGATGTGCCGACCTTCGTCAGCTTGACAAGGCTATGCACGGCCAATACACACTGGTGACTATGAACCCACCCTACAAGCGGCTTGAGGACGGGCTTATCAGCCCCAACGAGGGGCGTGCCATTGCCAGACACGAGGTAAAATGCACCGTTGATGATATGGCAAAGGCTGCCGCAAAGCTGCTTAAACCCTCGGGCAGACTGTGTGTTTGCCACCGCCCCGACCGACTTGGTGACTTGATTTGCGCCATGCGAAATGCAGGTATTGAGCCTAAGCGCTTGCAGCTTGTCTGTCAACGTGCAGGTGAGCCGCCAATGCTCATTCTTTGCGAGGGCAGGCGGAGCGGCTGCAGCGGAATGGTTATTGAGCCGCCCCTTATAGTTGAGGACGAGGGTGGTCAATATTCACCGAAAATGAAAGAAATCTATAAATTTATGGAGGAATTGTGATGGGCTGTTTATACGTTGTGGGCACGCCGATCGGCAATTTGGGGGATATGTCCCCTCGCGGCATTGAAGCCCTTACAAATGCCGATTTTATCGCTGCAGAGGATACTCGCGTTACCCTTAAGCTGCTCAATAAATTTGACATTCACACCCCTCTTGTCAGCTATCACGAGCACAATTATTTAACAATGGGCCCCAAAATCGTTGAAAGACTTCAGGCGGGAGAAAGCTGTGCCCTTGTTACCGATGCAGGTATGCCTGCCATCTCTGATCCGGGTGAGGATTTGGTGCGCCTTTGCAGAGAGTCGGGGGTAGAGGTTATGTCGGTGCCCGGCCCAAGCGCAGTTATAACCGCTCTTGCCATTTCGGGTATGAGCAGCCGCCGCTTTTCGTTTGAGGGTTTTTTGAGTGCCGCCAAAAGCGAGCGCAGGGCAGCCCTTGCCAAGCTTGCACCCGAAAAGCGCACCCTCATTTTTTACGAGTCACCCCACCGCTTGCTTGCCACCCTGTCGGATATGGCGGCAGCCTTTGGTGACCGCCCCATCGCAGTGGTCAAGGAGCTGACCAAGCTGCACGAAAACGTTATGCGCACAACCCTTGCACAAAGCGTGGAATATTTCACTCAAAATCAGCCCAAGGGAGAGTTTGTGCTTATCGTTGAAGGAGCTAAGGAGGAGCAACGCGAGGCCCTCTCTTTTGAGCAGGCTGTAAGGCTTGCTCAGGGCTATGTGGCCGACGGTATGCAGGCTACTGCCGCCGCCAAACGCGCCGCCGCCGAAAGTGGCATTAAAAGAGCAGATATTTACAAGGCAATAAGCCAAAAATAACTGTACAAATTGCAAATTATGTGGTATAATGCAGAGTGGTTAGTTATAATCCCCGCATTATGCCATATTTTTGTTTTAAGGCAGGTGACCGTCAATGTTTAAAAGAATATTTTGCACCCTTTTAGCAGTGGTGACGGCAGCCTTTTGCCTTACCTCCTGCGACGCTTCAGAATCCATTGAGCATCTGCTTGCCGCGCCTCGCGCACAGGGTGAGCTTTACGATATTCAGCAGGCCCTTTATGCCTATGCAGGCCGCTCCATAAAGCTGCACTACCCCCACTCGGGCGAGAACAACACAGCCTTTATTCGCAGCGATCTTGACGGCGACAAGGTTGACGAGGCGGTGGCCTTCTATTCGGTGGCCAATGCCGACGGCGTGGCCGATATTCATATTAACATTATCGACAGTGTGGAGGATGGCTGGCTTTCGGTTTGCGACACCGCCACAGGTGCAAGTGCCATCGATAAGGTAGAGATTGCTCCCCTTTCGGCCGACGGCGTGCCCGTAATTGCCGTTGGCGCCGAGCTTTTCTCCTCTACCGCCAACCAAATCAGCCTGTTCACCTACATCAAGGGCAAGCTGTACACTCGAATGAAAGAAAATTATACTCGCTTTGAGTTTTGCGACCTTGCCTCTTTGGGCCACGAGCAGCTGGTTATTCTTAACGTCAACTCTGCCGAGCGTAATGCCGAGGTGCAGATTTACTCCGTGGGCAACGATTTTAACACTCTGCTTGGCGCCGTTGAGGTTGACGGCAATATAAGCAGCGTGACCGCCTTCCAGATTGGCAAGCTGACCGACTGCCGCCCTGCACTTTTCATTGACAGTGCCAAGAGTGCCGCCTCAATGATAACCGATATGGTTTATTTTGATAAGGGCAAGCCCATAAGCCGCTACTATGATGTGGATATTGGCGAAACCCAGTCTACCAGGCGCTTTAACACCCTGCTTTGCACCGATATAGACGGCGACGGAGCAATGGATGTACCCTTTGCACAGCTGCTGCCCGGCTATGACAGTGTGAATTCCGATGAGCGGCTCTATCTGACTATGTGGCGCAACTTTGACGGCACCAACCACAAGGACGTGCTGCTTGCCGACTTTAACTATGACGACGGCTACTATTTTGCCATTCCCGACGGTTGGCGCGATAACGTGACCCTCATTTATGATAAAGACACGTCTATGCACAGCTACCGCTTGTGGAGCTATGAGCAGGGCGCGGCGCAAAGCGAGCTTTTGCGCATCAGGCGCTACTCTGCCGCAGAATATGACGAGCTGGACGACGACCAGCTGATTGAGCTTATGCGAAATGATACTCAGGTGTGGGCCGCCCGAATTATTATGACCGAGGGCGACTATGCCATTGATAAAGAAGAAGCCGTTGATTGCTTCGGCAAGGGGGTAAGAGAGTGAAAAAGATTTTAGTTGTTGAAGATGAGCAGGCCATTCGCGAGTTTGTGGTTATCAACCTTAACCGCGCAGGCTATCAGACGGTTGAAGCCGCCTCGGGTGAGGAGGCCCTTGAGATTTTTAACGAGGCGGGCGGACGATTTGACATTGCTCTGCTTGATATTACTATGCCGGGTATGGACGGCCTGACTTTGTGCAAGGAGCTTCGCGCTCTGTCGGGCACTATGGGCATTATAATGCTCACCGCCCGCACTCAGGAGATGGATAAGGTCAGCGGACTTATGATGGGCGCCGACGACTACGTCACCAAGCCCTTCAGCCCCTCTGAGCTTGTGGCCCGTGCGGATTCTCTCTACCGCCGCGTTGAGCTTATGGCAGGCGCAAGTATGTCTCAAAAGCCTGCAGAGGAGATTGTGCTTGGGGACTTTGTGCTCAACACACGTCGCCGCTCACTTGTAAGGCAGGGAGAGAATATTGAACTTACTCAGGTTGAGTTTCAGATTGTTGAATATTTCTTCACCAATCCCGACACCGCTCTTGACCGTACCGACATTTTAAAGCGTGTTTGGGGCGACTCATACGTGGGCGAAGAAAAGATTGTTGACGTTAACATCCGCCGTTTGCGTATGAAAATTGAAAAGGAGCCCAGCAATCCTCAGCACCTTGTAACCGTATGGGGCCGAGGCTATAAGTGGCGCACCGAGCAATAATTAAAGTTTAATTTTACGAAAGGGGGAGCAGGTTATGGTAGCAAACCGCACGAGGCGCGTCAAGCGCCACACAAGCATAAGTGCAAGACTGATGCTTAACGTGGTTGTAATTGTTGGCGTTGTTTTGTTTGCCCTCACTGTTACTGTGGCAGTCACCCTGCGCACCTCTTATTACAGTAAAGTAACCGATTACGTTGGCACCATTGCCATGTCTTATGACCGAGTGCAGGCCAACAACGGCACCGAGTTTGACCGCCAGGTGCATAAGTTAGCCGAGGAGTTTCCCTTTAAATCTCAGGTTGAGGTGCAGTTTTGCGATAAAGATGGCAACGTGCTTGTTTCAAGTGGCGGCTTCCTGCCGCAAGGTGAAAGCTACGGCAGCAAAAAGCCCGAGGGCAGCACCGTCACCACGTGGATTGGCAACCTGACAACGGGGGAAAGGGTTATGGCCGCCACCGCCAACATTTTCGGCAACTACGGCGAGGCCTTGGGCAGCGTGCGCTGTATTACCTCTCTTGAACGGGTGGACAGCCACTTGCTTATTACCAACCTTACGGTAATATTGGGCAGCGTGGCCGTGCTGATTTTTTCTATCATATTGAGCAAAATCTATGCCCAAAGCATCGTTAAACCTATTCAAGAGATTAATACCGTCGCTCACAGAATTGCAGGCGGTGATCTTAAAAACCGCATCAAGGTTAACGAGCTTAACGAAATCGGCGAGCTGTGTCACACCATCAACTATATGGCTGACGAGCTGCAATCGGCCGAAAAAATGAAAAACGAATTTATATCCTCGGTATCTCACGAGCTACGCACCCCCCTCACCGCTATCAGGGGTTGGGGCGAAACGGTAAAGGGTTCTGTTCACACCGACAGCGAGCTGGTCGAAAAGGGTATAAACGTTATTTTAAGTGAAACCGAGCGTCTTTCGGGGTTGGTTGAGGAGCTGCTTGACTTTTCCCGTATGCAGTCGGGCAGAATGACCTATAAAACCGAGCGTGTGGATTTGCTTGCCGAGCTTGGCGAGGCGGTCTGCATTTATGAAGAGGCGGCTCGTCGGGCAGGGCTCACCCTTACCTATACCGAGCCCGACAGCATTGTTTACGTTATAGGTGACGCCCACCGACTTATGCAGGTTTTTGTTAACGTGCTTGACAACGCCGTCAAGTATAACAAGGATGGGGGCACCATCAACGTGGTGGTCACTAACAACGACAACTGTGTGACCGTCAGCGTAGCTGATACAGGTGTGGGCATCGCACCCGAGGACGTAGACAAGGTTAAAGAAAAGTTTTATAAAGCCAATCAAAACGTTCACGGCTCAGGCATCGGTCTGGCTGTGGCGGATGAGATAATCCGTTATCACAACGGTATATTGAGCGTTCAATCGGCGCAAGGCGAGGGCACTACCGTAACCGTAACCTTGCCCACCGCCCATACCGCAGATATAACGGAAGAGGCAGAAGCCTCAACCTTTATTAAGGAGGATAGCCATGGGTAAAAAGGATAACTGCTGCAAAAACAAATATACCTCAATCGGCGGTCAGGCGCTTATTGAGGGCATTATGATGCGCGGCCCCGAAAAAACGATGATGGCCGTACGTAACCCCCAGGGCGGCATTACACTTGAAGAGGTTGAGTTTAACTCAATCACCAAGCGCAACAAGTTTTGGGCGCTGCCCGTAATTCGCGGTGCGGTGGCTTTGGTAGAGTCGATGATTCACGGCTACAAGGCCCTTATGCGCTCGGCCGATTTGTCGGGTATGATGGACCTTGAAGAGGACGAAAAGAAAAATACGGATGAGGATGTATCCCACCAACCTGAGCAAGAAGTGGCCGACGAACCCACCGAGCAAAAAGAAGAAAAGCAGGGCATACTTGCCACTGTTATCAGCGTTGTTGCAATGGTGTTTGGCATCGGCCTTGCAGTGCTGCTCTTCTTTGTGCTTCCCACCCACGCCTTCAACCTTATCAACCGACTTGTCGACGTTGATATAACCCCCTACCGTGCGCTTTTTGAGGGCGGCATAAAAATTCTGATTTTTGTGGGATATATGTTTGCCGTTTCATTTATGAAGGATATTAAGCGTGTGTTTATGTATCACGGCGCCGAGCACAAGACCATCTTTTGCTTTGAAAAGGGCCTTGAGCTGACGGTTGAAAACGTTAAAAAACAAAGCCGTTTCCATCCCCGCTGCGGCACCTCATTTATGATTGTAATGCTTATCGTGTCGGTGCTTGTGAGTTTTTTGCTGCTCACCTTTATTCCCGGTGTGCAGTGGCTTGCTCAAAATTACGGACTTGTTTGGTCTTTGATTCGCCTGCTGCTTATGCCCCTTATTTGCGGCTTAGGCTACGAGGTTATCCGTTTTTGCGGCAAGCACGACAACATCCTTACACGAATTGTTTCGGCTCCCGGTGTGTGGCTTCAGCACATCTCTACCAAAGAGCCTGAGGACGATATGATTGAAATTGCCATCGCATCTCTCGAGGCGGTTTTGCCTCAAAAGGAGGAAGCGGTTGAAACTGAGTCACCTGCGCCAACAGATAATTGAGGGGCTGAGTCAAGTATGCGACACCCCCGATTTTGATGCCGACCTGCTTATCGAAAAGGCATACGGCATCCCCTTTGGCTCCATCCCCCTTGCATCTGACCGAGAGGTTGACGAGGGTCTGATTGCACCGCTTACACAGCGGCGCATCAGCGGCGAGCCCACCCAGTATATACTTGGTGAGTGGGAGTTTTACGGCCTGCCCTTTTACGTGGGCAAAGGGGTGCTCATTCCCCGACCCGACACCGAGGTGCTTGTTGAAAAAGCCCTTGAGTTTATTAAAGATAAGCCATCCCCACGGGTGCTTGACCTTTGCTCGGGCAGCGGCTGCATACCCATCGCTATCAAAAAGCACCGCCCCGAAGCGGACGTTACCGCGGTGGAGCTTTATGACGAGGCGGCGGCATATCTTGAGCGCAACGTCGCCCTAAATGGGGTAGAGGTTGCCTTGCGCAGAGCCGACGTGCTGCAAGCCCCCGACCAAAAGGAGTGGGGCAAATTCGACCTTATTCTCTCCAATCCACCCTACATCGACGGCAAGGCAATGACCGAGCTGTCGGCAGAGGTTAAGGCAGAGCCGACCACCGCGCTTTTCGGCGGTGAGGACGGGCTGACCTTCTACCGCGCCATTGCAGAGGAGTGGCTGCCCCTTCTTAACGAGGGGGGTGCCCTTGGGGTAGAGATTGGCTTTGACCAAGGGGTGAGCGTGGCGGAGATATTACAAAACGCAGGGCTTGAAACCCGACTTTTTAAAGACTACGGCGGCAATGACAGGGTTATTTTTGGTACACAAACCTGTTTATTATAAACTTATAAAATTTTAAACGGAGTGATAAATATGGCAGACAAAAAAGTTCTTTCAGCAGACAAAGCAAAAAGCGAGGCCTTGGCAACTGCTCTGGCTCAAATTGAAAAGAAATACGGTAAAGGCTCGGTTATGAAGCTGGGCGAAAATACCGCAATGAACGTTGAAGCCATCTCTACCGGCTCTTTGGGCCTTGACGTGGCTCTCGGTATCGGCGGTGTGCCCAAGGGCAGAATTGTTGAGATTTACGGACCTGAATCATCAGGTAAAACCACCATTGCCCTGCACGTTGTTGCCGAGGCTCAAAAGAAGGGCGGCGAGGCAGCATACATCGACGTAGAGCACGCCCTTGACCCCATCTATGCCAAGAATTTGGGCGTAGATATTGACTCACTGCTTGTATCACAGCCCGACACCGGTGAGCAGGCTCTTGAAATTGCCGAAGCGCTGGTGCGCTCAGGCGCTCTTGACGTTGTGGTTGTTGACTCGGTTGCAGCACTTGTAACCCGCGCCGAAATTGAGGGCGATATGGGTGACTCCCACGTTGGTGTGCAGGCTCGACTGATGTCAGCCGCATTGCGCAAGCTTACCTCTGCTATTTCAAAGAGCAACTGCGTTGTTATCTTTATCAACCAGCTGCGTGAAAAGGTAGGCGTTATGTATGGCAATCCCGAGGTTACTCCCGGTGGCCGTGCACTTAAGTTCTATGCCTCTGTTCGCATCGACATCCGCAAGGCAGAAACCATCAAATCGGGCAACGAGATGGTTGGTTCACATACCCGTGCAAAGGTTGTTAAAAACAAGGTTGCACCTCCCTTCAAGACTGCAGAATTTGATATTATGTATGGCAAGGGCATCTCTAAATCAGGCGAAATCGTCGATTTGGCCGTTGACTTTGGCATTATCAAAAAGAGCGGCGCCTGGTTCAGCTATAACGAGGAGCGTCTTGCTCAAGGTCGCGATAACGCCAAGCGCGTAATCGAAACCAACAAGGAGCTTGCCGAAGAGATTGAGGCAAAGGTGCTTGCCGCACTTAAGACTAACGAGGGTGAGGCTGTGGCCGAGGCTCCCGTTGAGGTATTGCCTGCTGCCGATATGCCCGAGGCACCTGTGCCCAAGGTAAAGTCAAGAGTTAACCTTGACGTAGACGTTGACTGATGAAAATTAAACGGATTGCCATCAGAAGAGGCAAGGTTAACGCTCTGTTTTTTGAAGATTATACCGCCGAATTCGGCGAGTTAAGTGAAGATGGCGGCCTGCTTATCGACCGCACCCTTTGTGAAAGTGAGGGGTTGAAGGCAGGGGACTCGGTGGATGAAGAGTACCTTGCAAGGCTTGTGCAGACCTCTGCCTGCCGTCGTGCTCGCAGCCGCGCCTTGTGGCTGCTTGACAGCCGCGACTACACCCAAAAGGGTATGTATGACAAGCTGCGCCGACTTTACGGCGATTTTGCCGCCAACGACGCCGCATCCTACTGCGCCCAAATCGGATTGATTGACGACGAGCGCTACGCCACCCGTCTGGCCTCACTTATGAGCGAGCGGGGCATCTCTGACAGAGAGGCGGTGCGCCGCCTTGTGCAGAAGGGTGTGCCTCGTGATATTGCCGCCGATGCGGTCAGTCAGGCTGAGTCAGACCCTGCTGAGCAGCTTGACGAGATTATTAAAAAGAAATATGCGGCACGCCTTTCATCAGGCGACCGCAAAGAAATCCAGCGAGTGGTTGCCGCCCTTGCTCGCAAGGGCTTTGGCTTTGGCGACATTCGGTCGGCTGTGGCCAGGTATGCCGATGCCGACGATATTAATTATGAAGATTAAGAGGTAAAAAAATGTCCTGCAAGGTTGGAATGATTAGCTTAGGCTGCCCGAAAAATCAGGTGGATGCCGAGCTTATGCTTGGTCGTCTGCACGATGGCGGCTATTACATAACCAATGACGAGTCAAGCGCCGATGTGGTGGTTATCAACACCTGCGGCTTTATCGACGATGCAAAAAAAGAGGCTATCGAGAATATACTTGAAATGGGCGCCCTCAAGGGTGAGGGACGCATCAAGGGTATCGTTGTTACGGGCTGTCTTGCTCAGCGCTTCGGTGAAGAGGTTAAGGCAGAGCTGCCCGAAATCGACGTGGTGCTTGGCATCGGCGAGAACAGTGACATCTGCGCTGCCGTTGAGGCCGCCTATAAGGGCGAGGGCTATTGCAAAATCGGCGACAATGCCACCCTTTGCTTTGAGGGTGAGCGCGTGCTTACCACTCCCCGTTACACCGCCTATTTGCGTATTTCCGACGGTTGCGACAACTGCTGCACCTATTGCACCATCCCCAAAATCCGCGGCCGCTTCCGCTCCCGCAAGATGGAGGATATTGTGGCCGAGGCTAAAAATCTAGCCTCTCGCGGTGTTAAAGAGCTGGTTATCGTGGCTCAGGACACCACTCGATATGGGCAGGATTTGTATGGCGAGCTTCGCTTGCCTCAGCTGCTCGACGCCTTGTGCGAGGTAGATGGCATTCGTTGGATAAGAATGCTTTATACCTACCCCGATTTGATTACCGACAGCCTGCTTGACACTATGGCAAAGCAGCCTAAGGTGCTTAACTACCTTGATATCCCCCTGCAGCACTGTGACGGAGATGTGCTCAAGGCTATGAACCGACAGGGCGACCGCGACAGTCTGACGGCCCTCATCGGCAAAATCCGAGCAAAGCTGCCCGATATAACTCTGCGCACCACCTTTATCACCGGCTTCCCCGGTGAAAGTGAGGAGCAGTTCACCCAGCTGTGCGAATTTGTTACCGAAATCGGATTTGACCGACTTGGCTGCTTCCCCTACTCGGCAGAGGAGGGCACCTTCGCCGCTGCTATGCCCAATCAGGTAGAGGACGAGGTTAAGCTCCGCCGCGCCGAGATTATAATGGATATTCAGTCACGCCGCGTTGCCGAAAACAACGAGAAAAAGCTGGGCACCGTGCAAGAGGTGCTGGTTGAAGGCTATGACGATTACATCAAGTGCTATTTCGGCAGAACAACCGCCGACGCCCCCGAAATCGATGCAAAGGTTTTCTTCTGTACCGACGGTGTGGGACTTGCCGACGGCGATATGGTAAAGGTAGAAATCACCGACACAATCGAGTACGACCTGCTCGGTGCTATGATAGGAGAATAACTGATGAACTTACCCAACAAATTAACAGTGCTTCGCATAATTCTTGTGCCCATCTTTTTGGTCTTTCTGATGTGGGAGTTTCCTCATCACTATCTTGTGGCCAACCTTGTGTTTGTGGCCGCCTCGCTGACCGACCTGCTTGACGGCAAAATTGCCCGTAAACATGGGCTTATTACCGATTTGGGCAAGTTTCTTGACCCCCTTGCAGATAAGATGCTCACCACCGCTGCATTTTTAGGGTTTATGGCCTGCTCAATGGGCGAGCGCTTTAACGGTGGAATGGTTGACATCCTTATGTGGGTTAACTTTATCGTGCTCACTCGCGAGTTTATCGTCACCTCTGTGCGCCTTATGGCAGCAGGTGGCGGCACCGTTGTGGCTGCCAACATCTACGGCAAGCTTAAGACCGTGCTGCAGATGGTGGCCATCATCACCGCAATGGCCTTTGAGTGGTTTATCAGCTTTGGCATTTTGCCTGCTATCATTTGCGATATGATGGTTTACACCTATACCGCGCTTATTTTGGTATCCACCCTTATGGCTGTTATTTCGGGCGTGGTTTACGTTTATCAAAATAAGCATTTTATTAAAACAAAATAAAGGGTTTACTTTTTAAGTAACAGCGTATATAATAATAGTACAAATGCGTTTATCGGGATTAGTAACCATCCTCCCACCGTCAGAGATTGAGCTTCATCGGCTGAAAGGGCTCATTGTGTGCGGACTTGGCGAATGCACCCGTCAGCACGCGGCAGGAACTGCCCTTGGGCATAGTAAAAGCCGTGCGTTTTGCCCCGTTATCGGCACTTAAAGTTATAAGTTCGGAGTGGAACCGCGGTGGTTTTGAGTCACCGCCTCCGTCGTTTGCTGTGGGGCAAACGGCGGATTTTTTGTTTTTTACCGCTCTGTGTAAGGAGAATAATATGTTCAAACGCTTAAAAGAGGATATTCAAACCGTTCGCGACAGGGACCCTGCCGCTCGCTCGGTTATTGAAATATTGCTGTGCTACCCCGGTATCAAGGCTGTGCGTATGCACCGCCACGCCCACTGGTTTTATAAGCACGGCCACAAGCTTATCGCCCGTATGATTTCACAGCGTGCATCCCGTAAATACGGCATCGAGATACATCCCGGTGCCACCATCGGCCGCCGATTGTTTATCGACCACGGCACAGGGGTGGTTATCGGCGAAACGGCCGAAATCGGTGACGACGTAACCATCTATCAGGGTGTAACCCTTGGCGGTACGGGTAAGGATGTGGGCAAGCGTCACCCCACCATTGGCAACAACGTGCTTATCGGCTCAGGTGCCAAGGTGCTCGGCCCCTTCCGCGTGGGGGATAACTCTCGCATTGCCTCGGGCGCCGTGGTGCTCAGTGAGGTGCCTGATAACAGCACTGCCGTTGGCGTGCCTGCTCGCATCGTTAAAAAGGACGGTGTGCGCATCGGTCTGCTTGACCAGATTCACTTTACCGACCCCGTAGCACAAGAGCTTAATCGCTTGCAGGGCGAGGTTGACCGTCTGCGCGAAAAAATCAATCAGTTAGAAAATAAATAAGAGGTATAGATTATGAAAATTTTTAACACACTCACCCGTCAAAAAGAAGAGTTTGTGCCCGTTCAGCCGGGCAAAGCAGGCATCTATGCTTGCGGCCCCACCGTGTACAACTTTATCCACATCGGCAACGCCCGTCCCTTGTGCGTTTTTGACGTTTTGCGCCGCTACCTTGAGTGGCGCGGTATGGAGGTAAACTTTGTTCAAAACTTTACCGACATCGACGACAAGCTTATCAAGAAGGCAAATGAAGAGGGCATCACCGTGCCCGAGGTTGCCGAGCGCTACATCAACGAGTTCTGGACCGACGTTAAGGGTATGAACATTCGCCCTGCCACCACCCACCCCAGAGCAACCGAAAACATCAACGAAATTATCAGCCTTATTACCGCCCTTATCGAGCGCGGCTATGCCTACGCTTCAGGTGGCGACGTTTACTTCCGCACCCTTAAGTTTGAGGAGTACGGCAAGCTTTCACATCAGCCCCTTGAGGATTTGGAGGCAGGCGCCCGAATCGACGTTACCGAGGTTAAGGAGCACCCTATGGACTTCGCCTTGTGGAAGGGTGTTAAGCCCGGTGAGCCCTTCTGGCCCTCACCTTGGGGCAACGGCCGTCCCGGTTGGCACATCGAATGCTCGGCAATGAGCCAAAAATACATCGGCGATACTCTTGACATTCACTGCGGTGGTCAGGACTTGATTTTCCCCCACCACGAAAACGAGATTGCCCAATCCGAATGTGCTTGCGGCAAGCCCTTTGCTAATTATTGGATGCACAACGGCTACATCAACGTTGACAACCGCAAGATGAGCAAATCCTTGGGCAACTTCTTCACTGTGCGCGAGGTGGCAGAGAAATACGGCTACGAGCCCATCAGATATTTGATGATTTCATCTCACTATCGCAGCCCCATCAACTACTCAATCGACATTTTGGAGCAGAGCCAAAACGCTCTTGACCGCCTCTACACCTGCCGCGAAAACCTCGTTTTCCGTCTTGACAGTGCAGAAAGCGGCGCTCTTACCGCTGATTTCGGCAAGTTTAAGGATGAGTTCATCACCGCTATGGAGGATGACCTTAACACCGCTGATGCCATCGCCGCCATCTTCAATCTTGCCAAAGAGATTAACATTATGCTTGGCGGCAACCCCACCAAAGAGGATTGCACCGCCGCCCTCCAACTGTTTGACGAGCTTTGCGGAGTGCTTGGCTTGGTTTATAATCTTGACAAGGCCGACGATTTGGATGCAGAGGTAGAGGAGCTTATCGCTCAGCGTACTGCCGCCCGCAAGGCCAAGGATTTTGCCAAGGCAGACCAAATCCGCGACCAGCTTAAAGAGATGGGCATCGTTTTGGAGGACACCCCCCAAGGCGTTAAGTGGAGCAGAATGTAATAATAAATTGAAACAAAAAAAGGCACAAAAAAGGGAGAACACTTCTTTATGAAGTGTCTCCCTTTACGAGTCTTTTTATTTTATATAGAAGCAATCGTTTTGCCATTTTGATGGGTTTGAGTCAATATAATTCCAAATTTGCAGGTAATCCTCATAACTGCGGATTATATGGTCGTGAAAGGAGCGCTGAAAAACATTTCGCCCCAAATCCTTATTGATGAACCGCTTTAGTGTTGAAACCGCGTGTGAAATTATGCTATTCGTAGGGGACGGCGCCTTCGACGTCCCGTTATTTTCAACGGCAATAATTAAATGAATGTGGTTAGGCATAATGACAAATTTGTCAATTGAGATTTCGGGTATGGTGTTTGATGATAAAATATATTTTTCAACAACTTTCCCCTCGGTTGATAAATGAGTTTTCGGGACGTCGTGGGCGCCGTCCCCTACAACCCGTCCAAAAATGCAATCTTTATTATGGGTGCAAATCGTAATAAAATAGTATCCGTTACTGTTGTAATCAAAATTCTTCAATCGCGTGGGTTTGCGTTGGGGTAATTCCATAATTATCACCAAGAAGATTATACCATATTATGCAAACAAACACAATAAAAAGGAGTGGTTAATCCACTCCTTTTTACGTTTACAAATAGCCCTTCATAATTTTGATGCCCATTTCCTGTTGGGCAATGGCGCGGCGGGCAATCTCTTTGGCATAGGGAGCGGCAGAGGCGTTTTCGTGAAGTGCCTTAAGCAGCTCGACGTTGCCCATGGTGCAACCCTGAATAATCATGCCTGCCGCCTTGGAAGGGTCTCCCTTGCGGTTAAGCTGACTGTCGATGGCAGTGCGGCACATCATCTTAATGGTCTTGGGATTTTTGCCTGAGCGGTGGCCAAGCTGAGTCAAGGTGTTGCGTGCGCTGTTGCAAACCTGAGCATATTCACGGCGGATGCTGTCAAGCTCGCGGCGCAGCTCAGGCTGTTTGACGCGACGCATAACCGAAATTGTGCCGTCGCGACCAAAGGCGGCTGCTTTTTCGGTTTCGGAAAGCAGTTTTATGGTGCTGTTTTTCATAATTTTCTCCTTAAAATTTGATGGTGCTCTTATTTTTTTCAAAAGGGGGCAAAATTATTCAAAACAAAGCCAAATGACAGCATTTTTCACACTTTTTGATAATTATAAATATAACAAGAGATTACAAGTTGTAATTATTACAAAACGGTGAATTTTCAACCTAAAAATGCCTTTCACGTATACATAATTTTTGAAAACTTGGGGTTTTTTCACCTTTCAACATTGTGAAAACCTTCATATATAGCCGATTTTTCACATTTTCCACAGAGTTTTCAACAATCCATTATGTTAACCGGTTGGTATTACAGATAGTAATATTAGTGATATTTTTGCACACATTTATAAAAAAATTACACCGGCAGTAAAAAGCGGTAAAAAAGTGAATAAAAAACCTAAAACGCACCCAAAATATCCATATAAAAATTGAATTGAGAGGTGGCCGTGCCATGTTAAGAGGAGTCAGCCGCAGAGTTGTGGAAATCAACGAGTGCAAAAGTGAAATGTTTGAGCGCGCAATATTTTTTGTACGCCCCGACGCCCCCGATTTTACCAAGACACAGCTGCAAAACGAGGCCGAGGCCATTATTCAGGGGCTGTCGGCACAACCAAGCTTTTTGCCCAAGCGCCGCCGAAGGATAAGCCGCCGCGGATTGTGGGCGCTGCTTGCCCTTTCGGTGGCAGGTGGAATAATCAGTCTTGTGTGCAATCTGATATGAGGCTTTACAACCGCTCCCGTTGGTGGTATACTCTATTTAAAGGAGTGGTTGTATGATTTATACTGACAAAACCAAGGCGGCCCTTAGGCTGTGCTTTGATGCTCACAAGGATCAGGTGGACAAAAGCGGTCTGCCCTACGTCTTTCACCCTTTTCATCTTGCCGAGAGCATGACTACCGAGGCAACCACCATAGTCGCGCTGCTTCACGATGTGGTTGAGGACAGCACCTATACCTTTGAGGATTTAGTTCAAATGGGCTTTGGTGACGAAGTTATCGACGCGCTGAGGTTGCTTACCCACGGTGACGGTGTGGACTATATGGAGTATGTGCGCGCCATCAAGGGCAATCCCATTGCAAAGGCTGTCAAGCTTGCCGACCTGACTCACAACTCTGATTTAACCCGCCTTGACAAGGTGGATGACAAAGCCATTGAGCGCCGCAACAAATATCTTGAAGCCTACGAGCTGTTGACCAAATAAAAAAGCCCTCTGTCAAATGAAGTGAACCCCAAAGTTTAGACAAAATTAAATATTAAATTGTTAGTGAATGAGTTCGGTATTGTACCGGGCTCATTCCTTTTAGTTTTAAGGAAATTCTTTCGTTGTTGTAGTAATCTATGTAATGTTTTAATTCAT
>JAZNIT010000007.1:0-3132 GCA_045577615.1 Acutalibacteraceae bacterium
TCGCAAAAATCCACCTCCCTCGTCAGAGGGAGGCAGGACATAAAGCGCTTTCTGCGTTTGCCTTTGATTTCTGCAATTTTTGTTCATCGGTAAACCTCTTTTGAACCACGCGACTATCGCGTGGTTTTCGTTTACAAAAAAGATGCACGATTTATAAATCGTGCATCTTTTTTTATTAACTATTATATCTCAGGCTTGAAGCAGGGCATAAGCTGCAACTTAAAGAGGTTTGCTGCGTGCTTGCGATCAATGAGAGCTTTGGTTTCGGGGTTATTGCAAACCCCTGTGCGAATGTAAACGTCAAGCTCGGCATAGGTAAAGCCAAGGTTTTCCTCGTCGGTTTTACCGCAAAGGCCGTCGATAGGAGTCTTGTCAACCAACTCCTTGGGCAGGCCAAGCTCATAACCAATTTGCTTAACCTCAGTAACCGTCAAAAAGGACATAGGAGAAAAATCGCCCACCGAATCGCCGTAGCGGGTAGAGTAACCCACCCAATCCTCCGACAGATTGCAGGTATTGGCCACACGGCCGTTGCAGCTTTGGGACACTGCATAAAGAGTGGTCATTCTTACACGGGGAGGGATGTTTTGAACCGTTTGAGGTGTAACCTCAATATCCTTTGGCAGGCTGTTAAGCACGCCGTCAACTGCATCCTTAATGTTAACGATATAGTGCTTGATACCCAAATGGTCAACAAGCAGCTGAGCCATATCAATATCGTGCTGCACACCCTGGGGCATAAGCACACCGATAACGCGGTCTTTACCCAAAGCCTCAATGCAAAGCGCTGCTACAACCGAGCTGTCCTTACCGCCTGAAATACCTACAACAGCATTACAGCCCTTGCCGTTAGTTTCAAAGAAATCTCTTATCCACTCAACGCACTGATTTTTAACCTTTTTTGCATCAAACATAATGTAACCTCTTTATATTAGTGAAATAAAAATGCTGTTTTGGCATCAACAGCCCCTTTGCTGACCGAATAAAAGTCTTTGCCGGTTTTAATGTATTCATCCATCTTAACAAGGCAGGTGGCAACAGCAATCTCCTCATCGGTGAGCCGCGCCTTGCCAAAAGGTTTTTATAAAATTTTCTTCAGTCAAAATACCAACCATAAAACTCACCTCTTATATACTATAACTCTGCAGGGAGGATTTTTCAATACCCAACAAAAAAGCCTGTAAAATATAACGAGAATTTTTGCCTTTGACCGCATAAAGAATGAACTTTAACTCGATATAAAACGCAAAAAAGAGCCTCGACTACGCGAAATGCGTGTCGAGGCTCTCGACTGGAGCTGGTGACAGGGATCGAACCTGCAACCTATGGTTGTAGTTAAGGGTAACTTTTTGTTGGTTTAATATTATAGTTTTAATACATAATTTCAGCCTGTAAATAAACCGAAGAATCGCCTTCGGAATAAGAAAGCCACCAGTTGACACCTACTGTATTACTCATATCATAGTTGTTTACCTTTGTTTTCACTTGTATAACATTATCTGCTTCTTTAACTGGAATTTCGTTTCCGTAATCGTCTATAATCAGAATTTCTTCTTTCCCATTTTTATATGAAGAGGAATAAGAGCAGGGTGAACCATCTTTGAATTCATAATCAGTTTCAGTTTCTGTGCCTTCAAACTCAAAATCGGACTCGTTTTTATATAAATCCATCATCTTTTTATGACATTCATCAAAGTACTTGTTTGCGTCTTCAGGTGTTTTGCAATCTATTATGAAATAGTAATCGTGAATTTCGCTATTGAGAGTACCTCTGTTATAAGCTGATAAAGATATATCTTTTTCATCATAAACAAACTTGAAATCGAAAGTACGTTCTCCTGTTATGTCACTTACTTCGCCTATATCTTCGGGTAAATCATATTTTAATATAATATCACTCGGCTTACTGTTCCATGTTAAATCAGGAGTTAAAAAAGAAACAGGCACATTTCTGTATCTGAATGGTACTAAATTTATACCATTTAAAAGAATGTTTGCTGCCACAAGAACTATTGCAACAATTACAATTATTTTAATAATTTTCTTTTTCGATTTGAATTGTGTCATAGAACTCCTCCTAAAATATGGTATATTATAATTCTAACATTTTTATACACTCATCACCCCAACGAACTTGTAGTATATATGCACGCATTGGTATTTCTCACCGTTTATGATTTCTTTTTCTGATACCACAATTTTCTCGATAAGCTCGTTCAGGATTCTTGCATTGAGTTCTTAAATGTAGAAGAAATTTACGGTGGAGAAATTTATGTAATTATGGAATGAAATATTGCTTTGCAATATGAAATAATCTTAGATTGTGAAATATTTAGTCTGCGACAAAATGTGAAATAAAATAAATCCTTTATACGCCGCGCGTATTTCATAGCATAGCTATTTCATATACGTAGTATATTTCACAAATACGCAAGGATTTATTTCATTGAAAAAAGCCAAGTCATAAGACTCGGCTTTTTGATGGAGCTGGTGACAGGGATCGAACCTGCAACCTGCGGTTTACGATACCGCTGCTCTACCATTGAGCCACACCAGCAAGCATAGGTAATTATATCAATTTAACGGTATAGAGTCAAGGACTTTTTTTGCTCTCGAAAGGGCGGTAATTAAAAAAACTATGGAAAAATCAAAAAAAGCCCTTGACATCCAACATTCACTTTGTTATAATACTCCTGCCGTCTGAAAAAACGGCACAATATGCGAGCATGCTGGAATAGGCAGACAGGCACGTTTGAGGGGCGTGTGTTTCACGACGTGTGGGTTCAAGTCCCACTGCTCGCACCAGAAAAAGCGACTTGTTTCGACAAGTCGCTTTTTCAATGAAATTCGTCTTGCGGCGAGTGAAATATTACTTAGTAATATGAAATAGCTTCGCTATGAAATATTTGCTTTGCAAATGTTTAAGAGGCGAATTTTATTTCACTTTCTGGGATAGCAGAAAATTTCATAATCCGTAAGGATTATTTCATATTGTAGGTTTGTCAATGATGTGTTACAAAATTAGAAAACTTCGCCGTTAGAGATAAAAGCCTTGATGTAATCGGCAGGAGATTTCCAATTAAGAGGACGCATAGGAAAATTATTGTATCTTCTGTTGTGAACAGAAAGTTG
>JAZNIT010000008.1:0-15342 GCA_045577615.1 Acutalibacteraceae bacterium
ACTCTAACCTCTCTGTCGGCAAGGGGAACTGCCTGCTCTGCTGCCATAATGATGTTTTTGTTATTAGGAAGCACAAAAACTGTTTTGGCAGGAACTGCTTGAATTGCATTTAAAATGTCATCTGTGCTGGGGTTCATTGTCTGACCACCGCTAACGATGCTGTCAACACCCAACTCACCAAATAACTCTTCAAGTCCTGCACCAACGCATACACTTACGAAGCCATAAGGCTTTTCCTTCTTTACGGGTGAGTATGAATCACCTGTGCTGTCGGTGTTAACCTCTTTGGTTTGGTCATTGTCGTGCTTTGCTCTTTCGTGCTGGTCACGCATATTTTCAATCTTCAAATTGATAAGGCTACCAAAGGTAAGACCCTTTTCGATAGCGTTACCGGGGTGATCGGTATGAACGTGAACCTTTATAATATCCTCATCGTCAACTACAACACAACTGTCACCGATGGTTTCAAGGTATGCACGAAGCAGCTTGGGATCGGTGTCGCTGGCTTTTTTAACGATAAATTCAGTGCAATAGGTAAAGGTGATTTCAGTTTCAAACTCTGCAGCAGCGTTATAGTTTTCTTGTGCAACTACAGTGGTCTTTTTGGTGGTTGCTGCAGTGGACTCGATAACAACGCCGTCTGCAAAAACAGAGCGCATACCTTCCAAAACAGTTACAAAGCCTTGACCGCCTGCGTCAACAACGCCTGCTTTTTTAAGAACGGGAAGCAGCTCGGGAGTAGAAGCCAATGCTTCTTTAGCACCTGCCAAAGCAACGTCAAACACCTTCATAAAGTCGGCATCTGCGCACTCTTTAGCCTTTTCGTGAGCTACACGGGCAACAGTGAGAATGGTGCCTTCGGTGGGCTTCATAACTGCCTTGTATGCAGCCTCAACGCCCAAGCCCAAGGACTCGATAAGGTCGTTACCACTCATGGTTTCTTTGCCCTTCAGTCCTTTTGCAAAGCCTCTGAAAAGCAAAGACAAAATAACGCCTGAGTTACCTCTAGCACCGCGCAAAAATGCAGATGCGGCAGTATCAGCAACTTTAGAAACAGACTCACCCTTAAGACGAGCAAGCTCCTTAACGGCATTATTTATGGTCATTGACATATTGGTACCGGTATCACCGTCAGGAACGGGGAATACGTTCAATTCGTCAATTCTTTGCTTGTTGTTTGTTATATTGTTTGCGCCCGATATATATGCGTCGCGCAGTTTATCACCGTTAATCATTATAATAAACACTCCTAATCTGTAGTCAGATTTATCATTTGTGCGCGATATTATCAGGTTTGCATCGCGTCAACGTGAACAGTAACCTTCTTAACATCAATACCGGTAGCCTCTTTAACAGTATACTTAACGTTGTGAACGATACTGTTGGCGATAGCGTTGATATTTATACCGTATGCTACAACAATATGAAGCTCAACACTGATAGCTTCTATATCGCCGTGAACAATAATGCCTTTGTCAATCATTTTGCCGCGCTTGAATATGTTGACGATGCGCTGACCGCCCTTGGCAACCATTCCTGAAACACCGTAGCAGGAGGAAACTGCTTGACCAATGAGCTTGGCAAAAAAATTGTTGGATATGCAAACAGAACCTAATTTTGTTTCATAAGCAACCATAAGTATTCTCCATTCTTTATGAGGTAAAGATTAACCGTAGTTTTCGATGCCGTTATAAATGTCGCTGATGCTGAAGTTAACGTAGCCTTCAAGCCAGTCGGAATATACAATCACACCGTTTTTATAGCAAACGGGGATAAAGGGCATTTCGGTGGCGAAAGAGGATATAGCCGCCGTAACCTCTGAAACACCGCTGTAATATTCAGCAAACTTAACGGAGCAGTCGGACACAGTGGGATATCCGTAAATCACATTAGGCGACAAGGTGTTGCCTAAGTAGAGCGATTTATCAAGTCTAACCTCGCCAATGTACACATCAAAATGTCCATAGGTTAAATCGTTGATATAATCAGCCCAAACCTTTTGCACAACAGAAACCTCAAATCCGCATTTATCAAGTTGTGCTGCAACAAGCTCAGCGCAGGTAACCCTGGCAGGATTATCGCTGTTGCAAAGCAGGCTTATGGTAATGCGTTTGCCTGCTTGGTCGATATAATATCCATCCGCATCTTTACTATTATAACCTATTTCTTCCAAATACGCAACAGTCTGTTTTAAATTTTGAACTTTATTTAAGGATTCGTGCCCTTTTATCTGATTCCAACCGCTTGGAAAAATACCGATAGCTTCTTCGGAAAAAGTGTAAAAACTTTTGCTGCAAACCTGTGATCTGTCAATGGCAGCGCTTACGGCCATACGCATTTTTGTATTGCTCATAATGCCATAGTTGCAGTTTGCACCAACAAAGACCATAGTGGTGTCGTATGTCATTTTTGACACACCTGACATCTTGGGCATAGTGTTGTCGGATAAATCTGAATATATCAAGCTTATATTGCCAACGGATACATGATGGTTCAAAGAATCATCATCCGGGCAATCGATAAGCTTAATGGTTTTAAGTTTAATTTCGCCGCGATAATAGCTTTGATTAGCCACTAACTGCTTATCGGTGTATGAAAAGGTGTATCTGCCGCAGCCGATGGGAGCAAGCGTACGGTTATTCTCATCCTTCAAATCGTTAGATCCGGTTTTAACAATAGGGAAATCGAGCAAATTAACAAGATTGGGATTGTTGATTGAACCGGCAAAAACAACAGTGGTTGAATCTATTGCCGTGCATGATGAAATGTATTTTAGCTGTGATGAATAAACATTGTTGTTTTTGGCACTGTTGAAGGAATACACAATGTCATCTGCAATAAGGGGAGAGCCATCGGTAAACGCGACCGATTTAAGCTTAACGGTGCATGTGCTTTGAGTGCTTTCGTATGACTCTGCAACGAATGCGGTGACGGTGAAATCATCGTTTGTTTTAAACAGCGGGTCAAACAGCAGCTTAGTAAGCTCTTGGTTTTGCTTGGTTTCGGCTTTGTACGGATTAAGAACATCCTTTGCCGAATAGGGGAGTTGTACAGTGTACCCGGATGTTGTATTGATATTTCCGGTGTTGGTGCCTTGTTGCATGTCGCTGTTTGTCTGCTTGCCGCTGCAGCTGCTCAAAACAGCAAAAGCAATAGCAATTGTAATAACTTTAAGCGCTAAATTAAATGTTGACTTATTCAATTCAACACCACCTTAATGAAATCAATAGCATTATTGTATTATACCACAACACAACTGTTTTTTCAACACAAAATAAAAAAGGGGGTTGTATAAAAAATATGTATAAAATTAATAAAATATATAGTTGAATTTTTTTGACATCTGTGTTATATTGAAAACAGTTTAATGTGGAAAGGAAGTACCTCATTATGTCAAAACGTATTATTTCACTACTTATCAGTTTGGTGTTGTTGTGCTGAGTTTTTGCTTGCGTACCTTTTTCTGCCTTCGCAGAGGGTGAACTGAGCTATCTCTACAATAAACCCTTCGAAAACGACGGTTTTTGGGAGGGTAGCACTACCAAAATCACCAGTTCCGGCATTTTCTCTGTTGGTAGCAGCAATGGTAGTATGTACTATCTTGTAACCAAGGACACTATGTCACTTGGCGAGAAATTTGAAGTTAATTATACCTGCCGCTGATTTTGTCAGAGGCAGGTATATGTAAATTTATATTATATTTTTTAGGATGTGACTTTATGTCTGATTTTAGCAGACTTTGTATGGGATGTATGAACGACAAGGGCGAAAACTCCGTTTGTCCTCGTTGCGGTTTTGACGAGAATGCTGCTCAACCCGTGTCGGTTATGCCCATCAGAACTTTGTTGGATGGACGCTATCTTATTGGTGGTGTTATTGAATCAAATTGCGAGGGTGTTACATACATTTCATGGGATACCGAAGAGAACAAACCCGTTCGAGTTCGTGAGTATTTCCCTGAAGCTTTTTGTGACCGCGCAGCTGACCGCACCACTGTTCAGATTTTGATGGGTAAAGAATTTGAGTTTAACCGTCATTTTGGTGAGTTTTTGGATATTGCTCGTTGCCTTGCAAGATGTAGCGATCTGCCCTCGCTTTTCCCCGTGACCGACATTTTCGAGAGCAACAACACCGCGTACTACGTAACTGAGTATGTTAAGACCATCACTATGCGTGAGTTTTTAATCAGAAACGGTGGCTCATTGGCTTGGGATCAGATTCGCCCCTTGCTTATGCCTGTTCTTACTACCTTGTCATCACTGCACGAAGAGGGCTTGATTCACAGAGGTATTTCACCCGAAACCCTCATTGTTGGTGTTGACGGCAGAATTCGCATTACAGGCTTCTGCGTTGCTGATGCCCGTACTGCTCGCAAGGATGCAACTGCTATGAATGCTCAGCTTTTCCCCGGCTTTGCTGCTATTGAGCAATATGGCTTTGAAACCAAGCAGGGCACTTGGACTGATGTTTATGGTGTATGTGCAACTCTTTACAAGATTTTGGTTGGTTCACCTCCTGCAGATGCAACCGAGCGCGTTAACAATGATAAGATGATTATTCCTGCCAAGATTGCACAAGAAATTCCTCGTAATGTACTTACTGCAATGGCAGACGGCTTGGCAATTTTAGCTGACGATCGCACACAGACCATTGATGACCTTAAGGGCTCTCTTATTCCTTCTGCTGCATTATCTGCTGATGCTAAAAAGGATGTAACTAAGCCTGCAAACAGCAAAAAAACTGCTATTATAGTAGCTATTATTGTCAGCGTTTTGTTGCTTGTGTTGCTGTATTTTGTAACTGCAAAACTTATTTTGCCCGCAATCAGCCATGGTGATAAGGATACACCATCAAACGCAGCACCTCCCGCTTCTTCAACTGTATCTCTGCTTGACGATCCTGAGTCGGTTGCTACTACCTATGCTGTTCCTGATTTGGTTGGTAAACAGTTCGGTAAGGCTGAAGAGGATGAGAGGGTTGGTCCTTATTTCAAACTGGTAGTAACCGAGTATGAATACAACGGCAACTACCCTGTAGGTACTATTCTTTCTCAGGAATTTAAAGAGGGCACCATGCTTAAGCGTGGCGCAACCATTAATGTTAAGATCAGCCTGGGCGCTTCTACTGTTGCTATTCCCGGAACCCGCGGAATGTCAGAAGAGCAGGCTGTACTGGAGCTTATGAAGCTTGGCTTTAACTACAATAATATCGTTATTAAAGAGAAGTACGATAAGGACATTCCTGCCGGTATGGTTGCAACTACAATGCCTGAGCAGGGAACTGCAGTTTCAATCCATTCGATTGTTTATGTTTATGTAACACCCTCTGCATCATTTAGTGATGAAAGCAGCAATGCTTCAAGCAAGCCTGCCTCAAGCCAGGTTTCATCTCAGAACGCATCTCAATCAGGTAATTAACCGTTTAACAAGCACCGATTAATTTCGGTGCTTGTTTATTTTAAGTTGAATTTAATATACAAATGTGTTATAATATCATAGTTATGCAGAATGACTAATCTAACTGCGTTTTGGAGCGTTTTATGAAAGTAATTGTTATTGGTGCCGGCGCCTCCGGCTTGATGGCTGGTTATGCCGCATGCCTTAATGGCAACGATGTTGTTATAATTGAAAAAAATCATCGTCCTGCACGCAAGGTAATGATTACCGGAAAAGGACGTTGCAATGTTACCAACAACTGTGATGTTAAGGACTTTATTGCCAATGTGCCGCAAAATGCTCGCTTTTTGTATAGCGCTATCAGCCGTTTTTCACCCTATGACACATTTGGCTTTTTTGAAGCAATGGGTGTTGAACTTAAAACCGAACGGGGCAACAGAGTTTTCCCTGTGTCTGATAAAGCCGTTGATATAGTCGATGCACTTTATAAAAGCTGCAACGGATGTAAATTTTTGTTTGATACCATCGTTAAAAGCGTAAATATTGTTGATGGAGCAGCCTGCTCTGTTACTCTTGATAATGGCAAAGAATTAACTGCCGATGCCATTATTGTCGCGACAGGCGGTGCCAGTTATTCTCTTACAGGCTCAACTGGGGATGGCTACGATTTTGCAAGGTGTGCAGGTCACAGCGTTGCAAAAATCAGGCCCTCGCTAGTTCCTATTGAGTCGAGTGATTTGTTCTGCTCTGAACTATCGGGTCTTACCCTCAAAAATGTGGGAATATCGGTTGTAAAAGACGGCAAAACAATATATACCGACTTTGGCGAGATGCTGTTTACTCACTTTGGCATAAGTGGTCCGCTTGTGCTAAGTGCATCGTCAAACATTGACGAAATTAAAGGTTGTGTGCTTAATGTTGATTTAAAGCCGGCTCTTGATGCCGATAAGCTTACCGAGCGACTAAAGCGTGATATATCGCAAAACATAAACAAAAATATTGTTAATATAATGCCGGGGTTAGTGCCTGCTGCAATGAGTAAAATTATTCTTGAAAAAGCAGGGGTGAATCCCGAAACCAAGTGCAATCAATTAACAACAAAAATGCGCAATTCCATTTGTGAAGTTCTTAAAAGGTTTGAGATTAAACTGTCCGATTTTCGCCCCATTGAAGAGGCTATAATAACTCGTGGTGGCGTTGATGTATCACAAATAGATCCTAAAACAATGCAGTCCAAGCTTTGTAAACAGCTTTATTTTGTTGGCGAGGTGTTGGATGTTGATGGATACACAGGTGGCTTTAATTTGCAGATAGCTTTTTCTACCGGCTATGCTGCAGGCAGTTCAATTTAACGGGGTGATAAGTTTGTTTAAACGAATAGCAGCTCTTATAGTCGCGTCTGTAATGCTTTTATGCGGTGCGTCTTGCTCTATAGTTGATGACTTATATTCCGTGTTGGAAACACCGCCTGCTCTTGAGGAGCGACACGAATACACTGCCGAGGCGTATGAATTTCCCACCCAAATCGGCGAGTTTGTCAGCGTGCCTAAAGATGAGTATTTGTGCTATAAAAACCTTACTGATGCGCAAAAGACAGCATATGACTATATGTATGAATCGGCGTTAAGAATGGATGAGGCTCTGTTTTATGTGGGCGATTGCACCAAAGATGATGTAACCGTCGCATATCATGCATTAACCTATGATAATCCTCAGCTGATATGGATTCCGTCTACCTATGGTGTTTCGGTCAGCACAGAGGGTGCATTTGTACGCTTTTCAGATCCTGACGGAAGTTATTCTTACACCATAACTCCCGAAGAGCGTGATGAACACCTTGATATGCTGTATGAAGAGGTTGACTTGTTCATCAATCAAAATCTGCTTCCTACTATGACGGCATATGAGACTGAATTGGTTGTAAACGATTGGCTTTGTGAAAAAATCGAATATAACCAAGAGGCTGCTGATGCCGTTAAAAACAAGCAGCATCAAAATTATCGCAACGCATGGACTCCTTATGGTGCAATAGTTGAGAATAGTGCTGTTTGTGCCGGCTATGCTACAGCCCTTCAGTTTATTCTTAATTATGTAGGTGTTCAATGCGGCAGCCTCAGAGTAAAATCTGAGGGTGAAATGCATATGGTTTGCGTTGTTAATCTTGGGGATGAGTGGTCTTATGTTGATCCAACCTGGAATGATAAAGAGACTTGCGGACTTGCGTATACCCACGATTATTTTAACCTTACATATGACGAAATAATTAAAACGCACATAATTTTCGATGAGTGGCACAAGGTGCTTGAAAGTGGGGAAGAACTTAACTCTAATTTCAATATTTTTCTTCCCGAATGTGATAGCAAAGAGTATAATTATTACAAGCAATGCAATTTGCAAATCGGCAATCACTCAGAATTTAAAAATGTTGTTACTCGTGAGTTTAAAGCTGCTGCCAAAAACAATATAACTTCTTTGGAGTTTCAGTTGATTTATGGTGAGTCAACCAATGAAGAAATTGAAAATCTAATTAACAGGTATAATGTAATTGACAGCCTTGAGCGTTATTGCGGCAATATAAGCAGTGTTCAATATGCTTCGTTGAATAACGGCGCTTTCTGTATGAAAATCAATCTTGAGTAAAGAGGAATAGATGATGACAACTTTAAAACATCTTGTTTACTATCTTGTTTGTGGCTTGCTGAAGCTTATATCATTTATATTTTTCCCTTGCAAAGCAGTTGGTAAAGAAAATTTGCCCAAAGGCAAAACCTTTATACTGTGCCCCAACCATATTTCTTGGTTTGATGTAGTGCCCATTAATATGGCATATATGCGTCCTATGAACTATATGGCAAAGTCTGAGCTTTTTAAAAACAAGTTCATCGGCGCAATTCTTGGCTTGTTTGGTGCATTCCCCGTAAAGCGCGGTGCAGGCGATAAAGGAGCCCTTGATAAAGCAAGCGGTATGCTAAAAACAGACAAGCCTATGTGCATTTTTATAGAAGGCACACGTACTCGTAACGAGGATGCAAGCCCCGGCAGAGCCAAATCGGGTGCCGTTCTGCTTGCCTCTCAGGCAGAGTGTGAGGTTGTTCCTGTTGCTATAGTTTATAAGCACGGCAGACCCCGTATTTTTGCAAGCACCACAGTATATTTTGGCAAGCCTATATCTGCGCAAGATATGAAAATTGATGGCTTGTCAAGAACTGACCTAAAGCGCGTTTCAACTGATATTATGGATAAAATCACTCAAATGTGGAAGGCTGGAACAGAAAAATGCCGCAAATAATTTTAGCAAAATCCGCAGGCTTTTGCTTTGGTGTTAACCGAGCTGTAAATATTGTTGAGGATTTGGTTAAAGAGGGCAAGATAGTTTGCACCCTTGGTCCTATAATCCATAACGAACAGGTGGTTAACGATCTGAAGTCCAAGGGCGTTCGCATTGCCGAAACTCCTGCTGATCGCCTTGATGAGAATGAGGTTATGGTAATTCGTTCTCACGGTGTTGCAAAAGTGGTTGAAGATGAAATCAAAGCAGGGGGAGAATGGGTTAACGCGACATGCCCATATGTAACCAATATTCATAAGATTGTTGAGCGAGCTTCATCCGATGGTGACATTGTTTTGATTGCCGGCGATGAAAATCACCCTGAGGTGGTTGGCATTTCAGGCAGAGCCAAGGGTAACTGTTATGTATTTGCAGATGATGACAATTTGCAAAAAATGATAAATGAGCATCCTGAATTTGGCAAAAATCCATTAACAGTGGTCTGTCAGACAACATATAACGCATTAAAGTGGAAAAAATGCCAAAAAACTTTAAAAAAACTATGTACAAATGCAAAAATATTTGATACAATATGTAAAGCTACCGCTCTTCGTCAGCAGGAAGCGGACGAATTATCCAAAGAGTGCGATGTAATGATCGTAATCGGCGGCCGAAATAGTTCGAACACTGCAAAACTAAAAGAGATTTGTGCGGCAAATTGTGAAAATACTGTTTTAATCGAAACAGCTGATGAGCTAATGTTAGACACTATATCCCAAGCAGACAAGATCGGAGTAACCGCAGGGGCGAGCACGCCACCTGCTATTATAAAGGAGGTTCTGATTACTATGTCAGAAATGCAAAACAACCCTGTCGTTGAGACAGAATCTTTTGAGGAGATGCTTGAAGCCTCTTTGGTCGCAGCTAATGACCAAAAGGTGAAGGGAACCGTTCTTTCTGTGAACGCTACCGAGATTCAGGTTGATATAGGTCGTAAGCACACCGGTATCGTCCCTTATCGTGAGTATTCAAACGATCCCAGCGCAGATCTTCTTGCTGAAGTACATGTTGGTGACGTTCTTGATCTTATCATTATGCGCACCAACGACCAAGAGGGTACCGTAACCCTTTCAAAGCGTCGTTTCGATGCTATTGCAGGTTGGGACAAGATTGTTGAAGCCAAAGAGGCCGAGACTGTTCTTGACGGTAAAGTTACCGAGATCAACAAGGGCGGCGTAGTTGTTACCTGCGAGGGTATCCGCGTATTTGTTCCTGCATCACAGGCAACTCTTAATCGTGTTGATTCTCTTGATTTCCTCAAGGGCACCGATGTTAAGTTCCGTGTTATCGAAATCGGCCGTGGCCGTCGTGCAGTTGGCTCTATGCGCTCTGTTCTTCGTGAAGAGAGAAAGGCTAACGAGTCTAAGTTTTGGGAAGCAATCGAAGTTGGCCAGGTTATTCGCGGTACCGTTAAGACTCTTACCTCTTACGGCGCATTCGTTGACCTTGGCGGCGTAGATGGTATGGTACATATCTCTGAGCTTTCGTGGGCACGCATTAAGCATCCTTCAGAGGTTGTTGCAGTAGGCGACGAACTCGAGGTTGTTGTTAAGGCAATCGACGCTGAAAAGCGCAAGATTTCTCTTGGCTACAAGAAGGATTCTGAGAATCCCAAGACCATCCTTGCTGAGCAGTATCCCGTTGGCACTGTTGCTAAGGTTACCATTGTCAGCATGACCGATTACGGCGCGTTTGCTCGCGTAATTGACGGTGTTGACGGTCTTATCCACATTTCACAGATTGCTGATCATCGCATTGAAAAGCCCCAGGATGTACTTAAGGTAGGTCAAGAGGTTGAGGCTATGATCACCGAAATCAACTTTGACAAGCCCAAGCCCCGCGTAAGCCTTTCTATTCGTGCATTGCTTGAAAACAATGACGAGGTTGCTGAAGAGGCTGCTGAGGTTGTTGAAGCAGCAGAAGAAGCTGTTGAAGAATAATTAAACCATTTTCGGCACCGACCAAACAGTCGGTGCCGAATTTTCAGTGAGGAACAGTTATGGATATAAAAGCAGAAGCTTTAAAAAAGCACTACGAGTGGGCAGGAAAGTTAGAGGTTGTTGCTCGTTCAAAGGTTAAAGACAGCACCGATTTATCGCTGGCATATACCCCTGGTGTTGCTGAACCTTGCCTTGAAATTAATAAGGATTATAACAAATCCTTTGAGCTTACTCGCCGATGGAATACAGTAGCCGTTGTAACCGATGGCACCGCAGTTCTTGGCTTAGGTGATATTGGCCCCGAGGCTGGTATGCCGGTTATGGAGGGTAAGTGTGTTCTTTTCAAAGAATTTGCCGATGTTGATGCATTTCCTATTTGCCTCAGAACAAAGGATGTAGACGAAATTGTCAGAACGGTATATCTTATTTCGGGTGGCTTTGGCGGCATAAATCTTGAAGATATTGCTGCGCCTCGATGCTTTGAGATTGAAAAGAAACTTAAAGAAATCTGCGATATTCCTGTTTTTCATGATGACCAGCATGGTACTGCAATTGTTGTTGGCGCAGCATTGTTAAACGCTTTAAAAGTTATTAAAAAGGACATTTCTGCCATCCGTTGTGTAATCAACGGCGCAGGCTCTGCGGGTGTTGCTATTGCAAATCATCTTATGCAGCTTGGTGTAGGCGAAATCACAATGGTTGATCGCTTCGGAATTATTTGCGAAGGTATGGATGGGCTTAGCGCTGTTCACACCGAAATGAGCCTTAAAACCAATCGTCAAAAACTGATGGGTACTCTTGCTGATGCAATGAAGGATGCCGATGTGTTTATCGGTGTATCTGCCCCCAATATTGTTTCCGAGGAAATGATTAAGTCTATGGCGTCAAATCCGATTGTATTTCCCATGGCCAATCCTACTCCCGAGATTATGCCCGATCTTGCGCTAAAGGCAGGCGCTGCCGTTGTTGGTACAGGCAGGTCAGACTTCAATAACCAAATAAATAATGTTTTGGCATTCCCGGGTATATTCAGGGGCGCTTTGGATGTTCGCGCGTCAGATATAAACGAAGCTATGCGAATGGCTGCATCTCATGCAATAGCGTCACTTGTTTCC
This sequence comes from Acutalibacteraceae bacterium, assembly GCA_045577615.1. Classification (GTDB taxonomy): domain Bacteria; phylum Bacillota; class Clostridia; order Oscillospirales; family Acutalibacteraceae; genus RGIG2206. The sequence goes on from JAZNIT010000008.1 coordinate 11,780, forward strand.
GATGATGAGCTGTGTGCAGAGTATATTTTGCCCAAAGCCTTTGACGAAAGGGTGGGCAAGTGTGTTGCAAAGGCGGTTGCCGATGCAGCTGTGTCAAGTGGAATTGCTCGCAAATAAAAAACTCGGCCGCGTAAAAACACGGCCGATTTTTTGTATATTTTCAACAAAAAGTGCTTAATGTGTAAAATATACACAAATTGAGCAAAACGAAGAAAAAATGAACAAAGCGTAGAAAAAAAGCATAAAAGGGGACGTTTTTCGGGAAAATTCAAAAAAATATAGAAAAAATAATAAAAACCCCTTGATTTTTCGCTGAAATTGTTTATATTTATCTTATTGCATATAAAGAATGCGTACCCGAGTAACCGCCGCAATCAACCAGGCAAGAAATTGCCGATTGCGAAAAACCCTTTGCGGAGGGCGATTACAGAGGATGCGCGGGTCGATTGACAGATTTGTCAAAAGGCTAATTACCGCAAAGGGGGATGCAACCTATGAAAAACATAATTGAATTAAAAGACATCTCAATCGCTTTTGACGGCGACCGTGTGCTTGACAAGCTTAATTTGGACATTCGCGACGGTGAGTTCATTACCTTCCTTGGTCCTTCAGGCTGCGGTAAAACAACAACTCTGCGCATTATTGGCGGATTTGTTGAGCCTGATTCAGGCGATGTTTTGTTTGACTCTAAAAAGATCAATGGTGTACCTGCCTATAAGCGTCAGGTTAACACCATTTTTCAGCGTTATGCCTTGTTCCCGCACCTTAATGTGTACGAGAATGTGGCTTTTGGTTTGCGTGTAAACAAAACACCTAAAGATGAAATAGATAAAAAGGTTACCGAAATGCTCAAGACGGTTAACCTTGTGGGCTTTGAGCGCAGAAGAGTAGCCTCTCTTTCGGGTGGTCAGCAGCAGCGTGTAGCCATTGCTAGAGCATTGGTTAACAGTCCTAAAGTGCTTCTTTTGGATGAACCTTTGGGAGCGCTTGACCTTAAGCTTAGAAAAGATATGCAAAACGAGCTTAAATCTATTCACGACAAGATGGGCATTACCTTTATCTTTGTTACACACGACCAAGAAGAGGCTTTGTCTATGTCTGATCGTATTGTTGTAATGGACTTGGGTAAGATTCAGCAGATCGGAACACCTACAGATATATATAACGAGCCTCAGAATGCCTTTGTAGCCGATTTCATAGGTGAGAGTAATATCATTGACGGCATAATGGTTAAGGACGGCCTGGTCAAAATTTGCGGCAAGGAATTCCAATGCGTTGACAGTGGGTTTGCGCCTAACGAGCCTGTTGACGTTGTTATTCGTCCCGAAGACGTTGACGTTGTTTCAACCGAAGAGGGAATACTTACCGGCACTGTTACCGCCATCACCTTTAAGGGTGTTCATTACGAAATCATTGTTGATATTCACGGCTTTAAGTGGATGATTCAGTCTACCGACAGCTCCGCTGTTGGCGATGTAATCGGTGTTTCTGTTCGTCCTGATGAAATTCACATTATGAAAAAGTCAGAGTATTCCGGCAAATTCGGCGACTACAGCTCATTTAGTGAAGAAATGGACCGCATCGGTGAGATTGCGGCGGAGGAGGAATAATGGGCCGCCGCGCCCGTTGGTTGGCAACGCCCTATGCAATTTGGATGGCGTTGTTCACCATAATTCCGCTTATAATAATCGTGTATTATGCCTTGACAGATAACAACGGCGTGTTCACCTTTGCAAACGTTGTTCAACTGTTCGAGTTTAATAAAATGCGCGTATTTTGGAATTCGCTTTGGCAGTCTGCAATCACAACAGTGGTTTGCTTGATTATCGGCTATCCCGTTGCCTATTGCATATCCAGAATGGGAGCACGCAGTCAAAGCATAATGATCACCTTGCTTATGATTCCCATGTCAATGAGTTTTTTGCTGCGTACAATGTCCCTTGTAGCACTGCTTGAATATAACGGTCCTTTTTACCGTATGTTTATGTCATTGGGCATCGAGAATATCAAGCTTATCGGCACTCCCACTGCTGTTATTATAGGTATGGTATACAACTACCTGCCTTATATGATTTTGCCTCTTTATACCGTTATGGTTAAAATTGAGAAGCCCATTCTTGAAGCGGCGGGGGACTTGGGTGCAGGTAAGTTTAATGTTTTCTCTCGCGTTATATTGCCATTGAGTAAACCCGGTATAATTTCAGGTGTTACAATGGTATTTGTGCCTGCTGTTTCAACCTTCTATATCGCAGAAAAGTTGGGTGGTACCGATTGGATGATTGGTGACCTTATTGAACAATACTTTAAGGTCGCACCTGATTTTCATTTTGGTGCTGCATTGTCCTTGCTTCTTATGCTTATTGTGCTTATTTCTATCGGCGTAATGAGTAAAACAGGCAACCGAGAAACGGCGGTGGTGGCATGAGAAAAAGTAAGTTTTTAAAGGTATATACCGCCGTTGTATATCTGTTTTTATTTATGCCTATGCTTTATTTGGTGCTGCTTAGCTTCAACACCTCTAAAAACACAGGCAGTATCGAAGGCTTTACCCTTGAGTGGTATGCCGAGTTGTTTAACAGCGGCGATTTGATTAAACTGTTGGGCAACTCTGTATTGCTTGCTGTATGCGCCTCGATTTTATCTACCATATTGGGCACAATGGCCGCTATTGGTATTTATAATATGAAAAAGCGCAGCCAGTCTGCAATGCTTGCAGTTACCAACATACCTATGACCAATCCCGATATCGTTACAGGTATTTCATTGGCGCTTTTGTTTAGCTTTGTGGGTTATTTGTTCAAGACTAATACTTATCTTGGTTTTGGCACATTGCTTATTGCCCACGTAACCTTCTGCTTGCCTTACATTGTGCTTTCTGTTATGCCAAAGCTAAGTCAGATGGACAGAAATCTGTTGGATGCAGCGCTTGATTTGGGTTGTACTCCTTTGCAGGCATTTTTCAAGGTTACATTGCCTGAAATAATGCCCGGTATAATTTCGGGCCTTATGATGGCATTTACCTATTCGCTGGACGACTTTATCATAAGCTATTTCGTTGTTGGCACCGATTTCAACACCTTGCCTTTGGAGATATATAACTATGTTAAAAAGCCCATATCTCCATCGGTTTATGCCTTGTTTACCCTTATGTTTGTTATTATTATGGTTATGCTTGTTTCGACCAACTTTATTCAGATGCGTCAAGACAAAAAGAATAAAAGCAAAGTGGGGGGCGGAGTATGAAAAAACGATTGATTTCATTTGTTGTGTGTGTCGCCCTTGTTATTGGCACCCTGCCTATGTTTACCTCATGCAGTCAAGAGCAAAACGCCCTCAACATCTTTAATTGGGGCCAATATATTGCCAACGGTGAGGATGATACTGTTGACCTTATTGCCAAGTTTGAAAAGGAAACAGGCATTAAGGTTAATTACTTCACCTACGAAAGCAACGAGGCGATGTATGCAAAGCTTAAATCGGGCGGCGCCAGCTATGATATTGTAATCCCATCCGATTACATGATAGCCCGCCTTATTAAAGAAGATAAGTCGGATCGTAGCCAT
>JAZNIT010000009.1:0-42018 GCA_045577615.1 Acutalibacteraceae bacterium
GACTTACAACCCGTTTACGGGTCGCCGATGACCGTTGCGTGGCTGGCAGGCCAATAAAAAGCGCACTTGTGCGCCGCCAGTAGTATTAGGGCTATGCCCGAAAATGAAATACCCCCCGTTATACGGGGGGATATTTATTATCCTATTATGCCAAAAAATCATTTAACTTAAGCCACTCTTTAAGCAAATCGGCCCAGCGGCTAACATAGGGCTTTTGGGGTGCAAGACCAAGGCCGTGATGACCCTCGGGGAAAACGTGCAGCTCAAACTTAACGCCGTGGTTGCGCAGAGCCTCGCCATAGTGCATACTGTTGCCCACGTGCACAACACTATCGTCAGAGGTGTGCCAGATAAAAGCAGGGGGAGTGGTTTCACTTACCAGCTTTTCGCAAGAAAACTTAATGCCTTGAGCGTGGTTGCCCTTGCCTAAAAGATTTTCGAAAGAGCCGGAGTGAGAAATAAGGCTTTCGGGGGAGCAAATAACGGGGTAGCACAAAATCGTAAGGTTGGGCAATGCTGCCTCGTTATCAATTTCATCAGCCCCCTCAAAATCGATGGGAGCGGTATATGTAGAGGTCAGCGCGGCAAGATGTCCACCGGCTGACGAGCCCATAATAGCAACCTTGTTTTTGTCAATGCCAAATTTTTCAGCGTTGGCACGAACAAATCTTACAGCACGCCTTGCATCAAGCAGGGGCAGGGGAAAATGGTGGGGAGCCACTCTGTATTCGCACACAAAGGCATCCATACCTAACGAGTTAAAATAAAGGGCATAGCCTTCACCCTCGTGAGGGGCGCGCATTCCGTATCCACCGCCGGGCAAAATAACCACGGTAGCGTCGGTCTTTTTATTTTTAGCAGGGTAATACTCCAAACAAGGAGTTTCCTCCTGCAAGCCAGGAACCTTGTTCCACAAATCAAATTTTGTCATAATGTAAACCTGCCTTTCTAAAAAGAGTTTACATTATCCCACCGATGTTGTCAACCACTCGGTCAACCATCTTTACCGCCTTCTTTTTAAGCCCCTTCATACTGCAGCCTTGAAGGGCGGCACATCCCATAGCACCCACTGCAGCGGCGGATACGGCGATAAGCATATAAGTCATAACAGGTTGTTTGCGTCTGAACATAAAAAATCACCTCTTTCCCCGATTATTTTTCCCAACAAAGCGGCAGTTATAATAATTTTGTTTACAGCTTGCTTATGGGTTGATTTTTCGGCAAAAAAGGATTAAAATAAATACATCAAGTTGTTTAAAAACGGAGGATTTTAAATGGTACAGATTTCACCTTCAATGTTGGCTGCCGACTTTGTCGAACTCAGCACCACCCTCAAAAAGTTAGAGGCATCGGGTGCCGAAATGCTTCACATCGACGTAATGGATGGCATTTTCGTGCCCAACCTTTCAATCGGCTTCCCTGTAACCGAGTCACTTTTCAAGCACACCAACATCCCCTTGGACGTGCATTTGATGATAACCAAGCCCCAACTTTATGTTGAAAAATTTGCAAAGTATGCACAGCGCATCTCTATCCATTACGAGAGCGACTGTGACGTGCGTGAAACCCTGCGAATGATCAAAAATGCAGGCGCCATTCCCTCAATCACCATCAAGCCTGCCACCCCGGCAGAGGCTATATTTGACCTTCTTGACGAGGTTGGAATGGTGCTTGTAATGTCGGTTGAGCCCGGTTTCGGCGGACAGTCCTACATCGACTCTGCCACCGATAAAATTGCCGCCATCCGCGCCGAGTGTGACCGCAGAGGTCTTGCTATGGATATTCAGGTGGACGGTGGCATCAATCTTAAAACCGCACCCATCGCCGCCAAAGCAGGCGCAAATATTCTTGTAGCAGGCAGCGCCGTCTTTAATGCAGAGGATATGGCTGCCGCCGTGCAAGAGCTTAAGGCTGTTTGTGCCGACTAAAATCGGCAATTATATCGGCGCTCAGCAGCTGCCCGTGCTCAGCGGTGTGCAAAGCGGCACTTTTGCCCCCGATTTTGCACCCGTATTCGGTAAGTATCAGCTGCACAGCCCCTTGTCGATCACCTTGAAACACAAGTCTGTATCGGTCGTTAAACCGATACAGACTTATTTTATTGCTCACGTCCTTTAGATTGACAAGGCCGTCAATCAGCTCGTCGGCCGACACAAGTTCCCACACCGACCAAAAGGCCTCGCGGTGGCGCTTTTTGGCCGAAACCACCAGTGTCAGATAGATGGTGCAACCATCCTTTTCGGCAGGCAAAATTTCAATTACAAGGCGTCGGTCAGAAAGATTAAAACTCTCTTTGGCGCCTATTCGGGTTAAAAGGTCGTCTATGATTTTTCTCGTTTGGGGCGAGGCGTAATCCAACTGATTATAGCTTGTGCCCAACTCCGAAAGATCGGTGGCGGACAGCTGTATTTTTAATCGCTCGGGTGTTTCAAACTGTATGTTCATAGCTCCCTCCTCAAAGGTATATATTTGATGATACCGCTCCTTTTGGCTCTAATCAAGCGGTAAAATAAGGATGGGCTTATTACACTTTATGAGGATGGGGGATATTTGCCCTTAAATCAGACAAAATAAAAAGGGTGATAATATGGAGCATATTGAAATAAAAGAGCAAAGCGGATGGCATTTGTTTATTAAGGCGGCCGCCATAACCGCCGCAGCCATAGCCCTTATTGCTATCGGCTTTTTCGGTGCAATGTTGGTTTCGAAATTTTGGCTATAAAAAAAGAAGGGACGCATCCCTTCTTTTTTTATTGATTATACATTTCAGTTGAAAGATAGCGGTCGCCGCTGTCGGCAAGAATTACCACAATCCGCTTGCCCTCATTTTGGGGGTCGGCGGCAAGCTGCCTTGCAGCCCACAAGGCCGCACCTGACGAAATACCCACCATAATGCCTTCAGCCTTGGCAAGCTCACGCCCTGCCTCAAAGGCCTGATCAGTTGTCACCGTCATAACGCGGTCGATTAAATCCACATTGAGATTTTCGGGTATAAAGCCTGCGCCAATGCCCTGAATGCCGTGTGAGCCACCCTTGCCCTGAGAAATATAGGGGGAGTCGGCAGGCTCAACAGCCACAATTTCAACCTTGGGATTTTTCTCTTTAAGGTATTTTGCAACACCTGACAAGGTGCCGCCTGTGCCAACACCTGCCACAAAAATATCCGCCTTGCCGTCGGTATCCTCCCAAATTTCGGGGCCCGTGGTGCAATAGTGTGCGTCGGGATTGGAGGGATTGTCAAACTGTCCGGGTATAAATGAGTTGGGGGTGGCGGCGCAAATTTCTTTGGCCTTTTCAATGGCACCTGCCATACCCAGTTTGCCGTCGGTCAGTACAAGCTGGGCACCGTAAGCCTTCATCAGATTGCGGCGCTCAGCAGACATAGTGTCGGGCATGGTGATGATAACCTTGTACCCACGCACTCCACCGATAGCGGCAAGTCCGATGCCCGTGTTGCCGCTGGTGGGCTCGATAATGGTAGCCCCCTCGCTTATAAGTCCGCTTTTTTCAGCGTCGTCAAGCATCTTAAGGGCCACACGGTCCTTAACCGAGCCGGCGGGGTTAAAATATTCAAGCTTAAGCAGCAAATCAGCCTTTAAGCCCTTGCCGAAATTGTGGGCGAAAAGCATAGGAGTCTTGCCCACAAGCTCATCAATACGATTTTTAATACTCATTAAAGCACTCTTTCTGTCAGCGTACAAAATTCAGATTTAACTCCTGAACGTCGGTTTTCAGCTGGGTAAGCTTAACGCCTGCGGCATTAAGCATACGCTTTGAAGCAATGGTAGCAGGGGTGTCGGCATATTTGTCATAAAGATAAACAACCTCGCGGATGCCCGACTGAATGATAGCCTTTGCACACTCGTTGCAGGGGAAAAGGTCAACGTAGATTTTAGCGCCCCTAAGATTTCTGCCGCCTGCGTTAAGAATAGCGTTAAGCTCGGCGTGCACAACAAAGGGATACTTGGTCTCGTCGCCCTCTCTGTCCCAAGGGAAGGAGTCGTCAGAGCAGCCGTAGGGGAAGCCGTTATAGCCGGTTGACAAAATGATGTTGTCGGTGCTTACAATGCAAGCGCCAACCTGCGTGCTGGGGTCCTTGCTACGCTTTGCGGCAAGCAAAGCAACGCCCATAAAATATTCGTCCCAGTTGATGTAATCGGTTCTTTTCATAGTATTACCACCTTATTTATAAAAAATCAAATTTGCTACGTTTTTAGCGCTGTCACCCTTGCAAGCCGACATACTGCCCTGACGGATGTGTTGGCATTCAAATTGGGCAAAGTCGCCCTTGTTAAGGCAACTGAGCAGCGCCTCTGACGAGAAGACCGCCTTGCCCCTTGCATATCGGTCAAAGGGCATATAAAGGTCGCGCTTTTGACAGTAGTCATCCATATCGGGGGTGTAAAAAATCAAGGGCTTATCCAGCAAAGAATACTCATAAATCACCGATGAATAGTCGGTAATCAGCAAATCAGCGGCAAAAAGCATATCGTTGATTTCTCTCATATCGCCGCCGTCTGCAAAGACGTCCTCGTACCCTTGAGGTATGGCAAAATCCTTAACAAAGGGGTGCATTTTAAATATGATAACCCAACCCTTTTGACGGCAAAACTCACCAAGCCCCTCAAAATCTATGTACTCCTCGGGGTAGTGAGCGGAGTTGAATCCGTCACCTCTGAAGGTGGGGGCAAAAAGCAAAACCTGCTTGCCCTTGGCAAAGGGGTAACGCTCAAAAAATTCAGTCCGCTTTTGTGCGCCGTAGCCCTCGTCAAAGAAAATATCGGTGCGAGGCACACCCGTCGCAACGATTTTGTCTGCGCTTATGCCAAAAGCCTCGGCATAGAAGGGGATAACCTCCTCACCGCTGACAGTTACAAGGAAATAATTGCGGTGGGTGATGTCGTCGGGCTGGGGAGCACCCGACTTGCCCAAACGGGAATAGCCCACCGTCTTGAAGGCGCCGCAAGCGTGCCAGATTTGAATTGCGCGGTCGGCCTTAAAGTTAATTCTGTACACAAGGGGAAAGTAGTCGTCAACCACAACGGTGTGACAAAGCCCCATCAAAAATGCGGTTTTAAGGTAATAGGCAAGGCGACTGCCCTTTTTAAAGGAATAGAGCACCTTGTTGCCGCCAAAATCGTCGGCAGCCTTGATAACCAGCTCCATATTGCCTGAAAGAGAGGCACGGGTCTCGCTTGCAAAAAGCACACGACGCTTGCCGCCGCGCAGGATTTTGCCCGCAATGTAGGGAGCGCGCAAGCCTAAAGTGGTGATTTTGTCCCTCAGCCCCGTTTTGGTGGGGGTATAAAGACAGTTGACGTAAAGGGTGCTGCCGTTTACAATGCAGTCAATGGCAAACTGACAGGAGCCTTTGCTGAAATCGGCTGAAAAGTCCTCAATTCCGTCAGCCTCAGCGCCTACCACCTGCCACAAGCCGTCGGGCAAACAGTGTCCCTCAAAGCAAGAGGCAAGGTTAAACCACACCTGAAAAATGCCGTCATTATTAGTGCAAAAAGAGGGCTTAATTATTTCTAATTCGCCCTTTTTCTGCAAATAAATTTCGTCTGTGTCGCAGCTAAAAATCAAGGTGCTGCGCTTAATCTCAACAAAAGTTATTTTGCCTTGCATATTTTAACCTCTGCCTTGGGGAAGATTTCCCAAAATCAGCCAGTCAATAACACGGTCGGTAGAACCGCCGTCGCGGTATTCAAAGTTACGCTCGCAGAAGGGAGCCACCTTTTCTTGCTCAAAGTCACCCTCATAGATGGCCTTAATCATATCCTCAAACTCGGTAACGATTTTGCCGGGCACAAAGGTTTCAAAAGGCTCGTAGAAATCGCGGCTTGAAACATACCTTTCCAAATCGTAAGCATAGAAAAGCATAGGAATATCAAGGGTAGATGCCTCATAAACCACCGATGAATAGTCGGTAATCAGCAGGTCGGTGATAAAGAGAATGTCGTTAATCTCGCGGTATGAGGTGCAGTCGATAATAACATCACTGTGCTCCTCGGGGATGATAACTGGGTTGTGCACAAATGGGTGCATTTTAAATACAAAGATAGAGTTGGTGTCGCGGCACATCTTTGCAATTTTGTTCATATCCAGCATATTCATGGGATACTTGCCGCTTTTTGCGCCGTTACCTCTGAAGGTGGGGGCAAAAAGGATAACACGCTTGCCGGCAGCGGCAGGGATTTCCTTCAGCATACGCTCGCGGGTCTCGCGGCGATAATCGGCGCTGAAGAAAACGTCGGTACGGGGTACACCCGTTGGGTAAACCATATCCTTGGTCATACCGAATGCCTCGCAATAGAAACGGGCCACGTGGCTTGAACTTGCTATTGCGTGGGTATAAACGCGGTGGTTATCGTTGGTAATGAAGGGGCCACCCGCCTTGCCGGTGCGTGAAAAACCAACCGTCTTGAAAGCGCCGCAAGCGTGCCAAAGCTGAATAACCTTGACAGAGGGCTTGAATTTGCACTGCTTAACGGTGGGGTTAAAGTCGTCGATAATAATAACGTCTGCACTTGCCAAAAGGTAGGGGGTGCGGATTTTTTCAATAAGATTGCGGCGTGCGCTCACGTTTTCCTTAAGGCAGAAGCTGATTTTGTACTCTTTGTCAAGGCCGCGCTCAACCATACGGTCATAAACGTCCTTCATATTGCCCGACAGTTCCTTGCGAGAGTCAGAAGCAAAGAGAATGCGGTTGCCCTTGTGCTTGGCAAACAGTGAGGTCACTTTAAAAATAACAATAAAACCGCGGTGCAAAATATAGTTTGCAATGGGGCCGAAAAGGTATCTCATAGTAGAATTGAACTTTTGAAAAGCGGTAGGTTTGGGGGGAGCAATATACTCCGACTCAAGAGCCAACTCACCCGACTGACTCATAGCAACCGAAAGGGTATAAGAGTAGTTGGTACCCTTGCGAACGACCTTTTGAAATCTCATCAGCTTGTCCCACATAGAGGTGCCCACATACTCGTCGTCATAGCCCTCGTCGGTGAAAAGACGGTCGCCTGCCACCAAGGGATAGATAACGCCGTTTTCGCGGCTGACGGCAGCAATGCTCCACTTGCCGTTGGGCAAAACCCTGCGGTCGGTATAGGCGGTAATCATATTAAATCTTATAAGAAAGCGGTCGCCCTGAAAAATAACGTCGTCAAGTTTTACCTGCTCACCCGACTGACTGTCGGTGAGCATAAAATCGACGCTGTCGGTGGGAATGTTGCGCAAACGTCCCACAATATTAAGAATAACGCGCTCCCATTTAATAAGGTCGGCAATGAATTCGGGTGCAAAGGTCAGTTCAGACATATTTTAGAAACCTCATTTATTTTCAATATCATAGTCAAAATAGGCAATACCGCTGCCCTTGTAATCGTCACCCTCAACGACAAAGGGCACCTTATTGGCAAAGCCAACGTAGAAGGTAGAGTTGCCCTCCCACAATTCACCCGAAAGCATATAACTGCCGTCGATAAGGTTGGGGGATTTGATAACAAATTCAAGGTGATGCTTGCCCACCTCGCAGTTAATAAGGTTGCGGTCGTCTTGCTTTGAACTCATAAAGATTTCGCGCTTTTCGGCATCTCGCAGTGTAAAGCAAAAATAAAGTTTTTCGATGGGGCGCTTGACCTCATAATCAAAGCTGACGGTGATGGAATCACCGGGCGCAAAAACGGCGGTCTTTTCACCCGTGGAGTCCAGCATTTTGAATTTGGATAGGCTAATAACATCCTTCTTTTCAAGAGGAGAGTCGTCACCTGCTTCGCGGCGTTCCTTGATAAGCTTGCTCTTTTCTTTTTTAAGAAAATCCTCATAGAGCTTAACAACGTCGCTCAAAGGGCCAAAGGCTTCCAGCTTGCCTTGGTTAATCCACATTCCCATAGTGCAAAATGCCTTGACAGTGAATAGGGAGTGGCTGACAAAAAGGATGGTTTTGCCCATATTACGAAACTGCTTCATCTTTTCTATGCACTTAAGGCGAAAGATGTCGTCACCCACCGCAAGCACCTCGTCAACCACAAGAATGTCGGGGTCAACGCTCACCGAAACGGCAAAGCCAAGTCGGCTTTTCATACCGCTTGAATAGGTGCGGATGGGCTGATTTATGTGGTCGCCGATGTCGGCAAAGGCAATAATCTCGTCAATTTTTTCGGCAATGTTCTTTTTCGGTATACCCATAGACAACGCCTTAAGATAGATGTTTTCAATACCCGTAAGGTCGGGGTCAAAGCCTGAGGTAAGCTCAAGCATAGCGGCAATGCGGCCTTGGGCAACAACCGAGCCCGAGGTAGCCTTGGTAACGCCGGTGATAATCTTCAGCAGGGTAGATTTGCCGCTGCCGTTTTTACCCAAAATGCCGATAACCTCGCCCTTAGGCAGGTCAACCGACAAATCCTTCAGCGCAGTGAAGGAATCCCCCTTGTGAGAGCCGAAAAGGGCGTCACTGATGCGACCAAGGGCAGATTTATAAAGTCGGTATTCTTTTGTAAGATGCTCAATTTTTACTGCATATTCCATCTCGTCACCTCACAGAATGTCGGCAAACTCGCGCTCAAGACGCTTAAAGATAAAGCATCCAAGAAGGGCAAGCACTAAAATCTCAACCCAGAAGCAGATGGTACCCGCAAGGTCGTTAAAGAACCAACCGCCCAAAAATGCGTTGCGGTAAACCGAAATAACGTAGCCGATGGGGTTAAGACGCACGATGGCATAAATAACGGGGTATTTAGCAATGCGCTCAACGTTCCACAAAATGGGAGAAATCCAGAAAAGCACCTGAGTGGCCGATTTAAGCAGATACTCAAAGTCGCGGCTGACCGCAACCAAAGCGCTGAAAAGAATGCTGATAACCCACATCATAACAAAAAGGCAAACCATACCGTAAAGAATTTGCACAAAAGCGAGAGAGATAAAACCGCATATTGCAAAAATCACGGTAGCAATGGCAAGCAGCAGCAAATGAGTCACAAAAAAGCTCATTTCCACAAAGGTGGGGATGGTGGCGGCAGGAAAGACCGATTTGGTAACAAGGTGTCGGTTGCTTCTTATAGAGGTGCCGCAAATCACCAAGGTGTCGGCCACAAAGAACCAGGGCAAAATGCCTGCCAAAAGCCACAGTATAAAGGGCGCGCCGTCGTCAGAGGGAGCTCCGCCACGGATACCCACCTCAATACCGAACCAATAAACAAGCACAAAAAGGGCAGGCTTAACAATAGCCCAAAACCAACCGAGAGCTGAGCTTGAATATCGCTTTTTGAGGTCGATAAGTGCCATACCCCAAGTGCGTTTTAAGTTTTTCAGGTTGTCGCCGATTACTCTTGACATAGCCTTAATCACTTTTATCACCGTATTTCTAAAAAGTTAGATGCTCCATTTAATGACCGTCTTGAAGGGATTGGTCAAATCTAGGTCAAAAGCATCATAAATATCCTCAATGCTCTTAACCTCAGTAACCTCGGTAACGATGCGGCTAACCCTTGCGGCCATACCCGGGGTGCGCAAGAATTTAACCACGTTCTCAAAGTCAACTCTGTCTGAGCGGCTGCTGCCCACAAAGGTAAGGCCTCTCTCAAGCACCATACGGGTGTTAAGGGGCACCTCTTTTTCAGACACGCCCATCAGCACCACGGTGCCTTGGGGATTGATAACGTCAATAATCTGATTGCCCGCATAATAGCAGCCTGCGCCGCCACAGCACTCAAAGGCGTGGTCGACGTGAAAATCCTCGGGCAAAGCGGTAGAATTATAGGTTTTGTCTGCAAAGGTAAAGCGGCTCAGCTTGGTTTCGTCAAGACCGATAACGCAAAGCTGTGATTTGGGATAAAGATATTTAAGCACAAGTGCAACCAAATATCCCAATCCGCCGTCACCCCAAACACCAATGCTGCCCACGTCGGTCTGACGAGCTCTTTCAAAGCGGTCAGCGGCGTGAAAAACAACGCTTATAAATTCTGAAATAGCGGCAATGGTGGGGTCAATGCCCTCGCAGGAAACAACGCGGTCGGCAGGCAAATCTACCAATTCGCGCATAAATCCGTCATAGCCGCTTGAGCAGAACTTGCTGTCGCGCAGATAGTTGGGGTAAACCTTGTCAATAGGTGTGCCGGGCACGTTGGGTATCATAACAACCCTTTCGCCCACCTTAAAGTGGCCGGTGGGGTCGCAAACCACGCGGCCCATAGCCTCGTGAATGAGGGCCATAGGCAGCTTTTTGCGAAGCACGGCGGCATCACGCTCACCCTTGTAGTAGCGTTGGTCAGCGTGACAGATAGACATATATTCGGGGCGGATGATAACCTTGTCACCGTCGGTGGTCAGGTTTTTATATTTTACCGTAATGGTACGGGGTTTTATAAGCTGATAAACGTAGTTAATCACAATAAATCACCTTTATTTAATGAGTAGCATAGCTCTTGCCATCTGATAGTCACCAATGGTGGTAATTTTAAAGTTAAGCACTTCACCCTCAACCAAAGCAACGGGGTAGCCCTTAAGCACGCATATCTTGCAGGCGTCGGTAAGGATAGCGCTCTCCTCCTCAGTCATTTCGGCAAAGCATCTGTCAAGCAGACTGATTTTGAAGGATTGAGGGGTCTGGCCCTGATAAAGAGGCTTGCGGTCGGGGATTTCGGTGATGAAATCGCCACCCTCGCTGCGAACGATGGTATCGCTTGCCTTAACAACGGTGTCGCATGCGCCGTACTTTGCGGCGGCATCAATGTTGTCGTCGATGATGCGCTGAGTGAGGAAGGGGCGCACAGCGTCGTGGGTAACGATGATGTCATCCTCACTGAGCTCAGCGTGAGCGCGGATGTCGTTGATGATGTTGATGATGGTGCCGTTTCTGTCAGCGCCGCCTGCAACGATGCGCACGCGGTCGCCTGCACAGCCGTGCTTAATTACAAGGTCCTCGCAGAATGAGAGCCAAGCAGGATTGATACCGATGTAAACCACGTCAATTCGGTCATTCATCAGCATTTTTTCAAGGGTGTGGATGATGATGGGCTTGTTATCAAGCTCCAAAAACTGCTTAGGCATATCGGTGTTTTGCATTCTTGAACCGATACCGCCTGCCAAAACTGCGCCGTATATCATATAGAATCTTCCTTTCATAATAAGCGGATGTTAGAGTGCATAATCACTCAACTTGAATTATACCACAAACTTGTCAATAAATCAACCGCAATATATATGGTCAGACCTCCCTTGAAAAAGCACTTTTATTGTGTTATGCTTGTGCTACAATAGGGACAAAAAATCCTGCATACCAGAGGGTATGCAGGATTTGATTTTAACCTTAATTATTGGTCAATAGCCATCTTGTAGATGCCGCGGCAAGAGCCTGATGCAAATACGTGACGGGTTACGGGGTTGATAGCGAGCTTCGTAGTTTCGCGACCGCCCTGTTCACCGTTGAGCATATTACCTGCGGTAGAGGTCATGTTAACCCAAGTCTTACCGCCGTCGGTGGTCTTGAGCAAACCAAGGTCAGAAGCGTAGGACTGCTTAGCGTTACCTAAGAAGATAACATTGCTGTTAGTGGGGTCAACCTCAACACAACGGAAGGTGGTGTAAGAACCGTAAGCATCCTTAGTGCTGCCGTCAAAGAGTTTCGTGGCGGTGCCGTCAACGCAGCTTATAGCATAAACGTTAGAGCTCTTTACGACAATCAAGCGGTTGCCCATTGCATCATAGCACATATCGGTAATGCCGCTGGAGTATGATGTGCTGATAACGGACCAGGTAGCACCCTTGTCGGTTGACTTAACGGGATTACCATCAGCGTTTACACCGTAAACGATCTTCTCGTCACCGCCAAATACTGTGATACAGCCGGTCATCTGAGTCCAGGTCTTGCCCTGGTCGGTTGAACGGTAGTTGGCAGCGAAAACGATGTTGTTGTCGCCCTTCATACCGGTTACAGAGTTGGAGTAAGTGCCGTTAACAGAAATGCCGGTGTTGGTAGCAGTATTGCCGCCGTCGGTAGAAACATAGATGTATCTGGGGTCATACCAGCCGGTGCTGACAAGACCAACGAGAATCTTGTCGGTTACGGCATAAGAGCCGTAAGCATAGCCGCCCCAACCCTGAGTGCCCCAGCACTTAACGTACTTCCAGGTCTTGCCGTAGTCGGTAGAATAGAAGCCCTTATAGTCTTGGTTAGTGGTTGCCATAAGAGCAGGATTGTTAACGTTAACAGAGATGTCGGTTACAGCAGCACCGTTGCAGCCGCTGTTAGACCACTTAAAGGTCTTTGCACCGTCGGTGGAGCGGGTGACCCAGTCACCGCCGAAGGAGAGACAGATATTTTTGTCTGTGGGACTCCAGGCATATACACCCCAACGGTTGTTGTTGGGAATAACAGAGTTGGTGTTGCTCTTGGTAGATGTTGCCCAGGTCTTACCACCATCTTGTGAATAATAAGGAGCGTTGGTGTAGCTGCTTTCGTTGGTCAGCATATCGTTGTCAACAACCATATAGTTGGGGTCAACGGGGCTGACTTCGATTCTTGTGGGGTAGGTGCAAACAGAGCTGCTGACAGTAGAGAAGCTGCTGCCACTATCGGTAGAAAGGAACACACCGGTAGAGGTGGTCTGATTCCATAAAGAGCCGCTTGTCATAGAGCCGCAAAGGTAAACATTGTTGGGCTGGGTAGAAATTACATCCATACCGGTAAAGTTGCCCTGTGCTTTTCTGGAGAACGAAGAGCCACCATTGGTAGAAAGGTAGAAACCGCCTACAGCAGCGATGTAAACATAGCCGCTGGTGGGATGAACGAAGATGTGACCCTTTCTGTAGTCAGCGCTATTTACCATTTCGGTCCAGGTAACACCGCCGTCGGTAGACTTATAAAGCACACCGATAGTGCCGTCAACGGGGTCACTGCCGGGGTAGTTGTCGCAGTACAAGAAGTATGCAGTGGTGCAATAGCCAAGGCTTGCATCATAGCTTGAGGGGTCAAATGCGATAGAATCGCGGCGGTCGTTCTGACCACCGGTGTTGGTGTAGCCAAGACCTTCAAAGTTGGTAAGAACAGCGGAGAAGGAATCGCCGCCGTTGGTAGAAAGGTAGACGCCGTTCTTCGCATTTTTGCCTGAGCTTACGCCTGAAACAAGAATGCGGTTGCCGTTTTTGGGGTCGGTCTTAAGGCAGGCTGCACCGGGTGATGCCAAGCCGACAGAGTTTTGAGCCCAGGTAATGCCACCGTCGGTAGACTTGTACATACCGCCAACGTCAGTGCCTGCATAAGCGATGTTGCCGTCGTTCTCATCAAAAGTGATATACTGAAGCACCTGGCATCCCTCGCCACCAAGAAGGCTGTTGTTTGCCATAGTAGTGGTGGTCATGGGAACAGAGCTCCAAACCTTGGGGGTGTACCTTCTGGTGATGGTTTTTACACCAATAATGTGCTGGCAGACCTGCAAAGCGTCGGCGCTGGTGACGGCGTTGTTGCCATCAACATCGGCAGATTGCTCTGCATTACCGACAAACTGAGTCTGGCCAACCAGACTTAACTGAATGGTAAGAAAGTCGGCGGCGGTAATTTTTCCGTTAAAGTCGGTATCACCGCTCAGGTAGCTTTCTGAATTGGCTGAAGCAGGCAAAACAAATATAGTCAGCGCCAAAGCCAACGAGATGATTAAACTTATAATTTTTTTGGTTTTCATAGACATCCTCCTATAGTACAGTATACCAATTATAACACAGCCGACAGTAAAAATCAACAAAAATTTCCCACTTATTAAAAAAATAGTAGGAAAATTTCCACATATGACAATTGATTAAGCGCCTGGCTTAATGCTACTGCATCAGTCGGCGCTTAATAATCGCTTAAAAAGTCTCAAATGAGCGCGAATGGCACTTTTCGAGCCTTTAAAAAATGTAAGGGTAGTGTCATAATCATCATTGCCCCAAACAGCATTTTCGCACCACTTGGGGAACTCGCCCTCATAAATTACCCTATCGCTGAAAATATCCTCAAGGTCCTTGACCGAATAAAAATTACCGGCGCAAATTCTCTCGTCAACGGCAAGCAAATCCAGTGTTTCAACAACAAACTCAACGCAGGTATAAGCCTTTTTAACCCTGACTTTTTTTCTTATAATATTGGTTGCGGCCGAAAGGGTGTTATAAATGTAGCCTCCGTCACACGCCATACTTTCAAAGTGCTCCTTAAGGCGGTCATACTGCTCGTCGGTGATAGAAATTTTGGCCACCTTTGACAGCGCACCGTCATATCTCAAACAACTTTCACGCACAAATCCGCCATAAAAGGCGACGTTTTTGTGATGACGGGCAAAGGAGTTAAGCATACCCAGGTTTTCGTCAAGAGTAATAGAGGCATGGTTATATTTGTTGTGGGTAAAAAACCTTATCAGCTTGCCCATACCGCTTTTGGTAGAGGTAAAAACAATATAAAGATGCTTTTGCTCGGTCAATACAATCGCCTCCTTTAATGCTTAAAAACATTTTATCATAATATTGCGTTAAAAGCAATAAAAAAGACACCGGCTCATCGGTTGACAGAGTATTTTAAAAATGCTAAAATTATTAACAGATTAATTATTCTGTGAAAAGGCGGTGAATATCGGTGAAAAAATCAAAGCATTCCCAAGGGGATTTTTTGCATTCTACATCTAAAGAATCCTGCGCCGACTTTTTCGTCAGCTGGGGTATTTCGGCAGAGGATGTGCGTGCCGCTTGTCCAACCGATATGAGCCTCGCTCTTGAATATCAGCGCGGTTATGTGGTGCTCACTTATAAGGGACTGTATGTTTTCAGCGAGCCCACCACCTTAAAGACTCTCAATCTTACCGAAAAAAAGCCCCAACCCCTTGATGAAAAGAGCACCTATAATTTCTATTCTGTTGACACCGTCACTCGCCTTTGGGTCGAAACTCAGGTGGCCTGTGTGTCTCTGGTTGCCGAAATCGACGGGGCAGAGCAAATCCTTGCCGTAACAAGCGAGGGCGGCGCCGCCGATTTGCGCCGTCTTGCCCGACTTGTAACCAATGACGAGGAGGGAGCACCTGCATCCCACCGTCCCCAAGGCCCCTTCGGTGGTCCTCCCGACAGAACACCCCCACCTGCAGGCAAGGGTGCAGGCTTTAAAAGCCGAATGGGTCAGTTTGCCCGACTGATGGGCTTTTTCAAGCCCTACAAGTGGCAAACAGCAGGGGTAATTTTTTGCTTTTTGGCAACCGCCTGCGTGGGCTTGATAAGCCCTTATCTGGGCGGTCAGATGCTTTTCGGTCAGGTGCTCGAGGCCAACCTTGGCGCCTCTGATATTCAAAAGGGTGCCGCAGCCCTTCTGCTTGTTGTGCTGGCAATGCTTGCGGTTAGGGTAGCAAGTCAGTTTTTCACCTCCGCCCACAGCTATATTGTGGCAAAATTCGTGCCCAAGGTCGTTCGCGATATTAAAATCAAGGTTTTCGAGGCTATGAGTCGTCTGTCAATCAGCTTTTACCAATCTCGCGAAACAGGTACGCTTATGACCCGCGTCCTTGACGATGCCGACCAGGTCACAACTATGTTTATCGACCATCTGCCTGCCCTTGTGGTGGATTTTGTAACCATCATTGTGGCAGCGGTTATAATGTTCACCCTTAATCCGCTTATGGCCCTTACAGCCGTTATACTGTTGCCTATCTCCTCAATTTTGTCGGGCTTCATAATGACCCCTTTGTGGATAGCCTACGGCCGTCGTCACCGTGCCTCCCGCAAACTTAATTCTGGGGTTAACGACAACCTTGTGGGCGCAAGAGTTGTGCGTGCTTTCGGTCGGCAAGAGGATGAAAACAGCCATTTCGACTCAACCAACCGCCTTGTGCGTGATGCAGAGGTCACTATTGTGGACACTGAAAACCGCATATACGCAACCTTTGCCGCAGCCCGTGAACTGGCCAATATGACCGTTTTTGCATTGGGCGCCTTAATGATAATGACCCATACCTTCGGCATGGATTATTCCTTGCTCATCACCTTTACGGGCTACGTGGGTATGCTGTCAGGCCCCATTGATACAATCTCGTCCTTTATGCGCCAGTGGGTCAACTGTATGAACAGTGCCCAGCGTATATTCGACATAATCGATGCCCGCCCTGACGTGGTTGAAAGTTCCAACCCCACCCATCTTGAAAGCATCAAGGGTGAGGTAGAGCTTCGCGGCGTCTGCTTCGCCTATGATAAGGGCAACCCCGTGCTCACCGACGTTTCCTTTAAAATAGAAGCAGGCAATATGCTTGGCATCGTGGGCCGCTCGGGAGCAGGCAAATCAACCCTGCTCAACCTTATCAGCCGTCTTTACGACGTTGACGAGGGTCAGGTGCTTATTGACGGGGTTGACATCCGTGATATTGCAATGAAGGATTTGCGCGGCCTTGTATCTCTTGTGTCGCAGGAAACCTATATTTTTATGGGCACCGTTGCCGAAAACATAGCCTATGCCCGCCCCGACGCCACACCCGACCAGATTATCGCGGCGGCCAAGGCGGCAAGCGCACACGATTTTATAATGGAACTGGCCGACGGCTACGATACCCTTATCGGCACCTCGGGCAGACAGCTTTCGGGCGGTCAAAGGCAACGGCTGAGCATTGCCCGAGCCATACTTACCGACCCAAAAATACTTATGCTTGACGAGGCCACAGCCGCCGTCGACACCGAAACCGAGCTTAACATTCAGCAAGCCTTGAGCGAGCTTATCAAGGGGCGCACCACCATATCGGTGGCTCACCGTCTGTCCACCCTGAGGGATGCTGACAGCCTTGTGGTTATAGAGGAAGGCAGGGTGGTAGAAAGCGGCACGCACCGTCAGCTTATTCAGCAAAAGGGCGAGTATTATCGCCTTGCAAATATTCAGCACCAAGCGCTGAAAAAGAGGGGGCTTGAATGATATGAGCGAAATTATTACAGTTGAAAACACCTTTGAAACTAACTATATGACGGCAGAAAACGCCACCTTTGAAAAAACGGAGGGTGGGTTTGTGTCGGTGCGATTTAATGGAAAATTCTACCCCCGCGCTGATTTTTGCCGCGCCTTTCCTCTTTCATCCCCTGACATTTTCGTGTCGGTGCGTGAATCGTCGGGCAAGCACCGCGAAATCGGAATGATTGCCGACCTCAAGACCTTCCCCGACCAAATAGCACAGCTTATCCGCACACAGATAAACCTGCGCTATTTTACTCCAAAAATCACCAAGCTGTATACCGCTGTTGATGCCAACGGCACCACCACCTTCGATTGCGACACCGACAAGGGCAGATGCACCTTCGTCATTCGCGGCGGCAGTGATGCCGTCATCCGTCTTAGCGAAACTCGCATAATCTTTACCGATGTTGACGGTAACCGCTTCGAGGTGCCCGACATCAGCAAACTGACTCGTCGAGAGCAAAAGAAACTTGATTTATATATCTGATTCAAGGAGCGCTTATGAATCTTCAAAAAAAGCTACCGTCAGATATTAAAAAACTTCTTTCAATACCCGACGGCAAAGCAGCAGACTACTCCATACCTTTTGATTTAGACGCTGACGGCAATTATGCCGACGGCTATATCGTCGTGTATGAGGGTGTGCTTTACACCCTTCAAAAGGGTGCCGTCACACAGATTTCACTCCAAAAGCTTTCAACCATTAACTACGAGGCTATGGTGGGCTGCAGTGCCATCACCGCCCTTAACGATAAGGGCGAGCCCTATATAATTGCCCGTGCAAGTCTGCGCCACAGTGAGCGTATGGCAGAGTTTGTCACCGCCTTAAAGCGTCACGCGGCAGGCTGGCAGGAGCGAAAGGCAGGCCGCGGCAAAGAAAAATATTGCGACGTATGCGGCGGTTTGCTTATCGGCAACACCTGCCCTAAATGCAGCAAAGCCCATCTGCGCTTTAACCGTTTTTACGACTTGTGCAAGCCTTATATGCTGCGGCTACTGCTTATATCTCTTATGATGGTGGCGGTTACGCTCTGTCAGCTTTACCAACAGAGCATACAAAAGATTCTGCTTGACGATTATCTGCGTACGGGTGAGGGCACATTTGTGGATTTGATGCCAATCTTTGCCTTGGCGCTTGTTTTAACAACGGTGCAGATTTTTGCCACCATCGGCAAAAACGTGTTAAGCGTGCGCCTTGGCTCCCTTATGAGTATGGATTTAAGGGGCAAGCTTTTCAAAAAAATCCAAACCCTTTCAATGTCATACGTAGACAGCCGCCCTGCAGGTGAGATTATGCACCGCATTACCTCTGACACCAACTCAGTGCGTGAATTTATGGAGCGCTGCTTCGGCAATGTTTTCTCCAATCTTATAACAATGGTGGGCGCTGTTATTTATATGCTGATTATAAATTGGCGTCTGGCACTGCTTGTTATAGTTTTTGCCCCTGCCGTTTTGATAATGAGCCGCCTTTTCCACCGCTACATTTTCAAAATGTTCCGTGCCCAGGGCCGCAAAAACGATAATATGAAAAGCCGCCTGCAGGATGTAATTTCAGGCATCCGCGTGGTCAAATCCTTTGGCTGTGAGGGCCGCGAGGCGGAAAAATTCAGCGAGCAATCAAACGAGATTGCCCGCATAAACAGCCGCAACGAGTCCTTTTGGGCCATATTCTTTCCTGCCATCACCTTTGTGATTGGTCTTGGCGCCCACTTCGCTACCTATTTCGGCGGCCTTGACGTCCTTCGCGGCACGATGACGGTGGGCACTCTGGTGCAGTTTATCGCATATGCCACTATGTTCTACGGGCCTATGAGATGGATGGCACATCTGCCCCGAATGATAATGCGAATGCTCAACTCTCTCGACAGAATGTACGAAATTCTCGACGAGGAGCCCGATATAACCGATACCCCTGCTCCCAAAAAATGCGAGGGCAGAGGAGAGGTAGAGTTTAAAAGCGTAACCTTCGGCTACGACCCCGGCACTCCCGTTCTGGAGAATATCACCTTTAAGGTAGAGCCGGGTGAAATGGTGGGGCTTGTAGGTCCTTCGGGTGTGGGTAAATCCACCATAATCAATCTGCTTATGCGCCTTTACGAGGTGGATTCGGGCAGCATCACCATCGACGGTGTAGATTTGCGAGAGATAAGCAGCAGCGACCTGCACAGCCTTATCGGTGTGGTGCTGCAGGATACCGTAATGTTCTCGGGCACCATCGGTGCAAACATCCGCTACGCCCGTCCCGATGCAACCCTTGAGCAGGTAATAGCCGCCGCCAAAATGGCTAACGCTCACGATTTTATCTGCCGCCTGCCTGATGGCTACGATACGTATATTACCGAGCGCGGAGGCAACGTTTCAGGCGGTGAGCGGCAGCGCATCGCCATTGCGCGAGCCATCCTTGCCAACCCCAAACTGCTTATTCTTGACGAGGCCACAAGCGCCCTTGATACCGAAAGTGAAGAACTTGTTCAGCAAGCCATCGAGCGACTGACGGGGGGCAGAACAACCTTTGCTATAGCCCACCGCCTGTCTACTCTGCGACATGCCGACCGCATCATCGTGCTGAACGAGGGCCGCATAGCCGAGGTAGGCACCCACGACCAGCTGCTTGAAAAGCAGGGAATATACTATAACTTGATAAATGCCCAATCAAAACTCCACCGCATAAAGGGCGACGATGAAGACTAATGTATACAAATTACTAATTGATTTAAAATAAAAAAACCGACTCCTAAGGACAGTAAAAAAGGCCCCCTTGTGTAAAGGGGGCTGGATTTTTGCGAAGCAAAAAGACTGGGGGATTGTTAAGAGCAGACAATTGACAATCCCTCCGTCAAAAATCAAAGATTTTTGCCACCTCCCTTTACACAAGGGAGGCTTTGGTGCGCAGATATACTGTTAGACAAATTCTTATTTATCGGTTAGTTGTATTATAGCACAACTTGACTAACAAAGAAAGAGAATATTATAAACACCCTTAGCTTTTTTAAAAACTAAGGGTGTTTTCGTGTCTTGTTGTACTGTCCTTTAGAGTACGACTAATAGTGAAGGCGCCTTTTTTATTTTAATAGTATGCGAAGCACTGTAAGCAACAGAGCAAACGCACAGCCACATCCTGAGTTGCTATAATTACGAGGACGTATGATTACCTTTTTATATTTACTGCACCCTTCGCACAAATCGTCATACTTTGACATGTAGTAATTACTCTCGGGTTCGTTTGTACCGTTAATTTTGTTCCAACAATCTAAACAATATTCAGCCATAATAGTCACCTCACATAATATTATACCACATATGCATTGCGAATGCAATGCATATTTTACGTGCATTCTGCGATACGCTATATATGACAATTGTATTGTATGAGGTGTACTATGAGTAAATTTAAAATTCCCACTGTTCCGCCAACGACTAACAAAACGGTTAGATTTCCTAACGATGTTATTGAACAGGTTGAAAAAACAATACAGGGCAAGGATTGCACTTTTTCTGCTTTTGTTATTGCTGCTGTAAGACTGGCGCTTGAAGAAATAGAGAAAGAAGATTAAAATAAAAACGCTGCGAATTAAGTTTCACAGCGTTTTTTCTTTTTAATTATTATCAGTCGGGTGATGGCAAAAACCATACATCCAAAGGCCACTCCGAGGGCAACCCCCGACCAGTCAACCGCAATATCCTTAAATTGAAAGGCTCTGCCGGGCACAAACAGCTGATGCACCTCGTCGGTGAGGGCATATATCCAGCCCGTACCTACCGCGAACAGCATCGGTTTCAGATTTTTTGGCAGCGAAAACTTGAACGCGCCGCCCAAAAGAAAGCCTAAAAGTCCAAACTCAAACAGATGGGCAAAGGTACGCACAATTCCTTGCAGCGATGCAACATAGTCGGCTTGCTCAGACACGCTCAGCTTGGTAAAGCCCTTGTTAAAAACAGAAGCAATACGGTAAATCAGTCCACCACTAATGTTACCCGATTGCGTGGCTGTCTTGGCCGACATTAAAAAGATAACAAGCATACATATAATAGCAGCCACCCAAAAAACAACTGCCAAAATCAGCCGCTTGTTTAAAGGCTTTTTATCCATTTTCGGCCCCTTTCAGCCGATTTATATACCAACCAAGTGCCGCCTCAAAATTAACGCCGTACCAACGGCCGTCCTCATCCTCAACGGTAGCCTTGATAGAGCGAGAGGTAAACTGCACAGCTGTTTCAACCGCCTCATCAATGGGTGCGCCGCCAAGCACAGCGCCTACAAAAGCACTGGCAAAAATATCCCCCGTGCCGTGAAAGGTAGCCTGAATATGCTCGCAAAAGCTGCCGAAGTAGTTGCCCGTGCGGCTGTCATAGCCCATGGCGCCAAGCTGCCCGTCATCGTTTGAAACACCCGTCATAACCGCAACTCTCGGGCCTAAATCGGTCAGTCGCTTAAGCATATCGGCAACGGTGTCAACGTCGCAAATCTGAGGCACCTCGTCAAGGCCAAGCAAAAATGCACCTTCGGTCAGGTTGGGTATGATAATATCCGCCTTGCGGCAAAGCTTGGCCATACTGTCGGCAAAGGTGCGGTCAAAGCCTGAATAAAGCTTGCCGTTATCCCCCATAACCGGGTCGATAACCACAAGATTGCCTTCATTTCCAAATCGGTCGATAAAATCGCTCACCGTCCGCAGCTGCTCAAAGGAGCCAAGATAGCCGGTATAAATGGCATCAAACTCAAAGCCCTCCTTGTGCAGATGGTCGGCGATAGGCTGAATTTTATCGGTAAGATCAAAAAATTCAAACTGCTTAAAAGCCGTGTGGGTAGAAAGCAGAGCGGTAGGAATAACCGCAGTTTCAATCCCTGCGGCAGACAGAATGGGCAGCGCCACCGTCAGCGAGCATTTGCCGATGCAGGATATATCTTGAATGGTCATAACACGCTTCACAACGCCACCTCCTTTTTAATAAAAGCATTGTATCACATTATATTCCGTTTGGCAACAAAAGAATTCGCCCGTAGAGGCACACTTCGTAAGAAAGTGTGCCTCAGTTATATTCGCCTGTCGGCGAGTTGTATTGCTTAGCAGTGATATTTGGCTTTGCCAAGTTGTATTCGCTTCGCGAGTTTAAGGGCGAATATAATATAACTAAAACCAAAGGTTTTAATATTAAAATCTCTCCCATTAGTGAGTGTTTTTAGAAAAAATATCACGCTGACTTTTGGTCAGCATATCACTATATAAAAGAAAAAAGATACTGGCTAAGTACCTGTGTGGATACTTGGCCAGTATTATTTGCTTTCCAAAAAATTGTATTGCTTTCGCAGATTTCAATTCGTGCCAAAGGCAATTCATTGATTTCATCACAGATGAAATCATTATCACCAGCTTACACCTGCAGAGAAAATTTGAGAATAAGCGGCCATTCTGAATATGCAGTCCTTGTCGCCTCTGTTAAAAATGCGCTCTTTTTCCAAGGGCTCGATTTTGTCGATTTTGCCCTCAAGATACATATTGATAAGGTCGGCCAAGGTGCGGCAACGTGCCATCTGAGTGCCGAATCGGCCGTCGATAATCTCAAAGCCGTTCAGCTTGCTTTCATACATCCACACAGTTCTGCGGGCAAGTCTTGCCTTGTCCAAACGGTCAACCAGCTTGGGCACAACCTCGTTGGCAATCTTTTGAAGGGCTGCCTTGTCGCCTGCCTTATAAGCATCGGCGGCGGCAAACCCTAAATTCCACTTAAGAGCAAGTGCGCGGCAAAGCGTGGCATAAAAAGCGTTCAGGTCGGAATTTTTATCGAGTCTTGCGGCCAGCATTTCAAACCTGTCAGCCAGACCGTCGTAGTGAGCGGTCAGGTCGGCCTTCTCACCTGCATAGCGGATGTATGCATCGTGCATACCGCACAGGGGATCCTGATACAAAGCTATCTTTTCAAAGGTGTTGGTGTTTTCGCACTCGTCACAGAAGTTGTTGATGTCATCCTGCAGCATCCATTCCTCAAAGCTCATACCGGTAAGCCACTTAAGCTTTGCCTTATAGGCATCCATATCAAACTCGTCCATATAGTTATATTCCGAGAACATAGCGATACCCGGCCAATGACAGTCAAGAGGAGTTTCGTTGCCGTCGTCACCCCAACTGGTGGTGAAAACGTTGCGCACGTTGCGCTTAACGCAAGCGTTAAGCGCCATCTCTGTGGTGATAACCGTCTTGCGGTGGCAGGGAACGTTGCTGCCCCAGCGCCAGGCGCCGCCTGCAAAATATGCATCGGGGTCGTCGGCAAGGCGAATATCCAGCTTGTTAAGATACCCATCTTCTCTTTCGTCATAATAGTTCCAATAAACGATGTGCATATTATCGGGGCGAATACCACTCAATTCACTGCCCTCGCCACGATAGAACATATCGTCCCAAACTAACAGATAGTAATCGTATTTTTTGGCAATTTCGCTGACCGCATCAAGGTGGCGCTTCATAACCTGCTTGCGGGGCTGATAGCCGTTGCGGTCAAGATATTTGCCGCGACCTACGGCATGAGCCTCGTCCATACCTGCGTGCATTTTCTTGGAGCGGAAGCACTTTGAAAGGGTGCTGAACATACGGTCTATAAGGTCGAGCACCTCAGGCTTGCCAACCTCCATAACATCGTCGATGTCGTGGTATTTTTCTTTTGCAATGAAGTGACGCAAGAAGCAGTTAAGGTGAGCCAAAGTCTGAATGCAGGGCACAACCTCAATACCCAGTGCAAAGGCGAAGTCGTCGATTTCCTTAAGCTCGGCAGGAGTATAAGCACCGCGCATATAGCCAAACAGGGGCTCACCCTCAACCTCATATACGTCTTCCATATACATAAGGTAGGTGTTGAGGCCCAGCATAGCCAGGTTGGCAATCATTTTTTTATTATAAGCCATGCTCATAACGCCGTTTCGGGAGTTGTCATACATAGCGCCGCAGGAGTCAAAGTGAGCGCTTTCGGTTTTATCAATCTTACCGTCGGCCTGCAAAATATGACCTACGGCACGGTAGAACTCAACGTCGCTTGAATAGGTAATTTGAGCGGCTTTGCCATCGCATTTAACGGCAAGACAGTTGCCTTTTTGTGCATTCAGCTTAATACCGCAATCGCAAAGGCTGAAATCAAAATAGTTTGACAGGGTTTTGAGTCCCTCTGCCAAACGTGTTTCAAGAGCAGATACGTTAAATTTCATTTTCATAACAACTCCTTATGCTGTTTGCCCACATTTTAGCATAAAAAACACCGCAATTCAACAAACAAATCGCGGTGTTTTCTTTAAAATCGGACAAATGTTATTGGTTAAAGGGTAGCCATATAATCCTTAATGGCAGCCACCAATTCTTCGGCGGTGCCGTTGTTGGTGATAAAGCGGTCGGCAATAGAGATGGGACCGCCCTTTTCAAGGTTTTCGATTTCGGAGAAATCGCGAGCGGTAGCCTCAGCGACGGTCAAAGGACGAATGGTGCGGGTGGCAAGACGGGAATAGCGCACACCACGGTCGGTAACGATGGCAAGAATATGCAGTTTGTCGCCAAACTTTTCCTGCAGATATTTATATTCAGACCAAGAGTAAAGTCCGTCAAGCACAACGTTGCCCTCATTGGCAAACTGCTCAATGCGGTCGGCGAGCAAAACGGCATAAGCGGCAAGACCGTGGGTGGCGCGAAGCTCCTCGCGAACAGCGCGCTCATTTGCCTCGTTTTTGGGCAAGCCGCGGCGCTCCAGCTCCTCCATAGTTACTCCGCCAAAATAAACCGATTTCCAACCGGCGTCGGTAAACACCTCGGTAACAACCGATTTACCCGAGCCACACATACCGACTACTGCAACAATTTTTCCGTTAGACATATAAACTACCTCTGTATTTCAGTATTTTTTTAAATTTTAACCTACCGTAATATTAAAGTCAAGAGCATTATAACGAGTCGTCGCTTTGACGGTCAAGTGTCAAGCCGTAGGACTTCATAAACACCTTCAAAAACTCGTCGGCAGCAGGCAGCTTCAATGCCTTAACGGCAGCCTCAACCGACTTTTCCGCATCGGCAAACTCCTTGTTGCCCATACCCTTTTCCTCAATACACTTGGCAAGAGCACTCAGCTTATCAGCCGCCTTGATAAAGGGACGGTACTCCTCATCGTTTTGCATAACGAGTGGAGCAATATCCTCCTTCATATAATCGGGCAAATATCCCACAAGACGGTTGCAGGCAGCCTCCTCAGCGGCCTGATAGGCCTTGCGGATTTCGGGGTTGAAATACTTGACGGGGGTAGGCATATCCCCGGTGATAATTTCAGATGCATCGTGAAACATAGCAAGGCAGGCGGCGTGCTCGGGATTGAGGTTGCCACCGAATTTGCGGTTGTGAATGATAACCAGCGCGTGAGCGATAAAAGCGGTGTCAAGGCAATGCTCACTAAGGGTTTCGTTGCGAGTGTTGCGCATAAGACCCCAACGGTTGATGTATTTCATACGTGCCAGCACGGCGTAAAAATTGCTGTTCATTTTTAAACAATCCTTTAATAATGTAAATTTTACTTTATTATTATACCATTATCTGTTATAATATCAATATAATAATTTTTGGGGGACAAGCCAAATGATGCTTATTAAGCCGCAAAAAGAGCGCTATTTGCAAGCCTTTTTTCTGGCATTCGGGGTATCCGCAATTTTTTTTGGTATACAAATGCTTGCAAATTACGGCGTATTTCTATATTACGGTGACTTTAATGTTCAGCAAATCCCTTTTTATCAGCTTGCACACAAAGCGGTTAGAGAGGGTAATATTTTTTGGAACTGGAACACCGATTTAGGTGTGGATTTCATCGGCTCTTACAGCTTTTATCTGTTAGGCAGCCCATTTTTCTGGCTGACCTTGCCCTTTCCCAATGCATGGGTGCCCTATCTTATGGGCCCTCTGCTTATTCTCAAATTCTCCTTTGCATCACTTGCTGCCTATTGCTATATAAGGCGGTTTGTCCGCTATACCCATAACGCCCTTATCGGTGCCTTGATTTATGCTTTTTCGGGCTATGCGGTTTACAACATCTTCTTCAACCACTTTCACGAGGCGATAATTTATTTTCCGCTGCTGCTCTGGTCTATGGAGCTTTTCGTCACCGAAAACCGCAGGGGAGTATTCGCTCTCGTTGTATTTTTGTCTGCCCTGAGCAACTATTATTTCTTCTTGGGTATGGCAATTTTCTGCATCATTTATTTCGTGGTCAAGCTTATTTCAAAAAGCTGGCGCATCACTTGGACCCGCTTTGGCTTTTTGGCTCTTGAAGCGGTGCTTGGTGCACTTATGGCAATGGCCATTCTGCTGCCCACCTATTTCACCGTTATCGGCAACGAGCGCGCCACCAGCTTTATCGCAGGCTGGGATGCGCTGACCTACTCCCGCCCGCAAATTAACCTTAACATCATCCAAAGCTTTTTCTTCCCCCCCGACAATCCTGCCCGACCTGTATTTTTCCCCGAAGCCGATATAAAATGGTCATCCATCAGCGGCTGGCTGCCTCTTATCAGTATGACGGGCGTCATCGCATGGCTGCAGGTATGCAAGGGCACCTGGCAAAAGCGCATATTCACCGTCTGCTGCTTTATGGCCTTTATCCCCCTGCTTAACAGCGCCTTTTCAATGTTTAACTACGGATATTATGCACGCTGGTTCTATATGCCCGTGCTTATGTGCGCCCTTATGAGCGTGCAGGCTCTTGAGCGCACCGATATAAATTGGGCAGCCGCCTTCAGATGGTCTATTGGCATCACGGTGGCCTTTATCGTCGCCATTGGCTTAATGCCCTCCTGGTTCAGCCACGAGCAGGGCTTCCATCTGTTTGGACTTTTTGAAAACGCCAATTCCGATTATGAGTCCACCAAAGAAACCTATCATACCCTTTTCTGGGGCTTAAGCGCCATCGCCCTTGTGTCGCTGCTGCTGTTTTTGCTCTTTATCCTGATGCGACAAGGCTTCAGGCGCCGCCGCCCCAATATGAGCGAAGGGGAGTATATCAGCCTTATCAAAACCAACCGCCCCGTCTTCTGGCGTATGTGTGTTGCAGCAGTGTGCTGTATAACTTTGGTTTATGCCTCCTGCCATATTGAATGGGGCCGCCAAAACGGTGACAACGGCTACTATATGGTCAACAACCTTATCAATGGCGAGATTGAACTTGATGTTAACGACGGCGAGCGTATCGACGTATACGACGGCACCGATAATACCGCAATGTTTTTGGGATACCCATCCATTCAGGCCTTCCATTCCAACGTACCCGGCTCGGTTTTTGACTTTTACGATTTCGTGGGCATCGAGCGTGGCGTAGCCACCCGACCCAAAACAAGCGAATATGCCATAAGAGGCCTGTTGTCGGTTCGTTATCTTGTGGATTATATCGGCAATGCAGACGGCTCCAATTTCGATTCGGCAGGCTATTATGATATGCCCGGCTTCACCTATCTTGAAACCCAAAACGATTTCAAGATTTATCAAAACGACTGCTACTTGCCCTACGGCTTCACCTATGATTATGCCATCTCCACACAGCTTGCCGAGAGCTACAGCAAGGGCAACAGAGCACAGCTTATGCTTAAAGCCATAGTGCTTGACGACAAGCAGCTGCAACGCCATTCCGATATATTGGTGAAGGTTACTGATGAAAATCTTGACGATGCTTTCAACGTTTTCGGCACACAAAGCTATATTAACGACTGCAAAAAGCTGCAGACCAATGTGGTAAGCGAACCCCTTAAGGTGGATAATCACGGTTTCACAAGCAAGGTTAATATGGAACGTGAAAATCTTGTCTTTTACGCCGTGCCCTATGAGCGCGGCTGGTCGGTTACTGTTGACGGCAAGGCCGCCGAAATAGAAAAGGTCAACGTAGGCTTTATGGCAGTGCGTGTGGGCGAGGGTGAGCACACCGTCAGATTTAATTACACCACACCGGGCCTCACCGTAGGCATCTGCATTTCGCTGCTGTCAGCATTGGGACTTGGAATATATCTCTTCCTTTTCCGTCGCGCCCGCAAGAACAATCCCGAAAAATATGCGGTGGTCAACCACGAGCGGGAGGCATTGCTTAACGAGTGGGCAAGGCAGGATGCTGCCGAGGCCGCCTTTACCGAGCAGCCCGCGGCCGATAACGACATCGAATTAACCAAAAAGCTGATTGGAATGTTTAAGTCGCGTTTAACCAAAAAGCCCAAGCAGACCCCCACCGACCCACCAACTGAAGATTAACAAAAAAGGCATCGCAGCTGCGATGCCTTTTAATTATGTATTAACCTTTGTGCGCTTTTTAAATTCCAACTGAGATACAACGATGCCGCCAAACATAACGGCGCAGCCTGCATAGCCCCACGGGCCCAGACCAACATAGTCGGTCTGCCCAAGCAGGAGGATGTAAAAAAGCATCTCACCGATAGCGCTGAATATACTTTCGGTTGACAGCACAATGGCCGCATAGGTGGGATTAGCCCCACGCTGACCGATGGATTGGCAGGTGTATGCCACGCCAACCGACAAAATACCGCCATACAAAATAGCAATTCCTGCGTCGGTAATCTGTGCCCAGGTGGATGCAACCGATGTTACCTCTGTAATAAGTGCAACGCACCAGCTGAGCAGTGAGCAAACCATAAATTGCACCGCCGAAAACTTAAGTGAACTTAAATCGGCAATAACCGAGTCGATGTAAATGATGTGCAGTGCCCAGAAAATAGCGCTTATAAAGAGCAGTCCCATACCCACCCATTCAAAAGCGGAGGAGGGCACAGCACCCTTGATAAACTCAACTATCACTCCCACGTTTTCAGAGGTTTCACCCGAGGAATTGGTGGTAGAGCCAAGGATGCACAGCATAAACAGTCCCGACAAAGCGAGAGCGGCGCCAAGCCAAATGTTGATGCTGCTTTTCTTTTTCAAAAACAAAAAGCTGATAACGGGCACAAGCACGGTATAAAGCCCCGTCATAAAGCCTGCCTTGCCTGCGCTGTTGGTGATTATAATTCCGATTTGCTGCAAGGATGACGCGGTAAAGAGCAAAATGCCTGCCATAAGACCCTTTTGAAGGTGTTTATTAAAGCCTGCAAATTGCTTGCCTCGGTCAAATATCAGAATAACGGGGACAAGGGATAACGCGCCCAGCATAAAACGGGTACCGTTATAGGTAAAGCCGCCGATTTTGGTGGCCGAATCAAGCTGTGCCACAAAGGCAAAGCCCCAAATTATGGCCGTCAAAAAAAGCAGGGGTGTGTTTTTTAAATTCTTGCTCATATCATTCCTCAATTTTACCCAAACAGCTGTTGCCGTCAACTTGGGTGAGCTTAACTTTTATAACCTGACCGTGCAAATCTCGGTCGCACTTAACCTTAACGGGGGTATAGTTGGGGGTGTAGCCCTGCCAATACTCACCGTCAAACTGCTCAAACAAAAGGGGGCAGGAGAGGCCAACCTGACTTTGCAAAAACTTCTGCTCACATTCGGTGGTCAGTTTAATCATCGCCCTTGAGCGAGCCTCTTTAACGCTCTTTTCAAGGTGCCCCTTCATACGGTCGGCAGGGGTGCCCTTGCGACGGGAGTATGCAAACACGTGGCTTCTCGCAAAGCCTATGCGCTTAACAAATTCAAGGGACTGATTAAACTCCTCCTCCGTTTCACCTGCAAAGCCCACCATAATATCGGTGGTAACAGAGCAGTTTTCAAAGGCGGCGCGAATGCGATTAACCAAATCCTCATAAAAGGCGGTGTCATACCGTCTGTTCATACGGTGCAAGGTGGCGTCACAGCCCGATTGCAGTGCAAGATGAAATTGGGGGCACAGCTTAGGCTGGGCGGCCATTCGGGCAATCATTTCGTCGGTGAAAAGGTCGGGCTCCAACGAGCCGAGGCGCACCCTTTCAACCCCCTCAACCTCTGCCGCAGAGTCGATAGCGTCGCACAGATTAAGACCCAAATCCTTGCCGTAGGTAGACAGATTTATGCCCACAAGCACAATCTCCTTGTGCCCATTTGCAACCAGCTGCCCAACCTCGTCGGCAATAACGTCGGGAGCCTTTGAGCGCACGCTGCCTCTTGCCGTGGGAATGATGCAATAGGTGCAAAATCTCTCGCACCCATCCTGAATTTTTATGTACGCCCTTGTGCGCTCGGGAAAGCGGTCAAGGGTTGGGGTGCAAAAGGCATCCCCCTTCTTGTGAGGGATGATATCCTTAATCCTTTCACCCGTGGCAAAAAAATGCTCCACCGCCTGCAAAAGACGGTGGTTTGAGCCGTTGCCAAGCAGAATGTCCGCCTCACTCAGCGCCCAAGCCTCCTCTTCAAAGGCCTGGGGCAGACAACCCGTAAGCACCACTGCAGCGGTGGGATGGTTGCGCTTGAAGCGGCGCACAGCCTGACGGGTTTTGCGGTCACTTTCTGCAGTAACGGTGCAGGAGTTTATAACAATAACATCGGGCGACTTACCGTCCGAGAGGGAGTGACCCCCGTCGGTGACAGCCTTTTGCATAACCGAGGTTTCGTATTGGTTGACCTTGCAACCTAAGGTGTAAAAATAAAACTTCATATTTATACCTACATATCGTCGATAAGTTGCATCACTCGGTTGGAGCGGTGCATGTAAACGTTGGCGGCAAGACCGATACTTATAAAGGTGGTCATAACCGATGTACCGCCTGCGCTGAACAAGGGCAGGGTAACGCCGACAACGGGCAACAAAGAGGTACACATACCGATGTTAAGCACACTTTGTGCAAGCAGCATACCAAAAATACCCGTGCAGATAATAGCGCCTGCTTTATCCTTTGCCTTGTGGGCAACCACAAGCAATCTTACGCAGATTGCACCAAGCAAAAGGATGATGGCAAGCAGACCAAGCATGCCCAACTCCTCACCTGCCGAAGCAAAGATAAAGTCGTTGTAGCCCTTGGGCAGCTGATTGCTTTGAACAATCTCGCCTTTCATATATCCCTGACCCCAAAAGCCGCCGTTGGCCAATGCAAGACGGGCGCGCCATTGCTGCCAACCAAGGCCGTAAAGGTCCCCCTCGGGGTCAAACAAAATCTTAAATCGGTTTTTCTGCATATCGTCCATAACCACAAACCAAAGCACAGGCAGGGCGGCAGCAATCATACCGAAAAAGGCGGCAAAATAGCGCAGCTTAACCCCTGCGGCAAACATCATGGTCACAAACATAACGGCCATAACCAAGGCGGTACCGTCGTCACCCTGAATGTGAATAAGCACAACGGGTGCCGCACCGTGAAGGCAAAGCAAAAACAGATTGCGCAGAGTGTTGATTTTAGACTCAACAAGGCTTACGTGCTTGGCAAATGTGATAACAAAGGCAATCTTCAGCAGCTCGCTGGGCTGAAAGGACATATTGCCGGGCAGCCTCAGCCAGGCCTTGTCGTCTGTGCCAACGGGAGCGTAGCCGATAAAGAAGGTGAGCCCCACCAAAATCAGAGCAATACCTGCCCATAGCGGCCATAGCCTCAGCAACCGCTCGTAGGGAGCAATGGTAGACACAATAACCGCAAGCACAAGACCGATACCTGCGCCAAGCAAATGAACAAAGAAAAATCTCGTGCTGCCTGTAAAACGGGTGGCAGAGAGGATTATAAAGGCTCCGTAAAAGGATGCAAAAAGGCAAACCGAAAGTAAAAACTTGTCGGTTTCACGAATATAGTCGGCAAATCGTCCCCACAGTCTTGACACTGACGGTCCCCTCCTTTAAAATAAGTTACATTGATAATTATAAATTATTCTTCAAATAAGTGCAAGTAGATACTTTAAATTAGTTTTAAAATATGTTATAATCTTTTATTAAGAGGGGATTAAGCCCAAAATTATCCTGTGAGGTACGGCCAAATGAGTGAGTTTATCACCAACAGCCCCGCCGAAACTGAGGCGCTGGCACAAAAAATTGCAGATAAAATTTCTCCCTGCGTTATCGCAATGACGG
The DNA here is from genome assembly GCA_045577615.1 of Acutalibacteraceae bacterium. Taxonomy (GTDB): domain Bacteria; phylum Bacillota; class Clostridia; order Oscillospirales; family Acutalibacteraceae; genus RGIG2206. Next base: position 31,910 of record JAZNIT010000009.1, read on the forward strand.
GGGATTTGGGCGCAGGCAAAACCGCCTTCACCCGAGGCCTTGCCAAGGGTCTGGGTTATAAGGGCGAGGTTTCGTCACCCACCTTTGCCATCGTTCACGAATATATTGGCGGCCGCCTGCCTCTTTACCATTTCGATATGTACCGCGTCGACGGGTGGGAGGATTTGTATTCCACCGGCTACTTTGATTATATTGAGCAAAAAGCGGTGCTTTCGGTTGAATGGAGCGAAAACATAACCTCTGCCATACCCGACGACGCCGTAAGGGTGGATATTCGTCGCGGCAGCTCAGAGGATGAAAGGATTATAACGGTAACGGGGGTTGAGATATGAAAATTTTAGCAGTAGACTGTGCCGACAAAGCGGCCTCCTGCGCCGTTGTGGAGGATGACAAGCGCATTTGCGAAAGTTTCGTCAGCGCAGGCCTTACCCACTCCCGAACCCTTATGCCTATGGTTGAGTCAATGCTTCAAAACAGTGAACTGACGCTTAATGATATTGACCTTTTTGCCGTAACGGTTGGCCCCGGCTCCTTCACGGGCCTTCGCATCGGTATTGCCGCCGTTAAAGGAATGGCCTACGGCTGCGGTAAGCCTTGTGTGGGCGTGTCCACCCTTTACGCCATTGCAATGGGTGCCAAGGATTTGAAGGGCCTTGTCTGCGCCGTAATGGATGCAAGATGCAATCAGGTGTATAACGCCCTTTTCTATTCCGACGGCAAAAACTTAACCCGAATTTGTGAAGACCGCGCCATTATGTGCGACCAACTTGCAGGTGAGCTTGAGGAATATAAGCAAAAAAATCCCGAGCAAAGCGTTTTTCTTGTTGGCGGCGGTATGAATTTGTGCTATAATACCTTTGGTGAGCGGCTTGGCTGCCTCACCGTCAGCGACCAAATTGCAACACAGCGTGCAGGCGAGGTTGCTCTTGCCGTCGATGAGTATGAGCAGGTATCCCCAAGTGAGCTTGTGCCAAGCTATTTGCGCTTGCCTCAGGCCGAACGGGAATTAAAGAAAAAGAGCGAATAATTTTTCGGAAGGAAGTTTTGAATATGTCAAAAATCATTGCAATGGGCTGCGACCACGGCGGCCCCGAGTTTAAGAACGAACTTAAAGAATATCTTGAAAGCTTGGGCAACACCGTTATCGACTGCGGCATTCAGCCGGGCGAAGCGGTTGATTACCCCGAAAAGGCCTTCGAGGTAGCAAGCAAGGTTGTAAGCGGAGAGGCCGAGCTTGGCATCCTTATATGCGGCACAGGTATCGGTATGTCAATGGCCGCCAACAAGGTCAAGGGCATTCGCGCCGCCGCCTGCAGCGAGGTTTACAGCGCAAAGCTCACCCGTATCCATAACAACGCAAATATGCTTTGCCTCGGCGCCCGAGTAATCGGCATCGAAACCGCAAAGCTTATGGCTGAAGAGTTTGTAAACGCCGAGTTCGAGCTTGGCGGCAGACATCAGCGTCGCGTAGACCTTATCACCAAGATTGAGCAAACCAATTCCATTTAATAAAATGCCTTTTGGCGGAACGGAGAATTATAATGAATACTGAGTTCAAAAACGTAATGTGGATTGACCATCCTCTCGTACAGCACAAGGTATCTCTGCTGAGAGATGAAAAGACCAGCTCAAAGGATTTCCGTCAGCTTGTCAGCGAAATCGCAACCCTTATGTGCTTCGATTCTACCCGTGACCTTCCCCTTGAGGAGATTGAAGTTAAAACTCCCATCGCAGTAGCAAAAACCAAGGTTATCGCAGGCCGAAAGCTCGCAGTTGTACCCATTCTTCGCGCAGGTCTTGGTATGGTAGACGGCGTTGTTGCATTGGTCCCCGGTGCCCGTATCGGTCATATCGGTCTTTACCGTGACCACGAAACCCTTATGCCCGTTGAATATTATTGCAAGCTTCCCTCTGATATTGAAGAACGCGACGTTATCATCGTTGATCCTATGCTTGCAACCGGCGGCTCTGCCATCGACGCTGTAAGTCAGATTAAAAAGCGCCACCCCCGTTCAATCAAGTTTATGTGCATCATTTCAGCACCCGAGGGCATCAAGGCCTTTACCGAGGCACATCCCGATGTTCCCGTATACACCGCTGCTATCGACGAGTGTCTTAACGAGCACGGTTACATCGTTCCCGGTTTGGGCGATGCAGGCGACCGTATTTTCGGTACCCTGTAATGGCAGGCGTCAAAGCGTCAAAAGCCATCTTTTTGCACGTTTGGCGCATTCTTAACGAGCAAACGGATGAAGAACATCCCTTAACAGCCGAGGCCATCATTGAGCAACTTGAAGAGCTTGGCTACGGATGTGACCGCAAGTCCATTTACCGCCACATCGAGGCTCTTGAGGAGTTTGGCATCGACATTGGCAAAAACACCTGTGCCCCCAAGGGCTACTATGTGATGAGCCGTGATTTCGAGGTGCCCGAGCTTAAACTGTTGGCCGATGCTATACAGTCCTCCCGTTTTATCACCGCCAAAAAATCCAAGCAGCTTATTGATAAACTTGGCTCCTTGGCCTCTGTTCATCAGGCGGCGGGATTAAGGCGCGGCCTTTATATGACCGAGGGGGACAAAAGCGATAACGAGCAGATTTTCTATGTTCTCGACGGCGTTTACGATGCCATTCGCCTTAACCGTCGCGTGGCCTTCAAATATTTCCGCTACCTTCCCAACGGCAAAAAGGAGTATCGCAACGACGGCAAAGAGTATGTTGTCAGCCCCTACGCCGTTGTGTGGGATGAAGAAAAATATTATATGCACGCCTACCACGCAAAGTATGACCGGATTTCCAGCTTCCGTCTTGATTTGATGGAAGGGGTGCGTGTCACCGACCTTGAAAGAGAAGAGCAAAAACGCTTTAAGTCATACAATCCTACCGACCGTGAAAAGGCATCCTTTTCACAGTTCGGCGGTGAGCACGCGGTTGTGGTGTGCGAGTTTGATAATCACCTGGCAGGTGCCGTTTTCGATCATTTCGGCACCAAACTCAAAACCGTCCCCGTAGGTGAGAATAGGTTCAGAGCATCCCTCACCGTCAATCTGTCACCCAAGTTTTATTCATGGCTTTTCGGCTTTGGCAACGGGGTCAGGGTTATATCTCCCCAATCGGTAATAGACCAATACAAAGCGCAACTTGACGAGGTGCGCAACCAATACTAACAGAAAAATGCGGAGGCAAAAATTATGAGAAAAAGAATGGTTAATTTGATTTCGGTAATGCTTTGCCTCTGCTTTTTATTTGTCAGCATTCCTACAAGTGTCACCGCCGCCCCTCTTTACAGCGGCAATTGGAAGGATAGCAAGTGGTCGGTGCAGGGTGCATCGGTCAGTGCAGAGGGTGACGAGGTGGTTGTGTCAGGCTCTGCCAACGCGGTTATATCCACCCTTGACAAATACAACTTAGGCGACTGATTCACCTGGTCGGTGGATTATGCCGTCACCAACAACTATAACTGCTACGAGAAAGATTATACCGAGATTGCAGTGGGTGATTTGCGTTTAAGAATTTCTTCTATGCTAAATCATCTTGCAGGCGGCCGCAACGAATCCTTCACCTCAAACAAGCCCTATGTTACCGGCTTCAGGCTCTATTGGAAGGATAAAGAGCTGACTGCCGACTATTCTCAAAACTGCTTTTTCACAACCGCCTATATCAGCTACAAATTAGAATATAACAAAGGCAACATCACAGTCATCCGCAAAAGCTCCGAGGACGAGCGTGCCGTTTTGCGAGTAAGCGCCGCCACCTTAAAAGGTGCAGCGGGTGCCCTGCCTCAGTTCAATGGCAACGGGGTGGTTATCACCGACCGCGAAACCTCCAAAACCACCAAACTTCGCAATTTCACCCTTGAAAGCGGAGTGTCGGGCACCGATTATCTTAACCATACCCGACTTGTGGGTAAAAGCAGTATGGGCGACGTCAATGGCAACGGCCTTTTCAGTCAGATGGATTTGCTCTTGTCACAGCAGGTCATCATCGGCGATGCTTCTGCCGATAATCTTGTAATGGCCACCGCCGACAGTAACGGCGACAAAAAATTCAACAGTGCCGACACCCTTATCGTTTATCAGATGTTGGAGCAGGTTAAAAAGTACGACGGCCCCACCGCCTCAAAGTTTGTGGCCCTCACCTTTGACGACGGCCCAAGCTACGACACTACCACCCGACTTTTAGAGCTGAGCGACCGCTACAACGTGCCCTTCACCTTTTTTGTGGTGGGCAAAAACATCGAGGCCAACAGTTACAATTTGGTCAAAGCCAAGGAACTCGGCTGTGAGATAGGCAGCCATTCCTGGAGCCATACCGACTTTAAAAAACTTTATGCCGATGGCGAAGATGAAAAAATCCTTGCCGAAATCAGCGACACAAATGCCGCCATCAAAGGGGCAACAGGGCAGGACACAGGGCTGTTCCGCTTCCCCCTTGTGTATGAAGGCTATCCCATCTACGGCTTCAAAAAGTACGATTTCGGAATGAATTATATCTGCGGTAAATTTGTGGGCATCAACTCCGACGATACCATCAAATCCCGTACCGACAGCCTCAAAAAGCTTTATCCCAACGACGGCTATATTATTCTTATGCACGACTCGGGCGGCAACTATCGCACTATTGAAGCGGTAGAGGAGTGCCTGCCTCTTATGATGGAGCAAGGCGTGGAGCCTGTCACCGTCAGCCAGCTTGCCCTTCTTAAAGGCAAGATTATGGATAAAGGCAACACCCTCTATTCAAAGTTCTAAAAAAACACCGCAGTACGCGACAGCGTTACTGCGGTGTTTTGCCTTTTATATTCCCAACAAGCGTTTGGCGTTGGTGTAAAATATTTTTTCCTTCTCCTCATCGGTGAGGGTGTAGTCAAGAGCCACACCGCCAATATACATGGCAGGGTTGCAGGTGGGAAAGTCAGAGCCATACAAAAACCGCTCTGCACCAAACTCATCAATGCCTCGGCGGAGCATTCCGTGGCGGAAAAGCCCATATCCCGATAAATCGAGGTAATAATTTTCGCTCATTTCCATCCTTTTCAGGTGGCGCATATAGGATTCGTACTCCCCGGGGTGAGCGGCAACAAAAATGGCGTTTTTATGCTCACAAACCATCTTGTCCATCTGGTCGTCATCCATAGAATGAAAGCTGATAATCATATTATAATGAGCCGCCGCCTCAATAATTTTACCAAACTCATTGCAGGAGTAGTCGCTCCACCCGTGAAGGTAGGGCACAAGCTCGCCTATAAGACGCACTCCCAACCCGTGCATACGCTCTATTTCATTTATAGATTCCTTAACGCAGGCAGGGTGCACGTGAAAACCGGGGATGTAAAAATCACTGTACAGCTCCTTCAGCTTAAGTGCGGTATTATTAACCTCTGCAAGCTGCGGCCAAATATCTCCATCCTTGTTAAAGGGGAGTTTTACAACCGAGCCGCAAATTTTTTCAACCCCTAAGCCTTTAAGGTCCCTTAAGGTGGTTTCGGGTGTCATATTGCAATGTCCCTTGTGAGAGCATATGTTGGTGCTGTCGTCAACAAAAGGGTGGGTGTGAAAATCTATGATTTTATTCATAGCGAGCCTCCCGAATCAATTTGTTTCATTATATATAATAGATGCTTCTTTTTCAACCATTTTAAAACCTAAAAGCATTTATAGGCAAACTTTTTGTAATTTTTGTACTGTTTGTACAAACGTGGCAAATAAATTATTACATCTGATATTAAATAAATACTAAAATCTGCTTGAAAACGACAGAAAAGTTTGCTATTATATTATATAGGGCAAAATATATGCTTCCCTGATTAACATTACCCTACCGACGGAGTCGGTATTTAGTTTAAAATCCTTGCCCGCAAAAGGGCAAAAGACCGAAAGGACAGTGAACAAAATGTTTAGAACAGAATGTGTAGCAATGCTGTTGGCAGGCGGTCAAGGCAGTCGTCTTGGTGTACTTACCAACAAAATCGCAAAGCCTGCGGTTGCATACGGCGGCAAGTACAGGATTATTGACTTCCCCCTGTCAAACTGCATCAACTCAGGTATAGACACAGTGGGCGTGCTCACTCAGTATCAGCCCCTGGCACTTAACGATTACATTGGCTCAGGCCAACCCTGGGATTTGGACCGTAACAACGGCGGTGTACATATCCTTCCCCCATATCAACAGATTTCGGGCACCGATTGGTACAAGGGCACAGCCAACGCCATTTATCAGAACATCCCCTTTATCGAGCGTTACGACCCCGACTACGTGCTTATTCTGTCGGGCGACCATATCTATAAGATGGACTACTCCAAAATGATTAAGGAGCACCGCAAGTCAGGTGCCGATTGTACCATTGCCGTTTTAGAGGTACCGATGGAGGAGGCAAGCCGTTTCGGCATTATGAACTGCACCGAGGATGGCACCATCTACGAGTTTGAAGAAAAGCCTCAAAACCCCAAATCCAACAAGGCCTCAATGGGCATTTACGTTTTCAACTGGTCGGCTCTTCGCAAATACCTCACCGAGGACGAGCAAAATCCCGACTCACAAAACGACTTTGGTAAAAACATAATTCCTGCAATGCTCAACGACGGTTGCAAGATGCTTGCATACCCCTTCGAGGGCTATTGGAAGGATGTTGGCACCATCGACTCCTTGTGGGAGGCCAATCTTGACCTGCTCAATCCCAAGGTTAACCTTCAGCTTGACGATCCTGCATGGCGTATCTATTCACGCACAACCGGCGCACCCCCTCATTACGTGGGTGTCTCTGCCGATGTTGAAAACTCCATCGTTTCAGAGGGCTGCGAGATTGACGGCAAGGTGGACTATTCAATTCTCTTTAATAACGTAACGGTTGAAAAGGGCGCCGTAGTGCGCGACTCAATCGTAATGCCCGGCACAGTCATCAAAAGCGGCGCCATCGTCGAGTATGCAATGGTAGCCGAAAACTGTGTAATCGGCGAAAATGCACATATCGGCTGCAGCCCCGAAAATATGAGCGACTTGCAAAAATGGGGCGTTGCCGTCGTCGGTAACGGCATAACGGTGGGAGAGGCAGCCACAGTGCTTCCTCAAAGTATGATTTCAGCAGATGTGAAAGCAGGTGAGACGGTATGAAAAACAAGCTTATGATGGGCATAATCTTTGGCAACACCCACGACGATTTGCTTAAAGAACTGACCGAGCAGCGAGCAATCAGCTCATTGCCCTTTGGCGGTCGCTACCGTCTTATCGACTTTTCTCTTTCAAATCTTGTAGGTGCCGATGTTGAGCGCGTTGCCGTGCTTACCAACAGCAACTACAAGTCACTTATGGACCACGTTGGCAGCGGCAAATCATGGGATTTGGCCCGCAAATACGGCGGCTTGTACATTATGCCTCCCTACGCCAGCACAGGTGCAGGCTCCAATGCCGATAAGATCAGTGCAATTCACGGTATCGTCGGCTTTTTGCACCACTCAAGTGAAGAGTATGTTGCCCTCTGCGACGGCGACGTAATCAGCAATATTGATATGAAGGATATGCTTGCACAGCATATCGACACAGGCGCCGACATTACCATCGCCTATTGCAACGGCGAGGCTCCCAAGGGCGAAAACGATGTGCTTGGTCTGACCGTTGCCGCCGGCGGCAAAATCACCGAGGCCGCAGTAGCACAGCGCTATGCAAAATGCGACTACAGCCTTGATGTTGTTATTATGAAAAAGGCTCTGCTTATCGACTTGGTTGAGGATGCAATGTCCCGCAACCGCAAGAGCTACGAGCGCGATATATTGCTTGAGGCCTGCAAAACCCACGCCGTCTATGGCTACAAGGTTAACAGCTATACTGCCGTCGTTGACGGTATGCAAACCTATGTAAAAGCAAGTATGGATTTGCTTGACAAAAAGGTTCGTACCGAGCTTTTTGCCAAAAACCATCCCGTATACACCAAAATCCGCAACGAAATGCCTGCCAAGTACGGTCTTGAATCAAAGGTTAGCAATTCCCTTGTTGCCGACGGCTGCATTATCGAGGGTACCGTTGAAAACTCTATCCTCTTCCGCGGTGTAAAGGTTGGCAAGGGCAGTGTGGTTAAGGATTGCGTGCTTATGCAGTCCACCCAGGTTGGTGAGGGCGTAAGCCTTGAGCACGTCTGCACCGACAAAAACGTAAAAATATGCGACCGCCGTACTCTTGTGGGCACCCCTGCATACACCGTGTTCATCAGAAAGGGTAGCGAGGTATAAAATTCCGAAAGGAGCAAACCAATGAAGGTATTATATGCAACAAGTGAGGCCTACCCATTTGCCATGTCGGGCGGCTTGGCCGACGTATCGGGTGCCCTTCCCAAGGCACTTCGCAAGCGCCTTGTGGGCGCAAGGGTAATAATGCCTCTTTACGATGTCGTGCCTCAGAATTTGCGCGAAAATATGCGCTTTATCACTTCAATTTCGGTGCCTGTGTCATGGCGCCGTCAGTATTGCGGCATTTTTGAAGCAAAGGTAGATAATGTTATCTACTACCTGCTTGACAATCAGTATTATTTCAAGCGCGGCAGCCTTTACGGCCACTATGACGATGCCGAGCGATTTGCCTTTTTCTCAAGGGCAGTTTTAGAGGTTATCAAAACCATCGATTTCGCTCCCGACATCATCCATTGCAACGATTGGCAAACCGCCCTTATTCCTGTTTATCTGCGCCTTTTTTACGGCAACGATGAAAAACTTAAGAACATCAAAACCCTCTTTACCATTCACAACATTCAGTATCAGGGTCAGTTTGGCAAAGAGATTTTGGGTGATGTTTTCGGCATCCCCGATTCCGAGCAAAGCCTTGTAGAATATGAGGATTGCATCAATCTGATGAAGGGCGCCATCGAGTGTGCCCACCAAATCAGCACCGTATCGCCTTCATACGCAGGCGAAATTCTTGACCCCTGGTATTCTCACGGCCTTGACTCCATCCTGCGTGAGCGCAGCTGGAAGCTGAGGGGCATCGTAAACGGCATCGACACCGTCGTTTACAACCCTGCTGAGGACGAGCATATTTTTGCTCCCTATTCAGCCGAGGATATGAGCGGCAAAAAGATAAACAAGCAAAAGCTGCAAGAACTGCTTGACCTGCCTCAGACCGACGACGTTCCTCTGGTGGCAATGGTCACTCGCCTTGTATCTCATAAGGGACTTGACCTTGTCAAAGCACGACTTGATGCCATTATGAAATTCGGCGTGCAAATGGTGGTGCTTGGCAGCGGCGACTACGAATACGAAAGCTTTATGCATGAAATTGCCGAGCGCTATCCCGACTCCTTCCGTTTGCGCACCGGCTTTATTCCCGACCTTGCTCATAAGATTTATGCCGGCAGCGACATCTTCCTTATGCCCAGCAAGAGCGAGCCCTGCGGCCTTTCACAGATGGTGGCCTTGCGCTACGGCAGCGTGCCCATCGTTCGCGAAACGGGTGGCCTTAAGGATACCATCACCGACAGCGGTGCAGGTGAGGGCAACGGCTTCACCTTTGGTGATTACAACGCCGACATAATGGCTCACACCATTTATCGCGCCGTGCAGGGCTATGCTGATAAGAAGGGCTGGCAAATCCTTGTCAAACGGGCAATGGAGTGTGATAACAGCTGGGGCGCATCTGCCAACGCTTATATCAGACTTTATAAGGAATTGCTTAAATAACAGGGGTTAAAAATGGAGAAGTTTAAAAGCATCTGCAAAAAGATAGTCGACTATGCGCCTCTTGTTATAGGTGGCGGATTGGGCATTATCATTGCGTTGGGCCTGTTGGGAGTGCTTGACCTTGGCGTCACCTTTGCCACCATCGGTGCATTCTTCGGCAAGTTTTTCCTTTGGGTTATCGGCATAGCCATTGCTATTATAGTGGTAGCCTGCTTTTTCCCCGGTGTGCTTATTGTATTGATAGCGGCAGTAGTCATATTCGTATTGATACTGCTTATATCCCTTATCGGTGCAGTATTATAATTAAACAAAACAAAAACCACGCGATAGTCGCGTGGTTCAAAAGAGGTTTACCGATGAACAAAAATTGCAGAAATCAAAGGCAAACGCAGAAAGCGCTTTATGTCCTGCCTCCCTCTGACGAGGGAGGTGGATTTTTGCGAAGCAAAAA
>JAZNIT010000010.1:0-24891 GCA_045577615.1 Acutalibacteraceae bacterium
AACGAATACTACCGGCAGTGCCGGTAGTTCCAAAAAGCTTTAGCTATGAGTAGAAAAAGAATCCTCCTTCGTCTAAAATAGAAGTGGGTTTGCCAACCACAACAAAAAGACGAAGGAGGAATCAAGTATGAAACTTGACACAGATAGTTTAGCACACACGAAATGGAATTGCAAATATCACATAGTTTTTGCACCAAAATACCGCCGCCAAGTAATCTATGGAAAGATAAAGGCGGATATAGGAATAATGTTAAGGAAATTATGTGAGTATAAGCAGGTAGAAATAATTGAAGCAGAAGCCTGCAAAGACCACATACATATGTTGGTATCCATACCGCCCAAGTATAGTGTATCACAAATAATGGGATATCTCAAAGGAAAAAGTAGTTTAATGATTTTTGAGAAATATGCCAATATGAAGTACAAATACGGAAACAGACATTTTTGGTGCAGGGGATATTATGTAGATACAGTAGGAAGAAATAAAAAAGCAATTGCAGAGTACATACGAAATCAATTGCAAGAGGATATATCTTACGACCAAATGTCATTGGTAGAGTATGTAGACCCGTTTACGGGTAAGCAGGTAAAAGAAGGCAAATAAAAAGCCCCTTTAGGGGCAGCCGGTGAAAGTGTTGCGGTTGGCAAACTTTTCGACGAGCCTATAGGCTCAGCCGGTCTTATGCCCTAAGGGGGCAGTGCATACTACCGGCACGGCCGGTAGTTATGATTGATTAAATGTGAAAAATATTCAAACTTGCATCGTTTTAGCTAATTAACACTTTACAACGCTAATGTGATGATGTATAATGTAAACAATAAATTTGAAAGGTGAATGATTATGAAAAAGATTATCGCTTTAATTATCTGCGCTGTTATGTTGCTTACTTGTGCTGCTTGCGGTTCAAGTAAAAAGGTTGTTGTTGCTGAAAAAGGTTCAGCAGGCGAGACTGTTGCTCAGTCTGACGCATTTGCAGATTATACCTACACCGCCGTTGATAAGCAAACCAAGGCTTTGATGGAAGTTTCTGCAGGTACTGCAGATGCTGCTATTGTTGACTATGTTGCATCTATCGGCTCTATCGGCGAAGGTACCGACTTTGAAGATCTTGTTGTTTCCGGCGACGGCTACAGCAAAGAGAGCTATGGTATCGCTTTCCGCAAGGGCTCTGATGTTACCGCTAAGGTTAACGAAGCTATTAAGGTGCTTAAGGATAACGGCAAACTTAACGAGATTGCCAAGAAGTATAAGCTCGATGCTCTTATCACTGCTACCGATTCTTTCGACGCCTTCAAGCAGTCGGAAACTGATTCTGACTGGGAGTACATCAAGAACAAGGGTGAAATCATCGTTGGTATGACTATTTTTGAGCCCATGAACTACTACGATGACAACAACAAGCTTATTGGCTTTGAAACCGAGTTTGCTGAAGCTGTTTGTGCAGAACTTGGTATCAAGGTTAAATTCCAGGAGATTGATTGGAACGCAAAAGAAACCGAGCTTGCTGCAAAGAATATCGACTGCATCTGGAACGGTATGACCATTACCGAAGAGCGTGCCGAGAATATGAGCATTTCTATTCCTTATATGAACAACAAGCAGGTTATGGTTGTAAAGGCTGAGGGCAAATAAATATGGCTTTTTTACAAGTAACTGAAGCATTACTTGTAGGCTTTTTTGAAAACTGCAAACTGTTTTGTTTAACCTTGTTAATGTCACTTCCGTTAGGTCTTGTCATTACGTTTGGTTCAATGACCAACTTTAAACCTATACGTTGGCTCAGCAGAACGTTTATCTGGATCATCAGGGGTACGCCCCTGATGCTCCAGCTTTTTGTTGTTTTGTATGTTCCCGGTTTGGTTTTCGGTGTGCCTATGAGAAATCGTATGATAGCAGCCATAATTGCCTTTGTTATCAATTATGCTTGCTATTTTTCAGAGATTTTCCGTGGTGGTATAGAGTCCATACCCAAGGGCCAGTACGAAGCGGGTCAAGTGCTTGGTATGACCAAAACACAAATATTTTTCAAAATTGTTTTAATGCAAGTAGTTAAAAGAATAGTCCCCCCTATGTCTAACGAGATTATTACGCTTGTTAAAGACACATCGCTTGCCCGTATTATTGCTGTGCCCGAGCTGCTTATGGCTGCTGAACGTTATGCCGGACAGGGCTTGATTTGGCCGTTGTTCTACACCGGTTTGTTCTTCCTTATATTCAATGGCGTGCTTACGATTTTGTTTGGATATATCGAGAAAAAACTTGATTATTATAAAGGATAGGAGAAGATTATGCCGATTCTTGAGGTTGAAAATATCGTTAAGAATTTTGATAATACGCAGGTTTTGCGTGGTATCAGCTTCTCTCTGGAACGCGGTGAAGTGCTGTCTATCATCGGCTCTTCAGGTAGCGGCAAGACTACGCTGTTGCGTTGTCTTAACTTTTTGGAGTCGCCACAATGCGGTAGCATAAAGGTTGACGACAAGCTGATTTTTGATGCAAATCACGGTAAATATTCAGACGAAGAGATAAGACAAAATCGCCTTCACTTTGGCTTGGTTTTTCAGCAGTTCAATCTTTTTCCGCAATATGATGTTTTAAAGAACATCACCCTTGCTCCAACCTTGTTGAAAAAAGGAACAGATGAAGAAATTGAACAAACCGCTCGCAAAATAATTGAGAGGGTTGGCTTGACCGATAGGGCAGACCATTATCCTTGTCAACTGTCGGGCGGTCAGCAGCAGCGTGTTGCAATCGCCCGTGCGTTGGCTCTTAATCCTGATGTTCTTTGCTTTGATGAGCCTACCTCGGCACTTGATCCCGAGCTTACAGGCGAAGTGCTGCGAGTTATAAAAGGCCTTAAAGACAGCGATACAACTATGATTGTTGTTACTCACGAAATGGAATTTGCTAAAAACGTATCTGACAAAATTATGTTTATGGCAGATGGAGTCATTGAGGAGTTTGGCACACCTGATGAGGTGCTGAATAATCCTCGTTCCGAAAAATTGAAGCATTTTTTAAGTAACTCACTTGAAAACATTTAAATCAAATGCGCCTACGGGCGCTTTTGTTGTTTTTTAAGTAAATATTTAGTTTTTTATTATATATAAAGTGTTGATAAAATCGGCTTTGTGTGTTATAATCAATTAGATATAGTGAGCTTACTATACGATAAACTAAAAAGGTGCAAAACTATGATAATTTTAGGTATAGATCCCGGCTATGCAATAGTTGGTTGCGGAGTAATTGAATATTCAGGTAACAGATTTAAAACTATATGTCATAAGGCTGTTACTACTCCTGCTAAAATTGATCTATCAAAACGGCTTGAAATGATTTACGATGGCGTGTCTGAGCTAATAAAAACCTACAAACCTGATGCAATGTCTATTGAAAAGCTGTATTTCAATACCAACACTACCACTGCGATTGCAGTAGCCGAAGCACGCGGTTGCATTTTGCTTGCTGCTCAAAAAGCGGGTGTGCCTATTTTTGAATATACACCTTTGCAAATTAAGCAATCAGTTACCGGTTACGGTAAAGCTGAAAAGCGTCAGGTTATTGAGATGACCAGAATGCTTTTAAACCTTGAAAAGGCACCGTCGCCTGATGATGTAGCGGATGCACTTGCCGCTGCAATTTGTCACGCTCACGCACACGGTTCGGTTATGAATTTAATTGATAAAGGAAGATTTAGATGATTTATTCATTATCAGGCAAATTGATATATACAGACCTTAACACTGCTGTTATTGAATGCGGCGGTGTGGGTTACAAATGCAGTGTTTCACTTAATACACTGCAAAGTCTCCCCGGCGTTAATCAAAATGCATTTTTGCTCACTCATATGAATGTGAGAGAGGATGCGGTCGACCTGTTTGGCTTCAGCACAGCAGAAGAACTTGATATGTTTAAACTTATAACCTCTGTTTCGGGTGTTGGACCTAAGGTTGCAATGTCAATTTTGTCAGAGTTCACTCCCGATAAGTTGTGCATCTATATTGCAGGCGGTGACTCAAAGAGTATAACAAGAGCGTCGGGTGTTGGTGCAAAGCTTGCTCAAAGAATTGTCCTTGAGCTTAAAGACAAGGTTGGCGGAATTGCTACCGAGTCACAGGAAGAGGTTGAGGCTGCTGTTGCAGCTACAAGTAACTCAAATACTGCCGATGCAGTTGCGGCACTTGTTTCGTTGGGCTTTACTCAAGCAGAAGCATCGGTTGCCATAGGCAAGCTTGATCCAAATTTGTCGGTTGATCAGCTGATTAAGCAAGGCCTACGTTCTTTATCTAAATTTTAAGGCGGTGTAGATTGTGGACAATGAGTTTGATTTTGAAAACAGAATAATGTCGCCTGAATACAGCGGTAATGATGGTGATGTTGAGTTTTCATTAAGACCTAAAACATTAAACGAGTATATCGGTCAAGACAAAGCTAAGGAGAATCTGTCTATCTACATTCAAGCCGCCAAGCTGCGTGGCGAATGTTTAGACCACGTGCTGCTCTACGGTCCTCCCGGATTAGGTAAAACAACCTTGGCAGGAATTATTGCCAATGAAATGGGTGTCAATCTTCGCGTGACCTCGGGTCCTGCTATTGAAAGCCCAAAGGACTTGGCAGCATTGCTCAGCAATCTTATGCCGGGTGATGTACTGTTTATTGATGAAATTCATCGTATATCACGCGCAGTTGAAGAAATTCTTTATCCTGCAATGGAGGATTTTGCGATTGATATTATCATTGGCAAAGGCCCTTCAGCACGATCGATCAGGCTTGATATTCCTCATTTTACACTTGTTGGTGCAACTACTCGTTCAGGTCAGCTTGCAGCTCCTCTTCGTGACAGATTTGGTGTTCTGCTTCGTCTTGAATTGTATACTCCCGAGCAGTTGGCCGATATTGTTGAGCGTTCGGCAGGCTTGCTTAACGTTGAAATCGATAGGGAAGGCGCTCTTGAAATTGCATCTCGCTCAAGAGGAACTCCTCGTATTGCCAACCGTTTGCTAAAGCGTGTGCGCGATGTTTCGCAAGTTATGTTTGATGGCAATATCAGCGAAGAGGTGGCAAGAACCGCTCTTAACCGATTCGAAATCGATGAGCTTGGACTTGATGATTTTGACCGCAGAATGCTGCATACAATTATTAACGTTTATGGCGGTGGCCCTGTAGGCCTTGAAACCTTAGCAGCCGCAATCGGTGAAGAATCTATTACTATTGAGGATGTGTATGAGCCTTATCTTATGCAGATTGGTTTCTTAACACGCACCCCTCGCGGTCGATGTGTAACCAAGCTGGCATATGACCATCTGAATATACCTTTTACAGCTAATGAAATCAATGTGCAACAATCGTTGCTTGACTAATTTTAAGGAAGTGCTTTTTTGCGAGTAGTTAGTGGATTTGATGATTACGAGTTGCTTGACTCATCATCGGGCGAAAAGCTTGAGCGTTGGGGCGATATAATATTAATCCGACCTGACCCTCAAATAATTTGGAAAACCGAAAAGAAACACCCTCTTTGGCGAGACGCCCATGCAAGATACATTCGATCAAATAGTGGCGGCGGTCATTGGGAAAGATATAAAAACGTACCCGATGTTTGGAGCGTTAAATATAACGGTCTGGTGTTCAACCTTAAGCCTATGGGATTTAAGCATACAGGTTTGTTCCCTGAACAAGCCGTTAATTGGAGTTTGATGAGCGAACTTATTAAGGGCAAAAAGGATGTTAAGGTGCTAAATTTGTTCGGTTATACCGGTGCCGCAACCCTTGCTTGTGCAGCGGCAGGCGCTCAGGTTACCCACGTTGATGCTTCAAAGGGTATGGTGCTTTGGGCAAAGGATAATGCGGTTGCAAGCGGATTAGGTGATATGCCTATCAGATGGCTTGTTGATGATTGCATCAAATTTGTTCGCCGTGAAATTCGTCGCGGCAATAAATATGACGGTATAGTTATGGACCCTCCGTCATACGGTCGTGGTCCTAACGGCGAAATTTGGAAACTTGAAGAGCAAATTTATGAGCTTTTGGAGTTGTGCGATCAGCTTTTAAGTGATAAACCTTTGTTTTTCTTGCTTAACTCATATACAACCGGCTTGTCACCCTGCGTTATGAAATATCTTGTAACATCGGTTATATCTTCAAAACGTGGCGGAACTGTTGAATGTGATGAGATTGGTTTATCTGTTACCTCCACAGGTTTAGCTTTGCCTTGCGGCAACACAGCTGTGTGGAGATGTGATTGAAGGGATACTTTTGAATAATATTATTGAACTTAATAACGTTACCTTTTCTTATCCCGTTGACGAAGGGGAAACTCCTGAAAAGGTAATAAGCGATCTAAGCTTTTCTGTTGAAAAAGGCTCGTTCACCGCTGTTTTAGGCCACAATGGCTGCGGCAAATCTACTATGGCAAAATTATTCAATGGCTTGAATAGAGCAACCTCAGGCACAGTTTTGGTCAATGGAATGGATACCTCTGACGATTCGAAAGAGATGGATATAAGGCGCTCGGTTGGCCTGGTGTTTCAAAACCCTGACAACCAGTTGGTGTCATCTATTCTTGAAGAAGACGTTGCCTTTGGCCCCGAAAATCTTGGTGTCGCACCTGATGAAATAAGAAAAAGAGTTGATTGGGCCCTGAAGGCAGTTGGTATGTATGAATACCGCACGCACGATACGCATCGCTTATCTGGTGGACAAAAACAGCGTGTAGCAATTGCAGGTATGCTTGCTATGAATCTTGACTGCCTTGTGCTTGATGAGCCTACAGCAATGCTAGACCCTCATGGCAGGAAAGAAGTGCTTGAAACCATAACCAAACTTAACAAAGAACTTGGTATGACCATTGTGCTGATAACCCATTACATGGACGAGGCCGCAGTTGCTGATCGAGTTGCTGTTATGGACGAGGGCAAGATCGTTCTCGATGGCACACCAAGAGAGGTGTTTGCCAATGTCGATATGCTTAAAAGCATTGGTCTTGATGTTCCGCAACCCACGGAGCTTGCATATGAATTGAATAAGCTTGGCATAAATGTGCCAAATAATATTTTGTTTGATGATGAGTGTGTGGATGCTATATTTGATACACTCGGTAGAATGTAACTGGAGGAAGTAAGTTGTCTTTCATTTCAACTAAAGGATTGACCTACGTTTATGGGCAGGGAACTCCCTTTGTAAAACAGGCAATCACGGATGTAAATATTGATATTGATTTGAATACTACTTATGCGCTGATTGGTCATACAGGATCAGGTAAGTCAACCCTTGTACAGCACCTTAACGGCCTTATTAAGCCTACATCAGGTCAGGTGTTTGTTGACGGTGTTGATATTTGGTCAAGCAATAAGAATATTCGCGATGTTCGTTTTCAGGTAGGTCTGGTGTTTCAATACCCCGAATATCAGTTGTTTGATGAAACAGTTGCCAAGGATATAGCTTTTGGACCGCGAAATCTTAAACTTGATGAAACCGAAATTAACCGCAGGGTAGAGTGGGCAGCCAATGTAGTCGGTCTCAAACCCTCATTGCTTGAAAAATCACCATTTGATCTTTCAGGCGGTGAAAAGCGTCGCGCTGCAATTGCAGGTGTGCTCGCTATGAAGCCTAAAGTTTTGGTGCTTGATGAGCCTACAGCAGGTCTTGACCCTAAAGGCCGCGACAGTTTGCTCGCTTGCATCAAGGATTATCGCGAACAAAGCGGTGCAGCTATTGTATTTGTTTCACACTCAATGGAGGATGTTGCAAAGGTAGCTGATAATGTAATTGTTATGAATAAAGGAAATGTTGAATTGAGTGGAGATACGCGAAGCGTATTTTCTCACTATGACAAGCTGACTGAAATTGGCTTGAATGTTCCTTCAATAACACGCATTATGTATGCGCTTAAAGCGAGAGGCCTTGACTTGCCCGATAACGTTTTAACAGTAGAAGAAGCTAAACAGGCCATCATTCGCCTTGTAAAAAACGGGGGTGATGTTAATGCTTGAGAATGTTACAATCGGTCAATATTTTCCTACAAACTCAGTATTGCATCGTCTTGATCCTCGAATTAAGATCGTTTTGACCATTGTTTTCATCGTCGCGGTTTTTCTTGCCGAATCTTTTTTGATATTGGGTATTTGTGCTGCGATGGTGCTCTCATTGGCATTTATATCAAAGGTTAAAATTACAACCTATTTTAAAATGTTGAAATCAATATGGTTTGTGATTTTGCTTACATCAATTTTAAACATCTTTTATATTAAGGGCGAAACAGCACTATTCTCTTGGTGGATTTTTACTGTGTATCCCGAAGGTATAACGAGGGCAATTTTTATAGCCGTCAGAATTTGCTTGCTGATAATGATCAGCTCGCTTTTGACCTATACCACATCACCTACAGAGCTTACCGATGCAATTGAGCGTTTGCTTTCACCACTCAGATTTATAGGACTTGGCGAAGCAGTTCACATTCTCGCAATGATGACGTCTATAGCTCTCAGGTTTATACCTATTTTGATTGAAGAAACCGATAAGATTATGTCTGCACAAAAGGCGAGAGGCTCTAATCTTGACTCGGGCGGAATGATGCAAAAAATTAAGGCTATGCTGCCTATATTGATCCCCCTTATAATTTCGGCAACCCGCAGAGCCTATGACCTGGCAGAAGCAATGGAGTGCAGATGCTATCAAGGCGGAAAGGGAAGAACCAAGCTTAAACAAATGCGTTTAGCAGTTCGAGATTATGTTGCGCTTTTCATTTCGCTGTGTTTTGTTTTAGTAGTTATTGCAGGCAGAATTTGGAGTATTGTATGAGACGATTGCTTTTTACAATCAAATATGATGGCACCAATTATCATGGATGGCAGGTTCAGCCTAATGGCATAACTGTGCAAGAGTGTGTTCAAGTAGCATTGCAATCGGTGACGAATGAAAAATGCTCTGTTACCGGATGTAGCAGAACCGATTCAGGTGTGCATGCAAATATGTTTTGCTTTCACACCGATACCGACAGTTCAATTCCGACCGAACGCTTTACAATGGCATTAAACTCTGCTTTACCTGATGATATAGTTGCGATTGATTGTAAAGAAGTATCGAGCGATTTCCACGCTCGATATGATTGCAAGGGTAAAACATATGTGTACAAGCTTTATGATGGATATTTGCGAGAACCTTTTTTGAATGGTTATGCCTACCATCATAAAGGTGCCCTTGATGCCACACTTATGAATAATGCTGCTAAGCTGTTTGTTGGCGAGCACGATTTTATTGGCTTTTGCTCTGTCGGCTCATCTGTGCAGGATACTGTAAGATGTATCAGCGATTGTTCTGTTAAGCGCGACGGTCGCAATATAGAGGTTAGCATTACCGCTAACGGTTTCCTTTATAATATGGTTAGAATTATTGTCGGCACGCTTATTGAGGTTTCTGATGGCAGAATCTCTGTGGATGATATACCCAATATAATTGATAGCAAAAAGCGTGATATGGCAGGCCAGACTGCTGCCGCTCACGGCCTTTATTTAGATAAGGTTTATTATTAATTACGGAGGTGATATAATGGGCTATGAAAGAAGAAAGTCGCCTAAAATCAAGGTTAAGCGCAAGGACGATGATATTGTCGTTGAAAAAATCGAGATGAAAAAGCGCAAATCTCCTGCGCGAAAAAATGCTTCTAAAACCAATAGAACTGAAAAAAAGGTAAAAACCGACAAACCTGCTAAGGATACATCGCTTCACATTCTTAAAGGTGGTCTTTGGAACGGCAAAAACAAAAAACGCAGCTCATTTATCACAGCTTGTGTTGCAGGTGTTATAATAATTTCTATAATTGTTATGCAGTTAGTAACACCAACAGGTATTGTTGAGTGGTCACAAAATATGTTTTCAACCTGGGGCAGTGGCGGCGGATTGCCCATTGCCATCAGTGGCGATAACGTGCGTGATATGGTGTCTCGAAGCGATAGCATTTTTGTAGTAACCGATTCTCATATGTATGCTTTTAATTCAAGCGGCAAGCAGATAACCTCTGTTCAGCATGGATATTCAGAACCTGTTTTTGATATATCTGCTGCCCGTACTCTTATTTATGACCGTGGAAGCTATGGACTCAGAGTTGATGCGCTTTACACCAATATAATTAATACACAGCTTAATGAAGAGATTATTACAGCTGATATATGTAATAAAGGTTATGTTGCGGTAGCTACTCAAAGCACCGATTATACTGCTCAGGTTACCGTATATGATAAGAGCTTTGAAAGCGTATTTCGTTGGTCTTCACCGGACGGGTATGTAAGTTGCGTTGAAATGTCTAATAACGGTAAATATCTTGCTGTATGCACTGTTACCGGCAAAAACGGCGACTATTGCAGTAACGTTAACATTTTTAATGTTTCTAACGGTCATCGCGTTTTGAATAAGCAAATTTTAGGAACTATGTATGTTTCAGCGTCATCGAATTCAAAAACACTTACGCTTTCAGGTACGGACTCGGTTATTTGTCTTAAGTGGGACGGATCCGATGTGTCATCATATGAGTATTATAATCTTGAACTTGTGAATATGGATTATAATAGTCGTAACGTTTTTGTATATCATCCGGATGGTGACGAAAGACAATATGAGGTTTGTGTGCTTGATAAGAACGGAAAAGGGCTTGCATCTTTTTCTGTAACCGGTAGCGTTTCAAAAATTTGTGCTGATAAAAAGTATGTTTATGCTTATAACAACGGCGTTGTGCATAAATACAATTATGAAGGACAATTGCAGAACGATTTTTCAGTAGGTTTTGAATATGTATTTATATCACCTTTTAAAAATAAGGCTGTAATTGCTTCTGATATGAAACTGTCATATATTAAATAAAGGCGGTGAAATGATTGGCTTTAATTCTTGATGTTGTTGCGGTAGCATTGATTGTTCTGTTTGCTGTGATTGGCTATAAGGCAGGTTTTGTTAAAACCATTATCGAGCTGTTAGGTTGGATAGCTGTGCTTTTATTTGCTTCGGTTATTGCCAATCAGGTGTCTGCATTAATTTTTGACGGATTATTGCTCGAGCCTATAAAAAAAGCTATCAACGAGTCTGTTGTTGAGTTTGGTACTAATGGTATTGATGAGTATTTTGATGGTTTGCCCGGATATCTAACCAACATATTCGATGCATTTAACATCAATGCACAGTCTGTATCTGCCGCTGCAGGCTTGGATGATATAGCTGAGAATATTGCTAATCAATTGCGCTCACCAATTATATCGTTAATTAGTTTTATTTTAAATGTTGTAATGTTTGTTTTAGGCATAATTTTGGTTAAAATATTAGCAAGACTATGTCATACAATTGTTTCTAAGCTTCCGCTTGTTTCAAGTCTTAACAGCGGCCTTGGTTTTATTACAGGCGCTGTAAAGGGCTTTATAATAACCCTTGTTGTTGCTTGGATTTTCACATTTGTCGTGATGTTTGCCGGTAGTTTGTTTGGCATTACTTACGAAATGCTGGATGAAACACAGGTAATAAGCTTTTTGAATCAAATGAATCCTCTTATAAATAATGGCTGATGGTGGTAAATTTTAATGAATAGCAAAAAAATCTTTACTGTACCTAATATATTGTCAATGATACGCATAATGCTTGTGCCTGTTATTGCATGGATGTATTTTGATAAATCTATCTATAATAACTATTTGGTCGCTTTAATTTTGGTTTTTCTTTCTGCGGCAACCGATATTTTGGATGGATATATTGCCCGCAAATTCAATATGATTACCGATTTAGGCAAGATACTTGATCCTATTGCTGATAAATTGACTCAATTTGTTGTTGTGTTCTGCCTTGCTTGTGATCACCCCCTTATGATAACCGTTGCCGCGATTATATTTGCGAAAGAAATAATGATGCTTATTGGTGCAGTTATTTTTGTAAAGCAGGGCAATGAGACTCCGTATGCCCGTTGGTGGGGCAAGCTTACAACCGTTGTTTTATATGCAACTATTCTTTTATATATACTGTCTTCGTTCCTTGATACTGTATTACCCGAGTGGTTGAGCATAACCGCTATTTCGCTGTGTATTGCTTGCTTGATGTTCTCATTTTTGAACTATGCACTTGTATTTATTGATTCAAGAAAAAGCAAGGATGTTTCACAAATAAACGATACTAAATAAATTTTACTAAGGAAGCTATTTTATGATGAATCTATGCGTTAGATGTAAACAAAGACCTGCTATGGTTTTTATATCTAAAATTGAAGGTGACAATACCAAGCACGAAGGACTTTGCATTAAATGTGCCAGAGAGCTTAATATTCCTCAAGTCACTGATATGCTTAAAAATTTCAATATTTCTGAAGAAGAGCTTGATTCCATGACTGAACAGTTTATGGAAAGTATGACTGCTATGATGGAGCAACAAGGCGAAGATGGCGAGATGCTTGCTGACGGCGATTTTGAAGCAGGCGGCGCTCAAGCATTTCCTTTTTTAAATCAGCTTTTTGGTAATATAATGGGCGGTCAACAGTCTCAGCAGCCTAATGCTGACGGAGCTGCTCCTCAAGCCGACAAAAAGGACAGAAAGAAAGAGAAAAGCAAGCGCAAATATCTTGAATTGTACTGTACCGATTTGACCAAACGCGCTAAAAAAGGCGAGCTTGATATAATCGTAGGCAGAGATAAAGAGTTGGATCGAGTAATTCAGATTATGTCCCGCCGCTCAAAGAACAATCCTTGCCTTATTGGTGAACCGGGTGTAGGTAAAACAGCGATAGCAGAAGCTCTTGCACAACGTATAGCCGGTGGCAAGGTGCCTGCAAGACTTATGGATAAAGAAATCCATTTGTTGGATTTAACAGCTTTGGTTGCCGGTACACAGTTCAGAGGACAGTTTGAAGCTCGTGTAAAAGGCCTTATTGATGAGGTTAAAAAAGAGGGCAAAATCATACTCTTTATTGATGAAGTTCATAATATGGTTGGCGCAGGTGATTCTGCCGAAGGCTCAATGAATGCTGCAAACATATTAAAGCCCGCTTTATCTCGCGGCGAAATTCAGGTTATCGGCGCAACTACCTTTAAGGAGTATCGCAAGTATATTGAAAAGGATGCAGCTTTAGAACGTCGTTTCCAACCTGTTGTTATTGAAGAGCCCTCTGTTGCTGATGCTATTGAGGTTATCAAGGGCATAAAGGGTTACTATGAAACATATCATAGCGTAACTGTTGACGAGGAAATCGTTAACCTTTCTGTTAAGCTGTCAGAGCGTTATATTAACGATCGCTTTTTGCCCGATAAGGCAATTGATTTGCTTGATGAAGCCTGCGCTACGGCAAGCTTAAGAAATAAGTCAATCGACGATTTGATTTTTGCCAACAAGGAATTGGCTGATCTTAAAGTTCGTGAGGATGAACTTACTGCTGACGCTGAAACGGTAGATTATGAGAAGATAGCTAATGTCCGTTCTGAGATTGCCCGTGTTACAGAAAAGGTTAATGCACTGGGTGAAAAGGCATCTCTTGAGAACAAGGTTACTTTTGATGACTTGGCAAATGTTATTGAGCTTTGGACCGGTGTTCCTGCTTCAAAGATTAAAGAGAGCAACTATGTAAAGCTGTCTGCTCTTGAAGGCAATATTAAATCTAAAATTATTGGACAAGACGAAGCAGTTGAAGAGATTTGCGCTGCCGTTCGTCGTTCTAGAGTACAGATTAGTCCTCATCGCAAACCGGCATCCTTTATATTTGTTGGACCCACAGGTGTTGGTAAAACTCAGCTTGTTAAAGAATTGGCCAACGAACTTTTCGATACCCCTGAAACGCTTATCAGGCTTGATATGTCTGAATATATGGAGAAGCACGCTGTATCTAGAATCATCGGTGCCCCTCCCGGATACGTGGGTTATGATGAGGCTGGACAGTTGACTGAAAAAGTGCGCAGAAAACCTTATTCTGTGCTGCTCTTTGATGAGATTGAAAAGGCACATCCCGATGTTCTTAACATTTTGCTTCAGATACTTGATGACGGCAGGATAACCGACGCACAGGGCAGAAATGTCAACTTCGAGAACACCATTATCGTTATGACTTCTAATGCAGGCAGTGACGAAAAAGGTGGATCTATGGGCTTCGGAAAGACTGACACCGAAATGGTAAAGGAAAAGGTTATTAAGGCGCTTGAGGGATTCCTACGCCCCGAGTTTTTAGGCCGTGTTGACGAGGTAGTAGTTTTCTCTCCTTTGAGCAATGACAGCCTTATCAAGATCGCTTCTTTAATGCTTGATGAGCTTAAACCCGTACTTAAGGAAAAGGGAATAGAGTTCAAATTCACCTCAAAAGCTTCCGAAAAACTTGCCGAATTAGCAGGCGGTGGCAAGAGGGGAGCACGTGATCTTCGCCGAGTAATACGTAAGTCGGTCGAGGATAAAATTGCCGCAAAGCTTATAGAAAACAGTCTTATTGTAGGTATTTCTGTCGATTGTAAAAACGGTGAGATTGTGGTTGATTCTATTTAATAAGCTTTTTTTGCAAAAGCACTTGACAACCCGACGGGAGTTGTGATAAAATAACTCCCGTCGTAACACTTGCGGGTGTAGTTCAATGGTAGAATGTCAGCCTTCCAAGCTGAACACGTGGGTTCGATTCCCATCACCCGCTCCAAAGCCTTGCTGATGCAAGGCTTTTGTTTTTTAGCAAAATATAACTGTTGTTTTCGTCTTGACAAAGTGGCGAAAATTTGGTATATTAAGCGAAAGGCTATGACGAAGAGGGCGATTTTACCGTTGCTTTCAGAGAGCTGATGTTTGGTGAAAATCAGCAAAATGGTAATATCAATGCCTATGGCTTCTGAGCTTTCGTTCCGATATGTAGGGGCGAGCGTATTGCTGCGTTAAAGCATAAGGTTTATATGAACCTGAGTGGCAGTTTACTGCAATTTGAGTGGTACCGCGGGAGTTTATCTCGTCTCAAGTCGTTCTTGGGGCGAGTTTATTTATTTTTGGAGGTTATATTATGAGCGATTACAGAATTGAAACTAAATGTGTACAAGGGGGATATACACCCGGTAACGGCGAGCCCCGTCAAGTTCCTATTATTCAAAGCACTACTTTTAAGTACAACACAAGTGAGGATATGGGCAAATTGTTCGATCTTGAAGCATCAGGCTATTTTTATTCTCGTCTTCAGAACCCCACATGTGATACTGTTGCTGCAAAAATTTGCGAATTAGAGGGCGGCTCAGCAGCAATGCTTACCAGCTCCGGTCAGGCTGCATCATTCTATTCTATTTTCAATATTGCATCTTGCGGCGACCATATTGTTTCTTCATCAACCATATATGGCGGCACTTTCAATCTTTTTGCCGTTACTATGAAGCGTATGGGTATTGATTTTACCTTTGTTTCTCCCGATTGCACTGATGAGGAGTTAGAGGCTGCATTCAAACCCAATACTAAAGCTGTATTTGGCGAAACCATTGCTAACCCCGCTTTGGTTGTGCTTGATATTGAGCGCTTTGCTAACGCCGCTCACGCACACGGTGTGCCTCTTATTATTGATAATACCTTTGCAACACCTGTTAATTGTCGCCCCTTCGAGTTTGGTGCAGATATTGTAATTCATTCTACCACTAAATATATGGATGGCCACGGCGTTTCTGTTGGTGGATGCATTGTTGATTCGGGCAAGTTTGATTGGACAAAGTATGCCGACAAATATCCCGGACTTTGCACTCCTGATGACAGCTATCATGGCGTAACCTATACCGAGCGTTTTGGCCTTGAAGGTGCTTATATTACCAAGGCTACTGCACAGCTTATGCGTGACTTTGGCTCAGTGCAGTCACCTCAGGATGCTTTCTATCTTAATCTTGGCCTTGAGAGTTTGCATGTGAGAATGAAAAGACATTGTGAGAACGGCCTTGCTGTTGCAAAGTTCCTTGAGTCTTGTGAAGAGGTTTCTTGGGTTAACTATCCTGCACTTGAATCAAGCAAATATTTCGATCTTACTCAAAAGTATTTGCCCAATGGCACTTGCGGTGTTGTAAGTTTTGGTGTTAAGGGTGGCAGAAAAGCTGCTGAAGCAATGATGAAAAAACTTAAGCTTATTGCTATCGAAACCCATGTTGCAGATGCCAGAAGTTGCTGCTTGCATCCTGCTAGCGCAACCCATCGTCAAATGACAGATGCAGAGCTTGAAGCTGCAGGTGTAAGTCCTGATTTGATTCGTCTATCTTGTGGACTCGAGAATTCACAGGATTTGATTGACGATATCGCTCAAGCATTAAAATAAACATAAGAGGTGTCTAAATGCCTATTAAAGTTCCAAACGAACTTCCTGCTGTAAAAACCCTGGCTGATGAAAATATATTCGTTATGACTGATACCAGGGCTATTACTCAGGATATTCGTCCGCTTAAGATTTTGGTTTTAAATCTTATGCCTAAAAAAACCGAAACCGAAACTCAGCTTTCCCGTTTGTTGGGCAACTCGCCTTTGCAGGTTGAGATTGAGCTTATTCATACAAAGTCTCATTTGCCCAAGAACACGCCTATGGAGTATCTGCTTTCATTCTACAAGACCTTTGATGATGTTAAGCACAGAAATTTCGACGGTATGATTATTACCGGGGCTCCTGTTGAGCGTATGCCCTTTGAAGAGGTTTCTTATTGGGCAGAGCTTTGCGAGATAATGGAGTGGAGCAAAAAGCACGTCACAAGCACCTTCCATATTTGTTGGGGTGCTCAGGCCGGTCTTTATTATCATTACGGTATAAATAAGGTCGATTTGCCCGAAAAGATGTTTGGCGTGTTTGAGCACACTGCAGATTATAAGCGCTCTATATTGCTTCGCGGTTTTGATGACAAGTTTATGGTGCCTCATTCTAGGCATACAACTATAAACCGTAAGGATATAGAAAAGGATTCAAGGTTGAAAATTCTTGCTTCATCCGAAGAGGCAGGTGTGTATATTGTTTCAACAGAAGGCGGTAAGCAAATTTTTGTAACTGGTCATTCTGAATATGATGCTAATACTTTGAAGAATGAGTATGTTCGTGATGTAAATGCAGGTATGGACATTAAAGTGCCTATGAACTATTTTGAAGATGATGATCCAAATAAGGATCCCGTTGTTTCTTGGCGCTCCCACGCTAATCTGCTTTATACAAATTGGTTGAATTATTTTGTTTATCAAACAACTCCTTATGATATTAACGATATAAATAATGAATAAAAAAAGAGTGTTAAACCCTTTGGTTTAACACTCTTTTTTTTATTATTTAAAACTTTTTAATTGAAATGCTTGAGAAGGTGCAGCATCTGGGTGAGTCGCCGATGCGTGCGCTGACTTTCTTGTCACCGCCTGCGCCTGCATTGCCGCTGATTATTTCTTCTCCGTTAAACAACAGCTTAACCTTTCCGTTAAGTACGGTTAAGGTATAAGTGTTTCTTTCTTGAGAGGGAGCAGCAGGCTCGTATTTGCCAACTGAAGCGCCATCAACATAAAGTTCTATAGTTCTTACACAGTTGTAAATTCTAACCTCATAGCCATTGAAAGAAATTTTTGAATAGCCACCGAGCTGACCACTGTTGCTGTCAACATTGCCAGATACTCGGTAATTAAATATCATTTTGAAATTGTTGCCTACGGCTACGTCGTTAGCAGTAGTGATTACGGGAGTGGCACTGCAAGTTGCCCAGGATGTTGCAAAGCCGCTTGAGGTAATAAATTTTTCTTCGCCTTGCCAGACTTCAGTTTTGTCAAAATTGCTTGTAAAAACTGCTATGGATTGAGGCTCAGATGATTCCTTAACTGTTAGTTCACATACTTTGGTAATGTTACCATCAAGTGTTTTAGCAGTGATCTTTGCCTTGCCAACTGCAAGAGCTTTGATTTTACCGTTTTCGTCAACAGTGGCAATCTTTTCGTCAGAAGAAGACCAAAGCACATTCTTAACCTCTGCATTTTCAGGAGTAACGCTTGCAGTTATAGTCTTTGCGTTGTTCACCTCAAGAGTCAAGGTTGAGTTGCTGATGGTCAAGCCATTAACATGAACAGGCTCAACGTAGCTGCTGTCGCCGCTGTCGTTGATTTGCAATACTTCGTCAAGAATTGCATCCCAGAAAAGGTTGGCGACCTGACGATTGCCTTTTTCGTTGGGGTGAACAGAATCTCCAAACATATCGGTTGACCAGGAAGCCTTACTCATTTGAACAAGGTTCACTTTTGAACCCTTTGCTCTGTATTCTTCGCAAATTTCGGGCAGCTTTTTATTAAATAAGGTGTCCATCGGGTCTGTAGAAATATCTGTGCCTCTCTTGGGCAATACATCACCGCAATAGATGCTTGCATCGGGATTCTTAGCAAGTACTGTGTCAAGAAGAGTTTTGTATCTGTCGGTAATACCTGAGGTGTTATCTTGGTCGTTGCGGCCAATCAAAATAAGAACAATGTCGTAGTCAAAGTTGCAAAGAGTGTCAGCATTGTCTATAAGTGTTTGAATTTTCCAACCACCGGTAGAGCTGTGATAACTGTATTTTTCAGGAAGGCGAGTGTCGGATGTGGTTTGCTTAGCACCTACAAATCTAAACTTGGCACCTGATGCATACAATTGCTCAAACAAGCTGTATCTGTAACCACTGGGTGTTCCGTCACCGGCTGTAATTGAGTCACCGAGAATAAGAATCCTGGCTTCTTTATATTTAAAGCCTGCAGGCTTTTCTTCGCGGGTTGCACGATAACGAGTGTCGACTTCAATAGTGCTGGATGTCATATCTTCCTCCGATGAAGTTTGAACTTTTGATGATGTGTTTTTGCTTGATGCTGTGTCTTTATCGGCATCGTTGCCACAAGAAACCAAGCAAAGCAACATAACTGATGATAATAAAAGTGCTAAAAATTGTTTCATAGTTTTTTCTCCTAATCTTTGCATAATTATAACACTGTATAAAACAAAATGCAATGTGTATTAACTTATTATTTTTTGTTAAATAATATGGTATTGAGGTGATTAAATGCCAAAGGTGTATATTTCGCCAAGTGTGCAGATGTATAATTTGTGTGAGTATGGCGATACAGAGAAAAATCATTGTCAATTATATGCAGATATTTTGCAAAGATATTTTGACGCGTGCGGTATTGAATATTTAAGGAATTATAATAAAACCTTTCAAGAGGCCACGGCTGAAAGCAACAGATGGAGACCTGACGTTCATTATGCTTGTCATACAAATGCGTTTAACGGATTAACGCGATATTCTGTTTTGCTCGTTTATAACACGGTTGAAGGGAATAAAGCTTATGATTGTGCAGAAGATATTGCATTATTCAGGCCTCAGGTTTATCCGGAACCTGTTTTTGTTAATCAAAATCGCAGTCTGTACGAGATAAGATATACTAAAGCACCCTGCGTTTATGACGAGATAGTATTTCACGATAACGTTGATGATGCTACGTTGTTTCATGTGAGAATGCAAACCTTTGCTGAGCTTACTGCAAAGGGTTTTTGTCAATATTTTAACATTCCGTTTGTTATGCCGAATGATATTGGATTAGAGCCCGGTATCAGTGATACGTAACAAAAAAAGCACTCAGATTAGGGAGTTGTGATTAGGGACGAAATCGGTTTTGGAACCTAATTTTGCCTCAACGTTTCGCCTTTGCCTTTGTAATACACAAAGTATTACTGCAGGCATCTGGCATTACGAATGAAACAAAAATATTGGTTACAAAACTGCAAGCACCTAAAACAGATGAATTTTTGATAGAATAAAAGGCGAAACACCGCAGTAACGCTGTCGCGTACTGCGGTGTTTTAACGCAATAGTCTGCAAAAAGTCGATGTTTTAGGCGAATTATCCCTAACCACAGCTCCCTTTAACTGAGGGCTTTTGGTTATGCAAGTAAATCTAATACTGAAACGTCCAGTATATCTGCCAATGCTGCCAGTTCGTAGTCGGCAACCTGTCTGATTTGTCCTTCTATTTTAGAAAGGGAAGAGATAGTCATATCTATTCCTCTTATTTTCAGTTTTTCAACAATGTACTTTTGTGTATAGCCTTTTGATTTTCTTAATTCTTCGATTTTTTTGCCTGAAATGTTGCTTGTTCCAACGGGTTGTTTGCGGATTCTCATTTTGTGGCCTCCTTTATTGATAAGTATTATACATCATACTAAAGTAAAAACTGTTAAATAATTATGAATTATTTGTGATTTTTTTATTCTAATGATTGATAAAATAACAGAATGTGATATAATTATTTAATAAAATTGTGAAGGTGAATAGAATGAACAAGAATTTTTCCCGAAATCTTACCATGTTGACCGACTTTTATGAAATTACAATGGCCAACGGATATTTTAACGAAAACATAAAAGACGAAGTTGCTGCATTCGATTTGTTTTTCAGAACAGTGCCGGACAAAGGCGGA
Organism: Acutalibacteraceae bacterium; assembly: GCA_045577615.1. GTDB lineage: Bacteria > Bacillota > Clostridia > Oscillospirales > Acutalibacteraceae > RGIG2206. The sequence continues at coordinate 20,398 of JAZNIT010000010.1, forward strand.
TATGCGATTATGGCCGGTCTTGAGCAAGCTATTCAATATATTCAAGAATTAGAGTTCACGGCAGAAGATATTGATTATTTGCGCAATACAAATCTGTTTAATGAGGAGTTTTTGCAATATCTTGCTGATTTCAAATTTTCTTGTGATGTTTATTCCATTGCAGAGGGTACTCCGATTTTTCCCGGCGAACCGATATTAACGGTTAAAGGACCCGTTATACAGGCTCAATTTGTTGAAACCTTGCTTCTGATTTGCATCAATCATCAATCTTTGGTTGCTACGAAGGCAAATCGTATTGCTCGTGCTGCTAACGGAAAACCGGTTATGGAGTTTGGTGCTCGCCGTGCTCAAGGATTTGACGGCGCAGTATATGGTGCTCGTGCTGCTTATATTGGCGGTTGCACATCGACCTCTAATGTACTTGCTGCGCGTATGTTTGATATACCTGTTGCAGGTACTATGGCTCATAGTTGGATTCAGATGTTTGATAATGAACTTGAGGCCTTCAAAGCTTATGCCCGCAACTATCCCGATGGCTGTGTGCTTCTTGTTGATACCTACAACACGCTTAAGTCAGGCATTCCCAATGCTATAAAAACTTTTGATGAGGTTTTGTCTCCGTTGGGCAAGCGCCCCGTCGGAATCAGAATAGATAGCGGTGACATAACTTATCTTACTAAAAAAGCAAGAAAAATGCTTGATGAAGCAGGCTACCCCGATTGTAAAATTGTCGCTTCAAACTCTTTGGATGAGTATATTATTCGCGATATGCTTATGCAGGGTGCTTGCGTAGATTCATTTGGTGTTGGTGAGCGCCAGATTACCTCGTCATCTTCGCCCGTTTTCGGCGGCGTTTATAAGCTTGCTGCAGTGTGGGATTTGAACGGTAAGGTTACTCCTAAGATTAAGATTAGTGAAAACGTAGCAAAAATCACCAACCCCGGCTTTAAACAGACATGGCGTTTGTATGATAACGCTACGGGCAAAGCTATCGCTGACCTTATAACTTTGTTTGATGAAGAGATTGATTCAAACGAACCTTATGAGTTGTTTGATCCTAACCACACCTGGAAGCGCAAGGTTGTCACTGATTTTACTGCTGTTCAGCTATTGCAGCCTGTATTTTTAAACGGTGAGTTTGTTGGTACTCTTCGTTCTGCTAACGAAATTAAACAGTTCTGCAAGGAGCAGGTTGATTTATTGTGGGATGAGGTTAAGCGCTTTGAAAACCCCCACGATTATTATGTCGATTATTCTCAAAAGCTTTGGGATTTAAAGCATGAACTACTAGGCAAACATAATAAGTAAGGAGAGATTGAAATGAAAAAGATACTTGCTTTTGTACTTACTTTAATACTCGTTATGTCGTTTGCTGCTTGCGCAAAGGACGAGGGTGTTGATGAATCCTCTAAGATGCCTACCAGCAGCGTGGAAATCATTAATATTGCCGAGTATGCCTCTAAAGGAGAAATTAAAGGCTGCGAGTATGCTCTTGGTACTTCACCTGATGTGATAAAATCCGATTATCATTATGGTGATGACGAGTTTTGGGGTATGACCGATACAGTATCATCCAGATATAATATCGATGCTGTTCCTCTTGACGTTCGTGAATATGAAGATGGTAGAGTTCGTTTCACCACGTCTGATGCAAAATTTTATTATCATTCATCACAGGCTGATAAGGGAATAAGCTATATCGCTCAATTTCACGATGCATACGGCTTAAAGGTTGGTATTGCTGATACTGACAGTGTTAAAAATGCAATTACCGATGTACCTGTTTTTGATGGGTTTGCAGCAAGCGAGGATTTGTTCTTTTTCTTTGATAATCCCGAAAACGTTTATTCGCTTAAGTATAAGTTTGTTGATTATGAACTTTCATTCTATTTTGTTGACGGAAAGCTTTCTGCTACTTGTCTAAAGAACACAGTTTTGTGGGACATAGACACCAATGGAGGAAACTATGAACAATAACGTTGTTTCAAGCAAGAAAAAGTATATTAAAATTATTTTGCTGATTGTTGCTGCGGTTTTGGTTTACTTTTTTGTAGACCGTAAGATATACAACGATATTATTGCAGTAGCACAGCCGGTAATTATCGGTGCAATATTGGCTTATTTACTTAATCCGCTGCTTAATCTGTACCATTCTTTGTTTGAAAAGCTTTTCAAAAAACTATCCAAAAAGCCCGAAAAGCTTAACGGACTTAACAAGGGTATCAGCATAACATTAACAATGCTGTCGTTTTTAGCTATTGTTTCCGCTGTACTCGGGTTGTTGATACCACAGATTTCAACCAGTGTTACAGATTTTGTTAAGAGCGCACCCATGAAGGCTGAGGCTTTGGCAAATTGGTATGCTAACATAGCTGAAAAGTATGATTTGCCCACAAAGTTCGGTATTATCTCGTCCTGGCTTGGCGAAAGCGGACTCTCGTTTGATAGCTTGTTTGTGTCTATTAAGGATAGCTTATTGTCTTTCTCAGGATTGCTTGGTAACGGTATTATTTCGTTTTTTGGCACTACCTTCAGTTTGGCTTTTAACATCATTATTGGCCTTATTATTTGTGTATACTTGCTTTCAAGCAAAACCGTCTTGGCTGCGCAGATTAAGAAGCTTATGTTTGCTTTCTTCAGTAGGGAAAAGGTCAACGACTTTTTGGATACTGCCAATGAAGGCAACAGAATTGTAACGAAGTTTATCATTGGCAAGCTTATAGATTCAACCATTATTGGATTTATGTGCTTTATAACGCTAATAATATTTGATATTCCTTATGCATTGCTAGTTAGTGTAATAGTTGGCGTTACAGATATTATTCCGTTCTTTGGTCCTTATTTAGGCGCTATTCCATGTACGCTGTTGATCTTATTGTCAGATGAACCGATTAAAGCTTTGTATTTTGTAATAATCATTCTTGTTATTCAGCAGGTTGAAGGCAATATTATATCTCCAAAGATAATAGGGGACACAATCGGACTTTCGCCCTTCTGGGTAATTACTTCTATGATTATTGGCGGCGGTTTGTTTGGCTTGGCCGGAATGTTGCTTGGTGTTCCTGTTGTTGCTATAATTTTCTTCCTTCTTAAGAAGTCAACCGACAAACGCCTGAAAGCTAAAGAACTTCCATTAGAAACATCTGCTTATTTAAATGATGTTCACAACGTTTGATGAAGAAGCAAGGGTTATAATTAACCCTTGCTTCTTTAGTTTGTCACAGACAATATTGAACAGCCGAAATAATTTATTTCGGCTGTTTTTCTATTTATTTCTTTACTTTGTAATGGGTTGATGTTATAATCTAACTTGTGCATCCGCCCGTAGCGAAGCTGGATATCGCATCAGATTCCGATTCTGAGGGCCGGGGGTTCGAATCCCTTCGGGCGGGCCAAAAAACAACAACCTCTTTTTGAGGTTGTTGTTTTTTTACGAAGGGATTCGAACCACGAAAGGGAGCGCACGACGAGTGAAACGAGGCAAGGCGCGACTAAGAAACAGTGCAGTGCACTGTTTCGACTTTCGTCCAAAGGAGCGAAGCGACTGCGATAATCCCTTCGGGCGGGCCAAAACAAAAATCCTGTCGATTATTGTCGGCAGGATTTTTGTTTTGTATTATTCACTATTCATTATTCAATATTCATCATTCATTAAAACGGATTTTCGTAATGAATAATGAAGTCGCTTGCGCTGATGAATAATGAATAATTTCGGTGTCGGCTTTGCCGACGAATTATAAATATTATGTAGGGGTTTGAACACATAGTTCAAAAAATAAAAGGGCATCGAATTTATACACCCTTTCCAAAACAACAACCTCTTTTGAGGTTGTTGTTTTTTTACGAAGAAGCTTGAACTGCATGTAATTTAAGATTTTCTTTATAGATTATTAATGCAAATAAAATTGTAATGGTTATTATAGCGTGTTATAATCTATAAAAAGATAGGAGTGTTAAAATATGAATAGGTTTATAAAAAGGATTTTCCTTATTTCTATGTTTGTTTTGTGTTATTTATCTTTGTTTATGACTTGGTATAACACATCAGAAGTAAAAGTATTAAATGGAACTTCTATTGTTACCGGGAATTTATTAATATCTATTGCAATAATAATAACTTATCTTATTAGCGTTTTATTTTTCGATAAACTACCTAAAATATTCTTTATATCCGGTATATTTAGTCTTTTGAGCTTGTTATTGCAAATGTTTTATAAGTTTAATGACTTGGGTAATATTGCTACATTATCCGTCGGTCCATATGTTGGCTTTGCTTTAGTTGTTTTAACATTATGTGTGTATATTTTTGCAAATGTAAATAAAATTAAAAAATGAAACAAACCACCCCACATCAATGAAGTGAACCCCAAAGTTTAGACAAAATTAAATATTAAATTGTTAGTGAATGAGTTCGGTATTGTACCGGGCTCATTCCTTTTAGTTTTAAGGAAATTCTTTCGTTGTTGTAGTAATCTATGTAATGTTTTAATTCAT
>JAZNIT010000011.1:0-5758 GCA_045577615.1 Acutalibacteraceae bacterium
ATCAACGTACTGTACAGTGTCGGTGCCTGATTTGGCTTCCCAAAAAAGTGTAATGGTCTTTGTTGCAGGATCATATGAAAGTTTGTATGAAGTTTTTGCTGATCCTGTTACAGTTGCACCTACAGTTCCGGTTGCAACAACATCACCATCAATCATAATAACGTGATCAAAAGTGCTTCCGTTCTTGATCATAGCTACAGAAATGTTACCAACTTTTGCGCCGTGATATTTGCGGTTTACCCCATAGTTAGAAGGGTCCCACCAACACTCATAAGTATAGCTGAGATCAAAGCCGTTGGTAAGAACAAAATTGTTTTTGTATGTAGCTGAACCATCCAAAGCCTGACCGCCGCCACCGTCTTTAAGGTTCAAGCCACCATTTGAATCAATCTTGGCATATTCAGAGAAGATCCAGTCCTCTGCAACAGCCGGATTGGTTGTCCCGTCAAACTCAAAGCCGGTGCCAACTAAGGCCTCGTTTTCTGCTGCCATAGCAAGTACGGGTACCATCGAGAACACCATACATACTGCAAGCAGCATTGCAAGAATTTTCTTCATGCGTTTTCCTCCTTATTTAAGGGGCTTTGCGCCCCTGATTTATTAAGATAGGCGCACAGACTATGCGCCACTCTGTGTTACAAGTATAGCACATTGTCAAATTCTTTGCAATCAGTTAACCCATGGGCAAAATAACAGAAAAAAAGTCGTGGGCTTTGTGCATTTGTTACAAACTCGTGAACAAACGGCTTTTTTCGATAGTGTTTTCAACAAATTATTAACAATAGATTAACGGTTTTGGCCCGTTATTCTGAGCGAATGCGAGGCTGAGGAATTGTAAGCCTTCCTCCGGGAGGAAGGGGGACCGCTTGCGGTGGAAGGAGCCTGCGCCGCTTCAACTCCGTTCGATTTTCATTGTGCCGCACTCTCCCTCAGTCGCTCCGCGACAGCTCCCTCCCGGAGGGAGCCAATAAAAAAGCCTCCCAAAAGGGAGGCTTGCATTATAATATAGCGGTGGCGATGGCGAAATAAATCATCAGAGATATTGCATCCACCACGGTGGTGATAAAGGGGCTGGCCATAACTGCAGGGTCAAAGCCAATCACCTTGGCCAGTATGGGCAGCAGACTGCCCACCGTTTTGGCCACGATTATGCTTACAAGCAGGGTTGCGCTTACAACCGCTGCAACCATTACCGACGGGCGGTCCACAATCATAAGCTTGACAAAGGTTACGACCGCCATTGTAATACCGCACAGCAGGGCAACACGTATCTCTTTAAAAAGCACGCGGAACCATTGCTTGACCTGAATCTCACCAAGGGAGAGGCCGCGCACTACAGTAGCAGAGGTCTGACCGCCTGCGTTACCGCCCGTGTTCATAAGCATAGGCATAAAGGCAGCTAAACCAAAGGCTGTCAGCGCCGTTTCGTATCGGGTAATTATCATACCCGTAAAGGTGGACAGCAGCATAAGCAATATCAGCCACACCACGCGGGTGCGCCAGGACTCGAATACACCCGTTTTCATATAAGGCTTGTCGGTAGGGGTGATAGCCGCCATACGCTCGATATCCTCGGTGGCCTCTTCTTCAATAACGTCCATTGCGTCGTCGAAGGTTACGATGCCCACCAGTCGGCCCTCGCTGTCAACAACGGGTGCGGCCAACAGGTCGTACTTTGAGAATTTCAGCGCAACCTCTTCCTTATCCTCAAGGGTTGTGACCGAAATGTAGTTGGTCTGCATTATTTCGTCGATAAGGACGTCAGGCTCCGCCAGCATTAAATCCTTGGCAGTAACCACGCCGATAAGTCGGCTGAAGCCATCCTTAACATAGCATTTATAGACCGTTTCTTTATCAAGCGCTCGACGACGGATGGCCGAAAAGGCATCCTCAACCGTTATGCCCGATTTAAGAGATACAAACTCGGTGGTCATGATGCTGCCTGCACTATCCTTGGGGTATTGAAGCAGCTGATTTATAATCTGTCTGGTGTCGGCATCGGTCTGTGCAAGAATTCGGCGCACAACATTGGCCGGCATCTCTTCAATCAGGTCGACGGTATCGTCCATATACAGCTCATCGAGCACCTCTTTAAGCTCGTTGTCGCTGAAGCTGTTTATCAGCGCGGTGCGGGTGTCGCCCTCAAGCTCAACAAACACCTCTGCCGCCAAATCGTTGGGCAGCATTCGAAAAAGCAGGCAGGCCTGCTGCTCGCTGACCTCACCAATCCATACCGCTATATCGGCAGGGTCCTCTGCCAAAAGCAGCTCTCTGATTTGCTTGAACTGCTTGGTTTCAAGCAGCTCCAAAATTAACTCTAACATAACAAAAACCCTCCTTAACAAAAACAGTTAAGAGGGCATAAATTCACTTTACAAAGGCGATGTTAAATTACAGAGTCGGCGCGTACCGATTCTGTCAAAACAGAGCCTGTAAAATTAAATTTTTGCCCCGCACTACTGCCAGCGTCCACGCCTTGTCACTCCTTCGTTTTTATAGTATTGCCTTTTTTTCACAAAATAGGTCCTTGGTTATAATAACTCCTTGTCAACCACAAGTCAAGAGTTTTTTGTCTATTATTAATAATATATACAATATTAAATGTACGCGCGCACGCGCGCGCGCGCGAGAGCGCGATACATTAAAAGTATTATGTCAATCTGCAACCACCAAATATTGTGGTTGAAAACCTATATATGCAAAAATGGGGAATCGGCACGATTTTTTGACGAAAAAATGCTCCTTTTGCCCCTTTTTGATAGAGAAAGTGGAGGAGAGAGTCATTTTTTCGCTGACATTTTTTTACAAATCCCCCCTCCGAAGGAGATTTTTTATTTCTATTTTGGAATAATATCCCCGTTTTTTAAGATTTTTTTAAGGCGAGCGCGCTTCAAAAGGGGCAATTTTGTCAGCATTTTACAAATTTGGGGGTGTCGGAAACCTCGCCAGAGGGCATAACCACGCGGTTTTCTGGGTTTTGACCCCCTCTGTGACAAAACTCTGTAGGTTTGCACAAAGAAAAATAAGACTTTTTTTGCAAATTCAGAAAAGGGGAGGGGTTATTTTTAAAATTAGGGGTCAAAAATCGGGGGCTTTGGGGTGTTTTTAGTCAAAATGCACAAAGGTGCCCTATTCGAAGGGGTTGACATTATACAAACTTTTGAATATAATCCCTCTTGCTGAATAAAAATACTACTGGCAGGCAAAATTTGCCTTTGTGCAATGGCCCGCTAAAAAAGTTAAGGAGTTCGGTTTTATGAAAGGACTGAAGCATCTGATTCGCGCATTTAAATATGTGTCAAAGCCCATGATGATGCTGGCAGCTATCACCGCAATCGCAATTTTTTCAGTTTCAATATTAAGTGTGTCAACCAAGGCTGTGTCTATCCATGACGGCAAGCAGGTACAGACTGTTTATACCTTGAGCAGCAAGCCCGACGACATTCTTGACGCTGCAGGCGTTGAGTTGGGCAGCAAGGATGAGTACACCTTCTCAGGTATTGAAGGCGGCGACGGCAAGATTACCTTGCTGCGCGCTTTCCCCGTGACCGTAGACGCTTACGGCAAGACCTACACCGTCGAAACCACCGGCGGTACCGTTGCAGACGCACTTAAAGCTGCAGGCATTACCCTTAGTGATGAGGATTTGCTTAATTTCTCTAAAGAGGATACTCTCAAGTCGGGCATGGCCATTGCCGTTACCGACATTGAGTACAAAACTGAGGCAAAACAGGTTGCCCTTCCCTTTTCCACCAAGGTTGTTTACAACAATCAGCTTGAAGAGGGCAAGGTTACTCTGAAAGAGGGCTCTCAGGGTGTAAAGGTTATCTCTTACACCTATAAATTCGTTGACGGTCAGCTGGTTGACACTCAGATCACCGACGAGGTCGTTACCCTACAGCCCGTTGACGCCGTTAAAACCGTGGGCACCAAGAAGAAACCCACCAACACCTACAAAAACAGCAGCGCAAAATACGTGTCGGGTCTTGTTCCCGCACAGGATTTTGAGCTTGATAAGAATGGCGTGCCCGTAAAATACAGCAAAAAGATTTCGGGCAAGGCATCTGCCTATTCAGGCGGCGGCGTTACCGCTACCGGCAAGAGCGTTCGCACCGGCTACGTTGCCGTTAACCCCAAGCAGATACCCTATGGCTCACGCCTTTTCATCCGCTGTCAGGACGGCTCTTATATCTATGGCTACGCCGTTGCAGAGGATACCGGTGGCTTTACCAAAACCACCGACCGCATCGTCGACCTCTATTTCCCCACCAGTGCACAGTGCAAAACCTTTGGTGTAAGATACGTCGATATTTACGTATTAAGCTGATTTTTAAAGCATCCTTTGAGTGTCAAAGGGTGCTTTTGCTTTTAAAGAAAATTATGCTTGACAAATTGATTTGGGTGTGTTACAATGCTAAAGCCGCATATTCCGGGCTTATGCAAGTGGGTTTTCCCCGCCCGAGCGTAGCGAGTCTATAATAAAGGCAGGTGCCAGAAAGAATGTACGCAGTTATCGTAACCGGCGGCAAACAGTACAAGGTTAGCGAGGGTGACGTTATCTACATCGAAAAGCTCGATGCAGAGCAAGACGCTCAGATCACCTTTGACCAGGTTATTGCCGTAAATGATGACAACGGTCTTAAGGTCGGTGCTCCCTATGTTGAGGGTGCAAAGGTCGAGGGAACTGTTCTCAAGCAGGGTAAGAACAAGAAAATCATCGTTTTCACTTACCGTCCCAAGAAGGGCTCAAAGCGCAAGCTCGGTCACAGACAGCCCTACACAAAGGTACAGATCAACAAGATCGCCCTTTAATTAACCACTATGACAAGTGCTGTATTCTTCACTAAACAGGGCCAAATATGCGGGTTTCGCATTTCAGGCCATACCGACAACGCAGGCAGCGACGAGGCTCGTCTGGTTTGCTCGGCGGTGTCATCAGCCGCGTATATGGCGGCCAACACCATTACCGAGGTTGTCGGCGACACACCGCAAATATCAGTCAGCGACGGCAAAATGTCCCTTCTTCTTGACGGGGCCGTTTCCCAAGGCGCACAGGTTGTGCTTGACGGGTTGCAGCTGCATATGAGCGGTTTGCAAGAGCAGTACCCCAATTTCATCCACATTAAAATGGAGGTGCAACATGATGCTTAAGATTAACATTCAACTTTTTGCTCATAAAAAAGGTATGGGTTCTACCAAGAACGGCCGTGACTCTGAGTCCAAGCGTTTGGGCGTAAAGCGTGCAGACGGTCAGTTCGTTCTCGCAGGCAACATCCTTGTTCGTCAGCGCGGCACCCATATTCATCCCGGCAACAATGTTGGCAAGGGCAGTGACGACACTCTCTTCGCTCTCATTGACGGAAAGGTAAAGTTCGAGCGTCTTGACCGCGACCGCAAAAAGGTTAGCGTTTACGCAGTAGAACAGTAATTAGTTTCTCAAAGCTCCGGGCAAAATAGGTCCGGGGCTTTAATTTTTTGCGGTGAGTCACCGCAGCCAAGACGTACCGGTTGCGGTGGTAGTATTTACTACCGACACTCGCCGGGAAGAGCAAATAATATTTAAATTCTTACAATGATTGTTGTTTGTCGAAACGCTTGAAAGCGCTTCGACAAGCCGCTTTTTAAGCGGATATAGCAAAATTAAATTCTATGATTTAATTTTGCACAACATTCATTGCAATGGATATGGACAAATTTTCAAAGAAAATTTGCCGCAAAATCAAAGATTTTGTGTCGAAACAAGTTTGTTTCGACTAAC
>JAZNIT010000012.1:0-6764 GCA_045577615.1 Acutalibacteraceae bacterium
CCTCTTTTGAACCACGCGACTATCGCGTGGTTTTCGTTTACAATGTCAAAAAAGCGTGATTTTCATCACGCTTTTTGCTTTTATTGTTGACTATAAGTCGGATCGTAGCCATGTCGTTCTGTGAGCCAAGGAGTTGATTTATGACATTGTCTTCCTAAGACCGCTTGGCCTCCGACTTAAACCTCTTTTGAACCACGCGACTATCGCGTGGTTTTCGTTTACAATGTCAAAAAAGCGTGATTTTCATCACGCTTTTTGCTTTTATTGTTGACTATTGGTGAGCATGCTTGAATACCAGCTGTTGTAATCATCGTAGCTAATCTTCTTGGGCTTGAGATAGTCGAGTTCGTAAGAATCGTAAGTAACCTTAAGCTTGCCTGCCTCTTTAGAGATGAACTCGTTAAAGTCCTCGGCGTGCATAATGCGAACGGTTTCATCTCTGTAGGTGGTGTAGTAATACTCGTCGGCCATAATGTCCTGCTTGATAACAAGACGGTAGTAGCCGTCGGTGCCCTTAAGCAGAGTTGCTTTGCCAACCTCTTTAATCTCTTTAATCTTATCATAGTTGCCGCTTGCAACAGAGGTCTCGTCGTCGCCGATAATGGTGATGGTTTCGTCCTTGGGCTTGGGCTTTTCTTCCTCTTCCTTGGTTTCCTCTTTAGACTCTTCCTCGGTTTTATCCTCAGTCTCGTTCTCTTTATCTTCTTCGGCTTCTTCCTTCTTATTCTCAGCCTCATACTCGGCCTTGATGTCGGCGAAGGTGGCGGTGCCTGCATTTATGCGGTCGCAGTAGGCCTGAATCTTGTCAGCGATAGCGGTAAGCTCTGCCTCTGCCAAGTCCTTGCCCTCGCTGTTTTTAACAGAGATTTCGAGAATCTGTGCAGCAAGAAAATGCTCTTGGATTGCCTTTTCAATGTTAGCCTTCTCGGGAGCCTTTTCGCCACCCTCGTTATAGTAGTAGTCGAAAAGGTCGGAACGCCAATACATATTAACGCGCAGATACTCCTCAAATGACTCGTAGCTTACGCCGTTGGGCTCAAACAAGTATGCGCTGCCGTTATACATCCACTGATAAGCGGCATATTGCTGCATAGCGCTTACGTCATTGTCATCAAGAGCAAGCTCAAACTTGTTGAAAAGATGTGCGGTTACAAGATACTCTGCAACCATTTCTTTAGCGCGCATAATAACATAATCGTTGAACTTGTAATCCTTCTTGTCAACGGTTACGGTTTGCTTTGAGAAATTGATTTTGGTGGTATCCTTGCCATCTTTATCAAGCTTTTCGGCAACGAGTGAGCGTGCCTCGCTGTCAGCGTTGATAAGCATGGTAAGATACAAACCGGCAGGAATGGTGTACTCCTCTTTATCAAGGGTGATTGATGCAACGGTAGCATTTTTTTCGTGGCAGCCTGCAAAGCAGGAAAGCACGAGAGCGACACACAAAATAAGGGCCGCAAGCTTTTTTAAAGTCTTCATATTAGAAACCTCCGTATTAAAAACTAATTAACTCTATAATTATACAATAGATTTTGTAAAAAGTCCAGTACATTTATGAACGCAGCGTTAATTTTCTGCTTTTTCCATAGCAGATATTGCCCCTTCCATCACATCGTAGGGAGTAAGCGAGCCGATTATGCGAATTTCATAGAAGGGCTTGCCCCCTGCGTTAACCTTGAAAAGTCGGCCGACCGCCGCTGAAAGGGCGGCCATATGGGCAGGATTTATGCGGTCGGGATAGATACGCAGATAATTCTCTTGCTGCTCAACCGACTGAATGCCAAGGGCAATGCAGCGGTTGCGGATAAGGGCAATATCGATAAGCCCTTTAACCGATTTGGGGGGCTCACCGAAGCGGTCGATAAGCTCGTCGGTAACGTCAAGAGCATCGTCGGGGGTGCGTATATCGGCAATGCGGCGGTACATACCCAAGCGAGCCTGCAAAGAGGCAATGTAGCTTTCGGGGATGTGGGCGCCGATTTGCAGGTCGATGACGCACTCGGCCTCAGGTGCAACCTCTTCGCCCTTTTCGGTGCTGATGGCGTCGTTGAGCATTCGAATATACATATCGTAGCCCACCGACTCCATATGGCCGTGCTGCTCACCGCCAAGAATGTTGCCTGCGCCTCTGATTTCAAGGTCGCGCATGGCAATCTTAAAGCCCGAGCCAAACTCGGTAAACTCGCGAATGGCGTCAAGCCGCCTTGCCGCAAGGTCAGACACCGCCTTGCCCAACCGATAGGTGAGGTAGGCATAGGCACGTCGGCTGCTTCGTCCCACACGGCCGCGGATTTGGTGCAGCTGTGAAAGACCCATACGGTCGGCATCCTCTATAATCAGGGTGTTGACGTTGGGCACGTCCACACCTGTTTCGATAATGGTGGTACACACGAGAATATCAATTTCACCTGCGATAAGTCGGCGCCAGACCTCGCTCAGTTCCTCCTCAGCCATTTGTCCGTGGGCAATGGCGATAGCCGCATCGGGCAATTCCTCCTGCAGTCGCGCCGCCTTTGAGGCGATATATTCTACGCTGTTAAACAGATAATAAACCTGACCGCCTCGGCGCAGCTCCCTGCGGATGGCGTCAAGCACCACCGATTTGTCATACTCCATAACGTAGGTCTGCACGGGGTATCGGTCGCCGGGTGCCTCGTCAAGGGATGACATATCCCGAAGCCCCGACATTGCCATATTCAGGGTGCGGGGGATTGGGGTTGCCGACAGCGTAAGAGTGTCCACGTTGCTGTGCTTTTCACGCAGCTTTTCCTTTTGGGCAACGCCGAAGCGCTGCTCCTCGTCAATTATAAGCAGTCCCAAATCTCTGAACTCGACCCCTGCGCCGATAAGCTTGTGAGTGCCCACGATAAGGTCAATTTCGCCGCTTTTGAGTCGGCGGCGGATGTCGGTCTGCTGCTTGGGAGTGCGAAATCTCGACAGCAGCTCCACCGTCACGGGCATACCCTCGAAGCGCTTGATGGCCGTCTGATAATGCTGCCACGCCAAGATGGTAGTGGGCACCAGAATGGCACATTGCTTGCCGTCGGCAACACACTTGAAGGCGGCGCGCAAAGCCACCTCCGTCTTGCCAAAGCCAACGTCACCGCAAAGAAGGCGGTCCATAGGAGCGGTAGACTCCATATCACGCTTGATTTCACGGATGCAGCGCAGCTGATCCTCGGTTTCGTCATATTCAAAGCGGCTTTCAAAGTCGTTTTGCAAATCGGTATCGGGGCTGAAGGCCCAGCCCGGACGAGCCATACGCTCGGCATACAGCTTGATAAGCTCTTTGGCAATATCCCGAAGGGCATTTTTAACCCTTGAGCGAGTCTTTTTCCATCCGTCACCGCCCAGTCGGTTAACCCTGACGCCCCCCTCCTCGCTGCCGCCGATGTATTTTGACACCAGGTCAAGCTGAGTAACAGGGACGTAGAGAACATCCTTGCCTGCATATTTGATTTTGATGTAATCCTTGGTTATGCCTGCAGTGGTGATGGTGTTTATTCCGTCAAAAACGCCGATGCCGTGAGAAACGTGCACAACATAGTCACCGCGGTGAAGCTCGTCAAGGCTGTTGAATGCATTGGCGTTTTTCTTGATTCGTGATTTTTTTGACGTGGCAGTTTTGCCATAGGTAAAGAGGGCAAAGGAGGCCTTGGGCAAATCCATACCTGCCGACAGACTGCCCGACATAACGGTAACAGTGCCGCCTCGAAGCTCCTCTGCATCGGGAGCATAATGAGCGGTAAGTCCGCTGTCCGAAAGGTCGTTTGCAAGGGTGCGCGCCGCCTTGTCGGTGCCTGCAAGCACTGCAACGGCATAGCCCCGCTGACAAAGGGGCTCAATATCCTCTGCAAGCTGTGCCGTCATTCCGCCCCACACCGACAGCTGACGCAAGGTAAAGCTGACGGCACTGCGGATGGAGGTATCATAGCTGCCCTTTGCAAAGGTATCCATCCACACCGTTTCGCGGTTTTCAAGACTTTGGCACAGGCTCTCATAATCAGAGCAAAGGCGCCATCCCCGAGGGCACATACCCCCATCGAAAAGCAGCTTTACATCCTCAGTTGCCGATTGCAGATGGGTGCGGCAACGTTCTTTAACGTTGTTGGCCTCGCTTATAAAGGTGAGGCAGTCGGCGGTGTAATCAAGCAGGGTCGCAGGGGTATAAAGCAGGGGCATAAATCGGTCGGCGCATATGGGCAGAACACCTGCCTCGGCATTATCGGCCACCGATTGCAGATAGGCCTTAAACTTGCTTTTGGGCTCTGCCTTTGATGCAAGGCGGCTCATTCGCCTTGCAAAGGACTGAGTTGAGCCTGTAAGCACCTCTAAAACAGGAGAAATCAAAACCTCATCCACCAGCCGGTCGCGACGCTGTGAAATGGTATCGAAAATGCAAATAGAGTCGATGTCGTCACCCCAAAACTCAATGCGGTAGGGGTTGTCGGCATCGGGCGGGAATATATCAAGTATGCCGCCGCGCAGAGCAAACTGACCCACACCCTCAACGGTGTCACAACGGGTATAGCCTGCCGACACAAGCCGCTCACACACCTCGGCAGGAGCAATGGTTTGCTCCGATTTAAGGGTGAAGCGGTTGGCCATAAGAATTTCGGGTGGGATGGTGTAGCTGAGCAGGGCGTCGGCACCGCAAATCACCACGTCGTAGTCCCCGTCGATAATCTTTGACAGGGCGCCAAGTCGGGCGTGCTCATACTCTCTTGAAATGCCCGAAATATCCCGCAAAATCAAATCTCGCGAAGGAAACTCGATAACCCGTGCGCCCATCAGCGTAAGGTCGGATTTTAGTCGGGCGCCCTCACTTTCGTCGGCCACAACCACTAAAGCCCTGCGCTTGGTATCCTTGCGCAGGGTGTCAATAACAGCCGCCTTGTGAATGTGAGAAAGTCCCGTCACCGCCGATGGCAGACGGCCCTTTAAAATTTCACTGCAC
Organism: Acutalibacteraceae bacterium; assembly: GCA_045577615.1. GTDB lineage: Bacteria > Bacillota > Clostridia > Oscillospirales > Acutalibacteraceae > RGIG2206. Next base: position 4,958 of record JAZNIT010000012.1, read on the forward strand.
AGCTCTTTATATTCGGGGGATGAACGCAGAGCGTTGTTTAAAAAGAGCATATTTTTATCCTTAAGAATTAAATTTGTTCATTGCGCCGTCGGTGTCACCCTTGACCATAAGGGCGATGGCCTTGCAAGCCTTTTCGGCAGCGGCCAAAAACTCCTTTTGACCGTCGGCAGAAAACTTGCCAAGCACCCAGGCGGCCAGGTCATAATCGGGATGGGGCTTTGCGCCAACCCCCATTTTTACACGGGGGTACCCGTCACCCATATAATTGCATATGCTTTTAAGGCCGTTGTGACCACCGTCACTGCCCTTGCGACGAATACGCAGCTTGCCCGGGTCAAGAGAAATATCGTCAGAGATGACAATCACCCTCTCAGCAGGCACCTTGTAGAATTTTGCAAGAGGAGCCACTGCCTCGCCTGAGTTGTTCATATAAGTCTGGGGTTTGACAAGCAGGCAGGGCACGCCCTCAATATCGCACTTGCCGTAAAGGGCTTTGAACTTTGACTTGGTAAGGTCGCAACCCACCTGACGGGCAAGCATATCCACCACCTCAAAGCCAACGTTGTGGCGGGTGGAGTCATATTTTGCGCCGGGATTGCCAAGACCGACGATGATATATTCAACTGCAGAGGTGGATTTTTTGAAAAGCATTTTAACACAACCTTTATTATTTTTACCACGCAAAAAGCGGGGGAAACGGAAATCCGCACCCCTATATATAAAATTATATCTTTTACCCTATTATTACATTTCTATGGCCAATTTTCAAGAGTTTGTTGGCTGTTATGTGGATATTATACTAAAAAAAGGAACAATAATGTGTAAATTTTTCGGTTTTCATTGAAAAAAACAGTGGAAATATAGAAAATGTTTTGTTATAATATTCTTTGAGACTGTGCGCCCGCGCGTATAATCTCGCTAAAGACGTTAATTATTTTTATAGGAGGATGATTCAAACATGAGTCACAAGTATGTTTACCTCTTTTCAGAGGGCGACGCAAGCATGCGTGAGCTTCTCGGCGGTAAAGGTGCAAACCTTGCAGAAATGACCAAAATCGGTCTTCCAGTTCCCCAAGGCTTCACCGTTTCAACCGAGGCTTGCACACAGTACTACGAAGATGGCAGAAAGATCAACGATGACATCCAGGCACAGATTATGGAGTACATCGACAAGATGGAAGGCATCACCGGCATGAAGTTCGGCGATAAAGAAAATCCCCTTCTCGTTTCTGTTCGTTCAGGTGCACGCGCATCAATGCCCGGCATGATGGACACCATTCTTAACCTCGGTCTTAACGAAGAGGTTGTAGAGGATATGGCTGCAAAGAGCGGCAACGCTCGTTGGGCATACGACTGCTACAGAAGATTAATCCAAATGTATTCCGACGTTGTTATGGAAGTTGGTAAGAAGTATTTCGAGCAGCTTATCGACGAGATGAAGGAAGCAAAGGGCGTAACTCAGGATATCGAGCTTACCGCTGACGATCTTAAGACTCTTGCCGAGCAGTTCAAGGCAGAGTACAAGTCAAAGATCGGCAAGGACTTCCCCTCAGATCCCAAAGAGCAGCTTATGGGCGCTGTTGAGGCTGTTTTCCGTTCATGGGACAACCCCCGTGCAAACGTATACCGTCGTGACAACGATATTCCTTACTCATGGGGTACCGCTGTTAACGTACAGATGATGGCTTTCGGTAACATGGGTGATGATTGCGGTACAGGTGTTGCTTTCACTCGTGACCCCGCTACCGGTGACAAGGGCCTTATGGGTGAGTTCCTTGTAAACGCACAGGGCGAAGACGTTGTTGAA
>JAZNIT010000013.1:0-17063 GCA_045577615.1 Acutalibacteraceae bacterium
GTGAAGAGTGAAGAGGTAAAAAGTAAAAATCGACATCCTTCTGTCGAAGAATGTCGATTTCTGGCAGGGGCAGAAGGACTCGAACCCTCGGCACGCGGTTTTGGAGACCGCTGCTCTACCAACTGAGCTATACCCCTATATACTGGTGGGCCATCAGGGACTCGAACCCCGGACCAACCGGTTATGAGCCGGTTGCTCTAACCAACTGAGCTAATGGCCCGCGTGTGACAAAACATATCGTTTTTTCAAATCGCTAAAACATTATAACATATATTTATGTTTTGTCAACAATAAAATGACTTAAAATTAAAAATTAACGCTGCAATTTTTTGTTGCCAACTAATTCGTTGCACTAACTGACTAATTGTGATACAATTATATCAAATACACATAAGCGGCGGGATTTTGTGAGAAAAATAACATATATCATCACGCAGGATGAAAGTGGCAAAACCATTGAGCGATTTTTAAAATCAAAAGGTTTTTCATCTGCGGTAATTACCGATTTAAAGAAAACAGAGCAAGGTGTTTTGTTGAACGAAACGCCTGTTTTTGTTGTGCAAAAGGTGAACTGCGGTGACGTGCTCTCGGTAACAATTTGTGACGAGTATCCCTCACTTAATATCGTCGAGCAAAACCTTGATTACAGAGTTGTATATGAGGATGAGGATTATCTAATTTACGATAAGCCTGCGGGTGTGGTTGTTCATCCTACTAAAGTTTATCAAACCGAGACTCTCGGCAACGATTTTGCATATCGATGCAAGGCGTCGGGGCAGAATGCTGTTTTTAGACCCACATACAGAATCGACCGCAACACCTCGGGACTTGTGGTTATTGCGAAAAATAAGCTGTCGGCTGCCACTCGATTTGATAAAGAATACCTTTGCATATGCAATGGTAAACTTGCAGGTGAGGGTAGGTTTGACCAACCAATCGGCCTTTGCGACGGCAGTAAAATCAAGCGTATCGTAAGAGATGACGGTCAACCGTCAGTGACGCTGTATAGTGCAATTTCATATAATAATGGCTTAACTTTAGCAAGTGTAAAACTGCTTACAGGCAGAACTCATCAAATAAGAACTCATTTTAGCTGTAACGGATTTGCTTTGGCGGGGGATACGCTATACGGTGATGGAAATGAAGGTATCGAAAGGCACGCTTTGCATTGCCATTTTGTGGCCTTTAAGCATATTGTTACAGGAGAAGAGGTTGCTATAAAATCCCAAATGCCTGTTGATATGCAAAACTTTTTGAAAAAGTATGATATTTCTTATTAAATGCCCTTTTATTTTTGGAAAATATCTGCTATAATATAATGAATATTATGTTTATGCGACTGGAAGTGTTGCGCTGTGAATATAAATGTTAAAGGTTATAATGTTAATTATATAGAAAAAGGTGAGGGTCCTGCCGTAGTTTTGTTGCACGGTTGGGGCTCTTCTTGCGGTGCATTTAATTATATTATCAATGAGTTTTGCGATTCCTTTCGTATGATAGCCCCCGACTTTGTGGGATTTGGCAAAAGTGATATGCTCAACGAGGCGTGGACTGTTTCTGATTATATTGATTTTACTGCTGAGTTTTTGGCAAAGCTTGGTGTTGAAAATCCTGTTCTTATCGGTCATTCTTTTGGTGGTCGTGTGATTATCAAGGGTGTTGGTGACGGCAGATTGTCTGCATCAAAAATTATATTGATGGATAGTGCAGGAGTTAAGCCAAAAAAGAGCCTTAAAGCTAAAATCAAGCAAACCTCTTTTAAGGTTTCTAAGGCCTTTTTAACATTCCCGTTGTGGCGCTCACTTACTGTCAACGCGCTGGAAAAACTGCGTGGAAAATTTGGCTCTGCCGATTATCGCAATGCTCCTCCTGTTCTTCGTCAAACCCTAGTTAATGCTGTGAATGAGGATTTGCAGGAATATATGCCCAATATCAAGGCATCCACCTTGCTTATTTGGGGCGAGAATGATACCGCTACACCTCTTTCAGATGCTAAAATTATGGAGAAATTGATTGAAGATAGCGGTCTGTGCGTTATAAAGGGTGGGGGACATTTCTCCTTTATCGACAGCCCCTACGAGGTTAATGCAATTCTCAAAAGCTTTCTCGGAGGTTGATTATGCACTACGAGTTTATACTTTCTTTTTTCTTTGTTTTGTTGGGCGGTTTGTTCCTTTCTACCGATGATTTTCATATGCTTCAGCAAAACTCATATTTTAACTCTCGATACCTCAAATGGTTTTCCAAAAATGCAGACCGTTACGTTATTCGCTTGGCGTGGATTTGCGCAATTTTGCTTTCTTTTGCTATTCGCACCTTTGAGCTTAATATCGTTGGTTGTGTTGTAACTGCAATTTATATGCTTTGGGCTATTCTTGGTGTTGTTAATCGCCAAAAAAAGGCCATAAAGCCCTTGGTATTTACCAACCGTGTAATCAGAATGTATGTAACAGCAGGTGTGCTGCTTGTTGTTTCATTTGCATTGGCAGCACTTTGCTTCACAATAAACGATTTGTCTGTTTTGCCCTTAATGATACTTGCTGTTGAAACGCCTATAATTGTTCTTTTATCCAATGTTCTTAATGCACCGATAGAGGCTTTTTTCAGAAACCGATTTATTAAGGATGCAAAAAGAATATTAAAATTCTGCAAAGAGCTTAAAACCATTGGCATAACCGGTAGTTTCGGTAAAACAAGCACTAAGTTCATCCTTGCTCGAATTTTAGAGGAAAAATTCAATCTTACTTATACTCCGGCAAGCTTTAATACCCCTATGGGTGTTGTTCGCACTGTAAGAGAAAATTTAAAACCGTCAGATAAGTTGTTTATTTGCGAGATGGGTGCCAAAAACATCGGCGATATTAAAGAGATTTGCGACATTGTTTATCCCGATGTTGCCGTTATTTCTTCTGTTGGCCCTCAACATCTCGAAACATTCAAAACGGTTGATAACGTTGCAAAAACCAAGTTCGAGCTTGCCGATGCCGTTTCATTAAAGGGCGGCAAGGTATATGTCAACTTTGACAGTCAACCTGCGCGTGAGTATGCGGCAAACTATCAAAACGTTGTTTCATACGGCAGTACCGAAGATTGTGACATTCAAGTGAGCAACGTTAAATGCAGTCGTAATGGTGTTGAGTTTGATGTTGAATATAACGATTCAAGTTTGCATTTGACATCAAAAATGCTTGGTATTCATAATGTCCTCAATATCGCAGGTGCTGTTGGTATTGCCCTCGATTTTGGCGTTGGTGAGAACGATATTATATATGCGGTTAAACATCTTAAGGCGGTTGAGCATCGCCTTGAAATGAAGCCGTTTATTAATGGTGCAATTCTTGTTGACGATGCATATAATGCCAACCCCACCGGTTCGGCAGAAGCGGTTAACGTTTTGGCTTCATTTGAAGGAATGAACAGAATCATCGTTACTCCTGGACTTGTTGAATTGGGTGATGATGAATATGAGTGCAATAAGCGTTTGGGTGCCCTTGCGGCAGAAAAACTTGACCATGTGGTTTTGGTTGGCATCGAGCGAGCTAAGCCTTTGGCAGAGGGCGCAAAAGAAGCAGGTATTACCGATGACCGTTTGCACATTGTTCCAACCTTTAAGGATGCTATGGCTTTGTTGCACACAATGATCGACAGCAATTCGGTTGTTTTGTTCGAAAACGATTTGCCTGATAACTATGCTAAATAAGGAGCTTTTTTCTATGAAAACAAGAGTTATGGTTTTATTCGGTGGACAGTCTGTTGAACATGAGGTAGCGATTATCTCTGCAGTTCAGGCTATGAATTATCTTGATACCGAAAAATATGACGTTTTGCCTGTTTATATCACCAAAGAAGGCAAGATGCTGTACAGCAAAGAATTTATAGATATTAATGTTTTCAAGCGCCGTAGGCTGTCAGAACTTGAGAGTATTTATCAGTCGGTTGTTGTTACATTGGTTGATGGCAAGCCTACAATTGTTGGCACCCATCGCAAAAAAGGTATAAAGAAATGCGAGATTATATCAGAGGTTGATGTAGCGCTGCCCGTTGTGCACGGCACCAACTGTGAGGATGGCACTCTTCAGGGGTGGTTGGAGCTGCTTGGCATACCCTACGCAGGCTGTGACGTAATGTCCTCCGCCATCGGTATGGATAAGGATTTATTCAAGCTTGCGCTGTTGGCTGCCGAGCTTCCTACCTTGCCTCATATCTCATTCAGAGCAAAGCAATGGTCTGCTCAGCGCGATGAAATTATTGCAAAGATTGAAAACAAGTTTGGTTATCCCGTTATCGTTAAGCCTGCCAATCTTGGCTCAAGCGTCGGTATCAGCAAGGCAAAGAATCAAAACGAGCTTGTTGATGCTATTGACCTTGCAACCTCTTTTGCACAAAAGGTTTTGGTTGAGCACGCCATTTCTAATTTGCGCGAGATAAATTGCTCCGTTCTCGGTGACGCTGACGATTGCGCTGCATCAGAGTGTGAAGAACCGCTGAATTATGATGATGTATTGTCTTTCAGCGATAAGTATTTATCTAATGGCGCATCAAAAGGTATGACCTCTCTAAAAAGACGTTTGCCTGCCGATATTTCTGACGAGAAAAAGGCAGAAGTTCAGCATATTTCGGTTGATGTGTTTAAGCTTATCGGCGCCGCAGGTGTTGTCAGAATTGACTATCTGCTTGATTGCGATAACGATAAGGTATATGTAAACGAAATCAACACCATTCCCGGTTCATTGGCCTTCTATTTGTGGGAGGCAACAGGTATCAAGTATCCTCAAATGCTTGATAAGCTTATTGATTTGGCGTTCAAGCGTCAACGCACAAAGCAATCTATTGTTTACACCTACGAGTCTAATATTTTAGAGGGTGCGGGTGGCTTCAAAGGCGCTAAAGGATCAAAAATGTAAGGTGATGTTATGACAAAGGCTTTAATTAAGCTGTTTGTTAAAAATCCAAACGACACAGCCTCTGCTGCTTCAAGAAACGAATATGGTAAACTTAGCGGGGGTACAGGTATTGCTTGCAATTTAGTGTTGTTTATTGTTAAAATCGTTGCAGGTATTATAAGCGGAAGTATATCTGTAATTTCCGATGCCTTCAACAATCTTGCCGATATGGCGTCGTCAATCGTAACTTTGCTGGGCTTTAAGCTTGCTTCAAAGCCTGCCGACAAAGAGCACCCATTTGGTCACGGCCGAATGGAGTATATGTCGGGATTTATTGTGTCGGCAATAATTATTTTCGTCGGTGTGCAGCTTGTAAAATCATCTATAGAAGGTATTATAAACCCTACTCCTATCAAATTTAGCATACTTTCTTTGGCTATTATTGTGTGCTCTATACTGGTTAAGGTTTGGATGTTCTTTTTTAACCGCTACATAGGTAAAAAGATATCATCAAAGGCTGTTATTGCTACGGCACAAGATAGCTTTAACGATACTGTTGCAACATCATCTGTTCTTTTAAGTATGTTGATTTCTATATTTACCCCTGTAAATATAGACCCATACATAGGAATAATTGTTTCTGCATTTATTATTGTTGGCGGCTTTAAGTTTGCCAATGAAATGTTAAGTCAGCTTTTGGGCGAGCCTCCCAGCGAAGAATTTGTTGCAGATTTGAAGCAACGCATTATGCAGTCTGAAATGTTTTGCGGAATGCACGATTTAATCGTTCACGATTACGGTCCCGGCAGATGCTTCGTTTCTGTTCATATCGAGGTGCCTGCAGACGGTGATATGCTTAAATGTCACGAGGAAATTGACGAGTGTGAAAAAAGGGTAGGTCAGGAACTTAACATAACCCTTGTTATTCATATGGATCCCATTGACCGTGGTGAAGATTCTATGCGTTTAAGAGGCGAGATCAGTGAGGTTGTCAGCAAAATTGACCCTGCTTTGAGCCTTCACGATTTTAGAATTGTTATGGGCGAAAGGTGTATCAATTTGATTTTTGATGTTGTTGTGCCGTATTCTGTTGATACAGAACTGTCGGTAATCGAAAAGCGTATTCAAGAGGGCGCCTCTTCAATAGACAGTCGATACAACTGCGTAATACAATTTGACAGAGATTATAACTGAGCCTTTTTGGGCTCAGTTTTTTCATACATAATTAAATCTCGCGCTATGGCTGCAACGAAGGGTGCGAAAATCAATCCCCAAAAGCCTGCAAAGCAATAACCAACGTACATTGAAAACAGCACAGTTAAAGGATCTAACTTGATTTGATTTGCAACGATTTTTGGGGTTAATATATTGCGTATTATTGTGACAATTGCGTAAAGTATCAACAAGCCAACAGCAATGGGAATGTTTTTGGTGATAATCATTATAATTGCCCAAGGGACTAATACAATGCCAACACCTAAAATCGGTAAAAGGTCCAACAAGGCTAAGATGAATGCAATGGCGGCTGCATGCTCGATTTTTAAAAGCATAAAAGCCAAATACAATTGTACAAAGGTTATGACCGAAATAATTGTATAGCTTTTTATAATTCCTACTGCTTTTGTTGAAATTGTCGATTTAAGTTTTAATAAATAATCATATACTGAACACGAACAATTATCTTTTATAAACACAGTCAGTTTGTTGTAATCTCTGGTTATAAGATAAGATGCAACCACGGTAATAAAAACGGTTACGAATTTATCTGGCAGACCTTTGGCCAAACCGCTTAAGGTTTTGGTAATCCATGAGGTGATCCCTTCGATAATCTGACCGGGCATTTCTTTGATCGAATTTTGAATTGAATTCGGCAGAGCATCACCTAACAAGGAAAAGGAATTGCTGATTTTATCGGTGAGCTTGTTTAATGTCGGCAGCAATTTTGGCAGTGATATAAGCGCATCACTCAACCAATCATAGATGCTGTAAAAAATTAGTGAAATAATTGATATAATTGAAAGCAGAACAATGCTTACTATCAAAAAAGACACAAATTCTCGCTTCATTTTAGTTTTTGTACAAAGGTATTCGATCGGTTTTTTTAGAAACGTTGCAACAACTGCTGCCAAAGCGAATGGCAACACTACCGGAAAAGCAAACTTTAAGCCTAAAAAAGCAAGAAAAAACAGGGTAATATAGTACCAAATTTTGATTAGTTTGTTAAGTTTTGTTGAACTCAAGGTATAATCACTCCGACGATATGTTAATAACTACAAATATATATTATTATTTGACATTTTTTCTTGAAATAGAACTTGTGTTGTGATATAATTGATAAATATAGAAAATATCGCCCGTGAAAGGATGATCGTAGTGATTGATATTGCTGTAATGGGTCACGGTGTTGTGGGTTCAGGTGTTGTTGAGGTGTTGCTTAATAACGCCGAAAGTATTGCAAAGCGTGCGGCCAATACAATCAATGTTAAATATATTCTTGATTTGCGTGATTTTCCCGACAGTCCGCTTGCCGATCGATTTACAAAAGACTTCAATGATATTTTGAAGGATGAATCGGTTAAGGTTGTTGTTGAGTGTATGGGTGGTTTGAATCCTGCATACAACTTCGTTAAAAGCTGTCTTCTTGCAGGCAAGAGCGTAGTAACATCAAATAAAGAACTGATTTCTGTTAAAGGTCAAGAGCTTCTTACTATTGCAAAGCAAAACAACCTTAACTTGTTGTTTGAAGCAAGTGTAGGCGGCGGTATTCCTATCATCCGACCAATCTGTCAGTGTTTGACAGCAAATGAGATAAACCAAATCTCAGGCATTCTTAATGGTACTACCAACTTTATCCTCACCAAAATGGTTGATGAAAATATGAGCTTTGACGATGCTCTCAAAATGGCTCAGGATCTTGGCTATGCCGAGCGTGATCCCTCTGCCGACGTTGACGGTATCGACACTTGCCGCAAGATTGCTATTCTTGCTTCATTGTCATTTGGCAAAAACGTTGACCCTGACCTCGTTAAAACAGAGGGTATCAGAAATGTCACGTTAGAGGATGTTAAGTATGCCGAAAAATGGGGCGGAGTAATCAAGCTTATCGGTACTGTTACAAAGCTTGATAACGGCAATGTTGTTCCTGCTGTTTACCCCGCTTTCGTTTCTAACGAAAGTCAGCTTTCATCTGTAAATGATGTTTTCAACGCAATCCTTGTTAACGGTGATGCTATCGGTGACGTAATGTTCTACGGCCGTGGCGCCGGCAAGCTGCCTACTGCAAGCGCAGTTGTTGCTGATGTTGTTGACTGTGTTAAACACATTTCCGCCAGAAAGTATGTATATTGGGATGAGGCTGAAGTTTCATATGTTGAAGATGCAGATAAATTCAGCTGCGAAATGTTTGTTCGCGCTAAGGCTACCAATTATGATGCTGCACTTAACGAAGTGAATAAGGTTTTTGAAGTTAAGCAGGTGCTGACTGATAAGGGCGTTGAGGTTGCATTTATCACCGTTGGCACAAAGGCAGAAATCCTTGATAAGCTTAGCAAGCTCGATTTGGATCCGATTTCTGTAATTCATATTTTAAAATAATCTTGAATGGAGAGTTAAGTATGTCCTTGATTGTACAAAAGTTCGGCGGCAGTTCGGTTGCCAATGCTGAGCGCGTAATGAATGTTGCTCGCATCGTTACCGATACCTATAAGGCCGGCAACGATGTTGTCGTAGTAGTTTCAGCTCAGGGCGACACTACCGATGACCTTATCGAAAAAGCGCAGGAAATAAATCCTAAAGCCTCTAAAAGAGAGATGGATATGCTCCTTTCAGCAGGTGAGCAGATTTCTATTTCGCTTCTTGCTATGGCTATTGAAAAGCTTGGTTTCCCTGTTGTGTCACTTCTTGGTTGGCAGGCAGGTGTTCAAACTGATTCACATTACAGCATAGCAAAAATTAAGACTGTTGCTTCTGAGAGACTTGCTGCAGAAATTGCTAAAAAGAATATTGTTGTTGTAGCAGGTTTCCAGGGTATCAACAAGTATGAGGATATCACAACCTTGGGCCGTGGCGGCTCTGATACAAGCGCAGTTGCTCTTGCTTGTTCTCTTAAGGCTGACAGATGCCAGATTTATACCGATGTTGACGGCGTTTATACTGCCGATCCCCGTAAGGTTGAGAACACTCAAAAGCTTAACGAAATTACCTATGATGAAATGTTGGAGCTCGCTACCTTAGGTGCGCAAGTGCTTCATAACCGTTCTGTTGAAATGGCTAAAAAATACGGGATTGAGATTGAGGTTCTTTCAAGCCTTGAGAGCAAGCCCGGCACTGTTGTAAAGGAGAGTACTAAAATGGAAAAAATGCTTATTCGCGGTGTTGCAAAGGATGATAATGTAGCTCGTATATCTATGGTTGGTGTTCAGGATACTCCCGGTATCGCTTTCAAAATCTTTGAGCGTCTTGCTGCAAAGAAGGTAAATGTTGATATTATTCTTCAATCTGTAGGTCGCGATGGTACCAAAGACATTGCTTTCACTGTTCCTAAGGATCAGGCAGAAACCGCAGTTGAGGCTGTTACCGATGCAGTTGATGCAAAGGTTACCTGCGATACTAATGTATCAAAGGTATCTATCGTTGGTGCAGGTATGGAGTCACATCCCGGCGTTGCTGCAAAGATGTTCGAGGCATTGTATGAGGTTGGTATTAATATCCAAATGATTTCCACCAGCGAAATTAAGATTTCAGTTTTGATTGATGCAGACGAAGGTGCACGCGCAGTTGCTGCCGTTCACAAGGCATTTATCGGCTAACAAGACTTAAAATGCCGCAGTTTATCAGCTGCGGCATTTACTTTCATAAAAAAGGGGGGCGAATACATGTATGATGTTTTAATTATCGGTGGTGGTGCTTCGGGCTTAACTGCTGCTATTTCTGCTTGCAGAAGCAACCCTACCGCTTCTGTTGTTGTGATTGAGAGAAACAACCGTGTCGGCAAAAAGTTGCTTACAACCGGCAACGGCAGATGTAATATATCTAATGCAAATATTGATTGCTCCCGCTTTCACAGCAATAACATAGATGTTGTTAATTCTGTTCTTCATAATTCAGGTGGTATGGTTGAAGAGTTTTTTGCCTCTCTCGGTGTACCCTTTATTGCCGAAGGGGACAAGCTTTATCCATATAGCTTGCAGTCGGCTGCTGTTCTTGACGTATTACGATATGAATGCGAGCGACTTAATGTTGGATTTGTATGCGAATGCAAGGTCAACGAAATCAAGAAGGGATTTATAGTAGTTACCGATAAGGGTGAGTTTAAGGCGAAGAAGGTTATTGTTGCTTGTGGCGGTAATGCTATGCAGAGCTCAGGATCTGACGGCAACGGCGTTAAATTACTTGTTAAGCTTGGTATAAAGCATTCAAAAACAGCTCCTGCAATCGTGCCTGTAAAAACAGAACTTGCCCCAATAAAAGCACTTAAGGGTGTTAAGGTTGATGGTATGCTTACTCTTACCGATGGCAAGCAAAGCTTTTTTAATCGCGACGAGGTGCTGTTTACTGAATACGGTATTTCAGGCCCTGCTGTTATGCAGATTTCCAGGTTTATTAACTTTACCGACAAGCAGGTAAGCGCTTGTGTTGACTTTTTGCCCGATATGAGTCTTGATAAGCTTGTCGACTACTTGTTGCAAAGAAAGAACATCGTTTACAACAATGTTGCAGAAAATCTTACCCTCGGGTTGCTGCACAAACGAGTTGGACAGGCAATCATCAAATATTGTAGACTTAATGTAAATGACGAGGCTTCAAACTATACTGTTGACGATATTAATAACATAGCCGACGCAATTAAGAACTTTACAGTCAAGGTTATTTCTACCTGCGGATATGAAAGTGCACAAACAACTGCAGGCGGTGTGTATCTCGATCAAATTGATCCCTTAACCTTTGAGTTTAAATCCGTCAAGGGCTTGTATGGCTGCGGTGAGGTGCTGGATTGTGACGGCGATTGCGGCGGCTTCAATCTCCATTGGGCTTGGATTAGCGGCTTGACAGCAGGTAAGTCTGCCGCTGCAGAGGTGTAAATATGATAGTTTTACGCAATTTGAAGGTTGCCTTGGACGATTATAAAAATCTAAAAAAATGCTGTGCAATCAAGCTTAAAACCGACGAGGACAATATTGTAAGCCTTAAGGTTATTCGACGCAGTATAGATGCAAGAAAAAGACAAGATATCCATTTTGTTTATTCTTTTTTGCTTGAATTAAAGCGTAACGAGCAATCAATTTGCCGTAACTGTAAATCAGCAGAACCTTATGTTGAAGAAACGGAAGAGGAGTTCATCCCTGCAAGAGAAAAGTCGTTTTCTCCTGTTATCGTCGGCAGTGGTCCTGCAGGTCTGTTTTGCGCGTTGGAGTTTATAAAATACGGATACACCCCAGTTATTGTTGAAAGAGGATGTGCTGTAGAAGACCGTATAAAAGATGTTGAAAGATTTATTTCAACCGACAAGCTTAACAGTGAATCAAACATTCAGTTTGGTGAAGGCGGTGCAGGCACTTTTTCTGATGGAAAACTGAATACAGGCATATCAAGCGCATTTAGAAAAAACGCACTTCAAACCTTTGTTGATTTTGGCGCACCTGAAGATATACTGTATGATTCACATCCCCATATCGGTACGGATGTGCTGCGAAGCGTTGTCATAAACATTCGCAAATATATTGAAAATAATGGCGGTAAGTATATGTTTAACACTAAGCTTACCGACCTTGTTATAAAGGATTCAAGGGTAGTTGGTGGTATTATAAGCCAAAACGGAAAACGGTCAACCTTGCCCTGTGATTGCATTATCCTTGCCATTGGTCATAGCGCAAGAGATACCTTTGAAATGCTTAAAAATCGCAATATTGCTATGATGCAAAAGAACTTTGCCGTCGGTGTGCGTATTGAACACCTGCGCAAGACTATTGACAAGGGACGATACGGTGATTTTTATAATCATCCTGCCCTTGAAGCTGCAAGCTATAATCTTTCCACTAAGGTTAATGGAGAGGGCTTGTTTACCTTTTGTATGTGCCCCGGTGGTGAGGTGGTTTCTGCAACGAGTGTTGAAAATCGTGTTGTTACGAACGGTATGAGTTATCGCGCTCGCGATGGTATAAACTCTAACAGTGCCCTGTTGGTCGGTGTGTCAACCGAAGATTTTGGCAGCAATGATGTTTTGGCGGGTATGTACTATCAAGATAGAATTGAAAAGGCAGCTTATGAATATTCCGGCAGTTACAAAGCTCCTTGTCAGCGCCTTGATGATTTTATGAACGACGTTGCAAGCAAAGGCTTTAAAAGCGTTATGCCAACCTATCAAAACGGTGTTGTTGCAGGCGAAATCTCCTCGTGCTTGCCTGATAAAATTACCGATGTTATTCGTGCCGGTATTCCATTTATGGCAAGGCAGATGCCCGGATTTGATTGCGGTGATGCCTTACTAACCGCACCTGAAACACGAAGCTCTTCACCTGTCAGAATTATAAGGGATGATAGCTGTGAATCAAGCATAAAAGGCCTTTATCCTTGTGGTGAGGGAGCTGGTTATGCGGGAGGTATAACCTCATCGGCAGTGGATGGAATCAAAGTAGCCCGTGCTGTAATGCTAAAAAAATAAACGGACAATTATTGTCCGTTTAAACAGTTATTGAATCTTTAATTCTAAGCAGCTTTGATTTGGTAAAGCCTTCAATATTTAACAGTTCATATATGTTGTTGAAGTTGCCATTTTCATAGCGGTAAAGCAGAATTCTGTCAGACATTTTGGCACTAATGCCATTGATCTCTATAAGTTCGTTTTTAGTTGCTGTGTTGATGTTTACCTTGTCTGATTCGCTAGGTTTTTCATCTTCATACATAGAATTATATATGAAATCATTGTCTGTTCTTATGTTTATGGCAAACTGTGGGTGTGTTGCCATAAAACAGGTTGTAAGGTAACAAAACAGCATAGAAAACATCGCAACTTCAACAAAGTGTCCACCCCATATACGGTCATTTTTGCGGCCTTTGTTTTCATTGTCAACCTTATCTGAGATAAAATATTTTTTCAGAAAATCTAAAATGTTAAAATTTTTCCAATTGAACTTCATTTATTTTCACTTCCGTGATATAATTATGCAACAAAACAAAACATATTTCAATAGTTAATTAAAGAAAGGCAATATAATATGAGTTATGTATCTTTAAAAAATGTTGTAAAAGTTTATAATATGGGCGAAGTCGAAATAAAAGCATTGGATGGTGTAAGCTTTGATATCGAAAAGGGTGAGTTTGTAGTTGTAACAGGCCCTTCAGGTTCAGGCAAAACTACTGTTCTTAATGTGCTCGGCGGTATGGACACCTGCACCGATGGTGAGGTAGTTGTTGCTGATAAGATTGTCAGCGGTTTAAATGCTGCTCAATTGGTTGAATATAGACGATATGATGTGGGATTTGTATTTCAGTTTTATAATCTGATTCAAAATCTCACAGCGGAGGAGAATGTTGAATTATCCTCACAGCTATGCAAGGATTGTGTGCCGACCAAAGAGATTTTGGAAAAGGTTGGACTTGCTGAAAGAATCAATAATTTTCCCACACAGCTTTCAGGCGGAGAGCAGCAAAGGGTAGCAATTGCTCGCGCATTGGCCAAGAAACCCGGCTTGCTGCTTTGTGATGAGCCCACAGGTGCACTTGACTATGAAACAGGTAAAAAGGTATTGCAGCTCTTGCAAGACTTCTGCAAGCAGGAGGGGATGACTGTGGTTGTTGTAACTCATAATTCTGCAGTTTCTCCAATTGCAGACCGTACCATTGCTCTTAAAAACGGCAGGGTAGAGTCAATGAAGGTAAATAATAATCCTAAATCAGTTAGTGAGATTGAGTGGTAAAAGGATAATATGAAAAAGATTAGCTTTATATCAGCTTTCAGAGATATAAAAAGTAATTTCAGTAGATTCTTATCTATATTTTCAATAGTTGCTTTGGGCGTTGGCTTTTTTGCCGGTGTAAGAGCGGCAAAGCCGGATATGACCGAGTCAGCCAATATGTATTATGATTCTCAAAAGTTGATGGATTTCAGTATTACATCTGTAGATGGCTTTACTGATGATGATGTTAATATGGTTAAGGAGCAAATTGGCTCTACTGTAGTGGAGTCCTATGTTTTTGACAGTGTGTCATCTGTTAATGGTTCTGACTGTGTTATTAAATATTATGCTCTTAATAATAAAATGAATATCCCTGAAATAGTAGATGGTCGATGGCCCTCTTCTGCTGACGAGTGTATTGTTGATGCAAACAGTATCGGTATGCCTGTAAATGTGGGCGATGTTATTACCGTTAAAAAAGAACAGGGTTCATTTTTAATCAATACTGAGTTGAAGGTTGTTGGCCTTGTAAACACAGCATTGTATATTTCGGGTACTCAATATGGCACCACCAATCTGGGTGATGGCCAGATTGATACCGTTGCATTTTTGAATGAAGATGCCTTCAATGGGGAATATAACACCCTTTTTGTCAGATGCGATTTTTTGCGCAAGTACAATTGTTATTCTGACGAATATAAGGATGGTCTAAAGTCGGCAGTTAACCGATTGGATTCAATTATGTCCAATCGCTTAAAGTCCATCATTGATGGGTCATATGACTATAGAAGGCTCGACTTGAAAAAGCATAACCCCGATTTGGTAGCGTCGGTAAATCAAATCTATACTACTAAAGAGCAACTCGAAACAGAATATGCTGCCTTGTTAACTACCAAGGATTATTTAGACAGAACAGGTGAGTTGATTGATCAAAAAAGCTTGGGTCATCAGCAAGCCCTTCAAGAAACCGAGGATTATGTTAATTCAGAGGTCGCCAAATATGACGCTATAAAAGAGCAGGTTACAAAACTTAGCCAAGAATGCGAAAAAGCTCAAAACGAATATGAGAGCACAAAGCTTAGTTGCGAACAGAAATCGGCTGATTTAAAGGCTAAACGCTACACCTTGAGCACTATTGACGACACTACAAGCAATGAGTATATTGCGCTGAAAGCTGCAATTGATACCCTTCAAAATGAATTAGATATACTCAACGGAAGCCTTGGTCAGAAAGAAGCGACATATAAGCAAAAGTCTGAAGCAATGAACAAGGCTTCTCAAGAGTATGATGCTTCATATTCTTCTGCTGATAAGATTTTCAATGAACTGACGAACGCAAACAAAATATCATCTGACGAGTTGGTTCAAATGACCATTTCGTATCGTGCTGCACAGATTGATTATAATACTCGTCTTGCAATTTACGATGCCGCAAGAGTTGAAATGAGTGCCGGATTGGATCAGGTTGTTTCAACCGTAAGTCAGATTTATTCTAATTTTGACAGCCTTTGGTATTTTACCGATCGATTTGATTTTCCCGGTAATGAGGAATATGGTGATAATGCAGACAGAATAGGTAATATTGCTATTGTGTTTCCGTCTTTCTTCTTGCTCGTTGCTATGCTTGTGTGCCTTACTACAATGACTCGTTTGGTTAACGAGCACAGGCTGCAAATCGGTACGCTTAAGGCGCTTGGCTATTCTAATCTGTCTATTGCGTTAAAATATATATCCTATGCCATGATTGCAACAGTTGCAGGCTGTGTTGTGGGATTGTGTGTAGGCTTCGTTTTGTTCCCAAGGGTTATTCTGCATGCCTACTCAATGCTTTATAGTATAGGATATATATATACTCCATTTAGATTTGATATAGCAATAGTGTCATCATTGCTGATGTGCATTTGCATCGTATTTTCGGTTGTTTGCGCCTGCTATAGCGAATTCACCAATCCGCCCAGCAAACTTATGAGACCTGCCCCCATGGCTAAGGGCAAAAGCATTTTGATTGACAAGATTGGCTTTGTTTGGAGCAAGTTCTCTTTTACCCAAAAGGTAATAGCGAGAAATATGTTCATAAATATAAAGCGTAAGCTAATGACTATAGTTGGCGTTGCAGGCTGTACTGCATTGCTGCTTACCGGTTTTGGATTGAGGGATTCTATTACCGATATTAACGAGAAACAGTTTAATGAGATTTGGAAATATGATCTAACAGCTATATATACTGATGCTAAAAGTGCTGAAGCTGTGATTGAAGATAGCGATATTGATTCATGGCTTATGTGTTATCAAAAATCGCATAGTATAACCTTTGACGGTAATAAGCGAGAGGCATATGTTGTTATACCTAATAACAGTGAAGAGCTGTATAATTTTATAACTCTCGATAGCAGAACTACATCCAAGAGATATAGCTTTGACAAGTATAATTGCCTTATAACAGAAAAGCTGTCCAAGCTGTTGGATGTAAAAAAAGGCGAGGATATTGATATCGAAATTGATGGCGAAAAGCACAGCGTTATGGTTGATGGTATAGTTGAGAACTACGCCGAGCACTATGTATATTTGTCAAAAGATAAGTATAAAGCTCTTACGGAGCAGGATGTTCAATACAATGTAGCATTCTGCAAGTATGATGGCAAAGACATAGAAAAGGTTGCTGAATCATTGCTTGCAACAGGTAAAATCCAAGGTGTAAAGCTTAGTGCTGATTCAAAAGCGACCTTTGACGATATTCTGCAATTGATTAATATTGTTATCTTGATTTTGATTATTTCTGCTGCAGCGCTTTCGTTTGTTGTAGTTTATAATCTTACAGATATAAATATTACTGAGCGCAGGCGAGAAATAGCGACACTTAAGGTGCTTGGATTTAATAAAAAAGAGATGTACACATATGTTTTCAGAGAGAATACAGTATTATCTCTTATTGGTACAGCGGTTGGTATAGGATTAGGCTACTTATTGGCGATGTATGTTATCAATACTGCGGAGATTGATATTGTTATGTTCGGCAGAACAATCTATCCGTTAAGTTTTGTGTTGTCAGCCGTACTGTCGCTTGTATTTACTTTTATAATCAACATTGTTATGCGACCAAAGGCAAACAAGGTTGATATGATAGAGTCGCTTAAATCGGTTGAATAAACAAAAACCACGCGATAGTCGCGTGGTTCAAAAGAGGTTTACCGATGAACAAAAATTGCAGAAATCAAAGGCAAACGCAGAAAGCGCTTTATGTCCTGCCTCCCTCTGACGAGGGAGGTGGATTTTTGCGAAGCAAAAA
>JAZNIT010000014.1:0-20222 GCA_045577615.1 Acutalibacteraceae bacterium
AATGTGGGTTCTTTTCTGGCGGAGAAGGAGGGATTCGAACCCTCGAACCGCGATTAACGGTTACACGATTTCCAATCGTGCGCGCTCGACCAACTACGCGACTTCTCCAAACGCTTTATTATTATACACAAGCGGTATATAAAAATCAAGTGTTTTTTTATTTTATCTGCACCTTACCAAATATAGTCCTCGTTGTGCAGGTCATTCTCTCTGCCCACGAAGCCAATCTGTGCAAAATCTTCATAATTTTCACGGATGATATAATCCATATAGCTCATCACGTATTCAGAGGCCAGCTTATAGCCCATAGAGTTAAGATGTCCGCCCATAAAATAGACTTTTTTGAACTCATCATCCCAAATGGGGGAGTACTTGTGCATATCCATAACGTAGGTGAACTTAAACTTCTCGGCCAAATCGTAAATCACCTTTGAGTGCATAACCTTTTTATCGTCGGGCGCGTCGGTGTTCCAATTATTCTTGGGTATGGTCATAAGGAAAATTCTTGCCTTGGGCTCGATTTCGTGAATTTGACCGATAATTCTGCCCATATTACCTGCAAAGGTGTCGGCGTTTTTCTCATAATCCTCGGGGTGTACGTCGGTGGCCACGTTACCGATTTCAACGCCGCGCTCGGTATCGTTTACCCCCAGAGCGATGATGTATGCCTGGCACTTCTTTTCGGGGTTGCGGAAGCCGTACCACTTGTCTGCTATGTCCACGAAGGCTTTGGCGGTCATACCACCGGATGAAAAGTTGTGCACGGTGATGCCTGCGGCGCGGCCGAGAAACTGGCCCCAGGAATATTCAAAATAATTGTGGTAGTCCTTGGTACCGTCGGTTTTAGACTCAAGCTGGCCCGAAGACAAGCTGTCGCCGATGCAGCCCAGAGTGCGGATTATTCCGCAAAAGCCGCCGTTTACTACCTTATTGTCAAGAGGATTAAACTGTGACATATCAATTACTCCTTTTCAACAATAACTTTAATTTCAGAGCCGTCGGCAAGGCAACTTTTAAGGCTGCCGTCCTCGGCATAAAAGCACACTCGCTCGTCAAGACAGCAAATGGTGCCCGACACCTTGCCAACATCCAACTGCTTGGCCTCGGCCTTTTCGTCGGTGATGTTTTTGCTGTAAAGCAGGCCGTCAAGGGTGTAGTAAAGCACGCCTTTTGAGTTGATGTTAAAGGCATCTACCTTAAAATAGCTTTGCTTGTTGGCGGTGTTGCCCGAGGCAACCGAATAGAGCATACCGTCCTGCTTATAAAACATATATGACTCATAGCGCACAAACTCGTCCACCTTGTTGGCAAGAAAGGGCTTTACCTGAGAGCCGTCGGTGCGGGCGGTATAAATCTTGCCATCCTTAAGGTAAACCACAGCGGTGCCCGAAATCATAAACTGTTGGGCGTTAAGGCCGACTGCAGAGGTTTCACCTGTTTGCAAAAACTGCTTGTAAAGGTCGCCCTTGCTGTCGGTATAAAAGAGCCAGTTGCCGCTGACGGCCATCTTTTGCACGTCGGTGGCAAGAACCTTATCTGCATCACCGTCATAGTCGCTGTATTTGGCCTTGCTGTCGGGGGTGCGGTAGATTATACCCACATCGTAAGGACAAAGGCTGTCGGCCGCTTTGTCAATGTAATGCTCGTCCTCACCCTTGCAGTAAAGTCTGCCCTCATCGTCTATATAATAGGTGAGGGAGCCGTCCTTTGCCACAAATGCCCCATTGTGCAAATTCATAAAGGAGTTGGTGGGTGCGGTGGCAGGTCGGTCATAGGGTAATATAGAGATAAGCCCCAGTACAATGGCACAAAGCAAGGCAAAAAGTGCAATGGGCAGGGCTGCTTTAATCTTTGAGTTCATATTTTTGCTCCTTTAACGAGGGTTGATACAATTATTTTAAAGCAATCTCAATCTTTTGTCAATTAAACTATTCCATTCTCGGTGATTTTGTGTTAAAATAATAAAAATTATTTTACATTTCCCGTTAAGGTGGTCTTTTTTATGAAATATGTAGTTGTACTTTGCGACGGTATGGCCGACACTCCTGTGGAGGCTCTTGGCGGCAAAACCCCTATGGAGCTTGCCCAAAAGCCTAATATGGACGCTCTCGCCCAAACCTCAACCGTGGGTATGGTGCGCACCGTTGATGACGGCTTGTCACCCGGCAGCGATGTTGCCAATCTGTCGGTAATGGGGTTTGACCCTCTTGTTTGCTACACGGGCCGTTCTCCTCTTGAGGCGGCAAGCATCGGCATCGATATGGCCGACGATGACGTAGCCATCCGCTGCAACCTTGTCACCCTTTCTGACGAGGCTGACTATGCCGACAAAACTATGGTAGATTACTGCGCCGACGATATTTCTACTGCCGAAGCAGACGAAATTATCAAAACTCTGCAGGCACAGCTTGGCGGCGGCGAATTTGACTTTTACACGGGCGTCAGCTACCGACATTGCCTGATTTGGCACGGCGGCAAGTGCAAGGGCTACACCCTCACGCCTCCTCACGATATATCAGGTCAGCCTATCAAGGATTATCTTACGGGCCACCTTGAGTCAGGTCTTATTGAGCTTATGAAAAAGAGTGTGGATATACTCCGCGACCACCCCGTTAACAAGGCTCGCATTGCTGCAGGCCGTCGCCCCGCCACCTCTGCGTGGTTTTGGGGTCAGGGCAGTCGTCCAGGTCTTGCTAATTTTGAGCAGACCTACGGCTTAAAGGGTGCGGTAGTATCAGCCGTTGACCTTATCAAGGGCATCGGCAAATGCGCCGATATGCGCGTTATCGAGGTAGAGGGAGCCACCGGCTACATAGATACCAATTTCGACGGCAAGGCCAAGGCCGCCATCGACGCCCTTAAGGATTGCGATTACGTTTACGTTCACCTTGAAGCACCCGACGAATGCGGCCACCGCCGCGAGGCCGAAAACAAGGTAAAGGCCATCGAGCTGATTGATGAAAAGGTGGTTAAGCCCCTGCTTGACGCCCTTGCAGGTGAGGATTTCAAGATGCTTATTTTGCCCGACCACCCCACCCCCATTGCCACCGCAACTCATTCAAGAGAGCCTGTGCCCTTCCTTCTTTACGACAGCACCGAAGAGGTAGAGGGCGTTGCAAAATTCACCGAGGCAAACGCACAGTCTACCGAGATTTTTGTTCAGCGCGGCCCCATGCTTATTAAAATGATGATTGAGGGATAATTATGAACAAGCTTAGCGAAAAACAGCAAAAGGTTTATGATTTTTTGCTGTCCCAATCCGCATCAGGTCTTCCTCCCACGGTGCGCGAGATTTGTGCCGCCACAGGCATCCGCTCCACCTCCACCGTTTTTGCCCTGCTCACTGCCCTTGAAGAAAAGGGACTGATAACTCGCAACGGCAAATCCTCACGCGGTATCAAGGTTGAGATGGTTTCAAGCCACGTTGACGTGCCTCTTGTGGGCACGGTAACGGCAGGCTTGCCCATACTTGCCACCGAAAATATAGAGCAGTACATTCCTCTGCCTGCCGACGTTGCCCGAGGCCGCGACACCTTTGCTCTGCGCGTCAAGGGTATGTCTATGATGAATGCAGGCATTCTTGATGGGGATATAGTCTATGCCCACCGCACGCAGACGGCCGACGATGGGGATATCGTTGTGGCCCTTATTGAGGACGAGGCCACCGTCAAACGCCTTACCTTTGATAAAGAGGGCAGGGTTGTGCTTATGCCCGAAAACGATGCCTTTGACCCCATCATCCCCGACGAGGTGTCTATTCTGGGCAAGGTTATCGCCTCTTTCAGACAGTATTAAAAGGGGACTGAAAAAATGTAAACAGAGGTTACTGCCGCAAAGGAATGTTTTATGTTAGAACCGCGATAAAAGAAAAGGCTGTGCATACAGTCTTTTTTTATTGCATTTTTTAGCGAGTGTTGGTATAATCAACTTGTCTGAAAAGGAAGCAGGTGAAAATCCTGCACGAGCCCGTCGCCGTGAGGTGATTTACAGCTTGCTCTGACTGATGCCGCATATCAGTGACATACCATTGAGGGAACCCTTGAGAAGGTGAGCAGGCCCTTGCACCAAGTCGAAATATTTTTCAGGCAAAGCCTCCGCAAATTACAGTTGCGAGTGCCGACTTTTAATGGAGGAAATATTAAAATTAGGAGAATGCAAAATGCAAAAGACAACCTTTAAAAAAGCGTTGTCGTTGCTCATTGCAGTTGTGCTTATTGCGGCTATGGCACTGCTTGCAACAGGATGCGACGGCAACAATCCATCAACCGATACCTCATCCACAGCGCCTACAAGCTCGGTTGAAGCAACCAACGCCACCACTCTTGGTGAAGGCTCCTCCTCCTTCGACTTTGTTGTTGAAGGGGTTGACGGCAAGCAAAAAAACTTTGTCATCAAAACCGACAAAACCACCGTTGGCGAGGCTCTGCTTGAGCTTGAGCTTATCGAAGGTGAAGACAGCCAATACGGCCTTTATGTAAAAACTGTAGATGGCACCACCCTTGACTATGACAAGGACGGCAAGTATTGGGCCTTCTACGTTAACGGCCAATATGCCGCCGCAGGAGTGGATACAACCAAAATCGCTGCAGGCGAAACCTATATGTTCAAAGCCGAATAAACAGTAAAAAAGAAGGTTGGTTCAGCAAACGCTGAGCCAACCTTTTTAATTATGATTCACTTGTCATAAGTATAGACCAGTAGGTGATGCCGTCGAATTCATAGTAACCGACGGAGATATACTGATAGGATTTGGAGCTGTCACCGCGAACGCCTAACGCCTCGGCACACTCATCATCCTCGATAAAGGCCTTGTAAACCTGCTCGGCAGTATATTCGCCCCAGATGTAAACGGCCATAGACTCCTTCGACCAGATGTTGAAGTTGGTGAAAATGTCCATCTCCATCTCAACACGCTTGCCATCCTTGTCCTCGGTCATACGCACGTCGTCCATACGCTTGTCGCCGTAATTGACCATATCCACGGCCTCTTCAAAGGCACGTTGATCAGCGGCGGCCTGCAACGTACGGTTGTCGGACGGAGTGGCTGCGTTGTTGTTGGCAACGCGAGCGGCATTGATAAGCTCAACCACCTTGGCCGACTTTTCGGCGTCACCCTCGCCACGGGTTATAATGGCGGTGCATTGACGCTTAAAGCCTTGGTCGTTGGTGCGCACAGTGATGGTAACGGCACCCGGCTTTTTGCCAAGCACATTGCCATCCTTATCCACCTGAGCAATAGATTCGTCGGAGCATTCATAATACACCGATTTGTCATAGGCGGTAGCCGGCTTGACGGAGTATTCAATTTTGCCCGTTTTGCCGACGGGGATAATAATCACCGTTTCGGCAAGGGATATGCTGATAATTCTCGGCTTGCCGGAGGGAATTTTGGTTGTCACCTTTTCCGACTTTTCACCAATTTTACCAACCTTATATTCGGTATTGATTTTTTCGCCCGATTGACCTGCCTCTTCCTCTTGAAAAACGTCGGTTATCTTGGGAAATGTAACCTCACCGCAAGAGGTAAAAAGGCAAAGTGTAACAAGAGCAGTAATCAATGCTATAAGTTTTTTCATTATTACACCCCGCACAGAGTTTTAAAAAGCGGACCGGTGACGTGCACCGGTCCGCTCAACCAGCAAGCTATTAGGTGGTTGCCATCAATACACACCAGTAGGTTACGTTGTTGAATGCGAAGTAACCGATGGCGATGTTATCGTAGTTAACCTTTTCGCCTTCTGCGGTGCCCTTGATGCCCAGTGCTTTAGCGTTGGACTCGTTCTTGATGAGGGCATCGTAAGCCTTCTGAGTATCCTTAGAATAGTCACCCCATACATAGAGGGCTGCGCTCTGACGAGTAAAGATGTCATAGTCAGCATAGATAGAGGTGGTCTTATCGGTGCGCTTGTCGTCCATTGACTTAGCCTTGTTGTTAACCATATCAACGGCCTCTTCAAGTGCGCGCTGGTTAGCAGCAGCGTTAAGAGATACGTTCTCTGCCTTGAGGGGATCCTGACCGTTTGCTTCACGACCCTTGTTGATGAGGGCGAGCATATCGGTAGCCTTCTTCTCGTCGCCGGCGTTCTGATGAACAACAACGGTAACAACACGCTTGAAGCCTTGGTCGTTGGTGCGGACAACGATGTCGGTGGTGCCGCAAGCAACGCCGAGAACGTTACCGTCCTTGTCAACCTTAGCGATGTTGGTGTTTTCGCTGGTGTAGTAAACGCTCTTATCATAAGCGGTTTCAGGCTTTACAGAATAAGTAATTTGTTTTTTGGTGCCGAGAGCGAGAGAGAGAACGGTCTGATCAACAGTGATGCTGATAACGTGAGCCTTACCCTCGGGGATTTCGGTCTTAACGGGCTTTGATTCTTCGCCGATGGACTCTGACTTAACGGTAAGATCAATCTTCTTGCCGCTGGTCTTAATGGGAGTGCCGCCACTTTGAGCGGGAGCTTCTTCTCCACCGCAGCCAACCATTACGCCACAAACCATTATTACTGCCAAAAGCAACGCAATAATCTTTTTCATAAAAAATACCTCCATGCCGCTGCCGTAGCGACTAAAATTAAACTTGTTTGTTGTTCCCAACGGCAATTCTACTGAAAAAAACAGCAGGGAACCCGTCGAAGGGAGTTGCTGATTGGAAAAGCATCCTCAACCCCACAATCGTCTTCGTTATAATTCTAATACAAATCTATCAAATAATCAAGACAAATATTTTATTTTGATACTTTTACATCAAATTTTTTTACGCTTTTATGCGATTTGCATAAAAAGTGGGGGCCTATGAGGACCAACTGCCTTTAAAAACGGGCGTATCGCCATAAAATTGGGGCCGTTTTATCCCGTGAAGAGAACCGACAACGCTACAGCTCAAATTTCTATTAACGAAAATGAAAAACGCTTTGTTGAGTGTGCATAAATAAAAAGGTCGTTTTTTCACACATTGGATAGTTTTTTGTCATTTTTGATAATTAGAGGGGCTGTGTTTAATCGTTTTATAAAAATTTATGTGTAGTTACAACAATTTTGTTGACAATGTTTTGAAAATCTATTAAAATTAGTATGTAACTATACATATGTTGGCTTGTGTATTTAGCGGGAGGGGTTTTTGTGCTGAATGTAACCGACGAACAGTTGTGTTCTTTGGCGCAATCGGGCGACACCGATGCCCGCGACCGTTTGGTAGCACGCTACATATCATTGGTTGGTGCCCGCGCCGCCGTATACTC
Source organism: Acutalibacteraceae bacterium (assembly GCA_045577615.1). Taxonomy (GTDB): domain Bacteria; phylum Bacillota; class Clostridia; order Oscillospirales; family Acutalibacteraceae; genus RGIG2206. The sequence continues at coordinate 7,239 of JAZNIT010000014.1, forward strand.
TCACACCTCAAGCGCCTACGACTGTGACGATTTGGGTCAAGAGGGGTTCATCGGTTTGGTCAGCGCCATCAATCATTACGACGGCTCCTACGGTGCCTCATTTCGCACCTTTGCCGCCCTCAACATCGACCGCCGCATAACCGATGCCGTGCGCCTTGCCCTTCGCAAAAGGCAGGTGCCCGACTCCCTTAAGGTAGAGCTTGACGATCAGCTGCCCTCTGCAGCCGACGATCCCGAAAGCACAGCCCTTATGCGTGACACCCTGCGCCGCATCTTTGCCGAAATTGAAGAGCGCACCTCTGATTTTGAGCGCAAGGTGCTTACAATGACTATGAGCGGCTATTCATATGCCGAGGCGGCGCAAAAGCTTGGCTGCACAGCCAAAGCGGTTGAAAACGCGCTTGCAAGGGTGCGCCGCAAGCTTAATCGTTATAAATAACCCCCGGGTAGCTTAATCAGAAAAGCGTTGAATCCTGACAAAGAAGGCGGTGCAATTCCGTCCCCAAGGGGTAAAATAAAAATTTTTATATTCAAGTGAGGTAACAACAATGTTCGAAGACAAGACCCTTACATGCAAAGAGTGCGGTAACGAATTCGTATTTACCGCCGGCGAGCAAGAATTTTACGCAGAAAAAGGCTTTGAGAACGAGCCCCAGCGCTGCAAGGCTTGCCGTGACGCAAGAAAGAATGCAGGCAGAGGCCCCAGAGAGTTCTTCGTAGGCGTTTGTGCTAACTGCGGTGGCGAGGCAAAGGTTCCCTTCCAGCCCAGCGGTGACCGTCCTATCTATTGCAGCAACTGCTTCAACACTATCAAAGAGCAGGCAGAATAATCGGCATAATTGATTTTTTTAACTTTGTACGCTTTGTAGGTAAGGCATTGTTATTAAATGATATGCTTATGCGGCGCATTTTCAGGAGGATGCGCCGCATTCTTTTACAACCGCAAAAGCCCCCGCTCCGATTAAGAGCGAGGGCTTTTTTGTATATACTTTTACTGTGCGGTAAGAATGCCTGTCAGAGGGATGGCTACCTCAAACAAATCTGCGTCGATGGTGCCTTCGCCCACCTTGTTGCCCATACAGTCAACAACCGAGTAGCTTCTGCCCTTGCCCCCCTTGATAATCAAGGTGTCGTTGGCGGTGCAGTTGACTATGGCAGACCACTTGGCCTCAAGCTTCACAAAACGGTCGGCATAGGCTGAGATAATTTCTTTATCCCCAAGGGTGGAGCGAGCCATACTGTAATTGGCCCAAGGCTCCGAGGCAGTCAGCTTGCCGTCAAGCAAAACCTTGCGGTTTTCTCTCCAAAAGCCAAGGTAGTGCTTAATCATCTTCAAATGGTCCTCGGGCAGCTGATTAAGCTTAACCGAAACTTGGGGAACACCGTAAATGATAGATGCAATTTGCATTGCAGCGTGCTCTACCGGCTCGTCGGCATGCCACATAACCATATCGGAGTGAACGGCAGTTTGTGCCGATGTGAAGCGCAGGTCGATAACGGCGCGGCGGTTGGTCAGTGAGTCGTTGGGGCAATCGTTGACGCGCAGCATATTGCCGTACTTTCTGATGTAGGGGCCGACATAGCGCTGGCGGAACTCAATAAGAATTTCGGGATTGATGGCAGTTAACTTTTGATTAACCTCGGTCATAAGGGCGTCAATGCCATCCTCAAGAGAAACGTAATCTCTGCGCTCGTCGGGCTTTACAGCCTCGTCGGTGAGGGCAAAAAAGTCAATAAAGTCAAGTTTAAGTCCGTCAAGACCCCAGTTGTTAATGGCGTCCACATAATTTTTTACAAGGTAATCTCTCACCTTCTTGTAGCGAGGGTCAAGAGCATAGGCCGTTTTGTCATGCCAAGCGTTGAGCATCATGCCCTCAAATTCGCTGAACTTTTCGGAATAGATGCCCACAAAGGGGATGGAGTACCACAGCATAACCTTAATGCCGATTTCGTGCAGGCGGTCAACCAGGACTTTCATATCCCCCATCTTTTTTTCAGAAACCTTCCAGTCACCGCAGTAGCCGTAGCCACCGCTGTTGTCGTCGGTCTGCCAGCCGTCGTCGATTATAACGGTGTCCATACCCAAGGGCTTGGCGAGGCGGCACTCCTCAACGATTGCCTCGGCATCAAGCATTTGGTTAAAGCTGTACCAAAGGGAGTCCATAGGCAGGCGTGCAGCATCGGGCACGTAGGAGGACTTAAGTCCCATATCCTTCTCCCACCAGCCTATAACGTCATAAATAGCGTCATAGTAGGGGATGGGGCGCATATCAAAGCGCCAGGTAGCCTTGTACTCCTTAAGAGGAGCCACCAAAGAGGTGAAAAGGCGAATTTCAAACTCGGTCACAGCACCGATGTGGCGAGCGCCTGTGGCGGCGCTCATGGGGATGGTGGTGTCGGAGGATGCAAAGCAAAGGGTGTTTATATCCTTTTTGGAAATAATCTGAATAAGGGGCATACCTGCGGCAAGACGGGATTCAGCGGTGCGCTTGCCCCAATAGGGGGAAAAGGAGCGCTTTTCCATCAAAAGGGGAGCCCATACCGAAAAGCTTTGTGCAGTTGGAAAACGGCACATAAATTTGGTTAGCTTGGGCGACTCCTCTTTGGGCAGGGTAACGGTCAGGTCAACGTACAAAAATCCATCCTTTTCGGTTTGCACAAGGTCGTATTTTGCACCCTCGTTACCGCCGCTTATTTCAAAATTAAGCATAATTTATCCTCCACAAAAATATTTGCCTTGATAATTTTTTATCTGCATTGTAAAATAATAGGGTTAAAAATCAAGTTCAACAAAGGTGTGGTTGCCGTGCCGCTTTTCTTCGGGCGGCAGCTCCATATAGTCACCGAAAACCGCCCTTAAATATTGGTCGTAGCCAACGGGCAGGGGCATTTCGGTATCCTCAAAGGGCATCATCACAGCCCCCTCAAACCATTCTTTGGGGAATTCGTTGCCGATGTAGCCAAAGCCCGAGCACAGCTCGGTTACTTTGCTGCACTTTTTGGGGGAATATTTGGTCATCCGCTTTTCGAATTTCTTCCAGGCCTTAACCCGTGCCTTTTCGGTAGGGGTAAGGGCGAGCAGGCACTTGCTGCCAAAGCGCATCAGCCTGCCGTGATTTTCGGGCGCGCCGTAGTTATAAAGGCAAAACAGCAGCGCGTTAAGCTTTTGAGCAAGGCGTTGCAGCTTGCCATCGGGACAAGCGTCAAGGGGCAGAATGTCAAGAGCAATGCCTCGGGGAATGTTATCAAGCTTTGCCTGCTCCTTGGTTATGCAGCGTGTGGTCTTGTCCACAAAGGTGGTTATGTACTGACCGCAATATTTGCCCTCGTCGGTGCGCAGCAGAGCATATTGCTCGGTGTCCTGCCAAAGGGCATAGAGCTGCTCATAATCGGCACGGGGCATAAAGATGTCAACGTCGTCATCCCAAGGGATGAAGCCGCCGTGACGCACGGCACCTATGCAACCGCCGCCGCACAAAAAGAAGGTAAGTCCGTTTTGGTCGCAAAAATCCTTAAAATCCTTAAGAATTTCCAAGGATTTTAACTGCAGCGCACGCAGCTGCCCTTCTTTAAATTCAAACATAAAAATCACCTGTCATTAACACAGTTTTGAGTTTTGCCCTCCATAAATCCCTTAAGATTTTGGGCAACAATATCAACCAGCCGCTCACGTGCTTCGGGGGTTGCCCAGGCAACGTGAGGGGTTATAATCAGATTTTTGGCACTAAGCAAGGGATTGCCCTCTTGCATAGGCTCCACAGTGGCAACGTCAATGGCGGCGCCTGCAATTTTGCCCTCGTTAAGGGCTTTGATAAGATGCTCCTCGTTAACAACACCGCCTCGTGAGGTGTTGATTAAATAGGCCGTGCTTTTCATAAGCGCCAAGGTGTGGCTGTTTACAAGGTGATGGGTGTCGTCGGTAAGGGGACAATGGAAGGATATAAAATCCGACTGTGCGAAAAGCTCCTCTTTGCTGACGTATTCATAGGGACAATCATCCCTTTTTGTTCGGGTGCAAAGGATAACCCTCATACCCAGAGCGTCAGCCACCTTTGCCACCGATTGGCCGATGGCGCCGAACCCGAATATGCCAAAGGTTTTGCCGTAAACCTCACGCATAGGCTCGGTGAGATAGGTAAAGGTTGCGCTGCGGCACCAATCACCCGAATGCACCGAGCGGTCATAGGCACAGATGCTGCATGCCATAGTCAGCATAAGGCCGATGGTGTGCTGAGTGACCGAGTGGGTAGAATAGCCGGGCACATTGCAAACGGTAATGCCGCGCTTGCCGGCAGCGGCAAGGTCAACATTGTTGTAGCCGGTGGCAAAAAGCCCGATGTATTTTAATTTTTTGCAGTGCTCCATAAGCCGCTCATCCATAATTGCTTTGTTGCAGATGATGGCATCCGCATCCTCTGCTACATCAAGGATTTGGTCGGGGCTGAGCATATTATAAAGGTGGGTATCACCCAAAGCGCAAATAGGCTCAAGGGATATATCTCCGTTTGAAACAACGGTGTTGCAGTCAAGCACAACGGTTTTCATATATACAACTCTTTCTTTGGTGTAAGTCTTATTACATTCTAAAATAAATACGGTTAGGTTTCAATCTTTTTTTGCATATTTAATGTAAAAAGTCAAAATATATTAAAGTATTTTATGAGGTGATGGTATGTTAACAAGGTCAGCGGGCATTTTGATGCCCATCAGCGCCTTGCCGACCGAGGGAGGAATAGGCACTCTTGGCAAAGAGGCCTTTGCCTTTGCCGATATGTTAAAGGCGGCGGGTCAGACCTATTGGCAGGTGCTCCCCGTAGGACCTGCAGGCAAGGGGGACAGTCCCTATCAGCCCTTGTCGGCCTTTGCAGGCAGCGAGCTTTATATCGACCTTGAGCGGCTTGTTGAGGATGGACTGCTGGATAAAATCCAACTTCCCACAGGTGAAAGCGGCTATGTCAATTATTCTGCCCTGCGCCCTGCAAGGGATAAGCTTTTGCGCCAAGCCTTTGCCAAATTCACCCCAAACGGTGACTATAAAAGCTTTGTAAAAGAAAACGCCTTTTGGCTTGAGCCCTACGCATTGTTTATGGCAATAAGAGGGCACTACAAGGGCAAGGAGTTGTGCTTCTGGGCAGCCGAGGATCGTGCCTATACTCAATCGGTCAGAGAGCGATATGCTTCTCTTTATAAGGACGAAATTGACTATCATAAGTTTTTGCAATACCGATTTTTCACCGATTGGCAGCGCCTTCGCGACTACTGCCACTCCATAGGCATAAAACTGATGGGTGATATGCCCATCTACGTATCTCCCGACGGCGCAGACGTGTGGATGGCACCTCAACAGTTTGAGCTTGATGAGGACTATAACCCCACCCATGTGGCAGGAGTGCCCCCCGACTGCTTCTCGCAGACGGGTCAGCGTTGGGGTAATCCCCTCTACCGTTGGGACGTAATGGGCGACGACGATTATAATTGGTGGTGTCAGCGCATAAGGGTGGCCTCAAAGCTGTTTGACGGCTTGAGAATTGACCATTTCATCGGCCTTGCAAGGTATTGGTCCATCCCTGCCGCAAGTGAAACTGCCATAAAAGGCAGATGGCGCAAGGGCCCCGGCAAACGCTTTATCGACACCATAACCAAAGCAGCAGGGCAAATGCAAATTGTGGCCGAGGATTTAGGTCTGCCCCATCCCTCTGCCAAGCGGCTGCTTAAATATTCGGGCTACCCCGGAATGAAGGTTATGCAGTTTGAGTTTGACGAGGGCGCCAAGCCCTACGCGCTGACCGAAAACTGCATCATTTACGGCGCAACCCACGACAACGATACTTTGGCAGGCTGGTATAAAGCTCTGCCTCAACAACAGCAAAAATTCGTGACCGATTACATCGGTGCCCACAGCGCAAACGAGGTAAAAACCCGACTTATTCGCTTTGGTTACGCATCCCCTTGCTTTCTTGCGATTTTTCAGCTGCAGGACGTGCTGTGGCTTGGCTCGTCGGCAAGGATGAACGTCCCCGGCACCCCCTCAGGCAACTGGAAATGGCGAATGAAAAAGGGCACCTTTGATGAGCAAAAGATAAAAATGCTGAGCCGGCTGTCAACCCTTTACGGCAGAAATCAGCAGAATGGAGATAAGGATGGCAATTAAATTTGAAACCTCAGTTAAAGAGGAATTGGCAAAATACGGCGTCGAAATCGAAACGGCCGATATAAAGCAGCTTTACAGTGCCGTGTCAAATGCGGCTATCGGTCAGATTGCAAAAAACTGGAACAAGCCTCAAAAGGGCAAGCGTGCATCCTATTTGTCGGCAGAATTTCTTATCGGCAGAGTGGTTTACGCCAACTTGCTCAACGCAGGCCTGCTTGACCGCTTTGTTGAGCTGATGCAAAGCCACGGCGCCAACCCCGATATATTTGAGCGAATGGGCGACCCCGCCCTTGGCAACGGCGGACTTGGCCGACTTGCCGCCTGCTATCTTGACTCGGCCGCCTACTGCGGCATCCCTCTTGACGGCTACGGCATCCGCTACCGCTACGGACTTTTCCGTCAGCAGATTGAAGATGGCTTTCAGCGTGAATATGCCGACGATTGGCTCAAGTGGGGCGACCCTTGGTCTGTTCGCAAGGAGCACGAGTCGGTCAAGGTGCAGTTTGCCGACGGCTATGTTCGTGCCGTGCCCTACGATATGGCGGTCATCGGCAAAAACGGTGCCACCGTCAACACCTTAAGACTGTGGCAGGCCGAAAGCGACGAACCCTTTGACTTTGCTCTTTTCAATATGCAAAAGTATGAAAAGGCTGCCGACAGCCGCCTTAAAGCTGAGCGGCTGAGCGATGTGCTTTATCCCAACGACGATACCCTGCAGGGCAAAAAGCTTCGCTTAAGGCAAGAATATTTCTTCAGCAGCGCCTCCATCACCGATATGCTGCGCCGCTGCAAGGATAAGCCCTTCAGCAGCCGCTTTGCCGTGCAGCTTAACGATAGCCACCCCACCGTGGCCATCCCCGAGCTGATACTGCAGCTGACCGACAAGGGAATGACCTTTGACGAGGCCTTTGATGAGGCTCGCAAAGCCTTTGCCTACACCAACCACACCGTAATGCCCGAGGCAATGGAAAAGTGGAGCCTGTCCTTAATGCGCTCGGTAATTCCTCAGATAATCCCCGTTTTGCGCCAAATTCAAAAGCGTCTTCGCACCGAGCTTGGTGCAATGGGCGTCACCGATTTTTCAGCCTACGATATTATCGATAAGGATACCGTGCATATGGCAAGGCTTGCTATGTTTATGGCCTACAAGGTCAACGGAGTAGCCGCCATTCACACCGAAATTCTTAAAAACAGCGTCCTTAAGGAGTGGCACCAAATCTATCCCAACCGCATAATCAACGTCACCAACGGCATCACTCCGCGCCGCTGGCTGAGCCTCTGCAACCCTGAGCTTGCAGAACTTATATCCAAAACGCTGGATAAGGATGCGGCCTTGCGCCTTAAAGGGCTGGACCGCCTTAAGGATTTGGCAGAGGATAAAGCATTTATCCAAAAAATCAAGCAAATCAAGAGTATAAAAAAGGCACAGCTTGCGCAATATATATTTGAACGCGAAAAGCGTGAAATACCGTTAGATGCAATTTACGATGTTCAAATCAAGCGTTTGCATGAGTACAAGCGTCAGCTGCTCAACATTATGTCGGTGCTTGACACCTGCTTCAGACTTGAGGCAGGACAGCTTAAGGATTTTTACCCCACGGTATATATCTTTGGCGGCAAGGCAGCCCCCGGCTATTATATGGCCAAGGCGGTCATCAAGCTTATAAATGCCGTCAGCGAATATGTGGAGTCATCTCCCTTGCTTCGAGAGAAAATTCAGGTTGTTTTTGTTACCGACTACAACGTATCCTATGCCGAAAAGATTATTCCCGCTGCCGACGTGAGCGAGCAAATCTCACTTGCAGGCACCGAAGCATCGGGCACGGGCAATATGAAGCTTATGCTTAACGGCGCGGTAACTCTTGGCACCTTTGACGGCGCCAACGTTGAAATCGCCCAGCAGGCAGGCCTTGAAAACAACTATATCTTCGGCCTTACGGTTGACGAGGCAGATAAGCTGAAAGAGGATTATAACCCCATGCAGTTTATAGGCTCAAATCCCCGACTTGCCAAAGTGGTTGCCGCCCTTACCGACGGCACGTTGGATGACGGCGGCAGTGGAATGTTTGCCGATTTGAGCGACAACCTCAAAACCGAGGACAGATATATGGTCTGCGCTGATTTTGCAAGCTATTGCGACGTCCGTGACCGACTCAACCGTGAATTCTATGATGAGGACCGATTTGCATCTATGCGTATTATGAACATCGCAGGAGCAGGCTACTTCTCAAGTGACCGCTCTGTAGGTGAATATGCTAAGAGAATTTGGGGAATCAAATAATGAAAAAACTTTTTGCACTTTTGACTGTGGCAGTTCTTATGGTTAGCTTTGCCGCTTGTTCAAAAGAGAGCACCACTGACAAGGGCGAAACCGTATCCTTGCGAGTGTGGGGCGCTCAGGACGATCAAAAGGTTCTGCAAAGTATGATTGACTCGTTCAAAAAAGCCAATCCCGACAAAAACTACAACATCACTCTGGGTGTTGTAGGGGAGGATGACGCCCAAGCCCGTCTGCTTGAGGATGCGGCAGCAGCGGCCGATGTATTCTCCTTTCCCGACGACCAGATATACGACCTTGTCAATGCGGGGGCTCTTTACGAGATAACTCGTAACAAGCAAGAGATAATATCACGCAATACCGACTCATCGGTTGCAGCCGCCACTATTGACGGCGCCCTTTATGCCTACCCTGCCACCGCCGATAACGGATATTTTATGTATTACGACAAATCGGTGGTATCGGCAGAGGATGCAAAAACTCTTGAGGGCGTTCTTGCCGCCTGTGAGGCCAAGGGTAAAAAATTCTTTATGGATATTTCTAACGGATGGTATGCCTCTGCCTTTTTTCTTGCGGCAGGGTGCAAGGTAGAACTGTCCGACGACGGCAAGCAGATTTGCGATTTTAACAACGAAGCAGGGCTTGCCGCAGGTGAGGCTATCAAAAAGCTATGTGCAAGCCCCGCCTTTGTAACAGGTGACGACGCCGTCTTTACAGGCGGTATGGGCGGCCCCGTTGCCGCAGGCGTATCGGGCGTGTGGACGGCCGACGCCGTCAAGCAAAAGCTTGGCTCAAACTATGCCGCCGTCAAGCTGCCTACTGCAGAAATAGGCGGTGAGCAAACCCAGCTTAAAAGCTTTGCAGGGTACAAGCTTATCGGCGTCAACTCGTCTACAAAAGAGCCGGTAGAGGCTATGAAGCTTGCCGAGTGGATAACCAACGAAGAAAATCAGCTGCTGCGATTTAAAGAGCGAGCCGCAGGCCCCTCCAACAAAAAAGCAGCCGAAAACGAGGATGTGAAAAAGAATACGGCACTTGCAGCCCTTGCGGAGCAAAACAAATTCGGCGTATCACAGAGAGGCATTTTAACCACCTTCTGGAGCCCAGTTGAAGCCTTTGGCACTGCAATGGAAAATAAGGATTACTCCTTATCAATCAAACAACAGCTTGACAGTATGGTCAAGGATATAACCTCATAACACCACTAACATTTAAGGAAGGAGCGGTGGCACTTGAATAAAAGACGGCCTCTGTCGGCGGTGCTTAATTCTGCCACCAAGATAGCCGAAGCCTTTGCAAAGGGCAACGCTGTCACAAGGCTATCCTTTCTTGTAATGGGATTGTGGGGCTTTGCCCGCCGCACCTATGCAAGAGGTGCGGCTTTCTTTTTATCCCAACTGGGATATATAGCCTATATGGTGTTTTTCGGCTGGCAATATCTTGCCAAATTCACCACTCTGGGCACCGAAACCCAAGGCCGATATTTCGACGAGGAGCTTGGCATTTATATCTACACCCAAGGGGACAACTCGGTGCAGATACTTCTTTTCGGCACGCTGACGGTGGTTATCACGGTGATATTTGTTGCCGTCTGGTGGAAAAACTGCCTTGCTGCGTATGAAAGTCAGCTGCAAAAGCAAAGGGGAGAAGCCCCTCTGCTGTTATGGCATCAGGTGGCCACCCTTGACAGCAAAAACTATCATATAGCACTGTTGACTCTGCCCACAATTCTTGTGAGCGCCTTCACCTTGCTGCCGCTTATTTTTATGGTGCTTATGGCCTTCACCAATTTTGACAAGGCCCATCAGCCCCCCGGCAACCTTTTTACTTGGGTGGGGCTTGACAACTTCACCTCGGTAATAGGCGGCAACGAAAAAATCACTCACACCTTCTTAAGCCTTTTTGGGTGGACTCTGGTGTGGGCGGTGCTTTCAACCTTTACCAACTATATTTTTGGAACCCTTCTTGCGCTGATGATAAACAAGCGGTCGATAAAATTCAAAAAGGGTTGGCGAATGGTCTTTATTTCAACCATCGCCATACCCCAATTTGTCACCCTTATGCTTATGTCACAGCTGCTTCACGCTCAGGGCGGCTTCAACATCCTCCTTGCAGAGTTGGGGTTGACCGACTCGCCCATAGGCTTTTTGACCGACCCGTTGTTAGCAAAAATAGCCGTGGTTGTGGTCAATATGTGGATAGGCATACCCTACTCAATGCTTATAATTACGGGTATTTTGAGCAACCTGCCCGAGGATATGTACGAGGCGGCGCGCATTGACGGAGCAGGGCCTGTGCGAGTCTTTTTCAAGATTACGCTGCCCTATATGCTTTTTGTCACAACCCCATATTTGATAACCCAGTTTGTGGGCAACATCAACAACTTTAACGTCATCTATCTGCTTACGGGCGGTGGGCCGCTCACCCTTGAATATTATCAGGCAGGCAAGACCGATTTGCTTGTCACGTGGCTTTATAAGCAGACGGTCAACGAGCAAAATTACAACCTGGCGGCAGTCATCGGAATTGCGGTATTTTTGATAACCTCTGTGGCGTCCATCATCGTCTACAACCGCACAGCCGCCGCGCAAAAAGAGGAGCAATTCGGATGAAATCCTACAAACTTCGCCGCAAGGCTGCCGACGGTGCAATATATGTTATCCTCGCTCTGCTTTCGGTGCTGTGGCTGCTGCCCATCGCCTACCTTGTGCTGCAATCCTTCCGTGCCGAAAGCGGTGCTTATACCGACTATATAATTCCCAAGAGCTTCACCCTCGACAATTATATGCGGCTTTTTACCGACACCGATCTTTTTAACTACCCTCGGTGGTACCTCAACACCCTTGTGGTGGCTATTTTTACCTGCGCCTTGTCTACCCTGATGATTTTGATGATAAGCTATGCCTTCAGCCGATTAAGGTTTCCCTCACGCAAGGGCTTTATGAATGCAGGCCTTGTGCTTGGAATGTTTCCCGGCTTTATGTCAATGATAGCCGTCTACTACCTGCTTAAAATTATAGGGCTTGAGCAATCACTGGTGTCCTTGGTGTTGGTCTACTCCTCCTCAGCGGCGCTTGGTTATTTTGTGGCAAAGGGCTTTTTCGACACCCTGCCACGCTCATTGGACGAGGCGGCCACCATTGACGGAGCAAGCCGTAACCAAATTTTTTGGCGCATAATTCTGCCTTTGTCCAAGCCCATAATCGTTTATACCGCCCTGACCTCTTTTGTAGCGCCTTGGGCAGACTTTATTTTTGTAAGCGTCATAATGAAGGATAATTATAGCCAATACACCCTGTCCTTAGGACTTTATCAAATGCTCTCCCGAGAGAATATTTTTGCCTACTTCACCCGATTTTGTGCAGGCAGTGTGCTTGTGGCGGTGCCCGTGGGCTTGCTGTTTATGTTTTTGCAGCGATACTATGTGAGCGGCGTAACGGGAGGCGCCGTCAAAGGCTGATTTTGGAGTGATATATTTGCCCTTTATAATAGCGGGCCTTATAATATTAACGCTGGCACTTGGCGTGTGGCTTGTGGTAGGTCGGTTTTTCAGGCTGGCTTTCATTCGTGACGACCGCGAGCGCACCGCCGCACAGCGGCTGGCCATACCTTGGTCGATTTACATCGATGATATTACCGAGGGGGAGCTTAATTTTTTCGATATGCCCTCCGAAAGGGTAGAGATAACTTCATTTGACCGGCTGACTTTGCGAGGGCTTTTCGTTCCCCATCCCGACCCAAAGGGCACGGTGATAATGATGCACGGCTATCGGTCAGACGGCTTTGCCGATTTCAGCACCCTTTTCGGTTTTTATCGTTCTCTTGGCTTTAACATCCTTTTGCCCCACCAACGGGCACACCTTTCAAGTGAGGGGCGCTACATCACCTTTGGGCTGAAGGAGAGGTACGACTGCCTTTATTGGGTGCGCTTTGTGCAAAAAAAGACGCGAGGCAATATATGGCTTTTAGGCGTGTCAATGGGGGCGTCAACGGTGATGATGGCCGCCAACCTTAATTTGCCCGACAGGGTAAAGGGGATAATTGCCGACTGCGGCTTTACTTCTCCGTGGGAAGAACTGAAATACGTCTTAAAGCGAGATTACGGGCTGCCCGCCTTTCCTCTGATGCACCTGGTCAACTGTCGCTTCAAACGGCTTAACGGGGTGGGACTTAAGGATTTGTCCTGCACAGGCACCCTTGCCCAAAGTCGCCTGCCCGTGCTTTTTATCCACGGCAGCTGCGACGATTTTGTGCCCCGAGATATGACCGCCGAAAACTATGCCGCTTGCAAAGGGCCAAAGTCGCTGTATATATGCGACGGTGCCGCTCACGCAGTAACCTGCTGGGTGGACCCGAGGGGCTACCGAAAGGGAGTAAAGGCCTTTATCGAAAAATATTCGTAATAAATATCCCTCCGTATAACGGGGGGTATTTCATTTTCGGGCATAGCCCTAATACTACTGGCGGCGCACAAGTGCGCTTTTTATTGGCCTGCCAGCCACGCAACGGTCATCGGCGACCCGTAAACGGGTTGTAAATCTTTGCCGGCTCCCCT
>JAZNIT010000015.1:0-32028 GCA_045577615.1 Acutalibacteraceae bacterium
CAGGTATACCCTCTTGTTCGCAACCGCAAAAATCATATTCGAGTTTAAGCTCGGTTTTCATGTTCTTCTCTCCTTTGCTTAAAAAAATAAAAAAAGTGGCACATAAAGTGCGACTTAAAAGGTTAACTATTCTTCGGTTTGCTCGTTTTCGCTGCAACAGTCGCAGTCACAGTCACAGTCAAAATCAAATTCAAGTTCTGTGCCGCAGTTGGGGCAAGTCATACCCTCTTCTTCTAACATATCGCCATCAAGGTAGATAACATCGTTGCAAGCGGGACATTCGATTTCGTAAACCTCGTCATCACAGTCGCAACCGCAGTCACCGTCACAGTCGTCATCTTCATAGATGATTTCTTCTAACGAGGAAAGGTCCTCATCAACTGCATCAATTTGTTCCATAAGTTCATCGCAACCGTCTTCAATTTCGCAAATTTCTTCGGTGATATCTCCAAGCAAATCAATTATGGCATAAATAACCTTGCCCTCTTTGGTGTTATTATCGAGTTCAAGGCCCTCTGCAAGACCTTTAATATATGCAATCTTTTCACAAATATCCATTATTAAGTCCTCCTAAATAAAAGTGTTGCTATTAAGCACGTTCCATATATTCGCCGGTTCTGGTATCGATTCTAACCATATCGCCCTCATCAATAAAGAGGGGAACACGGATTTCAGCACCGGTTTCAACCGTTGCGGGCTTGGTTGCGTTGGTTGCGGTGTCGCCCTTAACACCGGGCTCGGTGTGAGTTACCTCAAGCTCTACAAATGTGGGGGGCTCTACACCGAAAACCTGACCCTTGTAGGAAAGGATTTTACAAGTCATATTCTCTTTAACAAACTTGAAGTTGTCACTAAGCTCTGACTCGTTAACGGGAACGAGCTCGTATGACTCGGGATCCATAAAGTAGTAAAGACCACTGTCGGAATATGAGAATTCCATATCCTTACGCTCAACGTAAGCGGTGGGGAACTTGTCGTTGGGGTTGAAGGTCTTTTCAACAACGCTGCCTGCAATTACGTTGCGGATCTTGGTGCGAACGAATGCGGCGCCCTTGCCGGGTTTTACGTGTTGGAATTCAATAATCTGGTAAACGTTACCGTCCATCTCAAAGGTAACACCGTTACGAAAATCGCCTGCTGAAATCATTTTTTATCTCCATTTCTCCGACGGTGAGAACATTGGCGCAACAGCAAAAGCACCCCGTCGGTGCGCTTTTGCCAAGAAAACACAATGACTCATAATATTTACCTTTTTATTCTATTACATCTGCGCTGATTTTTCAAGCACTTTTTATCATTTTTACACAATTATAAGCTCTTTAACCGATTTTGTTAGATTTTTATATCCATTTTGGGTTACAAAAGCCATATCTTCAATGCGAACACCAAACTCACCCGGCAAATATATGCCCGGTTCAACGGTAATTATATCCCCTGCTTTAAGCAAATCTGCCGAGCGGGTGGACACGGTTGGGGCTTCGTGAATTTCATAGCCTACACCGTGGCCTGTGGAATGGGTGAAATATTGGCCGTAGCCTGCAGCAGCAATAACCTCTCTTGCCCGACGGTCAATTTCGCTGCAAGGCACGCCCTCTGCGATGCCGTCAAGTGCGGCAAGCTGTGCCGTCAGCACGGTATTGTAGACCCGTTTCATTTTGTCGGTGGCAAATCCCACCGCAACGGTGCGGGTCATATCACTGTGGCAACCGTTAACCACTGCGCCGAAATCCATTGTAATAAAGTCGCCTGCCGCCACCTTTTTGGCGGTAGGAACTCCGTGAGGAACGCTGGAGTTGGCGCCCGACACGGCAATGGTTTCGAAAGACATTGCCTCGGCACCCTCGCGGCGCATCACGTATTCAAGCTCTGCGGCTATCTCGATATCGGTGACACCCTCGCGAATGAATTTGAGAAGGTGGTCAAAGGCCTTTTCGGCAATGGCTTGTGCCGCTGTAACCGAGGCTAACTCTTGCTCGTTTTTTTGGCGGCGCATAGCCGATATGGCTTCATCCATTTGGGGGCAGGGCGCAAGTTCAAAACCTGCAAGAGCCGTTTTCATTCGGTCAAACTCGGCAAGGGTTATGCCCGACTGAACGGCTACCCTTTTGCAGCCTGAAAGAAGACCCTTCACCTGCTCAAACAGTTTTTCTTGCAGCATTACAGGCACCCTGCTCTGCTTTTGGGCGGCCTCGAAATAGCGGCCGTCGATAATAAAGCTTGCAGCGGTGGGAGTTATAACCAACGTGCCTGCATCCCCCGATTCAAAGCCCGTCAGATAGCGGCGCTCGGTGGGGCAAGTGATAAGCACCCCATCAAAGCCGTGAGCGCTGTTAAGCACCCTTAAAAACTGCTCGTTCATTGTGCGCCGCCCTCGATTGATTTGTAGTAGGTTTTCATCTGCAAGGCATCCTCTGCCTGAGTGCCTGCCGACTCACAAATAATGGTGGGGCTGCAGCCGCGAGCATAGGTTATATCCATAAGATGGTTATAGTTGGGGCCGTAGACGGTATCGTCAAAGGTAAGGTGTCGCACCTCGCCCCCGTCGCTGTATTCGATTTTTGAAAAGTGGGCATGGTAGCGCTTCATTCGATCGGTGCCGATGGAATTTTCAAGTACGTCGAAAACCTTTTCGAAATCCTCGCGAGTGGTAAGTCCGCCCCGAGTGCGTGCGTTAAGGTGACCGAAGTCGATACAAGGGATGACGCGCTCGTCCACCGCGCAAAAGCGCATAATCTCGTCAAGGTCGCCAAGCTGATTGATTTTGCCCATTGTTTCGGGGCAAAGGGTGATGTGGCCCAGACCCTCGGCATCCATAGCCTTGAGGGCACGCTCAAAGGTGGCTATTGCAAGGGCAACGGCTACCTCTCGCTCCATTTTGCCTTTGCCGCCCGGATGGAGTATCACTCGGGTTGCGCCCATCCAATCGGCGGCCCGTGCACTTTGCAAAATATAGTTTATAGAGTTATCAAGTTTTGATTCCTCTGCTGCGGCAAGAGAAATATAATAGGGAGCGTGAAGTGAAAGCGCAACACCCTTTTCAGCCATAAGCTGACCGAATTGGCGGGCTTTATCCTCGCCGATGTTGACACCTCTGCCACACTGATATTCAAAGGCGTCGAGCCCCATTTTTTCGATGTATTCAGGCATATCCAAACTGCCCTTGTACCCCATTTTTGCAAAGCTGTCAGAGGTACCTGCAGGACCGAATTTTGCGCTCATATTCCCTTCTCCTTATACTTTTTAATAAGCGGTTTTTCAATGCGGCGGCGAATTTTAAATGTAAAGCCGTCCTCTTCTTTAATAGGGGTGACGAGAAGAGGCTTGACACCTGCCAGATTGGCGCCCATTATGTCGGTAAATATTTGGTCACCCACCGCGGCAAGCTCTTTGGATTTCACACCCATCTTTTTGGCGGCGCGCAAAAATCCGAAGGGCAAGGGCTTAAGGGCGGTGCTTGTGAAGTTAAGGCCAAGCTTGTTGGCAAAGGGCACTACCCTTGCGGCGCGAGCGTTGGAGACCATCATAAGCTTGATGCCTGCATTCTCCATCTCGCGAAGCCACTGCTCAACGCCCTCGTGAGGAGTTTGAGAATGATGCTCCGACAAGGTGTTATCGGCATCGAGAGCAAGGGCTTTGATGCCGCTGGTATGTAAAAAGTCGGCCGTTATTTCGGTGGCGCGATAAAAGGTTTTGAACGGTTTAAAAAGTGGCACGGGCCACACCTCCAAAATTTCGATATGTTTATTATACAACAAAAAAGCAGGATATTCAACTGATTTTGGATACAAAAAAGACTATTGCAATAATGCAATAGTCTTTTGTTAGTTCGTTTTCGCGCGGCACACCGTTACCGACAGCCGCATTTCGAAATTAGCGGAACTTGCGCTTGCGAGCAGCCTCCGACTTCTTTTTGCGTCTGACGGAAGGTTTCTCATAGTGCTCTCTCTTACGAACCTCTTGGATTACGCCGTCTCTTTGAGTGGCTCTCTTGAACCTGCGAAGCGCATTCTCCAGGCTTTCGTTTTCTTTTAAACGCACCTGACTCATCTGGAATTCCCTCCCTCCGTGATTGCGAAGGTTCGGACACTGATTTGCCCGAAACTTATAATAATACACCACACATTATAACTTTATACAACGGGGCTTGTCAAGACTAAAAATAAATTTTATTTCATTTTTTCACAAAAAAGAGCATTTACTGCCCTTTTGTACTCATTTTCGCCGTAAATATCGCTTATAACCTTGGGCAGCATATTGGAAGATATTCTGCCGGGAAGGCCTAAAATGCGGCAAAGCTCGGCTCTCAAGCAGGCTGAATTGCTTTGACCGTAGAAGCCGTCGTTATACATTTGCAGCTTGGTGACGGGGCGTACGGCCTGTGCTTTATCACCGATTATGCCTGCCTTGGCAAGCGCCTCGGTTATCACCTGCTCAGTCACTCCCTCTACCCCAAGAAGGCCGTCGGACGACGGAGCATCCTTGCGGCGTTCCTTGCCCGAGATTTCGGGGATATAGACGTGGGTGACCTGCCCCTCGTTGACCGCCTGTGATAAAAAGTTGCGGATTATAAAGCCTGCCGAATCAGAGTCGGTCATTAAAATAATGCCGCGCTTTTTGGCCATTAGGCGAATAAGCTCTAACTTTTCTTTATCTTTAAATATGCCGAAGCCCTCGGTGGTGATTATAAGGCCGTCGATAAAGTTGGACAGTTTGATTTTGTCATACTTGCCTTCGACCACTATTACCTGCTTTAAGGTTATCATAGCTGACTGCCCGCCACCGTTCTCACAAGCTCTACAAGGCAACGCTCCATCAAAATCTTGGGCTCGGTGCGGCTGCCCTTTAAGGCAAGGTCGGTGCGGCGCAAAATCTCCAACGCTTTGTACACCGAGGTTTGGGACATCCGCCTGCCCGATTGGGCGGCGCGGCGAAGCTTAAAGGCTGCCTTGCCATAGCCAAAGGCGGTGGCTAAATCGTCGGTGCGCATACCCTCCGCCTCGCCAAGCTTGACGCGGTAAATATCTACAAACACGCCTGAAAGCGCGCCCAAAATCATAAGGGGCTCGGTACGTGCCTCGAAAAGGTCACTGCATATGGACAAGGCTAAATCACAGTTGCCTGCGCAGACGGCATCTGCCAAGGCAAAGGATGACGCCTCGACCGTTTTGGAGCAGATAAGCTCTACATCCTGCATCGTTACGGCGGCGCCTGAGCCCACATAGTCACACAGTTTGTCAACCTCATTAAGCAGGTTTTCAAGATTGTCACCGCAACGCTGAATAATTCCTCTGGCGACGGTAGGCTGCAGATTGATGCTGCGCTTTGCGGCGCGGCGGCAGATGGCATCGGCCAGTTCTTTTTCAGTTTTGTGGGTAAAGTTGACTGTATGAGCCTTTTTGGTGAGCAGATTTAAAAGCTCCTTGCCCTTATCACTTTTGGGCTTGGGCAATGCCGACTCGTAGGTAAATATAAGCACACAACGGTCATTAGGCTCTTCAAGCACGGCCTTAAACTGCTTGTACTGAATTTCGCTCAAGGAGGCAAACTGATAGTCGCTGACAACTACACAGGAGTGCTCGCTCATCATAGGGATTGCATCGGCTGACGAGGTTATATCGTCGGCAGAAGCACTGTTATCAAGGCGGTGAAGGTTAGCATCCTCAAAATCGGTAACGGCAGAGTTGATTATGCGCTCGACATAGACGCGCTTTAAATAATCCTCTTCACCGTAAAAAAGGTAAATGGGTGCGTAGTCGCCGCTTTTGATGGCTTGCGCCACATCTCTTTCGTTAATTTCAGGCATTGCTTCACCCCTTTATTGCATTACTAACAGATTTTTGTCAAAGGTGACTTTAAAGACTTCGTCGGTTACATTATACACCCTGCCGTCACCGATAGCAAGTGCATTTATATTCTCATATACAATCCACGCACGGCTTTGCCCTTTGCAGTTGCCCCGCGCAATGATGCAGTCGATATTTTTGATTTTGGTCAGACCGGCGCCTTTTTGCGCCACCGCTATACGATAACCGCTCACATCCACCACGGTAAAGTTATCATAGGGAGTGACGGCAAAATCATCGTCCAGCACTACTCTTTTTCCTTTTTGTGCCACCACGTAGGGCTGCTCTTCCGTGATAAGCTGATGGGAGGTCAGCACAAGTCGGGCGGGGTGAGATTCTATCATCTTCATTGCGTCGGTTACATCGCTCATATGCACATCAAGCAAGTCGGGCGTTTGGGAATGGGAGTCGTAAACTCCTTGGGATAAAAAGGTATTTTCTCTGCTATCAAAGATATTCCCTATTATAACCGAGTGGCTTTTATGACGAATGAGCAGGCATTCGTTGGAATAAGAGGTTATTACCACGCGGTTTGAGGCCATATAGGTGCAAAAAGACAAAGCAAAAAGTGCCACTGCCACCGTGACGGTGCCCACCCTCATCATATGGCGACGGTTGGCCGCACCTACGATAAGTATTCCACCGATACATAGCAGACAGAGGGCTATAACCGTTTCGGTTTTAGATACAACAACGCTTGCATCCATCAAAGCTGAAAGTCCTTTTACGATACCGATACAGAATGCGGATAAAATTCTCATTACGCCCGCGATTGGCAATAACAGCGGCGTTGTTATCACAAGTGTCGCAGTGAAAACAAGCACTATGCCGAGCATCATCAGCGAGCCCACAGCACCGCCCACCAGCAGGTTGGACAGTATTGAAACGGGAGTAATTTTGCCGTAGCAAATCACTAGCAGCGGCGTTATTAAAATCTGTGCAGATGCGGTTAAAATAAACAGATTCAGAATAATTTTGACCAATCTGGGCCAAGTTGTATATCTTATTTTTTCACGCAAAGGGCAGTAAATCAGCAGTATGCCAAGCGTTGAAAAGAAGGACAGCAAAAATCCAATGCTCACTGCGCCCTGAGGCCAAAAGAGTGATACAAGCATTGCCGATGCACCCAAAGAATTCATGGGTGAAACGTCTCTTTTTAAGGTGAAGCTTAACACAAAAATCGCCGAACAGATGCCTGCACGGACAACTGCCACGCTCATTCCGCAGAGCATCATATAAAAGAGCATAGGGATTATTACAATCCAGGCAAAGCGGCGTCGATTGATGCCTGTGGGCAGTGCCAGCATTATCAGCACCACAAACAAGGATAAATGGGCGCCCGAGATTACTATCAGGTGGGCAAGACCCACAACGGTGAAATCCTGCATAAGGCTGAAGCCAAAGGCTCTTTCGTCACCAAGCAGAACGCCCTTGACAAGTGCGCCCGATTGACCCGGCAGAAGGTGGTCGATACATCGAACACCTTGCTCTCTGACATAGTGAACCGCCTTTTTAAGTCCTGTCTTGTTGGTGGGTGTGACATACACCCCACTCTCCACTGCGTAGGACTGCACGGGAAGCTCTGCGTTAAGGGTTGACGCTACGCCATAGACCAGCTCACCATGAAAGCGGTCGTACAAATCGGCACTTAATTTGGTGGTGGTGTTAAGCGTAAATTTAAAGCCGTCGTCACAGGTTATCTCATATTGATAGCTGCCGTCAAAGCCTACAATATCGGTTATCTCGCCCTCGGCATAACCCTCGCTGTCAACATAGGCAGCGGTTGTTAGTTGGGTTTGCCGAAGCTGGGTGGTGTAAATCAACGCCACAAGTCCGCACATAAAAAGCGAGATGATGGGAAGAATTGACACCTTTTTGCTTTCGGTGTGATATTGTATAAGACTTAAAAGCAACAGGATTATCGATGCGGCAAAAAGCAAAACGCTTGCAGCCCTGCCTTTGGCATAGCCAAGGTAAGAAACGGCCACAAGCGTTAAAAGCATAGGAAAGCCTAATGCCACGGCGGGCAAATGCTTCATTTGAAAAACAAAGGTATTGAGCCGAGGGTTATGATGTCATCTCTTTGGGCGGCGTCACCCTCTGCCAATACGGCACAGGTGGCGGCCTCGTGGGCACCGGCAAGCTCTAACAGTTTGCGGATAGCAACGAGAGATTCACCCGTTGAAACAACATCGTCCACGATAAGCACCTTTTTGCCCTTAATAAGGCGGCACTCATCCTCGCCCAAATAGATGGTTTGCTCTTTTTGGGTAGTGATGGAATGAACGGTGGCCTTGACCGGCTCACCCATATAAACCTTGACACCCTTGCGAGCTACCACATAGGGCTTGCCGCATTGACGGGACATCTCATATGCCAAGGGGATGCTTTTTGCCTCGGGAGTGAGAATGTAGTCAAAATCGGGAGCCTTTTTGAGCAGGCCCTCGGCAGCGGCTACTGTAACCTCTACATCACCGAAAAGGATGAAGGCGGCAATATCTAACTTATCGCTGACGGCGTAAAGAGGAAGATCACGCTCTACCCCTGCGATATTTACTTTATAAGTTTCTCTCATACCTTTACACTCCTAAATCTTTATGATTGGAATTAACCGGGAGGCCATGCAAGGTTACGGCGGGCCAACAAATGAAAGTGGATGTGGCCAACGGTTTGACCGCCATCCTCACCGCAGTTGTTAACCACACGGAAGCCGTTATCAAGCTTTTGCTCGTCGGCAATTTTGGCAACTGCCTCGAAAACTCTGGCAATATCAACAGAATTTGAACTGTCGATTTTATCGGCACCGCTTATGTGGCGGCGAGGAATTACTATTGCATGAAAGGGGGCTTGAGGGTCTATGTCTGCAAAGGCATAGACCTTATCGTCGGAATAAATGGGGGTGGATGGAATCTCGCCCGCTAAAATTTTACAGAAAAGGCAATCCATAAAATCACTCCTTTTATTTAAGAAGGTTGGTAACGATTTCGCCAAGGGCTGCAAGTGCGTCGTTAACCTTGGTTACGTCCTTACCGCCTGCCATTGCCATATCGGGCTTACCGCCGCCGTTACCGCCTGCAATCTTGGCGATTTCGCGAACGATATTGCCTGCATGGGCTCCTGCTTTGACGGCGTCCTTACCGCAAGCGGTGGCAAAAGTAACCTTGCCCTCGCCAACGTCGGCAAGCACCATTATAACATCGGAATATTTATCCTTAACAACGTCGCAAGCTGCACGCATATCGCCCCCCCAGAAAACAGAGGCAACAACACGAAGGTCGCCGATCTTTTGAGCAGAGGCCATAAGGCTGTCAAACTTGCCTGATGCAAGTTGTGCGTTAAGACGGTCAATCTCGGCATCCTTGCTCTTGGAGTCGGCAAGAATGGCGGTGATGCGGTCGGCAAGTTCTGCCGCCTTGTTTACCTTTGCAACGGCTACAGCCTGGCTGAGCATTGCGTCGGTGTTTTGGATAAGCTTCAAGAGGCCTGTGCCTGTTACGGCTTCGATACGGCGTACGCCTGCGGCAACGCTGCCTTCGGATACGATGCGGAAAAGACCAAGCTTTGAGGTTGAGTCAACGTGGGTGCCGCCGCACAATTCGATAGAATAGCCCTCGGCATTTACAACGCGAACGGTGTCGCCGTACTTTTCACCGAAAAGTGCCATTGCACCAAGCTTTTTGGCCTCGTCAATGGGCATTTCGGTCATAGTAACGCCTGCGCCGCTCAAAATTGCGGTGTTTACGATTTCTTCGGTTTGAGCAATCTGCTCTGAGGTCATTGCAGAGAAGTGGGTAAAGTCGAAGCGAACGCTGTCGGCAGTTACCAACTGACCTGCCTGCTCAACGTGGGTGCCGAGCACCTTGCGAAGGGCAGCCTGCAAAAGGTGGGCTGCGGTGTGGTTGCGCATAATTGCCAAGCGGCGAGCAGCATCTACCTGTGCGGTAACGGTTGCATCCTGTGAAAGGGTGCCCTTAGTTACCTTGCCCATATGCATATATACGCCCTCGTTGGTTTTTTGAGTATCCTCAACGGCAAACTCAAAACCGTCGCCGATGATAACACCCTTGTCACCTACCTGACCGCCGCTTTCGGCGTAGAAGGCTGTTTTGTCAAGAGCGATAACTGCGTTTTGGCCCTCGTTGGCAGCTACCGCTGCCTCGTCCTCACAGACGATGCCAAGCACCTTGGCCTCGGCAGAAAGCTCTGTGTAGCCAACAAACTCGGTTGCAGGCAGGTCGGCCAAAAGATTTTGCTCGCCCTTCCAAGCGTCGGCGCCTGCATTTTTGCGTGCAGCACGGGTATCCTTACGGTATTGGTCGTAGATTTCGCGGAAGGCATCTACATCCACCTCTACACCGCGGTCGGCAAGAATTTCAACAGTGAGGTCGATGGGGAAGCCATAGGTATCCTGAAGCTTGAAGGCCTCTTCACCCGAAAGCTTGCCGTTGCCGCTTTCAACAAAGTTGTCAAGGATTTGCATACCCTGATCAACGGTGCGGGCAAAAGCCTCTTCTTCAACGGTGATAACCTTGGTGATAAGCTCTTGCTTTTCGCGAAGCTCGGGATAAGCACCCTCGTTTTCGGTGATAACGGTTTCAACTACCTCGTTAAGGAAGGGACGGTTAACACCAAGCAAGCGGCCGTGACGGGCAGCGCGGCGAAGCAAACGGCGAAGCACGTATCCGCGGCCGTTGTTTGAGGGCATTACGCCATCGCCAATCATAAATACGGTTGAGCGGATGTGGTCGGTTACAACGCGCAAGGATACGTCTTTTTTGGCATCCTCTTTATAGGTAACACCGCAGATGCGGCTGATGTGCTTCATAATATTCTGAACGGTATCAACCTCAAAAAGGTTGTCAACGTCCTGCATTACGCAAGCAAGGCGCTCAAGGCCCATACCGGTATCAATGTTCTTTTGAGCAAGCTCGGTATAGTTGCCGTGGCCATCGTTGTTGAACTGAGAGAAAACGTTGTTCCAGATTTCGATAAAGCGGTCACAATCGCAGCCTACTGCGCAGTCGGGCTTGCCGCAGCCGTGCTTGATGCCGCGGTCAAAATAAATCTCGGAGCAGGGGCCGCAGGGACCTGAGCCGTGCTCCCAGAAATTATCCTCTTTGCCCAGGCGAACCATATGAGAAGGGTCTACTCCTACCTCTTTGGTCCAGATATCGAAAGCCTCGTCATCCTCTTCATAAATAGATACGTAAAGAAGCTCTTCGGGGATTTCCATAACCTTGGTGCAGAACTCCCAAGCCCAGGCAGTTGCCTCGTGCTTGAAGTAGTCGCCGAAGGAGAAGTTGCCAAGCATCTCGAAAAAGGTGCCGTGGCGTGCAGTATGACCTACGCGCTCGATGTCGGGAGTGCGAATGCATTTTTGACAGGTTGTTACACGCTTGCGAGGGGGAGTTACCTCGCCGGTGAAGAACTTTTTCATAGGTGCCATACCTGAGTTGATAAGCAGCAGGCTGTTATCGTTGTTGGGCACAAGTGAATAGCTGGGCAGACGAAGATGCTCCTTTGATTCAAAGAAAGAAAGGTATTTTTCTCTGCATTCGTTAAGTGAAGTCCATTTCATTTTTCGTTTCCTCCATAAAAATAAATAAACCCCGCCCCAAAACAAGGGACGGAGTAAACCGCGGTACCACCCAAATTGCCGCTTGAAAAGCGACCGCTCGGACCCTTTAACGCAGGGATTACGCCACCCTTTCAGGCGGTGGCTCAAAAGCCGGCACGGTGGCAAATTGGCAGGCACATTGCACCAAACTGTGCCCTCTCTAAGCCGAATCTGTAACACCTTTTGCTTTGTCACAGCCAACAAAATTTTAACAAGGTAATTTTATATCAATTTATCTTTTTTGTCAAGTGTATTATTCAATTTCGGCCATCATATCACATACATTTTTGAAAACGGGGGCGCAGTCGGCAGAGCCCGACACTCCATCCTCGCAAAGCACCACAACGGTGTAGTCTTTCCAAAAGCCTGCAAACCAGGATTGTGTGACCCGTTTGCCCTCGATAAACCATCCCGTTTCAGCAGTGGCTGTTTTGCCTGCTGCCGCTCCGTATTCTGTTTGGGCCGCTTTGCCTGTGCCCGATTTTACCACCTCGCCCATCATTGCCGCCACCTGCTCTGCCACCTGCTTGGTTATTACTTGGCGCGGTTGCGCTTGCTTTTGGGTAACGGTTTCACCTTTGATAACGGTGGCCTCTATTATTGACGGGGTGACGAGCCATCCACCGTTGGCGATGGCGGCAGTCATAACGGCAAGGTGCAGGGGTGAGAGCATCAAATCTCCCTGCCCGAAGGAAAGGTTAGCAAGGGCGGCAGGTTGGGAGGTGAGGCTGCTCAGTTTGGGCAGGGTGCCTGCAGAGGTGCCAACTCCCTCAAACAGAGTGTATGCACGGTTGAAGCCCAATCTTATGCAAGCGTTATAAAGGTTAGCGGCACCGATTTTGCCTCCAAGTTCAATAAAGTAGCAGTTGCAGGATTTGGCCATTGCGGCCGTCATTTCAAGGCTGCCATGACCTGTGAGCAGGTTGCAGTTGAAACGATTAGAGCCTATCATTGTAAAGCCTTGGCAAGAGTGGGTAAAGGTGGGCTCTATGCCCTGCTCAAGCCCTGCGATGGCAACGCATGGCTTGAAAACCGAGCCAACATTATAAAGGGACAAGGCACGGTTTATAAGGGCTCCGTCGGTGGAGTTCAACACCTCCCCCACCCTATCGGGAGAAAAGCCGGGAAAGCTTGCCATACCTTTTATTTTACCCGTGATGGAATCCATCACTATAATTGCGCCTTTTTCAAGCGGGGTTGACTGACTTTGAAGGATGCGCTGAATGCGGGAATCCAGAGTGAGCACCACTCCGTCGGTATTTTGTGCGGTGCCGCTCACCACGGCATCAATACCCGAAAGGGCTCTGCCTGTGGCGTCCACCTGATAGGTCACACGCAGAGGCCTGGTGCTGCCGAGTATTTGTTCATAGGCTCGTTGGATGCCCGTCACTCCCTTGCCCTCGGAGTCAAGATAGCCGATTATATGGGGAGCAAGGCAGTCGGTGGGCAAGCCTGCATCGACGGTAAAAATTTTGGCATCCTCGCATATGAAATCCACGGGGATTTCGGCCAAAATAGGTTTGCCCGATTTAAGCCGCCGAAGGGTATCCTTGGCGGCGTTGCCAAGTTGCTCGGTAACGGCTGCCACCGTTTTGGTTGTGGGAATAAGCACCGCCATCCGTTTGGAAGCGGTGTTGGTGAGCCTTACCATATTGCAGTCGTAGACGGTACCGCGGGGCGTCGCTACTGTCAGGGTATAGCTGCCGCTGTTGGTTGAAGCCGTCTCGGTAAGACCGAAAGAAAGGCTGCCCACACGATATGCCGACACGCCCAGCATAACCGTTACGGCAAGGGTAATTGCTATCATTCTTTTTCGCATTTTGCCACCTCACCATTGTATTTTTTGCAAAAAGGTGGG
This sequence comes from Acutalibacteraceae bacterium, assembly GCA_045577615.1. GTDB lineage: Bacteria > Bacillota > Clostridia > Oscillospirales > Acutalibacteraceae > RGIG2206. Next base: position 13,319 of record JAZNIT010000015.1, read on the forward strand.
CAAAAAGTCATATTTTTAGCAAATATTTTGTTGTAACCCGAAGAGTGTTATGTTATTATATAGTATATATGTCTAAAAACGGAGTGGATAATATGCTTCAAAAACTACAGTCACTAAACCCCGAGGTTAAGCTTTATTGTGTCACCGACGACCAGTTTGCTCCTTTCGGCAGAGTTATAAACACCGACACCGATCAAATCGTTAAAGTCGGTCAGTCAATTGAGCTGCCCGAAAGCGGTTCAAGCTATGTTCCCTCGGAGCCCCGTTTTGAATGTCTGCCCATTGCAGAGGAAATCTGCCGGAATTATTTTGGCGAAATGCCCACTCAGGTTGGCTACTGCTGGGGTCACAGCAATAAGCTGAACGCCTTGGAATGGCACACCTCATCAGAGGTTAACATTGCCGTCACCGACCTTGTACTGCTGCTTGCTCCCCTTTGCAAGTTTAAAAACGGCACCATCGATTCATCGGAGGTACGCGGCTTCTTTGTGCCCAAGGGCACCTGCATTGAGGTTTATGCCACCTCTATGCACTTTTGCCCAATTGAAGTGAGCGAGGGCGGCTTTGGCTGTGTGGTTGCGCTGCCCAAGGGCACCAACACCGATTTGGAGAATGCTCACGACGACAAGCTTTTGTTCCGCAAAAACAAGTGGATTGCCTGCTGTATGGACAACGAGGCCCTTATTGCAAGGGGTGTTGTGCCCGGTATCAGCGGTACCAACTATGAAATAAAATACAAATAACACCTTTTGGGAGGATTTATAAAATGCAAATTTACGAAGAACTTAGGGCAAGAGGCCTTATCGCACAGGTAACCGATGAGCCCGAAATCAGAGAGCTTATTAACAACGGCGGCGCCCGTTTTTATATCGGCTTTGACCCCACTGCCGACTCTTTGCACGTGGGCCACTTTATGGCTCTTTGCCTTATGAAGCGCTTGCAGATGGCAGGCAACAAGCCCGTTGTGCTTATCGGCGGCGGCACCGGCTACATCGGCGACCCCTCAGGCAGAACCGATATGCGCTCTATGATGACCCCCGAAACCATTCAGCATAACTGCGACTGCTTCAGAAAGCAGATGGAGCGCTTTATTGAGTTTGGCGAGGACAAGGCTATCATGGTTAACAACGCCGATTGGCTGTTGAAGCTTAACTACATCGACCTGCTTCGCGACGTCGGTGCTTGCTTCTCTGTTAACAATATGCTTCGTGCTGAGTGCTACAAGCAGCGTATGGAAAAGGGCCTCAGCTTCCTTGAATTCAACTATATGATTATGCAGTCTTACGACTTCTATCATTTGCACAACAACTACGGCTGCAACATGCAGTTTGGCGGTGACGACCAGTGGAGCAATATGCTTGGCGGCACCGAGCTTATCCGTAAAAAGACAGGTCACGACGCATATGCTATGACCATCACCCTGCTTATGAACAGCGAGGGCAAAAAGATGGGCAAAACCGCTAACGGTGCAGTTTGGCTTGACCCCAACAAGACCTCTCCCTTTGAGTTCTATCAGTATTGGCGCAATGTTAACGATGCTGACGTTATGAAGTGCATCCGTATGCTCACCTTCATCCCCATCGAAGAAATCGAAAAGATGGAGGAGTGGGATGACTCTCGCATTAACGAGAAGAAGGAGCTGCTTGCATACGAGCTGACCGCTCTCGTTCACGGCCATGAGGAGGCTGACAAAGCCAAGACCGCTTCTCACGCTCTTTTTGCAGGTGGCGGTGACGACAGCAATATGCCCACCACCGAGATTAACGCCGCTGATATTGCCGAGGATGGCGTTGGCATCATTGACCTGCTTATGATGTGCGGTCTTACCCCCAGCAAGGGTGAGGCACGCCGCCTTATTCAGCAGGGCGGTGTTGCCGTCGATGAGAAAAAGGTTGAGACTCACGATACGGTAATAAGCAAGGCTGCCTTGGTTGAGGGTGTTAAAATCCGCAAGGGTAAAAAGGTATTCCACAAAGCCATCATTAAGTAATAAGTAAAAAAAAGAGGCTCCCGAGGGAGACACTTCGTAAAGAAGTTGTCTCTCTCGTTTTTTATGCTTGCAAAACAAATGACACTTTACACGAATTGTGAAAGTGTCATAGTGGGTTATATACTTCAAATATTACCTATCTCAAAGGCACGAACAAAAAGTGATATTGTGAGACAGGTCTCACAGTGATATTTGACCTTTCGGTCAAGTGATATTAAAACCTAAAGGTTTTAGTGATATTTTATTCGCCCTTAAACTGCCAAAAGCAATATCACTTGGGCGAAGTCCAAATATAACTGCGTAGCAATATAACTCGCCGTTAGGCGAATAAAACTGAGGCACCTTCCTTACGGAGGGTGCCTCGAGGGAGCCTTTTTTGTTTATTCGAGATTGAGTTTTTTGGTCATTATTGATTGGGTTATGCGCCAGAATATTGCTGAAATGACAACGTACATAACGATGAATACCAGCAAAAACAGCTGAATTGTCAGATAGGGATAACGGGCAAAAAATATTGCTATACCATCTAAAGCACCTGTTGTTGAAAGCACGCTGATAACAATTATTGCAATAGTTGCAACCACCTGACTGATTATGTAAATAAGGAAATACGCGCCCACCGACATAAGGATTCGGTTTTTCTTGGCCGTCTGACCGATGGTGATGCAGGTGTAGTACATAAGCATATTAGAAATTGCAACTGTTAATATAAGCGCAATGATTTCAACCACAAATATCATATCACTCATTGTATTTCGGCTTATAGTGAAATCCAATTGGGACCACATATACGAAAGCTCTTCACCGGTTTTTGAGATGATTGATGCCACAAATACGGTTGCGGCACAACCCACCTGGCAAATAATTGCGGCCAACAGCTTCACAAAAATGTGGGCGGTATGGGTGACAGGCAGGGTCAAGGTCAAATATCCCTCGGCAGAGTACATATTTTTGTAAAAGCGAATAACGCCCACGGCAACCGACATAACCAGAAGCGCTACGCAGCCCAGCGTAAGCAATAATTCAGAGGAGACTTTGACAATTTCGACATAGGTTGACCCACCCATTGCTTTGAACATTCGGGTTACAAGAGCGATAACCAGCACCATAGGCAGGAACAAACTGAAGGTGCGGAAATAATAAATAAATTCGTGTCTAAGAAGCTTCTTTACCATCTGAATACCTCCCTGAACAATGCATCCACGCTCATTTGATTTTCTTCGCGGATTTCATCTATCGTTTTGTGAAGCACGATTTCGCCGTGGTTGATAAATATCGCCTCGTCAAGTACGGGCTCAATATCGGCAATGATATGGGTGGAGATGATAACCGATGCTTCGGGGTTGTAGTTGTTGATGATGGTGGAAATTATGTAATCTCTCGTTGCGGGGTCAACGGCGGCGATAGGCTCGTCGAGCACGTATAAAAGAGCATTTCTGCTCATAACCAGGATGAGGCACACCTTTTCTTTATTGCCCTTTGAGAGATTTTTAAGGCGCATATTCTTGGGCACGCCCAATTTGTTAAGCATCTCATAGGCAAGCTCGGGACGAAAATCGGCATAAAAATCGCAGAACAGCTCGATTATTTGCTCTACCGTCATCCACGAGGGCAAAAAGTTATTGTCGGGCAGATAGGATACTATCTTTTTGGTTTCTACCCCCGGCATTTTACCGTCAATCAGCAGGTAGCCCTGTGTGGGGGTAAGCAATCCGTTAATAAGCTTGATAAAGGTAGTTTTGCCCGAACCGTTAGGGCCAAGCAAACCGATAATCCTGCCTTTTTCAATGGTAAGGTTTACGTTGTTCAAGGCTATAACATTGTTGTAAATTTTAGTTAAGCCTTTGGTTTCAAGTAGATTACTCATTCTTATCCTCCTTACATTTATTGAGATATTCAAGCATCTCGTCAAAGTTGCAGCCAAGCAGCGACATAGCTTCAATATATTCTTTGGTCTTGCTTGTTTTAAGAGCTTTTACTTTTTCTGTGGCGACGTCAACCTCTTCATTGACGAACCAGCCTGAGCAGCGAACCGAATGAATTATTCCGCTTCGCTCCAGCTCCTCAAGGGATTTTTGAACTGTGTTGGGATTGACACCTGCATCAAGCGCTATCTCCCTTACAGAAGGGAGTTTTTTGCCCACCGTCAACTCGCCTTTTGCAATGGCAACACAAATAAGCTCGCAGATTTGAGGGCATATAGGGCGGGATTTATCAAGTGTCCATTTCATTTAATCACCTCTTTTGTATTAGTGTACTATTATTGTAATACAATTTAGCCCCTTTGTCAAGAAAAAAATGCTTCCCTTTCATGCAGGGAAGCATTTTTTACAGCTTGGTCATCCGGCAGTCGGTGTAGTAGTGGCTTAAAATCTCGATAAAGGTGCTGCCTGTCCGTGCAAGGTAGCAGGCACCGTATTGGCTCATACCCACACCGTGCCCCCACCCCTTTACGTTAAAGGTAAACAAATCCTCGCTGAAGGAGGCCTCGAAGCAGGCGCTTCTGAGCCCAAGCAGTATGCGAATTTGCTCTCCCGTAACGGAGGTGCCCATCATATCAATCGCCGCCACTGTGCCCGACGGAGTGCAGCTGACGTTGGCAATCCAGTTTTTAGGCTCGCCGTCAAGGGTTACGGCAGGCTGCAGTTTTTCTTTAAACTCGGCAACGGTGAACTTGCGCACCGACAGATAGTCGGGCGACAGCAAATCGCCTATGCTTTCAACCGGCTGAAGGTAGGAATAATCCTTGCCCCACACGTTTTGCGCCGACTCGGTACGTCCGCCCGACAAGGCGTGGTAGGCCGCCAAAATAGGCTGCCCGTCGCTGTCGGTGAGCATATAGCCCGCACTTTGCTTTACCGCTTGCTCGATTTTTTCTATATTTGTTTGATAGCTTTCTTTCCATTTTTCTTTAAGCTGCTCACGGGAGAGATACTTTTGGTCGGTTGAGGGGTTGTCGGTGATATGGTAATCCTTTTGCGCATTTTCGTTTTTTCGAAAGCGGGCAAAGGTATAGCTTGCCACCGTTTGGGCCTTAAGGGCTTCAACGGGTGCATCAGCGCCAAGCTCGGCGGCGACCACTCCCACAACATAATCGAAGGCAGAGATTTTTTTGATTTTTTTGCTTTCTGTCAAATATACCTTGAAGTGCTCCCCTTTTGGAAAATCGCTTTTGGCGGTGGAAGCAGAGGGCTCCTTTTTGGCAGGTGGAATGGCAAGGGCAGGCACGCCTATCATAACAGCCAACATAACCGCCAGCATGGCCACATATATTTTTTTGGCACCGTAATATTTCATTGCAAACTTCCTTTCGTAAAATTGCGTTATCTTGCTTGACTTTAAAACCCTTTTATGATAAAATTAACCATTAACTATATGCATTTGATGGAAAGGAGCAATAACTATGATTCCCTTTGATACCTTGTCTAATTTATGCAAGGAATTTAAAAATAATAACCGCATCAAGCCCACTGACTATGAAAAGTACCACGTTAAGCGCGGTCTTCGCAACGAGGACGGCACCGGCGTTATGGCAGGCTTGACCAGCATTTGTAATGTTCGCGGCTACGTTATCGACGACGGTGAGCGCACCCCTGTTGCAGGTCAGCTTAACTATCGCGGTATCAGCGTTGAGGATATTATTGCCGGCTGCGACCGCGACAACCGCTTTGGCTTTGAAGAGGTTGTTTGGCTGCTTTTGTTCGGATATTTGCCCAGCAAGGAAAAGCTTGAATGGTTTCGTGGCGTTTTGGCTGACGCCCGCGAGCTGCCTCAGTACTTTGCCGAGGATATGATTATCAAGGCTCCTTCTAAAAATATTATGAACAAGCTGTCACGCTCGGTCTTGGCTCTTTATTCTTACGACCCCGACCCCGACAACACCAGCCTTGAAAACGTGCTCAGCCAGTGCATCGGTCTTATTGCCAAGCTACCCATCATTATGAGCTACGCTTATCAGGTTAAGCGCCGCTATTATGACGGCAAGAGCATGTTTTTCCACCCCATCGATCCCAAGCACTCAACTGCAGAGTGCATTCTCTCATCTATCCGCCCTGACCGTGCTTTTGCAGAAAAAGAGGCTATGCTGCTTGACCGCTGTCTGATGCTTCACGCTGACCACGGCGGCGGTAACAACTCCACCTTTACCACCCGCGTGCTTTCTTCATCGGGTACCGATACATACGGCACTCTGTCGGCTGCTATCAACTCGCTTAAGGGCCCCAAGCACGGTGGCGCCAACATCAAGGTTATGGAAATGGTGCACGACATTAAGGCTAACGTTGACAATATTACCGACGAGGCCAAGGTACGCGATTATCTTGTTAAGATTATTAAAAAGGAAGCCAACGACAAGAGCGGTCTTATCTACGGTATGGGCCACGCCATCTATACCGTCAGCGACCCCCGTGCCGTTTTGATCAAGCAGATGGCTGCCGAGCTGGCAGAGGAAAGCGACTTGCAGGACGAGTTCCGTTTGCTTAATATTATTGAGGAGAATACTCCCTCTCTTATGGCTGAAATCAAAGGCATCAGCAAAACCATGTGCGCCAACGTTGATCTTTATTCAGGCTTGGTTTACACCGCTTTGGGTGTACCTGAGGATTTGCTGACCCCCATCTTTGCTACCGCACGTATTGCAGGCTGGTGTGCTCACCGCCTTGAAGAAATCACTACCGGTGGCAAGATTATGCGCCCTGCATACAAGGCAGTTCGTATAGACCAGCCCTACATCGACCTTTCTGACAGATAATTTTGTGACGGAGTGACGGCAATGAAACGCCCCTTGTTATTTACACTGTTTTTTATATGCTCACCCGTTTTGCTTGTTGCCAGGGTGCTGCAGCAAATTTATATGATTGACACTGTAACCGGCTTTTACAACGACGACTTCGGTTATATAGGCAACGTTATAACCATACTTTGCTTTGCGCTGATTCCTGCCTTGCTGCTTACGGTGTGGCTTTCACGCCCTGCTTCCATCACTGCAGGTAAAAAAAGCGTGGCTTTGGGTATTGCATCCTTTATTGCTACACTTTGCCTTGCAATTTCGGGTGTTTCACAGATTATTACCTCATCCAACTCCGGCAAATTTGCTCTTGCCGTTATGTCCTTTGCATCGGCGGCCGTTATTGTGCTACACGGCATTGCCTGCTTTACCGACGGTAAGGTAAACGGCGTCTTGCCTGTGGTAAACATCCTGTATGCTCTTACAAGACTGGTTATTACCTTTATGAGCTACACCGGTGAGGTTACCGTTACCGACACCCTTTTTGACATTGCTACTATGTGCTTGCTGCTGCTTTTCTTCTATTCAAGCGGCAAGATTTTGGCAGGTGTTTCGGGACCACGCACTTCCATTCTCTTTTATGCTTACGGTTTGGCAGCAGCATTCTTCTGCGTTGACAGCTTTGTTGCACCTGCCATCGTTAAGTTTATGGGCGAGGGCTATTCCATTCACGGTGGCGGACATTTTGATTTGACCTATATTGGATTTGCAATATACATTGTGGTAATGATATTTGTATATAGCGGTGACAAGGTTGCCGACCAAAACAATTCTTAATTTGGGATGATTTAATGAATCGACTTATGATTGTTGTGCCTTGCTTTAACGAGCAAGAAGTGCTGCCCATTACCATTCCTGCGCTGACCAAGGTGGTCGACGATATGGTGCAAAAGGGTAAAGTTGCCGACGACAGCGGTATTTTGCTGGTTAACGACGGCAGCCGTGACGGCACCTGGCAGATTATTGAAGAGGCACACAAGACTAACAAATACGTCTATGGCTTAAGCCTTGCCGCCAATGCAGGCCACCAGAATGCACTGCTTGCAGGGTTGGAGGCCGCGGCCGACATTTGCGATATGACGGTATCCATTGATGCCGATTTGCAGGACGATGTGGCTGTCATCGAGCAGATGGTGGATTGCTACATCAAGGGCGCTGAGGTTGTTTATGGCGTGAGAAGTGAGCGCAAGGCCGACTCTTTCTTTAAGCGCAAGACGGCTCAGGTTTTTTATAAGACCATGAGCTTGCTTGGCGCAAAGACGGTTTATAACCACGCTGATTTTCGCCTTATGTCAAAACGGGCGATGGAGTGCCTTAAAGGGTTTAAAGAGCGCAATATGTTCCTTCGTGGCATTGTTGCTCAGATGGGGCTTAAAAGCGACACCGTTTATTATTCTCGCGGCAAGCGCGTTGCAGGCGAAAGCAAATATCCCCTTAAAAAGATGATTTCTTTTGCGTGGGAGGGCATAACCTCCTTCAGCATTAAGCCTATCACCCTTATTTCGTGGTTGGGGCTGATTATCATTCTTTGCTCTATCGTTGCTTTTGTTTATATTTTGGGTTCATATTTTCTTGGCAACACCTCCCCCGGTTGGGCTTCACTTATGGCTTCAATTTGGTTTTTGGGTGGCGTTCAGCTATTTTCAATCGGTGTTGTGGGTCAATATGTCGGCAAGACTTATATTGAAAGCAAGGCTCGCCCCCGATACGTGGTTGATAAGTTTTTAAAACAGGATGAAAAATAAGTTAAATTGCAGGTGCCGAAAGGTGCCTGCAATTTTTTTAAAAAATTTTAAAAAACTATTGACAAGTACGATTTTATCGGTTATACTGACAATAACGATAACGATTATCGTTTTTACTTTCACGAAAAGAGGTGAGCACAATGGGTGCACAAAAATATTCAAGACAGCGCGAGGCGGTCTATTCGGCACTGCGCAGCGTTCGCACACACCCCGTAGCATCAGAGGTGTACGACATTGTGCGAACCGAAATCCCCGACATCAGCCTTTCCACCGTTTACCGCAATCTTTCGCAGCTTGCGAAATCGGGCAAAGCACTAACCATCACCGACGAAAAGGGTGTGGTTCACTTTGACGGCTACGTTCATCCCCACAATCATCTGTTCTGCAAGGGCTGCAACAGAGTGGTGGACGTTGATATTCCCGTTGCAATCAGCATCCCCGACGGATGCGACCATTCGGTTGAGGGATACTCGGTGCTATTTTCAGGCATCTGCAGCGGTTGCAGATAATAAAGTTAAATTAGCTAATGCTTAATTTATAAATTTTAAAATTATTTTTTGGAGGAATTTTATTATGAAAAAGTACGTTTGCCAAATCTGCGGTTATGTTCACGAGGGTGATTCTGCACCCGAAGCTTGCCCCATCTGCAAGGCCCCTGCTGCTAAGTTTGCAGAGCAGAGCGCCGAGAAAACCTGGGCTGCCGAGCACGTTGTCGGTGTTGCAAAGGGCGTTGACCAGCGCATTATCGACGGCTTGCGCGAGAACTTTAACGGCGAGTGCACCGAGGTTGGTATGTATCTTGCAATGGCAAGAGTTGCTCACCGCGAGGGCTACCCCGAAATTGGCCTTTATTGGGAAAAGGCAGCCTATGAAGAGGCAGAGCACGCCGCTAAATTTGCCGAGCTGCTCGGTGAGGTTGTAACCGACTCTACCAAGAAGAATCTTGAGATGCGCGTAGACGCTGAAAACGGCGCTACCGCAGGCAAGTTTGAGCTTGCAAAGCTTGCTAAGGAGCTTAACCTTGACGCTATCCACGACACCGTTCATGAGATGGCTCGCGATGAGGCTCGTCACGGCAAGGCATTTGAAGGTCTTTTAAACCGTTATTTTAAGTAATATCTAATTGCAAAACCCAAATGGATGTGCTATCATAATGGTAGCACATCTTTTGTTTTGGAGGCGATTATGAATAAGTTGTTGTTTTGCAGAACAGGTAAAAACATATTTGCACTAACAGTAGCGGTCTTTTATATTATTGTTACAATCTATTCTTGGATTTTTCCGTTTAAAACAGGTTATAATTTAGAGCGTATAAGTGTTCTTTTTTTACCTCTTGCGGTTTCTCTTATTACTCTGTCATTAGCTGTTAAAAAGGAAAATATTATAAATAAACCCTTTTTGTCGGTATCATTTGCTTTTATTTTAACGATTGAAATTCTTTTTTTATGTTTTTCAAGGGATGTATATGCAGAAGACTACATCAGTGATATTTTTTTCTCTGCGATATTTGTCTTTGGAAATATTTTATGTTTCTTGCCAAGGTTTTTAAATGATACAAAAATCAAAACTGTTATTATGTTCTCATTCGGTTGTCTTTTGTGTGCGGTATCTAAAGTGTTTCATATGCTTGTTGAATACCAATATGCAGGTGGTTTTTACCGTTCATTACCAGAGAACACACCAAAATTTAATGTGGGTATATGCTTAGAATTTGTTTTTATCATATTGTTGTATTTTTCAATTTTTATATTGTCGACTAATTTATTTGCATTAAAAAAACAAAATGAGATTTAGTGTGACAAAAGTGTGATTTTTGAAAACAGAATAACAGAGCCCTTTATTCAAGCGGTTTTCTGGCATAGTTTCGTGACGAAGCTCGCCACGGCAAGGCATTTGAGGGACTTTTAAGCCGTTATTTTAAGTAATATCTAATTGCAAAACCCAAATGGATGTGCTATCATAACGGTAGCACATCTTTTGTTTTGGGGTGATTTTGTGAAGAAAGCAAAAAAGTATATTTATCCTTTTATTTTTTCAATATGGTTTTATATACTTTTTGGAATCTCATATATAGTTATACTCGAATTTTATAATAATTATGGCGGTCTTGGTCTCGCCCTGTTGTTTATAATACTATGGATATTGGTCGCGACACCCATTTTTTGTTTTAAATATAGCAAACTTATTTATGAAGAAAAGTGGAAATTCTTATTTATCATTTATAATTCACTTGTTATTTCTCTTTGTCATACTGGGCCTTTTTTAATCTCTGCCATACCTGGTAATGATGCTGACATAATTATTAAGATTACTCTCGGCCTTTTCTGTTGGTTAGCACTTTGTACATATGTTTCGTTTCTTATACGTTCAAATACCACTGATAAACAAAACGACAACAACTCAAGCGAAACTCAAGAATAGTGTGACAAAAGTGTGATTTTTGAAAATTCAACAACAAAGCCCTTTATTCAAGCGGTTTTCGGGCGTAGTTTCAAGACGAGGCTCGTCACGGCAAGGCATTTGAGGGTCTTTTAAACCGTTATTTTAAGTAATATCTAATTGCAAAACCCAAATGGATGTGCTATCATAACGGTAGCACATCTTTTGTTTTGGGGTGATTTGATGAAGAAAGCAAAAAAGTATATTTATCCTTTTATTTTTTCAATCTGTTTTTTCGTGACCTACATAATTTTACTAATCGTGCTTGAAATAGTTTTACCTTCTGGAGATTATGCAGGTCTCGCATATGCATTTATTGCTTTACTGATATGGATTTTTATTGTAATGCCTTTTTATTGTTTTAAATATAGTAAACTTATTTATGAGGAAAAGTGGAAATTCCTATTTATTATTTATAATCCACTTATTATTTCTCTTTGTCACACTGGACCTTTTTTAATATCTGCCATACCTGGTAATGATGCTGACATAATTATTAAGATTACTCTCGGCCTTTTCGGTTGGTTAGCACTTTGTACATATGTTTCGTTTCTTATACGTTCAAATACCACTGATAAACAAAACGACAACAACTCAAGCGAAACTCAAGAATAGTGTGAAAAAAGTGGGATTTTTGAAAATTAAATAATAAAGCTCTTTATTTAAGCAGCTTTCGAGCGTAGTTTCAAGACGAGGCTCGACACGGCAAGGCATTTGAAGGCTTGCTTGAGAGATACTTTAAGTAATTCTTTTGGAGGGCGGCAACGCCCTCCTTTTTCATCCGGACGGGAGGTATTGATATGAAAAAATTATTTGCATTAACATTGGCGCTTTTGGTGGCGGTTGCAATGACTGCCTGCGCCCAACAAAATACCAATAACCCGTCTGCCCCCTCTTCCGCGGCAGGCGGGACAGAGAAAAACACCACACAGTCACAGCAGACCATATCAAAAGAGTCGGCCATAGAGTTTGCCTTACAGGCGGCAAGTGTGGACCGAGGCACCGTGTTTGACATCGACGCTGAGCTTGACCGAGAAAAAGGCGAGCTTGTGTGGGAGGTTGATTTTGAAACGCAGGAATATGAATATTCTTACGATATAAATGCTTATGACGGCAAGGTTATAAGAAGTCACCGCGAAAGAAACGACTAAAGAAAGATTTTAAGACATTCGCTCGTTTGGGCGGATGTCTCTTTTTTGATTTTGATGTAAAAACACATACCGCAATGCATAAAAAACACCGTCCGAAAAGGCAGCTGTGGTTAGGGATAATTCGTCCCTAATCACAGCTCCCTAATTCAGGCGGTGGGTGATACAATGGGGTCTATAATAAAAAGTTTAAATTCATATATTAAATACTGCTTTCGAATATGCTGCCCAGTTGCCGTAATAAGCAAAGATGCATAGCGTAGCCAGTATGATAAACAACACGATAGGTATTATTAAATACAATTTGCCCTTTTTAGCCGTTTTATTAAACAGATATATGTTTGACGGCAAGACTAATGCAAGCCAAATTAATAATGCAAAGCAACCGAAGATTATGGATATATCTTTTTCCGAACCTAAGTCGTAAGCATATCCCTTCGAATGACCTGTTATGCAAAGAAAAATTATATTAAAAAATATAGGAAAGAAAAAGGCCATAACGCTTGACCACAAAAAACTTAGAACATAAATAATTTTATTTTTCATCTTGCTCCTCCTGTTCGATTCATTATTAAACGGTATTATATCACGTCGGAAATAATTTGTCTATGTTTTTCATTTGCAATTTTTTTGGGGGTGTGATACAATAGGCACATAACGAAAGATAGGATGATGGTTTTGAAGATTTTATTTACTCTCGGTGCTTTGGGGCACGGTGGCGGCGAGCGTGTTGTTTCGGTGCTTGCAAGCCATCTTGCTCAGCAAGGGCACGAGGTTGAAATAATGCTCTATTACGACAGGGAAATTTGGTATCCGCTGGACCCCAAGGTTAAGGTTATCGCCGAAGAAAAGGAACTTGGTAAAAAGGGCATTTTGAGCCATCTGAGTTTTAAGCGCAAATATGTTAAGCGCAACAATTTTGACGCGGTAATCTCATTTTTGGCCCCCTTCAATATGCTTAACATCGTTTGCCTGTTTGGGCTTAAAACTCCCCTTATAGTTGCCGACAGAAATGACCCTCGCCGCATTCCCTCTAACAAGCTTGTGAGGGCGGCAAGAGATTTTTTGTATCTGTTTGCCGACGGAGTTGTGCTTCAGACCAAGGCTAACAAGGCCTATTTCAGCAAAAGGGTGCAAAAAAACAGCGCGGTAATTTATAACCCCATCGATTTGGGTGAAGGCACGGGCATTGGCCTTGGGGCTCAAAAGTCCAAGAGGATGGTTTCGGTAGGCCGCCTTACCAAGCAAAAAAATCAAATTATGATGATAGAGGCGTTTGGCAGATTTGTGCAAAAGCATCCCGACTACCGTCTTACCATTTACGGTGACGGCGATTTTCGACCTCAGCTTGAGCAAAAGGTTGCGGAGTTGGGGCTTGGTCAATCGGTAGAGCTGCCGGGCGGAATCAAGGACGTGCCCAACCACATCAAGGATGCAGAGCTTTTTGTGCTGTCCTCTGATTTTGAGGGTATGCCCAATGCCTTGATTGAGGCTATGTGCGTGGGCTTGCCCGTTATTTCCACCGCCGTTTCGGGTGCAACTGACCTGGTGCAATCGGGTGAAAACGGCTTGCTTGTGGACTGCGGCGACACCGAGGCTTTGGTTGCCGCTATGGAGCAGATGGCTGCCGACGAGGAGTTGCGCAAGACTATGGCGCAAAAGGCCGCTACCCTTGCAAATGAGCTTACACTTGAGAAAATTGCGGCTCAGTGGGTTGAATATGTTGAAAAGGTTATAGCAAAATAAAAGACACGGTTGAGAAGGCTCTCAACCGTGCTTTTTTTATTCTTTAATCCAAGGAAATATTATTGATAAAATCAGCTTGCGCTTTTTCTTTTGATAATGGCGCTTTTCACTGCCGTGGGTACGATTAATCTCCATATTAATCTGACGCAGAGCAACGTTAAGTTCTTTTATCGTTAGGGTTATACCGATAGCCAAAAAGAGGCCGATTACCATAACTATCAAGATGATAACATAGCGTTCGGAAGTAGATAAAGCAGGTATAAAACGGGCGATAGGGTTAACGGGAATTTGCAATTGGGTTCTCTCTCTTTCACAATGAGGCAAGGTGATTTGTGGCTTACTTGGAACAGTTTACCACAAATTTTACACAAATGCAAGCATTTTATACCCTTTTTAGCACTATTGCGGTGCGATTTGGCAAATAGCACTGAAAACCAACCCATCCTGCAGGGGTTGTTTGTGCTTTATATTTTGCTTTGCCGTCAACACGTGAGAAGCCGCCGAAACGCTCGTCATCGGTGGAAAGCACTACCTTATAGGTGCCCTTTACATCCACAGGAACAAAGTAGCCGTCAAAGGAGCGGTCGGGGTTGAAATTGAAGATGAAGACGTAGTCGCCCTTGGTAAAGATGATAATTTTATCCTCTTGATGGAGCCATTTGTTGTTGGCTGTGAGGGAGGTCAAATTATCCTTTTTAAGCAGCTTGACCATCTCTTTATCAAAGTCGTTAAGTTGTCCGTAGCGCAGCAGCTCGTCGTCCACCAAATTCCATTGGCGGCGGCAGTAGTGGTAGCTCCAGCCGTTGCCCTCACGAGGAAAGTCAATCCATTCGGGGTGGCCGAACTCGTTGCCCATAAAGTTGAGGTAGCCCTCACCTGCCAAGGAGGCGGTAACGAGGCGAATCATCTTGTGCAGGGCGATGCCGCGGTCGATGGTAATTGAACCGAAAAGTTTGCTCATATTGCTGTACATTTCGGCATCACACAGACGAAACATTATGGTTTTGTCACCCACAAGCGCCTGATCGTGGGATTCACAGTAGGCAATATTCTTTTCGTTGGGGCGGCGCTGAGTAAGTTCATACCAAAGGTGGCCCATATCCCACTCGCCGTCTTCATACTCTTTGAGCATTTTAATCCACATATCAGGCACACCCATAGACAAGCGATAGTCGAAGCCGATGCCGCCATCCTCTATAGGGAGGCACATACCCGGCATACCCGACATATCCTCGGCAACGGTGATGGCGTTGGGGTTTATGGTGTGGATAAGCTGATTTGCAAGCTGCAGATAGGTGATGGCATCGGTATCGGTATTCATTGAAAAATACATACTGTAATCGGTGAATGCGCTGCCGAGGCCGTGGTCGTGATAAAGCATTGAGGTTACACCGTCGAAGCGGAAGCCGTCGAAATGATAAACCTCCATCCAAAACTTAAGATTGGAAAGCAGGAAGTGGAGCACTTCGTTTTTGCCGTAGTTGAAAAGTTTGGTGCCCCAGGCGGAGTGATTGCCCCGCTCCCCTTCGTGGAAAAACTGATATTCGGTGCCGTCGAAGCAGTTGATACCCTCGTTGGTGTTGTTGACCGCGTGGGAATGCACCACGTCAAGCAATACGGCGATGCCCATTCTGTGGGCGGCATTGATAAGCTTTTTAAGCTCGGCACTGTCGCCATATCGGGAGGAGGCGGCGAAAAAGTTGGACACCTGATAACCGAAGGAGGCATAGTAGGGATGCTCCATAACCGCCATAATTTGTATAGTATTGTAGCCCAGCTTTTTGATGCGAGGCAGAATATTTTGTCTGAACTCCCGATAGCTGCCTACCCTGCCCTCTTGCTGCGCCATACCGATGTGGCACTCATAAATAAAGGGAGTTTTTGGGGGAGTAAACTCGCCGTCACTCCATTTGAAGGGTGCAAGAGTATCGTCAAGCTCGGCACACCACAGGTAGGTGGTGGGGTCTTGCACGACGCGGGTTGCATAAAGGGGAATTCGGCGTAACTCTTGACCGCCCGAAAGGACGATGGCTTGCACCTTTTGGCCCTTTTTAAGGGTGTTTTTGCCCTTGATATGCACCTCAAAGACGCCTTGCTTAAGGCGGGTCATAGGGCAAGCACGGGTATCCCATCCGTTAAAGTCGCCCGTAAAATACATCTCGTCTGCGGCAGGGGCCCACTCTCTGTAAACCCAGCCGTCAACAGTGGGATGTATGCCGAAATAGTTGTGGCCGTTGGCAAAGTCGAGCAAGCTGACGCCGCCCTTTAACAGTTCTTTTTTCTTGCGGGCGAGCAGTTGAGCACGCAGAGAAAACTCCTTTTCATAAGGAGCCAGATAGCTATCTAATTGTATAATTCTGCTTATGGGTTTTGATGACATTGCGCACCCTCCTTTTGTTTACTGCTATACTATTATAACAAATTTGTGTAAAAGAATGCAATAGCAAATTGCAGGGGCTTTTTTAGTGCCAATTCAAAGAGTTTATGCACAAACTCAATAGCTTTGATTGTGGACTTTTCGGCTGATTGCAGTTATAATAAATTTGTGAGTAGTTGATTATATGTTTAGCCCCGATTTTAAATTTTTCGATTGCCACGTTCACTTTAACAAGGAAACCGACGTTATCCGCTCGGTTGAAGTTTTTTAAATACGGCAGCGTTGAGAAGGCTTGCTTTTTGGCTTTGCCCGACCGTTTTGTGGAGTGTGCAGGCCCCACTCAAATTGCCAAAGGCCTTTATTACAAAGATGTTTTTGCAGGCAAGGTTTTTGCTTTTGCAGGGCTTATTCACAACGCAAAGCTTGATAAGGAGGCTCAGAGCCGCGAGTTTTTAAAGCAGGTGGAAGGCTATTTTTCATCAGGCTTTGACGGCCTTAAAATGTTGGAGGGCAAGCCCACCACGAGAAAGGACACCAACCTTACCCTTACCGATAAGGTGTTTGAACCTACCTTCTCTTTTTTGGAGGAGAACGGAATTTCTCTCACTATACACAACGCTGACCCTGCTACCTTTTGGGATTTGAGCCGGATGACTGAGCATGAAATCAGCAGAGGTTGGTTTGTTGACAGTTCACTGCCCACCAAGGACGAGATGTTTGAAGAAATTATGACCATTATGAGCCGTCATCCCAAGCTTAAGCTCACACTGGCTCACTATGGCTTTACCAGCGACAATATTGAGCAGGCTCGCCGTTTGCTTGACGGATATGAGAATACCCGCCTTGATATGACCCCCGGTTGGGAGCAATACTGCAATATGTGCAAAAATGAGAAGGAGTGGGTCCCCTTCCTTGAGGCTCACGCCGACCGCATCAAGTACGGCACCGACTCCTACAACAATTATTTTGAAAATGAGCAGGAACAGCTTGAGGAATTTTGTCGCGAGTCTACCATAATCCGTAACTTTTATGAAACCGACGGCGTGCACGACATCTACGGTCACACTTATCACGGCATAAACTTTGACCGCGAGTTGCTTAAAAAGATGTACTATGAAAATGCTTCCAAGGAGTATGGCACTCCCTCGGCCATCGACAAGCAGTTTGTGCTCAATGACATTGACAAGATTTACGACTCCTGCAACGCTGATGAAAAGTCTGACTTGGACGTTATTGCCAAGCATTTTGGAGGCTAAGTATGGACAGAGAGTTTTTTAACCTCTTTTTGGACAAGGCTCAATTTCCCGAGGATGCAAAAGCGGCGTTTTTAAAGGCTTTCGGCAACATCCAAAGCAACTACGGCATTGAGTTTTTGAACCTTGCCAAGGAGTATAAGGAGTGGGGTTTTTATTCTGACAAGGTGGCCGAAAAGGTTGACGCTCTTGCTCAGCAGTCAGGCATCAATGAGTTCACTCTGTGGGGTGTGCTGCTTGTCCACTCGGCTAAATTTGCACAGCGCACCTTTGCCGAAAAGGGGCTAAGCGACCAGCTCTTTTGGGACAGCTTTACCGACCTTCGCTACAAGGCCATTGAATGCAAGGACGTAAAGGGTGTTTGGGGCATTTTTGTTGCCGAATGGTACCGCAAATTCTTCTCTGCCGATATTATCAAGCTGGGCAGACTTGAGTTTGAAAACAATTGCTACTACTTTGACACTCCCTATTCATTCAAGGGTATCCAGTTGTTTAAGGATTGCGATATTAAGGTTAAGTCGGTACATATACCCGGTGCGCCCGAGCCCTTTGATAAGGAAGCGCGACTTGACTCTTACCGCAAGGCATACGAGTTTTTCAAGGATGAGTTTAAGGGTGAGCCGATGATTTGCATCTGCCACTCCTGGCTGCTCTACCCCGAGTATAAAAAGATTTTGCCCCAGCAGTCTAACATTGTCAGCTTTATGGGAGATTTCGACGTTTTTGCCTCCCACGAGCAGGAAAGCTTTAGCGATGGATGGCGTGTTTTTGCCGGCGACTGCGATAAGTCTGTTGAGGATTTGCCCGAAAAAACCTCGCTGCAAAGAGCATTTAAGAAGCACCTTATTGAGGGCGGCTCGGTTGGTTGCGGCTACGGCGTGCTCATCTTTGACGGTGAAAAAATAATAAACGTATAAATTAAAAGCCACCCTGATGGGGGGTCCCTTGTGGCGCAGCGCTTTATTGTCTTGCGACTTTCGGTTGGACGAAAGGCGCAACAGTACACCGTACTGTTGCTTTGTCGCGCCTTACCTCGCTTCGCTCGGTGTGCGCTCCCTTTCGTGGTTCGAGTCCATTCGGCATGCAAAAAAAACAACCAATACCCTGATGGGGGTTTCCTTGTGGCGCAGCGCTTTATTGTCTTGCGACTTTCGGTTGGACGAAAGGCGCAACAGTACACCGTACTGTTGCTTTGTCGCGCCTTACCTCGCTTCGCTCGGTGTGCG
>JAZNIT010000016.1:0-60752 GCA_045577615.1 Acutalibacteraceae bacterium
GAAGGCAAATAAAAAGCCCCTTTAGGGGCAGCCGGTGAAAGTGTTGCGGTTGGCAAACTTTTCGACGAGCCTATAGGCTCAGCCGGTCTTATGCCCTAAGGGGGCAGTGCATACTACCGGCACGGCCGGTAGTTATGATTAAGTTAAAGTTCTTCGGGTACAACGGGCCACAAATCCTTAAATACGGCAATATGTCCGGGGGTGATAACCTTATCCTCGTGCATATAGCCAAAGTACCACTTTTTAAACTTAAAGGTGCGATTGATTTCTTCAAGATAGCCGTTAAGCTTGTTTACTCGGTCGCCAAGTCCCATTCTCATAAGCATTGAGCTTTTGATAAGTGAGGGTGGCTCGTGGGTAAGAATAACGTCCACGTCGCCGCCGTTATCTTCAAGGTTTTCAACGCCTTCTTCCATTTCAGCAGGTGAGGGGAGCTCCTCTCTCCACCAGGTTTGGCGCTCGGTGCGCATTTCTTTATCATAGCTTTCGCCACCGCCAAATGCAAAGTACTTAACGCCGTCTATATTAAAAATCTGGCCTCTACACATATGAAACAGATTGCCGGTTATACGGTGCACACGGCCGCCCTTCCAAACGGTTTCGCGGCAGCTGTTAAGCTTATCAAAATTCTCGTGAGTGCCGTCAAGAAAGCAAACGTTGTATTTGCGGCTGCCAAGCTCTTCAAGAATCTTGATTTCCTTTGCAGAACCATCCCACAAAAAACCAAAATCGCCGCATATAATCAGCGTATCCCCCGATTTTAATTTGCGCAGTTGACGGTCATAGAGTCTATCCTCGTCGCCATGCATATCGCCTGTTATGTATACCATAAAAATTACCTCTGCAAAATTTTAAAAATTGAACAAATAGCTCTTTAAATATTTCTCTCTATCTGCTATAATAACATTATAAATGGATTTTTACAATATATATTGGAGAGATTTTAATGAAAAAAATCGCACTTTCGCTCTGCGTTTCAATAATAACGGTCGTTTTGCTATGTTCAAACCTGTTTGCTTCGGCATATACACCCACCTTTGAGGTCAAGGCAGAAAATGCCCTTGTTGTCAATATCGACACTAACGAGGTTATTTACAGCAAAAACGCAGACAAAAAGATTTATACCGCATCACTGTCCTATCTGATGAACGCTATTGTTGTTTGCGATAAGGCCAAATTTGACGATGTTGTTACCGTCGATAAGGAGATTGTCAATCAGCTGCTTGGTACAGGAGCCATCGTTGCAAACCTCACAGATGGGGAGCAAATCACTGTCGGCGACCTTATGAGATGTATGCTTATGTCATCTCATAACGATGCCGCTTTGGTGCTTGCCTATCACGTCAGCGGCAGCGGTAAGGATTTTGTCAAGCTGATGAACGATAAGGCCAAAGAACTGGGTATGAAAAACAGCAATTTCAACACCCCCATCGGCCTTTTTGATGAAAAGCAATACACCACCGCCAACGATTTGTTCAAGCTTTATACCGCTGCAATGAATATTGAGTCGGTGGCAGAGATATTATCTCAAACCCGTTACACAGTGCCTGCTACCAATAAAAGCGGCACCCGATTGCTCAGCACCACCAACCGACTTATTGATCGCACCACCAACTACTATTACAAATACGCTGTGGCAGGCAAAACAGGCAACTCTGACAAATCGGGCAGATGTATAGCCTCCACTGCCGAATGCGACGGCAAGCGCTATGTCTGTATACTTGCAGGCTGCGATGCCAATGCCGATTCAAGAATAGATTTTAACGATTCAATCAGCCTTTACAAATGGGCCTTCCGCGAGTTTGAATACAAAACCGTTGTTTCAAAGGGCGAGCAGGTATCAATCTCTGCTGATGTAGATTTATCGTGGGAGGTTGACACAATCACCCTTACAGCAGGGGAGTCGGTGGTAGCACTGTTGCCTAAGGATGCAGATTTGTCCACCATTGAGTACGTAGTCAGCCTTGATAAAAAGGTTTTCGACGCCCCCATCAAGAAAAACGAAAAGCTGGGCACTGCCAAAATCTACTTCACCAACCCCGCAACAGAAGATAGCGAGCCTCTTGGCGAAATAACCCTTCTCGCAGGGCAGGAGGTAGAGGGCAGCGCATCTCTGCTCATCTGGCGCTGGATAAGCGGCTTTATCGGCAATCCCTTTGTAATCATCCTGTTGATAGCTCTTGTCGTAGCCTTTATCGTTATGACCATTATGGCAAATGTTAAAGCAAAACGAGAGCGCAAGAAAAAACTAAAGCTTAAAAAGCGATTGTAATAAAAAATATGGTGTTTTTTACAATAAATATACAAAAACATATTGCAAAAGCCCATAGTTTATAGTACAATATATATGAAAAACATACATATTTCGGAGGTAATACCCAATGGCAATCAAATTTATCGATAAATACGCTGCCGATTTCTTCGGCGCTGACGAAATAAAAGGCATCTCAGCACAGGTTAAAGCAGCTCACGACCAGCTTCATAACGGCACCGGCTTGGGCAATGATTACATCGGCTGGGTTGACCTTCCCGTAAACTACGACAAAGAAGAGTTTGCTCGCATTAAGGCATCTGCACAAAAGATTATTTCTGACACCGATGTTCTTATCGTTATCGGTATCGGCGGTTCATATCTCGGTGCCCGTGCCGCCATTGAGTTTTTGACTTCTCCGTACTACAACAATCTTAAAAAAGATACACCCGACATATACTTTATTGGTAACTCTATCAGCGGTGCTGCATTGCACGATGTTATCTCTCTTTGCGAGGGCAAGCGCGTATCTGTTAACGTAATCTCCAAGTCAGGCACCACTACCGAGCCTGCCATCGCATTCCGTATCTTCCGTGATATGCTTGAAAAGCAGTTCGGCAAAGAGGGTGCAAAGGGCAGAATCTACTGCACTACCGACAAGGCACGCGGCACCCTCAAAGAGCTTGCCGATTCTGAAGGCTACGAAACCTTCGTAGTGCCCGATGATGTTGGCGGCCGCTTCTCTGTTCTTACCGCTGTTGGCTTGCTTCCCATCGCAGTTTCAGGTGCTGATATCGACGCTCTTATGGCCGGTGCTGCCGCTGCAAGAGAAAAGTACAGCGTATGCGACGTTGAAAACAACGACTGCTATAAGTATGCTGCTCTTCGCAACATCCTTTATCGCAAGGGTAAATCTATGGAAATGCTTGTTAGCTATGAGCCCCGCTTCACTATGATGAACGAGTGGTTCAAGCAGCTCTTCGGTGAAAGTGAAGGCAAGGATAATAAGGGCATCTATCCCAGTTCAGTTATCTTCTCAACCGACCTTCACTCACTCGGTCAGTTTATTCAAGAGGGAACACGTTCAATGTTTGAAACTGTTGTTACCTTCGACCAAACTGATTACGATGTAACCATTCCTATGGCTGAAGAAGATGGTGACGGCCTCAACTTCCTTGCGGGCAAAGAGCTGTCTTTCGTTAACCGTCGCGCATTCGAGGGCACCGTTCTCGCTCATACCGACGGCGGTGTACCCAACTTCGTAATCAACCTTGAAAAGCCTGATGCATACAACCTTGGCGAGCTTATCTATTTCTTCGAAAAGGCTTGTGCAATTTCAGGCTACATCCTTGGTGTTAATCCCTTCAACCAGCCCGGCGTTGAAAGCTACAAAAAGAATATGTTTGCATTGCTCGGCAAAAAGGGATATGAGTCAGAAAAAGCCGCTTTAGAGGCAAGACTCAGCAAATAAGGCAACTTCATACCCTTAGGTATGTTGATATTATAAATAAAGGAGCATGATGTTATGATTTCTCTCATTATTGGCAACAAAGGTTCAGGCAAAACCAAGAGGCTTGTTGAACTGGTAAACGCAGCAGTTGACGCCTCAAAGGGCAACGTAGTTTGCATTGAAAAAGGTCTCAAGCTTACTTACGACCTTACTCACCGTGCTCGTCTTGTAAATTCCGAAGAATATGGTATCGCAGGTTACGAGGCACTTTACGGCTTCATCGCCGGTATGTGCGCAGGTAACTACGACTTAACCGATATTTTCGTTGACGCAACTTTGCGCATCGGCGGCCGTGATTACAACGAGTTTGCAGATTTTATCGAAAAGTTGGCTGGTATGTGCGGCCATTCTGCAGCAAACATTACCTTCACAGTATCTTGTGACGAGGCAGATATTCCTGCAAAAGCCTTCGAGTTTGCTAAGAAAATCTAAGCAATACATACAAAATGCCCGACTTTAACTTTTGTCGGGCATTTTTTTCTGTATAAATGTTATATTTTGCAAAAACCACTTGACAAAATATATCTGAAATTATATAATAAACTTTGTTCGGAATGGGGTGTATTCTGTGAATTTAGAGCTACGTTCAATATTCAATACTGACGGCTCAAGTCAGAATATCAACCAAACATTCGATTTCAGCGATACAGAGGTTAGTGGTTACTACCCTTTGTCATCCTCCGTCAACTTTGTCGGCGGCGTTTATAACCGTGCAGGTGCCGTTTCTTTTGAAGGCACTGCAACCTACAGTTATGATGCCCCTTGTGACAGATGTGGCGCCGATAGTGTCGAGCAATACGATGTCGAGATGTGTTACACCTTGGTTACTTCAATGAGCAACGAAGAGCGTGACGATTACATCGTTGTTGACAACTATTTGTTGGATGTTGAGTCGCTTGTTCGTACCGACGTGTTGCTTTCGCTACCAACCAAGCACTTGTGCAAACCCGATTGCAAAGGCTTGTGCAGCAACTGCGGTGCAAATTTGAACAAAGCACAGTGCACCTGTTCGGGAGGAGATAATAATCCGTTCGCAGCTGCGTTGTCAAAATTTATTGATTAAAAAATTATGATTTTATAAAAGGAGGCGCTTAAGATGGCAGTACCGAAGAGAAAGACATCTAAAGCCAGAAAGAACACTAGACGCTCTAATGTATGGAAGATGACTGCTCCCGAGCTCGTAAGATGCCCGCAGTGCGGCGAATACAAGCGTCCGCACAGACTTTGCACCAACTGCGGTTACTATAACGGCAGACAGGTCATTGCGGAGAAAGCCTGATTTGTTTTAGATGTAAGTATCCCCACTATTAGTGGGGATATTTGTTTATCCTAAAGTTTAGGGGGTGAAAGTGTGTCAGTTTATGTATCCAACGTTGTTAAGGGCTCCTTGGCTTACAAAAAGCGCATAAAAGCAGGGGATATTATCTATACTATCAACGGCAACGAAATTGAGGATGTGCTTGATTATCGTTTCTTTATGGGCGAAAAGCGTCTTGAAATTGCCTTTGAGCGCAACGGCAAGATGAAAAAGGCTGTTATCAAAAAGGATGAATACGACGACATCGGTCTTGAGTTTGATACCTACTTGATGGATCAGCAGCGCAGCTGCAAAAACAAGTGTGTATTATGCTTTATCGACCAAATGCCCAAGGGTATGCGCGACACTCTTTATTTTAAGGATGACGACTCCCGTATGTCCTTCCTTTTTGGCAACTATATCACCCTCACCAATATTACCGACCACGAGGTTGACCGTATTATAAAAATGCACATCAGCCCCATAAACATCTCTGTTCACACCACCAACCCCGACCTTCGTGTGAAAATGATGAAAAACAAGTGGGCAGGTGATAGCCTTAAGGTGCTCTACCGACTTGCAGAGGCGGGGGTAAAAATCAACTGTCAGCTTGTGCTTTGCCCCGGTATAAACGACGGCGACGAGCTTAAGCGCAGCATCAATGACCTGACTGCACTTTATCCCTCTGTTTCAAGCATTGCCTGTGTTCCCGTCGGCCTCACCAAATTTAGAGAGGGATTGCCTCACCTTGATGGCTATACTCAAAAAACAGCTGCCGAAACTCTCGAACTTATTGAAAAAATGGGCGACGAGTGTCTGTCAAAGCACGGCGAGAGGATAGTTTTTGCCTCCGACGAGTTCTACATCAAATCGGGCAAAAAACTGCCTGATAGCGACTATTACGGCGATTTTGACCAGCTTGATAACGGCGTTGGACTGTGCGCCTTGCTTAAGGATGAGTTTACCCAAGCCCTTGAAATTACTGAGGATGCGGCACCTTCATCCAAATGCACGGTTGTAACGGGTGTTGCCGCAGCACCGATGTTAACTCAGCTTGTTGACAATGCAAAAGAAAAATGGCATAATGTTGAATGTAATGTAGTGCCTATAATCAACGATTATTTTGGGCACGAAATAACGGTGGCAGGTCTTTTGACAGCAACCGATATAATAAATCAGCTTAAAGATAAAGAATTGGGTGGCCGATTGCTTTTGCCTCTGGCAATGTTCAGAAGCGAAGGGGACGTCACTCTCGACGATTATACCGCCGAAGATATTGAAAAAGCCCTTAATGTAAAGGTGCTTAAGGTGGGTAACGACGGCTTTGAGCTGCTTAACGCAATTCTCGAAATTTAAGGAAAGGGTGAAAGGTATGTCAAAACCTATTGTTGCAATAGTCGGCAGACCAAACGTTGGCAAGTCAACCTTGTTTAACAAACTTATCGGCCGCCGCTTGTCTATTGTTGATGATACTCCGGGCGTAACCCGTGACAGAATTTACGGCGACTGTGAATGGCGCGACAAAACCGTTATGCTTGTGGATACAGGCGGTATTGAGCCTGAAAGTGACGATATAATCCTTAGCCAGATGCGCCGCCAGGCCGAATTGGCTATTGACACCGCA
Source organism: Acutalibacteraceae bacterium (assembly GCA_045577615.1). Lineage (GTDB taxonomy): Bacteria > Bacillota > Clostridia > Oscillospirales > Acutalibacteraceae > RGIG2206. Next base: position 6,683 of record JAZNIT010000016.1, read on the forward strand.
TCGGTTATCATTTTGGTTACTGACCTTAAAAGCGGTGTGGTTGCAACCGATCAAGAGGTTGCTTCAATGCTTCAAAAAAGCGGCAAACCTATCGTTTTGTGCGTTAACAAGTGCGACAAAATCGGTGACGTGCCCCCCGAATTTTACGAATTTTACAATCTCGGTCTTGGCGACCCCGTTGCAGTTTCATCGGTTCATGGCAGCGGCACGGGCGACCTTCTCGACGCGGTGTTTGACCACATCGATGAGTTCGACAGTGAAGAAGAGCAAGACAGAGTAGCAGTTGCCGTTATTGGCAAGCCTAATGTTGGCAAGTCATCACTCATCAATGCCATTTCGGGCGAAAACCGCGTTATCGTCAGCGATATCGCAGGCACTACCCGTGATGCAATCGACACCTACGTTGATAATAAATTCGGCAAATTCAACTTTATCGATACTGCAGGCCTTCGCAGAAAAAGCCGCGTAACCGATGCCATCGAGCATTTTTCAAACCTTCGTGCCAAGATGGCCGTTGACCGCGCCGACGTATGTGTGATTATGATTGATGCTGTTGAGGGCTTCACCGAGCAGGATTCAAAGGTTGCAGGCCTTGCTCTTGAGGCAGGCTGCGGCTGTATAATTGCCGTCAATAAGTGGGATGCCGTTGAAAAGAATGGCCAAACTATGGATTCATACCGCAAAAAGCTTATGAACGATTTTGCTTTTATGAGCTATGCGCCAATCATCTTTATTTCGGCTAAAACCGGCCAACGCATCGACCGACTTTACGAGCTTATCAAGTATGTTCACGCGCAAAATACCATGCGTATCACAACGGGTATGCTTAATGACCTGCTTGCAGATGCAACGGCAAGAGTTCAACCTCCTACAGATAAAGGCCGCCGCTTGCGTATATACTATATTACTCAGCCTTCAACCAAGCCGCCTACGTTTGTCTGCTTCTGCAACCGCGCCGATTTGTTCCATTATTCATATCAGCGCTATCTTGAAAATCAAATTCGTTCAACCTTCGGCTTAGAGGGCACACCCGTGCGCTTTGTAATCCGTGAAAGAGGGGAGGGTAAGTAATGCTTAACTATATGCTTATGTGTCTGCTTTCGGTAGTAATTTGCTATTTTGCAGGCGGAATAATGTTTGGTGTTATCTTATCCAAACTTTTCAATAAGGATGATATTCGCAATCACGGCAGCGGCAACGCAGGCGCAACCAATATGCTCCGCGTTCACGGAGTTAAAGCGGGTGTTGTTACATTTTTGCTTGATATGGTCAAGTGCTTTGCATCAATGACTCTATGCAAGTATTTGCTCATTCTTCCTGCTGCTCAGGGCTTAAACTTGAATATCCTTTTGGATCCTCAGATTGTTTTGCATTACTGTGGCTTTGCTGCGCTTATGGGCCATTCATTCCCCGTTTTGTTCAAGTTCAAAGGCGGCAAAGCGGTAGCAGGCTCATTGGGTGTATTGCTTTGCCTTAATTGGCAGGTAGCACTGGCTGTATTGCTTGTTTTTGCGATTATTGTATTGATTACAGGAATTGTTTCTCTCGGCTCAATTATGGGCGCAGTTGAGTTTATAATTCTTACCTTCTTTCTTTCAAATGGCGCACCTGTTTTTGACCGACTTTACATCATCCTTTGGGGCCTCATAATCGGCGGGCTTGTAATAATCCGTCATAAAGAGAATATCGGCCGCTTGTTAAAGGGTGAAGAGAAACCTATCAGCTTAAAAGCAAATAAGGAATGAGATTATGGCAAACATAACTGTATTAGGCGCCGGCGGATGGGGTATGGCTTTGGCTAACTCATTTGCATCCAATGGACATAAGGTTACAATATGGTCGGCTTTTGAGGCAGAGGTTAATGCCCTAAAGCGTGACAGATGCAATGAAAAATTGCTTAAAGGAATCAAACTGCACGACAGTATAGTCGTTGACGGTGATATTAATGTTGCCTCTGCAAGCGAAATTGTGATTATTGCCGTGCCTTCATTTGCCGTAAGAAGCGTTGCCAAAAGCCTTAAAACGGTTATTAATAAGCAGACGGCTGTGGTTAATGTTGCAAAAGGCTTTGAGGCAGAAACGCTGTCTTTGCTTTCAGATGTAATCGCCGAGGAACTGCCCGACAATCCCGTTGTTATTCTTTCCGGCCCCTCTCATGCAGAAGAGGTTGCACGGGGTGTGCCCACCTCATTGGTTGCCGCTTGTGTGGATAAAAAGGTGGCACAATATATTCAAGATGAGCTTATCAGCCCAACCTTGCGCGTGTATATCCACGACGATGTTACCGGTGTAGAAATAGGCGGCGCTCTTAAAAATGTAATTGCACTTTGCTGTGGAATTTGCGACGGCTTAGAGCTTGGTGATAATACTAAGGCCGCTCTTATGACAAGAGGACTTACCGAGGTAGCCCGTCTTGGTGTAAAAATGGGTGCCAAGGCCGACACCTTCGCAGGTCTTACGGGAATGGGTGACTTGATTGTTACCTGTATGTCAATGCACAGCCGCAACCGCCGTTTCGGCATCTTGATTGGTCAGGGTATCCCTGCCGACGAAGCGCTGCAAAAAATCGGAATGACTGTGGAGGGCTATCACGCCGCTGCAGTTATAGCCCGACTTTGCGAAAAGTATGGCGTTGAAATGCCAATTTCAAATCAGTGCTACAATATTCTTTACGGCTCAACCTCGCCCAAGCAAGCCATTGGCAACCTGATGGGCAGACCCAAAAAATACGAAAATGAATCAGCCTGGATCAAATAAATAAAACCTGCAAGAAAAATTCTTGCAGGTTTTTTGTTATATATCGTAGTCAAATAATTCCTTGGCAAACCAAACAGATTTAACGCTGAATTCTTTGCCGTTAAGGTAGTCGAGAATTCCGCTTTCACCTTTGAATGAGAATTTAAGTCGGTATGAGCACAGTGCCTGATGAACAAAGCCTTTTTTGCGGTCTTCCTTGTTGATTCCGTACTTGCCGTCGCCCAGCAGGGGATGGCCGATAGAGGCAAGATGTGCTCTGATTTGATGGGTGCGGCCTGTGAGAAGCTCAATTTCAAGCAGAGAAAGGTCGGGCTTATAATCAAGCACAGTATACTTTGTTCTGATTTGACGGTTAAGTTCTGTCTTTTTGTCAGAGATGTAGACCTGATTTTTATCCTCGTTCTTTTCAAGGTATCCCTCTAACAGCTCGCACTTTTTCTTCATCTTGCCGTGAACAACGCAAAGATAGAACTTGTCAATTTCCCGCCCTTTGATTTTGTCGTTAAGAATACGCAAGCTCTCGGCATTTTTTGCAGCGATAACAATGCCGCAGGTGTTTCTGTCAATACGGTTAGCCAAAGCGGGTTTAAAGGACTGTTCGCTTTTGGGGTCATATTCACCCTTCTTATAAAGATAATGCTGTACACGCCAAATAAGAGTATCTCTGTACTCGTTATTATCGGGATGAACCGCAAGACCCTCAGGCTTGTTGAGCAGCATAATGTTTTCATCCTCATAAACGATGTCAACCTTATCGGGGGCGGATGAAAACTCAAACCGAGCCTTTGCAGGTGTGAGCACGTCATCGTTAAGATAAATGTCGATAACGTCGCCAACGCACAACTTATAGGCAATGTCGGCGCGACCACGGTTGATTTTTATATGCTTGGTGCGAATAGCCTTATACATCAATGACTTGGGCATATTACCAAAAGCCTTGGTCAAAAACTTATCAAGGCGTTGGCCTGCGTCGTTGCTTTTGACAATAATTTGTCTCAAAATATAAAAACTCCTTAAAAAACACTTTAAATTAAAATGGATATGATGTATAATTGTAGCACAAATGCCTATTGATTTCAAGGAGTATATGATGTCTGTTAAAATACAAAGCACTCATGAAGGGCATAGAAAAAGATTGAAAAGCCGCTTTCTTAAATCGGGTTTGACCGATTTTGAGGACCATAACGTTTTAGAGCTGCTGCTTTTCTATGCTGTGCCCTATAAAGATACAAATGAATTGTCACATCGCATACTTTCTCACTTTGGCTCTATGGAGCGTGTTTTCGAAGCCGATTTTGACGAGCTTTGCAAGGTAGACGGAGTGGGCGAGAACATAGCAACCCTCATAAAACTCGTTCCGGACATATCTAAATATTATTTGGATTTAAAGCATCACGAGCGTGACAGTTTCCACAGCGTTGAAGAAATTGCCGAATTTCTTCAGCACAAGTATCTGTTCGACACAAATGAGGTGTTTTCTCTGATTTGTCTTGACTCACAGGGCGGATATCTGGGATTCGAAAAGATGTCTGTCGGCACCGCCAATATTACCGAGGTCAGCATCATCAAGGCTATTGAGGCTGCTATTCGCAACCATGCCTCTTGCGTAGTGCTTGCCCACAATCATCCCAGCGGCACCCTTACCCCTTCAACCGATGATATAGCCACCACAAGGCGACTTTGCGATGCCTTTGACTTGGTGAACATTAGAGTGATGGACCACATCATTATCACAAAGGACAGCTTTTTATCCCTTATAAATACAAGACAATACAATTCACTTTTTCCCAAAAAAAATCCTCGATAATTATTATCGAGGATTTTTTTGTTATATTGTGAAGTTTCCAACGGTGTATATACCATTTGATTCCATCAAGGACTTATCAAGAGCGATATAAATGGGTTCGTCACCCTTTTTCATCTGAATCTTCAGCGTATATTCACCGATTGTAAGTTTGGTTGCGTCAATTTTGTGTAAAGATGTATATTGGCCGTTAGGTTTAATAGCAGTGTTGTCAAAGTCGTTTTGTGCAAAAACAGTTTTTTCACCGCTTGCATTTTCAAGAATGATATTAAAATCATACTTGTTGTAAGCCTTTGAAACACCTTCGTTGCGCCACTTAATCTCAATATCAAGCTCGCCATTCTTGTTCTCAACAGTTACCTTATCGATAAAGTACCAATAACCCAATTTATTACCAATCTCCTTAGCAAGCTGAGGATTATCCCTCATAAAGTCGGCAGGATATCCGTGAAAACCGCCATAGGTAGCATTGGTTTGGTCCATTGCTGATAAGAAGTGTTTGCCGTTTTGCCAGTTGCCACTTTCGTAATTCCAGCCATAATGCTCGTTTTCGATGATGGTGGGCTTGTTATCCATAACGTCTTGGAAGAGCTCGGGGGAGCGAAGCTTTTCGCCCAAAGTTTTAACAAACCAATCAACACCAACAGAGTCGTCACGGTAGGTCCAACCGTTGTCCAACACATATTGCTTGATTTCGTTTTTGCCTTCAGATGTTGTGCGGCTTCCGATAAAGTCATCGCTTATAACAATTTGAGTGTTCTTGTAATACTTTTTATAAATATCAAAGTGGGCCTTGATGGTGCTCCAGCTCCAATCCTTTTTAGTGCTGGAGGCGGTATGACCCTCACCCCAATCGCCATAACTGCCCACATCCACATAAATAACATCTTCGCGAGAGTCATATCGTTGGGCAAAGGCCTTGTGGAAGTTGTCCAGCTTTTGCAAAAAGATAGGATCACCGTAGTCGGGCTCCCAGGCGTTATCTAACATCGTGCCCTTAGCTCCCGCATTTTGTACCCATTTTGGGGTGGCGTATTTGTGATTGGCATCGGTTTCCTTGCAGGTAATTCTGAAAGAAACCTTTACACCCTCTTTTGTCCATTCGTTAATTACGTCGTCAATCAGCTTCCAGTTGAACTGACCTTCTTGTGGCTCAAGATAAGCCCAGGCCAGACGCAAATAAATATGGTCAAGGCAAGGAATCATTTTAACGGCATCCTTTGCCTTCGTGCCTACGCCGTATTTTTCTATGGAGTTGTCAAAATAGTGAATATACCAGCCCTTATCGGGATTGCGAAGGGGGCTTACACTATCTTCGGCAGATTTAAGGTCAAAGGTGTATTTTCCGTTGGTGTATGATGCTTCGATAGATACGGGCGCCTGGCTTGAAGCGTCATCGTAAATATCGGAAAACACATATGAGCTTGTTTGTGAGCTTGATGGGTCAGCTCCGTTTGATGTACAAGCTGTTAAAAACAAACAAACCATCAATAATAAGCATATAAGTTTCTTCATAATAAAACTCCTTAGTAATTTATGAACGTATTTCTGCGCCCAACTTTTCGAGTTCTGAAATTGCCTTAGAAAGGGCTTTTGTGCATTGCTTTTCGCTCAATGTGCCGGTTTCGGAACGAAGAGTGAATGAGTATGCGACGCTCTTCTTACCTTCAGGGATTTGGCTGCCTCTGTAAACGTCAAACAGCTCAATGCTTTCAAGAATGTTGCCAATGCCGGTAGCGATGGCCTTTTTAAGATCAGCAACGGGCAGGTTCTCGTCGCAAAGCATCGAAAGGTCGCGGGTAACAGCAGGGAACTTGGGAAGCTGATGATACATCTTCTCTTCGCCAACTGCCTTGTACATTGCGGCAACGTTAAGCTTGGCAACGTAAACCTTCTCGTCAATGTTGTAGTTTTCGGCAACAGTGGGATGAATTTCACCCAAGATACCGATTTCAACATCACCAACAAGGATTTTTGCGGTGCGACCGGGGTGATAAGAAGCATTGTCTGTAACGGCAACGTAATCAGCCTCGGGCAGATTGAGAGCCTTAAAGAGCATCTCCAAAGCGCCCTTAACCTGATAGAAGTCAACCTTGCCGTAAGCGCCTGCAATAAGCACCTTTTGCTCGTCGGGCAGATTGTCAATGCCCATATTGATATATTCGGTAGCAATCTCAAACAGACGTGCGGTCTGGTTGCGACGGTTGTAGTTAAGCGACAGAGTCTCCATCATAGAGGGGAGAGCGGTGGTGCGCATAACCGAGGTATCCTCACCAAGAGGATTGGTGATGGTAACAGAGTTGCGAAGCTCTGAATTTTCGGGAGCGCAAATCAAATCATACTCTTTGGGGCTCATAAATGAGTAGGTGTTGATTTGTGAATAGCCTGCGGCAAGCATAACGTCGTTGATGGTTCTTACAAACTTCTGCTCGTCGGTAACCTTTCCGTTAGCCTTGCCCTTAATTGCAGTTTCGGGAATAGAGTTGTAGCCCCAGATTCTTGCAATTTCCTCGGCAATGTCAGCCTTGTGCTCAATATCAATGCGGTAGTAAGGAGCAACCACGTCGTTGCCCTTAAACTCAAATCCCAATCTGCAAAGGATTTCTTTCATCTCGGCTTCAGCGATGTCGGTGCCAAGGAACTTGTTGGTCCAATCAGCATCAAGTGTGATGGTAACAGGCTTGTCGTCAAAATGCTTAACGTCAATAACACCGCTAACAACCTCACCTGCGCCGAGCAGAGTAACCAACTCACAAGCGCGGTCAAGAGCAGCCTCGCAAAGCTGTGCAGGCAAGCCCTTCTCATATCTTGCAGATGCATCGGTGCGCATACCAAAATACTTTGCGGTAGTTCTTACCGATGCGCCGTTAAAGCAAGCAGACTCAAAAACAACGGTATTGGTATCATCAAAAATACCCGAATACTCGCCACCCATAACACCTGCAACAGCAATGGGCTTTTCACAGTCAGCAATGCAAAGATTGTTGCTGGTGAGAGCTCTTTCGCCGCCGTCAAGAGTGGTGATGCTTTCGCCGTCCTTAGCGCGTCTTACGCAAATTTCGCCGCCTGCAACGTGCTTGTGGTCAAATGCATGCATAGGCTGGCCATACTCAAGCATAACGTAGTTGGTGATGTCAACCATATTGTTGATAGGTCTTACACCGCTTGCACGCAATCTTTCGCGCAACCAACGGGGAGAGGGAGCAACCTTAATGTTTTTAACCACTCTTGCCATATATCTGTAGCAAAGGTCGGTTGCTTCGATTTTAACAGATTTAAGATAATCGTTAATATTGCCGCCACACTCGGTAACAACGGGTGTGTGATCCTTAAAAGGCAGGTTGTAGGTGCTTGCAACCTCTCTTGCAAGTCCTCTTACAGAAAGGCAATCGGGACGGTTAGAGGTAATCTCAAATTCAACAATATCATCGTTGATGCCAAGCACCTCTTTAGCATCCTGACCCAATGAGCATTCTTCTTCAATAACAAAAATGCCATCCTCAATAGCATAGGGAAAATCACCCAAAGTAAGGCCGAGCTCGCCCAAAGAGCAAAGCATACCAAAGCTTTCCTCACCGCGAAGCTTACCCTTCTTGATTTTGATGCCGCCGGGCAGGGTAGAGCCGTCAGTAGCAACGGGCACAATGTCGCCAACCTTAAGGTTGGTGGCACCGGTAACAATCTGAAGCACCTTGTCGCCAATGTCAACCTGGCAGATAACCAGCTTTTCAGCATTGGGGTGCTTATCAATAGAGTTAATTTTACCGATAACAACGCCGCTGATTTCTTCACCCTCTTTAGAGTAACCCTCTACCTTTGAGCCGCTCATAGTGAGGGCCTCGGCAAAATCGCGGGGCTGATAATCAACGTCAACAAATTCTTTTAACCATTTAATCGAAAGATCCATCTTTATCCCTCCTTAAAACTGATCGAGGAAGCGCTGATCGTTTTCATAGAACAAACGCAGGTCGTCAATATTGAAGCGGCGCATAACCAAGCGCTCAAGGCCCATACCAAATGCGAAACCGCTGTATTCTTCGGGGTCAATGCCACAGTTGGCAAGCACCTTTGGGTGTACCATACCACAACCCAAAATCTCAATCCAACCTTCACCCTTGCACAAGCGGCAGCCCTTACCGCCACAGCCAAAGCACATAGTGTCCATCTCTGCTGAGGGCTCGGTAAAGGGGAAGTGGTGGGGGCGGAAACGAACAACAGCATCTTCACCGTAAAGGCGCTTTGCAAAATCTGCAAGAGTACCCTTAAGGTCGCCCATGGTAACGCCCTTGTCAACCACAAGGCCTTCAATCTGATGGAAAACAGGTGAGTGGGTAGCGTCAACCGCATCAGAGCGGAAAACACGACCGGGAGAAATTACGCGGATGGGGGGCTTTTGCTTTTCCATAGTGCGCACCTGAACAGGAGAGGTCTGGGTACGAAGCAAAATATTATCGGTAATGTAGAAGGTATCCTGAGTATCACGGGCAGGGTGGTCCTTGGGGATGTTGAGCGCCTCAAAGTTATAATAGTCAAGCTCAACCTCGGGGCCTTCTGCAACGTCAAAGCCCATACCCAAGAAGATTTCCTTAATCTCGTCAAGAACAAGGTTAAGGGGATGTTTTTTGCCCATCACACTCTTTGCACCGGGCATAGTTACGTCGATGGTTTCCTTGCCCAGTTTTTCAGCAGCGGCGGCAGACTTAAACTCGGCTGACTTTTCTGCAATAACTGCTTCGATTTGAGCACGGGTTTCGTTGGCAAGCTGACCGATAACAGGTCTTTCCTCTGCAGAAAGGCTGCCCATTTGCTTTAATATGGCGGTCAATTCACCTTTTTTGCCCAAGAATCTGACTCTTAAGGCTTCTAACTCTTGCTGGTCTTTGACCGATTCAAGAGCCTGCTGTGCCGATAAGGCAACGTTTTTTAATTGGTCTTTCATTTTATCACCTCAAAATAATTAAACAAAAATAAAAAGTCCCCTGCATTAAAAATGCAAGGGACGAAAAAACTAATTCCGCGGTACCACCCTTATTTATGCTGAAAAGAAGCATACACTCCCGCAATCTGTAACGGAATTGCAAACCGTTGAAGCCTACTGTTAATTCAGCCTCACCGCTCCGAAGGGAACTTCGTTGTGAATTCTGACAGCGCCGCTTACAGCCAATGGCAGCGCCTCTCTGTGAGAGAAAAGCACAACTACTTTTCTTCATCAATGCGTTTAAATAAATTCTATCATAAAACTAAAAAAAGTCAAGGATATTTTAAAAAATACCCTTGCTTTTTGCTGCTATTTTGCTTATAAATTCGGTCGCCTTAATCATTTGTGATTCACTTGTAAAAGCAGAGGGGGCAATTCTTACCGTGCCCATATCGATGGTGCCTATACGCTTGTGAGCAAATGGGGCGCAGTGAAGTCCCGCACGCACAGCAACTCCGTAGCTGTTAAGATCGTTTGCAACGGCTACAGAATTCATACCTGCAATGTTAAAAGACAGAATGGGCGCCTTATCATAATATCGGTTGGTATATAGCTTGATACCTGATGTTTTGGACAGCCTTTCATATGCCGCTTTTATAATCTGCCTTTCGTGGAATAGTATTTGTTCCATCCCTTTTTGGTTAACAAAATCAATTCCTGCTCCAATGCCCACAATTCCGGGCAAATTGATTGTGCCGCTTTCAAATCTTTCGGGTGGCTCGGTGGGCTGATTAAAATTTATCGATTCTGTGCCTGTGCCACCCTCAATAATTGTGTCAGGTGTATCGGAGGCAATTATCAGCATTCCCGTGCCCATCGGCGCGTAGAGTCCCTTGTGAGCAGCGATGCACAGATAATCAATGCCCATTTTAGCCATATCTATATTCAGCACGCCTGCTGATTGAGCTGCGTCAACAGCAAATAAAATTCCATGCTGCTTGCAATATTGTCCAATTTGCTCAATAGGCAAAACCGTTCCCGTAACATTGGATGCATGGGTGCATATAACAAGCCTTGTGTCAGGCTTAACAGCATTTACAAAATTTTTAAAGGTTATATCCGACTCGTCAATATCGGCCTCAAAAACGTCAAAATCAACACCGTATTTTTTAAGCACCGTAAGAGGACGCACAACGGCATTATGCTCAAGAGAGGAGGTCAACACACGGTCTCCTTTTTTAAGCAATCCCTTTAAAACATAATTGATGGAAGTGGTGCAGTTAGGTGTAAATACCACTTGTTCAGCAGATGGAGCACCAAATAAACGCGCGGCCTTTTCACGCACCTCATAAACAGCAATGGCAGCCGCCTGGGATATTGCGTGTCCGCTCCTGCCTGGGTTAGCCGATAGATTGAGCAGGCTGTTGGTAATAGCATTTACAACCTGTTTTGGCTTTGGAAAGGTGGTTGCGGCGTTGTCGAGATATATCATATAATCACCTATACTCTGTTTGATGTGCCGATAATTCTTACTCCGTTGCTTTTAAGCATAGATACAAAGGGCTCAGGCTGTTCATATACGATTATGCTGTAACCGCAGCCGTGAGAATCAAGGTGGCCGGGAGTTTTTTCAATATAAGCTTTAGTTCCCTTGCTTCGAAGCAAATCACGTCCTTTAATGGCTTGGGTTATAGAACTTACCATTATAAGATATTGCCCCATATTACATCCTCCCTTACATAAAAAATTACCCCGATACACAGTACATACTATGCATCGGGGTTTGTAACTGTTATTTAATCAGCCTTCTCAATCAGGCAAACGCTGTGAGCGGATATACCCTCAAGACGGCCTGTAAAGCCAAGCCTTTCTTCGGTGGTTGCCTTAACACTAATCTGTTCACAATCTATTCCGGCTGCATTGGCAAGGTTAACTCTCATTTGCTCAATGTAAGGGGAGAGCTTGGGCATCTGTGCAACAATTATGCTGTCAATGTTGGATATAGCCCATCCCTTTTTCTTGAGCAGCTTGCAAACGTTAGATAAAAGTGCAAGACTGTCGGCGCCTTTATAAGCAGGGTCAGAATCGGGGAAATGCTTGCCGATATCACCCAAAGCGGCGGCGCCGAGCAGCGCGTCGCTTATTGCATGGGCAAGAACATCGGCATCGGAGTGCCCGTCAAGCCCCATTTCATAAGGAATATCTACACCGCCTAAAATTAACTTGCGGCCTTCTTTAAAACGGTGAACGTCATATCCGTTGCCAATTCTCATACTTTGCCCTCCTTAATAAGTGATTCAGCTATGATTATATCTGTGGGAACCGTGATTTTTATATTGGTTGCCAAGCCTTCTACGATTTTGACCTTAGTGCCGGCAGCCTCAACCAACGCGCAATCGTCGGTGTAGTCGCCTCCAAGCTTAAGAGCATTGGCATAAATGCTTTTTGCAAAAATTTGAGGAGTTTGCGCCGCCCATAAACGACTGCGGTCGGGTGTAGAATCAATGTACCCTTTATCATCAGCCATCTTTATGGTATCGGTCACGGGTACTGCACACAGGGCGGCACCGCAACGTATGGCTTCTTCAAGCACGCGGTCAATAATATCGGGGGTGGTGAGCGGCCTTGCACCGTCAGCAATGGCAACGTATTCAAAGCATCCGTCAACTGCATCAAAAGCATTTTTTACCGATTGTGCTCTTGTATCGCCGCCCTTAACGATAGCTTTCAGCTTAACGATTCCGTATTGATCACAAAGCCGCTGAATATCTGCAATATCAGACTCGCGGCAGGCGATATATATTCCACCGATAGAGGCGCAGCTTTCGTATGCCATAAGAGTGCGGGCGATAACGGGAACATCTAAAATAGGGTATAACAGCTTGTTTATACCCTTCATCCTTTGTGATGAGCCACCTGCAACTATTATAGCAGCGGTGTTTGAAACGCTTTGGTCAATTTCAAAATAATTCAAGGTTTCTGTAATCAAATCTATCACCTGCATAAATTATACATTAGAATATAACCATTATCAATAAATATTTTGAAAAATACTCAAAAAACATAGCAATTTACTATTGAATTTAACACTGTTTGTTGTTAAAATAATAGTGTGTATGCAATTTGTTTAGGGGGTGCAACCGTGGGTAATATTTTAGACTTTATTGTTAATGAATATTTCAAGTTTATCGGCGTAATGCGATCCTTCGGCGTAAACGACCTTATCGATATCTTAGTCATTGCATTTCTTATCTATAAGCTTATTCAGCTTGTTCGTCAAACCCGTGCAAAGCAGCTTTTGGGCGGTATTGTTGCATTGGTAGTGGCATGGCTTGTTGCTGAGCTTTTTGAAATGACTACTTTGGCTGTATTGTTAAAGGCAATCATCAGCGCAGGATTTATCGCATTGGTGGTTATATTCCAACCTGAAATACGAAACGTGCTTGAGCAGGTTAGTCTTACCAACTTTACTCGTTTCAATCGCAAGGGCGAATCTGAAACTGAGGCCATTAACACCTGTATTGACAATGTTTCCCGCGCCTGCGGTGAAATGTCAAAAAGCAAAACAGGCGCCCTCATCGTTTTTGAACGCGAAACCAAGCTTGGCGACATTATCAAATCAGGTACAGTTTTAGATGCTGTGTCAAGTGACCAAATGATTGTTAATGTGTTCTTCCCCAAAGCCCCCTTGCATGACGGCGCATTGATAATCCGAGACGGCCGCGTCTATGCTGCCGGCTGCATTTTACCCCTTACACAAAACACAGGACTGAGCAAAAACTTAGGCACTCGTCATCGCGCTTCTTTGGGTATGAGTGAAAACTCCGATGCTATTGTTGTTGTCGTATCAGAAGAAACAGGCACAATTTCCGTGGCAAAGGACGGTTCTCTCAAGCGTGGATTGACCTCATCCGAATTGCTGGATTACCTCAAAAGCAACCTGATACAGGTAGAAGAAAAGGATGAAACCAAGCCTTCTCTCATCGCCATCGTTAAGAATGTAATTAAAAAAGGGGGCAAAAAGAATGATGAATAAAATCATGAATTTTTGTAGCCGCCTTATGAAAAACAGAAAGTTTTTGATTGTGCTTTCATTGGTGCTGTCTTTCGTGATTTGGTATGGCTTTAAGCAGTATTACAATCCTACCTCCACCCGAAATATCAAAAACGTTCCTATCTCATTTGATGTCAGCAACACTGCCGTTGCCTCTAACAACCTTGAAATCATCACCGCTGATGCAGAGGATGCAGAGGTTGTTATCACCGGCCGTACCGCAAATATTATGAAGTATTCGGCGTCTGATATAACCCTCACTCCTTCGCTGGTCGATATCAACAAGGCAGGCGAATACACCGTTGCACTTAACTACACCAAATCATCCATTTTGTCTGATTTCGATGTGGTTTCTATCTCTCCCAAAACCGTTACAATCTTTGTTGACAGTGTCGCAACTCGCACCTTTGACAAAATTGTTCCCGAGGCTAACGGTATCACAGCCCCCGAGGGTAGCGGACTTATCAAAGAAACCCCTTATATAACCGATGCAGGCAACAGCACCTTTACTGTCAGCGGCGCACAAACCAAAGTTGATAAGATTGATAAGGTAGTGCTTCGCACCGATAAGAATAAAGAGATTTCTGCAACTGCACAGTTTGAAGCAAAGATTGTTTTGCTTGATAAAAAAGGCAAAGAGATTTCAAAAGAAGGCCTTGACCTTAGCTTTGAAAAGGCTAACATCACCGTTTCCATTTCCAAGACTAAAGAGGTTAACGTAAACGCTGTATTTAATAACGCACCTGAAAAGCTCTTCTGCGACTATTCATTGGATGTGTCAAAGGTTACGCTTATCGGTGATCCCAAGACTCTTGATTCATTGCAAAAGGCCGATTTGGTAGCTATTGACTATACTTCGGTTTCAACCGAAAACAATGAATTTGAATGCCAGTTCAACCTACCTGCAGGCGTCCGTGTTCACGACGGCCCCGATAAGGTTAAGGTAACAATCGACACCTCAAAGGTTCGCTACAAAACCGTTAAGGTGGATAATCTGAAGGTTACTAATGTTAATTCCTCACTGGGCACGGTTGAGCTTAACAATGCAATCAGCGTTGATGTATACGGCGACCGATCCGATGTGGCAAAGGTTACGGCGGCCAATCTTGTTGTAACTGTAAATCTGAGTGAGCTAACCAAGCCGGGTCAGTACACAGTACCCGCTACCATTAAGGTGGGAAGCGGTGATTTTAAAACTCTGTGGGTATCAACCTATAACAAAGAGTTCACTGCTTATATAACCATAAACCAAAAGTAAAGAATATAACCTTTTGCTTAACGGCAAAAGGTTATATTTTAATAGTGTCATATGTATCGCTGCCTCATAAAATGTTGTGAGGTGATAATATGACGTTTGCACTTATTTTTTCGGCAACAATAGTTGCGGTTTATATTATAATTTGCCTGTTGGCAGGGGTTGTTTGCGGCCTTTACAACTGCAAAAAAAGAAAAAGCTATTATTCAGTTTCGAACGAAGGCAGCCTGGCAAGATTAACACAGCACCTTACCGATTATCCCGAAGATGCTTGTAAAATCATCTGCATCAACAATCTTGACGATGATGAGCTTATTGTTATGCTGACCCGTCTGTCTGACGAATATGGATTTGATATAATTTAAAAAAAGGAGGATGTATATGTCGCAAAAAGAGCATTTAACCGGCACAATAGAAAAAATCTCTTTTTCAAATGTTGCCAACGGCTTTACAGTTGCCCAGCTTAATGACGGACAGCAGCTTATAACCGTTGTTGGCAACCTTGCAGGCGCAGGCGTTGGCGAAACGGTAAAGCTCACGGGCATGTACACTGACCATTATACATTTGGCCCGCAGTTTAAGGTGGATGAATGCGAGCGCTGCGTGCCTGACAACGCCGCCTCAATTTATAAATATTTGGCTTCAGGCGGTATCAAAGGGGTAGGCCCCGCTACCGCCTTGAGAATCGTCAACCGATTTGGCGACAATGCATTGAAAATAATCGAAAAAGAGCCGCAGCGTCTGTCCGAGATTAAAGGTATTTCAGCCGCCAAAGCTCTTGCTATATCTGAAGAATATATTAAAAACTTCGGTGTTCGTGACCTGATGGTATACTTGTCGCAGTTTAACGTCACTCCCGACGAGGCTTTGCGCCTTTTCAAATTGCTTGGCACCGCCGCAATAGATAAAATAAAGCTTAACCCCTACTTTTTGTGCTCAGACGATATGCGATTTACATTCGAGCGCGCCGATGATATTGCGCGGGCGATGGGATATGGCATGGACTTTGAGTATAGAATTATGTGTGGTATTGAGTATGTGCTGCGCCACAATATACAAAACGGGCACACCTGCATACCCCGTCACAAGGCCTTGCCTGTTGCAAGTGATTTGCTTGGAGTGGACGAAGCGTCTGCCGCACAATGCTGTGATAAAATGATCGGGCAGGGAAGAATAACCCAATTTGATATTGAACAGGTTCCGTTTTTGTTTTTGCCTTATCAATTCAAGGCTGAAAATTATATTGCAACCCGAATTAAGAGTATAGCAGGCTGTCCGCCTCCGGCTGTGATTGATGTAAAACGCAGCGTTTCAAAGGTTGAGAGGGAGATGGATATTGAGTTTGGCGAACTGCAAGTCAAAGCAATTGAAGCCGCCGTAAACAGAGGTATGCTCATTTTAACGGGCGGCCCCGGTACCGGTAAAACCACTACTCTTAACGCTATCATACATATATTGGAGCAGTCGGGTCTTAAAATTCTTTTGGCAGCACCAACAGGCCGCGCCGCAAAGCGAATGACCGAGGTTACAGGCTTTGAAGCCAAAACGATTCACCGCCTTTTAGAGGTAGAGTGGGATGAATCCCACCGTCCCTTCTTTTCAAAAAACGAGCGCAATCCCTTGGATTGCCATGTGTTGATTGTTGACGAAATGTCAATGGTCGACTCGGTCTTGTTTGAAAGTCTGTTGCGCGCAGTCCCATTTGGCTGCCGCCTGATTCTCGTTGGCGACAGTGATCAGCTGCCCTCTGTAGGGGCAGGCAACGTGCTGCAGGATTTGATTGACTCAGGTGTTATTCCCACTGTCGAACTGACCGAGGTTTTCCGTCAGGCAATGCAAAGCGCAATTGTTACCAACGCTCACAAAATATTAAAGGGTGAAACTCCTGATTTGTCCTTGCGCGACTCTGACTTTTTCTTTTTGAATTGCGAAAATTCCCGTGCGGTTGCCAATTTGGTGTGCAGCCTTGCCACAGAGCGCCTGCCCAATGCCTATAACTATAACGGGCTGGAGGATATTCAGATTTTGTGCCCCTCTCGCAAGTGGGATGCAGGCACTCTTGCAATAAATATAGCTATGCAAAGCCTTGTCAATCCTCCCGACCGATGCAAGAAAGAGATCAAGGTTGGCAAATACACCCTTCGCGAGGGCGACAAGGTGATGCAGATAAAGAATAATTACGACATCACTTGGGACAAGGATGATGGCACCGACGGCTCGGGAATATTCAACGGCGATGTTGGTGTGCTTGAAAGCATTGATATGGGCAATGGCCTGCTTAAGGTGCGCTTTGATGATAAGGTTGCCCTTTATATGGTGGAGTTTATCGAACAGCTTGAGCTTGCCTACGCTGTGACTGTGCATAAAAGCCAGGGCAGCGAATACGAGTGTGTCATAATGCCCGTGTCGGATATGCCACCACAGCTTAAATACCGCAATTTGCTTTATACCGGTGTAACTCGCGCCAAGGGTATGCTTGTATTGGTTGGTAATAAACAGGTGGTAGAAGAGATGACACAAAACGTAAAACGCACCCGTCGATATACTGCATTGTGCCATTTTTTAGGAGATAGCAAATGAATATAGCTGAATATTATGAAATCGTCAAATCGGCATTGCTTCACGTTTTCTATCCGAATTTTTGCTGCGGCTGTGACTGCGTTTTGCCATATAACAAGTGTATATGCGAAAAGTGCCTTGAAGTTCTCGAAAAAGACAGAATTAAAAAACCTCGCCGACGCACAATGTACGGCAAACGTTTCAGAATTCACAGCATTTATTCTTATGAGCACAATAATGAAACAGCGCGAGTTGTAAAACACCTAAAGTTTAACAACTATTTTAACGGCAGTCATTTTATGGGCAAAGCCATTGCCGATAAAGCCCGCAGCTTAAAAAGGCAATATGATTACGTCACCTACGTGCCGTTATATGATCTTTCCGAAAGAAATAAAAAATACAATCACTGCGAATATATTTCCGGCTGCGTTGCCAAAGAGTTGAGAATCAAAGAGAAAAACTGCTTAAAAAAGGTGAGTATCACTGCAAAGCAGCATACCCTAAGCAGCGTAGAGCGCCGCATAAATCTGAAAGATTCCTTTGTGGCTCGCAGTGGGGTAGAGGGCAAGAATATCTTGCTGGTTGACGATGTAACCACCACGGGCACCACCTTGTGCGAGTGCGCAAATGAACTGTACAAGAAGGGGGCTAACAGCGTAACGCTGATAGCTTTTGCACTAACTCAACGCAAGCGTTGACAATTGAGCGGTTTTTGTATATAATTTTAAAAGATAAAATGTGAGGAGGGGTATAATGTTCAACGATATTGGTATCGATCTGGGCACAGCCAAAACGGTTATCGTTAAAAACAGAAAAATTGTTTTGTCCGAGCCGTCGGTCGTGCTTATGGATAACTATGACGAAATTCCCGTCAACTTCGGCCATTATGCCCAACGCGCAATCGGCCGCTCAACCGAAAGGTACAGCACCGTTTGTCCTCTTGAGCGCGGAGTTATTGTCGATTACGATGCTACAGAATATATGCTCGATAATTATATGAATCGTGTGCTTGGCAAAACAATCACCAAGCCTCGCGTTGTTGTGTCTATCCCCAGCGGTATAACCGACGTTGAGCAACGCTCGGTAATTGATGCCGTTCAGGCATCGGGCGCAAGAAGTGTCTGCACTATTGAAGCTCCTGTAGCCGCCGCATTGGGTATGGGTGTCGATTTTAAGCGCCCCCACGGCACTATTATAGTTGATATTGGCGCAGGCACTACCGACGTTGCGGTTATGTCTATGGGCGGTATATCTCGCTGTGAAACGGCAAAAATCGCAGGTGCAGATATAGATGCTGCTATTATGCGATATATGAAGCGCGAGTATAATTTGCTCATTGGTGAGCAAACCGCAATGAATATTAAGCATCAAATCGGCGCTGCATTACCCCGAAAGATTGAGATTGCTATGATGGTAAAGGGCTTAAGCGTATCGTCAGGTATGCCTGCCGCCGTTGAAATTACAGGTAACGAGGTTTACGATGCAATTTGTGAGGTTATAGAGCAAATTTGCAACGCTGTTCAAACGGTTATTAACCAAACTCCTCCCGAGCTTGTGGGCGATATTTCAGAGGGCGGAATATTCTTGACAGGCGGCACGGCCTTGCTTAAGGGTATGGCTGATGCGCTTGCTCATCGCCTTGGTTTGAGCATCAGCGTTGCCGATGACGTCGGCTATTGCGTAGCTCGCGGAATAGGCATTGCAATGAATCACTTTGAGTTGTTGGAAAATGGCGATTACCGTTTTGCAACTGTTCAGGATTTGCTTTGATTGTGACAAAAAGCCCTTGACACCGAGCGCTTTTGCCACTATAATCAATAGGTACGCTGGTGTGGCGGAATAGGCAGACGCAGGGGACTTAAAATCCCCCGGTGGCAACACTGTACCGGTTCAAGTCCGGTCACCAGCACCAAACGAAAATCCGTTCACGAAAGTGGACGGATTTTCGTTTGTATTATTCACTATTCATTTTTCATCATTCATTATTCATTAACTGGGAACGGATTTTAGAATGAATAATGAAAAATGAAGTCGCTTCGCTGATGAACAATGAATAATTATTGCAGTTTTGCCGCTTTTATGCTATAATACACCCAAGGCGGTGGTGTTGTGAAGAAAATTTTAATAGCAGTTTTATCTATATATTATTTGCTGAATTCAATACTGTGCTTTGGGTCTCTAAGCACACCTAGAAATTTTGGTATACTTTTTATTGTTCCTGCGACTTTTGCATTTATAGTTCACGTCGTTTTATTGTTCATAAAAAGAAATTCTTTTTATTTTACAATCATAATCGCAATTTGTGACGTGTTGTATTTTGCATCACCTTTTTTGATTTTTGGCTTATTGTCAATCGATATTTTTCTACTTCTTATGTGGATTATTCCGTTAATTATTTCAGCTTTTTTGTGTATTTTTATAATACGAGAAAAGAAGAAAACGGATTAAAATAAAGAAATTCCTCGGTTTTTGACCAGTTCTTTTTCGGACACTAATGACAAAAATCCCGAATGCGAAAGCGTTCGGGATTTTACTTTTTCACTCTTAACTCTTCACTTTTCACTAAAAATTTGTGAACGGGATTTTTGGAAAGTAAGAGGTAATAGTGAATAGTGAAGAAGTAATGTGTGGCTTTGCCACGGATTATAAATTGAATGCCCCCGCATTGATTTATCGCCGCTTTTATGCTATAATACACCCAAGGCGGTGATGTAATGAACAAAAATGACAAAGATTTTGAACAAGAATATGACTCTTTAAAAGAAGTTACGGAGTTTCAAAATAATATGTTTAACCCAGGGTATTATATTGGCACAGGTAGAGTGCCACCTACGGTATCTGCACCTGGTAATGCAACACCATTATCAATTTTTTGTTTTTTTGCTTCTGCTATTTTCTTAATATTGGGCTTGTTTTTATTCTTTGCTGATGTTAATGTTCATTCTTCAGGACTAATTGAATCTCCTTTGGCAAATAAAATTATTGTGTTAATCATAATGTTAGCAATATCTTCATTTTTCATACGTTTAGGTTTGGTCTATCTTAAAAAGGCAAAAAAATACTATAGAGAAAAAAGCAAATTGGAAAAAGAAGAAATTGATGAAACTGTTGAAGATAAAATTTGGCAACGGACTTGTCCAAAATGTGGGGAATCACACGATATTGATTATCCCAAATGCCCAAATTGTAAATATAATTATCTTAAATAGAAAAATCCAAGAGTATTAAAGAAAATCAGGTTTTTAGATCGGTTTCATTTTGAGTGGCGGTCCCAAAAAACTCTCGTTCTTCGGAACGGGAGTTTTTTTATCCAAGCCGACAGGCTTGGTATATCATCACGACAAAGTCGTGTATATCTTCGCCGAAGGCGTATATCATCACACGAAGTGTGTATTTATGTCGGCTTGATGATCTACAACTTCTTTCGAAGTTGATGATATGCAATTCCTGCGGAATTGATGATATACAATGCTCCACATTGATTTATTCCCGCTTTTATGCTATAATACACCCAAGGCGGTGATATGATGACATATAAAGAACTTATGATTGAGGCTCTAACCGATTTATTAGAAGATGATGAAACACTAATGCACCCCATTTATGGATTGCTTAATCAGGGAAACACACAGTATTATGGTTATTTCGGGTTTACAGAGCATTATTTGCTGATTGCACTTGTTTCTGGAACAGGTAAACAGATTACATATACAACGCGCGTACCATTAGATATTAAATCTATAAGAGTCAAACAAACCGCTATTTTTAAACAGTTTGTTATTGATATTGCTTTTAACGAGGGAGCACCTTGCAGAATAACAGCATCTCCAAAAGTTTTGACTATTGACACACAAAAAGAAAATTTACCGAGTTTTCTAGAGCATCTATATACTATAGCACCAAAAACAAAGCAACCGGAGTTAAAACGGTTATCTGGTGATAATATCCGCATACAGTATTTTAACTATATTTTAGGCATTTTCCTTTCTTTCGTTCCTATGGTTCCCATTATGATTCTAATTATGGAGTGGAAAGAGAGTGGGGAATGGCTTTTTGGTGAACTCATATCTGCATTTTTAAAAACCTTGCCTGTTACAGCGGTAATATGGGGTGTAGTTTTGATACCATTAATTTTCTTATCAATATTAAATCGTTTTTGTTTCGGTAAGGTGATATGCGTTCTTGATGATAAAGGGATACACACCGAAAATGATTTACTGTTGTGGACTGACATTAAAGGTGTTTCATTTAAAACGGCTATGCACTCACGATTTAGATATAGACCTGCCTGCGCAACCTTTTCTATAAAAAACGCAGGAGAATATGAGCTTGATATTATGCATTTCCCGTTTTATGGTTTGCGTAAAATAAAAAGATATTGTCCCGATGTTAAAGTTGAGGTACACAATAAAGGGTGGTTAATATTTATGGCATTGTGTCCTACGATAATTGCAATTGTTCTTTCACTGCTTTCTTAAAGTTAAGAATTCAGAAATACAATCGAGGAAAATCAGGCTTTCATGCACTTTTAATTCGTGTCATTAAGTTCAAAACACCCAAAAAACTCTCGTTCTTCGGAACGGGAGTTTTTTTATCCAAGCCGACAGGCTTGGCATTTCATCACGACAAAGTCGTGTATATCTTCGCCGAAGGCGTATATCATCACACGAAGTGTGTATTTATGTCGGCTTGATGATCTAAAACTTCTTTCGAAGTTGATGATATGCAATTCCTACGGAATTGATGATATACAACGGCAAGCCGTTGATTTATTGTTGCTTTTATGCTATAATATACTAAAGGCGGTGAATTGTCTTGAAAATTAAAAAATATATTTTTATTCCAATATTAGTTGTATTATGTATAATTCTTTATGCTGTTTTTGCAAGGCCTGCTATTGAAACACACACTTGGGTGTTATCTATGGCACAAAAAGCAGAGCCGTTTTCTGTGGTAGCACATAAAATCGGATATGATTTTTCTGATGATGACAGTAATCTTTTTGCGTTTTCTAAAGAAATAGAACTCACCTGTACAGCAAAAGACGGTAAACTTACTATAAGCGATAGAACGAATGGGAAAACCTATGAAGGCACCTACAAAGTCACTTCTTGGGGGAGGTTTATAGGACAAAGTTATGCTGTGGTTATAGATGGAAAAGACGGCACTGCAAAAATAAGTTCAAAATTTAATCGTACTTTATTTATATCGGTTGGGGGTTATTATTTAAATTTTGAAATTCAATAATTTGTAAAAATTCTCGGTTTTTGACCAGTTCTTTTTCGGACACGAGAGACAAACGAAAATCCGTTCACGCAAGTGGGCGGATTTTCGTTTGTATTATTCATTTTTCAATATTCATCATTCATTATTCATTAAAAGAGAACGGATTTTTAAATGAACGATGAATATTGAAGTCGCTCACTTTGTTCGCTGATGAATAATGAATAATTATTGCGGCTTTACCGCTTTTATGCTATAATACACCCAAGGCGGTGATACTGTGTATATGCTCCCGATTCTTCTTTTCTTTATTCTCGTGTTTGCAAGAATAAGTACTTGCTATGATAGCAGAATCTCTAAATGTAAGTACATTACAGTTAAAAACAACACATTGGCAAAAATATTGATTGAAAAAGAGAGTTTCTTTGATAAAGGTAAATACACACTAAAAAAAGATAGAAATAAAATGTCTATTGTAGGTTTATCATTTTATTTGTGTGCAATTTTTATTGTTGCATTAACATTGTTTTTTTGTTTACTGCCCAAAATTCCTTGCGAACCTTTTGAATTTGATACGACCAAGATGAATTTGTTCGCAGATACATTGAATCAGAAAATACCCATAATTCTTTCGATAATTTTATTATGTTCTGAATTTGTATATTTTGCAGTTTTACTTTTTCGATATAAAAAAGAGATAGAACAAAAATGGATTAAGACTTTGGTCGTTGTTAGTTCAATAATTATTGGCTTGGTTTCTGGTGCGGTAATTGTAGAAATGTTTTTTGAATTGTTAAAATGGTAAATAAATTGTGAAAATTCCCAGTTTTCACCCAGTTCTTTTTCGGACACAACATCGTTTGACCGCTTGCGGTCAACATCATTTCGAGCGAAGCGAGAACATCGTTTTCAATAAGCGACACAAAACGATGTTGCCTAACGGCAAACAGTGTTGTGCTTCGCACAAACGATGTGGACTGACGCCCAACGGTGTTGCACTTCGTGCAAATTTATGCTATAATACATCCAAGGGAGTGATTGTATGAAAAAGTTAATAGCTATTTTTATGTGTCTGGTAATGTGTTTATCTTTTGTCGGTTGCAATAATTCTGAAAAGCAAAATAGTGAGGCAAAAGAACTTTTACAAAAAGTTTTAGATAAAGAGCAAAACTTTTCTTATAAATGTATGGTATTTGATAAAGTTACTGAAGAAAGCTTGAAAGAATTTAGATTTCACACAGAGAACAGTGCTTTAAATCCGTTTATTCCACAAGGATATGCTTATGTTGATTTTGATTCAGATGGTTTAGAGGAATTGGTAATTGTAGATGCCACGCTGAAATTTTTTCTTATTCTTCGATATGATAACAAAAATGTGAATGGGTATATTCTTGAAAATATTAGTTTACAAGATATTAAGACGGACGGCAGTTTTTTAAACGTTAGATATAATAGTTATACTGCGATAAGTAGAGTTTCTTTTGAGGAACTTGACTCTGTAGTAACAAATCTTGCATACAAGGATGATTCGGCAAATACATATCAGTTGAATCAAAAGTCTGCCACAAAGGATGAAGTTGAAAAGTATTTTGATGATTGGAATGGAAATACGACAAAAATTTCTTGGACGACAATAGAATAGAGGGAAATTCTCGGTTTTTAGACCGGTTCCATTTTGAGTGTCGGTCCCAGAAAAAACTCTTGTTCTTTTTGAACAAGAGTTTTTTCAGTTATATTCGCCTGCGGCGAGTGATATTGCTTCGCAGTGATATTTAGGCTACGCCTAAGTGATATTGCCCTTCGGGCAGTTAAGAGGCGAATATAATATCACTTTTGCGATAGCAAAAATATCACTATGCCGCAAGGCATAATATCACTCTGTGCGACAGCACAGAATATCACTAAACCTTGCGGCGTCTCCGCTTTTATGCTATAATGAATCAAGATAACAAATAATTTTGAAAGGAAAAACACAAATGCTTGAAAAACTTGCTAAGAAACGAAAACTAATTGCAATTATATATGGAGTTGTCTCGTTTGCTTTATTGTTGCTTGAAATTATCTTTGGAAATCCCGATGATAAAATAACGATCATCGTGGCAACCGTGATAGGATTACCATTTTTCTATTTCGGAATCAGATTCGGGTTTAAAATTGTAAGAATTAACGCATCACCGAAATTTATGCGTTTTGGTTCGTGGTTTTTCTTGATTGTTAGTGTGATTGGAATTGTTGCGAGTGTGCCAAACTATATTCGTTATTTCCCAAACGGTTTTTCTCCCCTTGTTACCTGCTTTATGGGAGTGTGGCTTGGAATTTTAACGGATGTAGAAAAACATAGATAATAATGGTTTTCAGATACATTTTATTCGTGCCACTAAGTTCAAAACACCCAGAAAAAACTCCTTGATATTTATCAAGGAGTTTTTTCAGTTATATTCGCCTTCGGCGAGTGATATTGAGCTTCGCTCAGCTATATTTGCTTCGCAAGTTATATTCGCTTCGCGAGTTTTGGGGCGAATATAATACCACTTTTGCCAAAGGCAAAAATATCACTATGCCGTAAGGCATAATATTACTCTGTGCGCAGCACAGAATATCACTAATAACTTGCACCCCTGCCGCTTTTATGCTATGCTTGTGCTACAATAGGGACAAATAATCATTTATCCTTACTTTTTTATTAAATTTGTAAGGCAAGGCAGGAATAACCGTCATACTGTCGGCTGTTTTACTGCTTAAAAACAAAGTTTTCAACTGTATTATCTTTTGTATGATTTTAGGTGTGTCAGTATGATTTTTGTCATACCTTAAATTTCACTAAGTTTATTTTAAACATAAGACGAAAAACAGATCTTAAAACAGAGATTTTATTCTTTTTAAGGTTTGTTTTTTTAATTCAATAAATTAAAAAATGCTTTATAAAATTCAAGAAATAATTATAAATTTTAATAAGTCTTTCTTACCAATTGAATAAGATTGAATTTTATGCTACAATCAAATTAAGTAAATTTTTTACAAATTACTGAGAGTTTTTATATCCCTTCTCGTCTAATAAACGGGGAGAAAACAAAGAGAGGGATACCAAATGGATAACGATGCAAGTAGCTACCGCCGTTTCCTTGATGGTGATGATGAGGGTTTAACCTTAATCATTAAAGATTATAAAGACGGTTTAATTCTTTATTTAAACGGTTATGTAAATAATATTTATGTAGCCGAAGAGATAATGGAAGAAACCTTCTTTAAGCTTGCGGTTAAAAAACCTAAATTTAACGAGAAGAGTTCATTTAAAACTTGGCTTTACACCATTGGGCGAAATGTTGCAATAGATTATACAAGGCGTAATTCTAAATTTTCTATGTCTTCAATAGAAGATATGGAAAATTTTTTGAAAGATGAAACAGACCTTGAATCTATATACATAAAAAACGAAAGAAAAATTATTGTACATAAGGCTATGTCCAGTTTGAAACCTGAATACCGTCAGGTTCTGTGGCTTTGCTTTTTTGAAGAATTTACAAACGAAGAAATAGCACAGATAATGGGAAAAACCAAACGCCAAATTGAAAATTTAGTGTATAGGTCAAAACAATCTCTTAAATCGTTACTAGATAAGGAGGGATTTCATTATGAAAAGCTATAATGAAATAGCAAATAGTGTCTTCGAACGCAGAGAAAAACATATAGCAATGCAAAAGAGAAAAAAGCGAATTATTATAAGTGTAGTTGCTCCTACTCTTTGCTGTTGTATTGTTATAATTACAAGTTTCACATTATGGGAAATCGGATTTTTTAACAGCAATATACCTGTTATAGATAACTCACAAAATGTGTCGGATAATTCTAATAATTCCTCAACCGATAACAGTACTTCCTCAAATTCGGATGACGTTACACCCTCTGAGCCTTCTGATGATACTCCATCAACCGTTATTCCAAGCGACCCGCCTGTTATAGAAACAAAATACAATATTGATAGCATTGATAAAATCAACTTTTATTCTGCCAAAAAGATTATTAGCGAAAATTCACTCTTCCCGTTTGGGATGAGTAACAATGTTTCTTCACCAAAGATTATAATGCTAAATAAAACTTATACAGAAAATCCAATAGACCGTAACAAAGTATTCACCACAACAATGGTGACATACTTTACCATTGAGCTTAATGATGAAAAAGGATTCTTGGCTCAAAAACTCGGCGGAACAGGTTTAGTTGAGGTTGTTGTTACAAAAAATAATATCGACGATTTAGGAGAAATGATAACCTTTAAGCGTGAAGAAAAATATTATACATGCTTTGCAAATGGTGGTGATTATAACCCCGATTCAAATAAGAGCAGTAGCGAATTTTCTTCTCACAAATATATTGATGGATTCAATATCATTAAAAATTTAGAGCAAGAAAACTATAAATTTACAGTTCATTATGATGGCTCAAAGGTTATAGGTTTTGAGTGTGCACCTTTTCACAGCGTGCCTACTAATTATGCTGTAGATAATGTAACATTTATTGAAGATTTTTGTGTTGTTCTCTACACAAAGCAAACCTTTACTATTGATGAACTGGAAGTATATTTTAAAAGCCAAAATCAGGAGGAATCTTTATGAAAAAAGTTCTTGCAATTATATTGTCTTTAATCCTTATCCTTTCTTTTGTTGGTTGTAAGAAAAACACCGCAAAAAAAGATGATGAGGTGAATAGCAGTTCTTCGTATAATACTTCCTCCGGCAATAAAACATCTTCAAATAGTGCCACACAAAACAAAGATGATAATAGTTCCAACAATGATATTTCAAGTAGCATTACAACAGAAAATGTGAAAATTAACAGTTTAGATAAGTTGAATTTTTATGCTGTTAAAAAAGCAATAGCGGAAAACGGAGTTGTATTGTTATCTGATTCATCTCAAAAACCAAAAGTTACGACACTAGCAAACAATAAAGGTTTCAAATTATTAAATCTTGCAAACTCCACTGCAACTAGTATAAATGCTAATTCAACCTTTACAATAACTATGTACAGCTATTTCACCATTACGCTAAATGATACCAAAGGATTTTTAGCACAAAAACTTGGTGGAACAGGCTCCGTAGAAGTTGTTATTACCCGCAACAATTTCAACAATATGATTACCTTTAAAAAAGGTGAACGATATTATTCTTGTATGCAGACCTCTTTAACAGAGAAAGCTATGTCATTTTCGTCGCATAAATATGTTAATGGTTTTAAATTGGTTGAAAATTACGACCAAGAGAATTATGAATATACCGTATATTTTGAGGGCGACAAGGTTATCGGCATAAATTGTGGCAGATTTGAAGGAAACGGTAACTATAAATATGTTGCAGACGACATAAAATTTAACGATAATTTTTGCTTTGTTATACATAAAAAACAAACCTTTACCGCCGAGCAGTTAGAGGGCCTGTTTGCTTCTAATAATTCGTTTATAGATGATGGCATTGTTTTAAATGACGGAACAGTTTTATTTGGGGAATCATCTGTTACCAATAATCCTGTTGCTTTCAAAAACAGTTCGGGAACGTCAATAATAACCAATAACGATATCAAAAAAATCAGTGCTATGCACAACAGTAAATTTGGCTTTTGTATAAGACTTGAGTTGGCGGCAAGTAATAGGATTTCAGGAAAAACAAATCTTGCTTTTTATCTTAATAATTCTAAAGATAGAGAGCTCACCCTGCAAAATGACGGTTCTGCAGTTTATATCACCGATTTAAATAACAAATCCAGAATGTCTGATGTTTTTTATAAATTGACTGCCTTAAATACAAATAATAGAATAGGCAGAATCATAGACCATGACGATTTTGTTCGCGAGGTATCTAAAAAACTAAATCTTAATGACTATGATGTTTTAAAAGAAGATTACAGTTCAAGTTTTGGTAATGGATATAAAAGTGTGCACTATACTTATGATTTGAAAACAGATAAGTCTATTAGCCACAAAGTGTCAAATTATGATGTGACAATTGACGGTATAACCATTACAATACCAATAAAGGTTTCCGATCTATTAAACAAAGGTTTTACAATAGTAGAAAAATCTTTTGACAATAGCATTTTACAAGGTTCAGCTTTCTTTAAGTCACCTGACGGTAATATGGTTACTGCCTATATTATGAATTTTTATGGCAACTCAAGAGATTTTAATGATTGTTACATAACACAACTTTCCTTTATGTGTTATGAAAACACTTTCAGATATCAGGAAGGTATAAGCCCGACCCGACCTGACTTTGAAATGATTGAAGGAATAAACAAGGATTCCACTCTTGATGATATAATCTCAAGACTTGGCGAGCCTAATAAAATCATACTACTAACTTCCGGAAATTCAAATTACAATTGGGAAGATTGTATTATTCAACTATTCTATAAGGTTACTACTCCTTCTTTGCCAAACGGTGAGTTGGTATTTAATCTTCAACCTGTTCTTAACAACACTGCACCGTCCGATTTTTTAACGGACATTAGTTTTTCTTTGCAATAGCAATTTATCCCTAATTAAACACAAACATATAATAGACCCAAGGCGGTGATCAAATGAAAAAATTAATATGCCTATTGTTGGCTGCAGTTCTTGTATTTAGTTTTTCTGCTTGTGATATTGAGGAAAAGCTGACAAGTAATACGGAAACGTTAAGCAATACAGAAACATCTAGCAAGACGAACAGCGATTCATCATCAAATTCAGTATCATTAAATGAAACGCCTTTTGACAGCAGTACACAAAATCCCAACATCGACAGTGATGTGTCATCGTCAAATAATACTGAAACAAGTAGTTCAAAATCATATCAAATTTTGCCTGGAATAACAGATATGACACAAGAAGAATTAAGACCTAATTTTTGGTTGGGAAACAATAAAAAACTTTCGGATGATGTTCTTGTTGTTATATTATTTATTGATGATAATAAGAGCCATTGGGAAAAACAAGAAATTGATGATTTTACAGAAACAGCCATTAAACCGGCGTTAGCTTTTCTTGAAGATGAAGCAAAAAAACACAACAATAACCTGAAATTCAAAATTGAAAGCTTATCAAAATATAATACAAACAAGTCTTTAAAATATGATGGTACGGTGAATAAAAATTTAAATGTGGGCGGTTCTTCAAAGGATGTATTAGACCAAGCTGCACAAAAATTAGGGTTTGAGAATAACTGGGATATATATTCTTATTATAAAAATCAACAGGGAGAAAATGATTTGATTTTTTTGAATCTGCTAAATAAAGACGGTATCTCTTATGCACGAAATTGCAATTCTATCGGATATGGAGCTTATGCTGAGCATGCCGTTATCTTTAGAAGATATTTAGGTGAGGCAGTTCAAAAAGACAGGGCATCGACAGTTGCACATGAAATATTACATCTCTTTGGTGCAGAAGATATGTATACAACATTTAGCAGAGAGTTATTAGCGACACAATTTTATTATAATGATATAATGCTGCTTTCACCGGATTTATCTATATTAACATACTCTGTAGGAGATTTAACAGCGTACTCAGTTGGTTGGCATAATATACCACCGAGACTATGTTATAATGAGTTGTGGTGGCAATGAGAACAGGAATTGATGAGATACAATGCTCTGCATTGATTTTTCGCCACTTTTATGCTATGCTTGTGCTACAATAGGGACAAAAAGACCGTTGAAATGAATTTGTAAATATGATAGAATAATTATACTAAGGAGATGAGTTATGATGAAGAAATTTAAAGAATTTTTGTGGTTTTTAATACCTTTTTTATGCTTAAGTTTTATTTCTGTTATCTATTTTGTTTTAAACACATCAAACGGAGCAATGTATTTTAGATTAATGATTAGTGACCCATTTTTTATAATAGCTCTTGTAAATACTTTTGTTCCATCACTTATATTGTCATTTGTTGTTGTCTTTATATATAAAATTATACTTCGTTTTTTAAGCAAGAAAACGGTTACAGGCAGAAAGAAACATATAATTGTTTTTTTGGTTTCTCTTATTGCTCCCATTTGCTATATCATAATTATGACGAGAACTTTTGACTTTGTTAATAATACGATATTCACCTTGCAAACGGGAATAATAGTCACTTTTGTATTTTGGGTTATAGATATAATTAAGGAGAATTTGAAAAAGAAAAAG
Organism: Acutalibacteraceae bacterium; assembly: GCA_045577615.1. Taxonomy (GTDB): domain Bacteria; phylum Bacillota; class Clostridia; order Oscillospirales; family Acutalibacteraceae; genus RGIG2206. Next base: position 37,420 of record JAZNIT010000016.1, read on the forward strand.
GCAAGGCAGGAATAGCCGTCATACTTTCGGCAGTTTTACTGCTTAAAAACAAAGTTTTTAACTGCATTTTCTTTCGTATGATTTTGGGTGTGTCGGTATGACTTTTGTCATACCATCAAAAATAGAGTTATCTCATATTTTCTGGATAACTCTATTTGCATATATAACTTGAAAATAACAGTAAAAAATGTTATATTAAGTTTAAGAAAATGCTTGTTGTTATGCGGAATTTATAACTTGTGGAAATGACTTCCACAAGTTGAAAACGAGAGCCTCCCTTGCCTAAAGGGAGGTGGCACGGCAAAGCCGTGACGGAGGGATATAAAACCGTTATGAATATGGAAGAAAGGAAAGCTCTTGTTAATTCATATCTTGGTAAGATGGTTAATATTAAAATAGACCGCCCCATAGGTTATGTACATAAAAAGGAAAATTATGCTCTAACATATCCTATCAATTATGGATATATCCCTGAAGTGTTTGGTGGCGACGGTGAAGAACTTGATGTATATTTGCTTGGCGTTGACAAACCTGTAACTGATTATGTTGCTAAAATAATTGGTGTTGTTTATCGTATGAATGATGTTGAAGATAAACTTATAGCCGTACCAGAGGGTGTGTGTTTTAATCAAGCAGAAATTGCACAATACATACACTTTCAGGAACAGTATTATGAAACTTATATTGACGCGATGTATCAAAAATCTTGCGGCGCAATTATTTATAGACAGATAAATGATAAAACAGAATACCTTTGCATTTTACAAAAAAGGTCAGGATTGTATAGTGTGCCAAAAGGTCATAGCGAGGCGTTTGAAACAGCGAGGCAATCCGCAAAGCGTGAAATATATGAAGAAGTGGGTATAAAGGCTGAATTTAAACCAAATTTCAAAATGGAAATACAATATGATGTGCCTGATAATAAACAAAAGACGGTTGTGCTATTTCTTTGTGAACACAAAGGTGGAATAAAAATAGATTGTAATGAAATTAAGGAATATAAATGGGTTGAATATGAAATAGCCAAAGAAATGTTACCTAAATGGTATGAAACAGTCATTGATGAAGCGGAAAAATATATTAACAGCTTGAAGTTTTGATTAAGAAAATCCCTCCACCGCTAACGCGGTCCCCCTCCCTTTAGGGCAAGGGAGGCTAAATTTGTTCCCAATTTAACACAAGCATATATTAAATACAAAGGAATTTTGAAAGGAGAATTTTTATGGCAAGAATTTCCGGAAGTGGCAGGGTACTTACCGAACGAGAAAAATTAGAAGGCAAATACAATGGTGCCAGAACAAATTTGCTTATTGCGATTGCTTTTACGGTAATAAATGTTGTGTTGCTGTTTGTCGATAGCACTTCTTATTTTTTGTTTTCGTTATATGTGCCTTACTACATAGCTCTTTTTGGATGTATTTATTCAGGCAATATGCCTGCCGAATTTTATGTTGATGATTGGGCTGATGCTCCGTTTTTAGGCGGCTCGTTCTTAACTGTTTTGTTAGGAATTGTTGCTGTAATATTGATTTTATATTTCCTTTGTTGGCTTTTCTCCAAAAATAACCGAGTGGGCTGGCTTATTTGTGCATCGGTTTTTGTAATTTTTGATACTATTGCAACTGTGGCTTTGCTAGGTATAGCTATGGAATCGATAATTGATATTATTTTCCATGCTTGGCTGTTGGTATCGGTCATCAGCGGTGTTTTGGCTTATTATAAGTTGAAAAAAATACCCGAACAAGCGGTAGAAACAGCAGAAAACCAAGCCGAAGTTAGCGCTGTTGTAATGGATTCAACCCCATTGCGTATGGCTGATAACGATGTTAAGTTTAGAACTTTGCTTGAAGTCGAGCATAACGGAACGGTTATTACATATCGCCGAGTTAAAAAGGTGAACGAACTTGTTATAAACGGTAACGTTTACGACGAATATGTGGCGCTTGTTGAGCAACCCCACGCGCTTGAGGCAACCGTTTATGGTTGCAACATAGTAGCGGGCTACGACGGGCTAAATAGTTATATTAAAGTCGGCGGCGAAATTATTAAAAAGAAAATCAGACTTTAATAAATATTATCAAATCAGAGATTAGTTTTAACCAAGGCAATTAGTTCTTCGCTTTTGCCTTGTATAACTCTATAAAAGGATAAACAACAAAAAATTCCATTCTCAAAAGAATGGGATTTTTTGAATTTTATGCCAAAATGTAGTTGCGATATTTTCCGCTTTCTGTTATACTAATCTAGTGTGGTGATGTGAATCCGCGCACTGCAACAAAATCATTAAATGATGTGTTAGCGGCCATGTGATAATTTTATCGGTTGACACAAAAATACAATTTTTTATAATAAATAGCATTAAATTACATTGTTATTTTATATCATTTTATGATAAAATCTAGTAAATACTCTCTAAGGAGTCAATAAATGGATATTAAAATTTTAGACGGCGAATATTGGTGGACAGGTTGCGTTAATTCAGCTCACTTTACTCCCTACACAGTTGAATCTGACCACGAGTTTTCAATGTATGGTGGTAATGAAGCAGATCAATACGCACCCGTTATGGTTTCATCTAAAGGCCGCTATTTTTGGAGCGATAAGCCTTTTACCGGTAAGGTTAAGAATGGTGTTATCTCTCTCGATTTGCTCGACGATGGCGAATTGTGTGAAGGATATGAGAATTTGCGCGGTGCCTATCTCGCTGTAATGAAAAAGCACTTTCCGTTTAACGGCAAAATGCCCGACAAGCTTTTCTTCACTGCTCCTCAGTACAATACTTGGATTGAGTTGGGTGTTGAACAGTTTGAAGACAGAATAATCGAATATGCCGAAAGCATCGTTAAAAACGGCTTTACTCCCGGTGTGCTTATGATTGACGGTGGCTGGCAAGAGGATTACGGCGTTTATGAATATTGCAATATGCGCAAAATCCCTCATCCCAAGCAGATGGTAGACCGTTTGCACGAGCTTGGCTTTAAGGTTATGTTTTGGGTGTCTCCCATTGTTTCATCAGCAGGCTGGCGCTTTAAAGAGTTGCGCAAGTTGGGTTATCTTTGTATGTATAAAGATACCGAAACCCCTGCAATCCGCGACTGGTGGAGCGGTGACAGCTGTATGATGGATTTAACCAACCCCGGATGTGTCGCTTGGTTCCACGAAAAGTTGCAAAGTGTTATTGATAACTACGGCGTTGATGGCTTTAAGTTCGACGCAGGTGACGGATATTTCTACCGTGACGATGATAATATTTATCAGCCTATGCTTGGTCGCGAGCAAACCAAGGCCTTCAACGAATTCGGTGAAAAATACCCCTTCAATGAATTCCGTGCTGCATGGAATTGCGGCGGTATGGGACTTGTTGCCCGTCTGCACGACAAGTATCACAGCTGGACAGAGTATGGCATCAACACCCTTATTCCTCATACCATAACACAGGGCTTGGCAGGCTACGCATATTGTTGCCCTGATATGGTTGGCGGTGGTATACTTGATTGCTTTGCTGCCGACAGTGAGTTTGAATTCGACCAAGAGCTTTTTGTTCGTTGGACTCAGGCAAGCACCTTCACCGCAATGATGCAAATGTCAATCGCACCTTGGCGTGTGCTTACCAAAGAGAATTATGAAATAGTTAAAAGCTGCATAAAGTTGCACGAGAAGTATGGCGAGACCTTCTATAATTTGGGCGTTAACGCCTCTAAAACAGGCGAGCCTATTGTACGTCATATGTGCTACGAATTCCCTGATTGCGGATTTGAAACTTGCGATAATCAGTTTATGCTTGGCAGTGACATTCTGGTTGCTCCCGTGCTCGTTAAGGGTGCACGCACTCGCGATGTAATACTCCCCAAGGGCAGATGGCTTGCCGACGACGGCGTCGAATACGAGGGCGGTCAGACAATAACTGTTGACGCTCCTCTCGAACGCTTGCCTTACTTTACTAAAATGTGATAACAAAAAAGAACCTACTCAGTTGAGGAGGTTCTTTTTATTTAGTCTTTCAAAAACAGAGCATTAAGCACGTGTTCGCGCCATTTGCCGCCGATTCCCAAGAAACCGCGCTTATAGGCTCCAAAGCTTTCGTTATACTCCCAATAGGTCCAACCAATATCGTTTGCTTTTGCAAACTTAGTTATAGTGGACAGATAACGGTGCATATCATCATCGCTTATTGCACCTGTCGTGGTAAGACCGAATTCGTTGATAACAATTTTCATATCAGAGCGCTTTGTAAATTCCTTAATATCTTGAAGCGTTGCCTTAAGTTTCATATGGTTTTCGGTAGTAAGCGGTACTCTGTCGTTTAAGGTGCCCATCCAAGCCTGACCTTGATGGGTGAAATCCAAGGGCTCATAAATATGAACTGCAAGAATAAGATTGTCGTATTCAGGCGGAGTAAAATCTTTTAACGTCCAAGGGCCATTCCATTCTGCAGTTGCAATTACTATGGTGCGCTCGGGATCAATAGCCCTGATGGCTTCAATTGCTTCGTTCTGAAGCTTCATAAGCTTATCCATAGATAAGTCGCCGCCATCGGTGGTGTGAGGCTCATTGATAAGTTCAAACAAAAGCATATTTGAGTAATCTTTGTAATGCTCTGCAAGGCTTTTCCATATAGAAATAAAGGTTTTAGTATCGCCTTTTTCCGTATTGAAATTAGGCCATCCGTGAAAATCCAGCATAACAGCGAGACCTTGACTGGTAGCCATATTTATAATATTATCCAATTTTTTAAGGAATTTGCCTTTAATTTCACCCTTATCATCTAAGTAATTTCTAAAATCAACAGGCAAACGTATATGGTCAAAGCCTTGAGATGCAACGTTTTTATAAGTTGACAATTTATAAAGGTGTGACCTTGCCCTGATGGTGTATTCAAGGCCTGACATATTGATTCCGCATGACAGTTTCAAATTTTCCACATCCTCTGTAACAGGTTGGGGTGTATTATTGCAACCTACAAAGCACAATAGGGTAAGTACAACGCAGATGAATAATGATATAATTCGTTTTAGCATATTTCTACTCCTAAATCATATATATTACAAGGTGATTGTATGAAAATGGCAGTAACAGTAATATTAATCGTTATGGCGCTTGCTTTAATAATAACGTCTGTAAAGCATCCTAACCGAAAAAAGCATTTTTGGCTTTATCTTTTGTCCGGCTTGCTGACCTATGTAGGTTGTCTGATTATAGGGCTGTTTTACGAGCCCCTAAGGTTAGAGTTAAACCTATTCAATCTGTCGGTTAGCGCAACAGGAGGGATACCGGGAGTCGCTTTTTTATACTGCATTAAATATCTGCTTTAATCCTCCTTTAAAAATGGGAATAAGCCCATTACCTCAAACATACCTTGCCTCATCCAAATGGTGGGTGTAATTTGAATGCAAAAACCCTTGCCGCCAACACATTCCCATTCAGATACAGTGCGCTGAGGAAAGCCATAGGTCGCTAAAATGGTAGATATAACGCCACCGTGAGTGCAAATAACAGCATCGCGCTTGTCGTTGGTCATCATATATTGAACGATAGAGTTAAAGGCCATACAAACTCTTTGAGTAAACTCTGCGGTGTTTTCTCCGTTAGGTGCGCTGACCTGGGCAGAGTCGGGTGAAATCCACTTTTTGTAGTCTTCGTTATTGACAAGTTCTTTTGCGGTTTTACCTTCAAAATCACCAAAATCATATTCTGCCAGCTCAGGTACAACAATGGGCTCTGCATCAGGATAAAGGGCTGCCATTGTTTGTTTGCATCGCATTAAGGGACTAACAAAATACTCGTCAACCTGAGGATAAATATATTGCTCCTTCATAGCGTTTAGCATCGCTAAGCCTTCAGGAATAAGCAAAGCATCGGTAGTGCCGATATATTTACCTGTAAGGTTGCCTTCAATAAGGCCGTGCTTCAAAAAAAATATTTTGTAGGTTTTCATTTTTTATCACCAAGTAAATATTAGCATAAAATCCAATATAAATCAATATGTGTAAAAAATACGTCCCCCAAGAGTTACTTGGGGGACGAATATTTTAATGGAATCTTTATTTAAGAACGTTTGAACGGTCAACATAAGAGGTGTGAAGGATCTTATGAGCCTTGTGGCTGCCGGGCTTCTCAAAGTATTCATCATAGATAAGCTTGATGGCAGTATTCTTGTGTGACTTTCTCTGAGGAAGATTCTTGTCCTCTTCATAGATAGCAGCAGCTCTAACAGCCTTAATATCTATGGTTTCGCGAACAGAATTGGGATGGATGGGCTGACCGCCGCCGTTTACACAGCCACCGGGGCAGCACATAACCTCGATAAAGTCATATTTCTTCTCGCCGCTCTTAACAGCGTTGAGTACCTTCTTAGCATTGTCAAGGCCGCTTACAACGCAGATGTTAAGCTTAATGCCGTTAACATCATAGGTAGCTTCCTTAATGCCATCGGTACCACGAACCTCGATAAAGTCGTAAGACTCGTTGTCCTTGCCGGTGAGAACGTCAACGGCAGTACGGAGAGCAGCCTCCATAACACCGCCGGTTGCACCAAAGATAACAGCTGCGCCGGTACCTTCGCCAAGGGGATTGTCATACTCTTCGTCGGGGAGCTTGTTAAAGTCGATGCAAGCGCGCTTGATCATGCTGCCAAGCTCACGGGTGGTGATAGCATAATCAACGTCGGGCATACCTGCTGCGGCTTCGTCATCTCTGCCAATTTCAAACTTCTTAGCAGTACAGGGCATAACTGATACAGAAACGATATCCTTGGGATCAAGGCCGTTCTTCTCAGCGTACCAAGTCTTAATAACAGCACCGAACATCTGCTGAGGAGACTTGCAGCTTGAAAGATTGGGGATGAACTCGGGGAAGAAGGACTCGCAATACTTAACCCAACCGGGTGAGCAGCTGGTGATAAGGGGAAGGGTGCCACCGTTCTGATAACGATCAAGGAACTCAGTAGCTTCTTCCATAATGGTAAGGTCAGCAGCAAAGTTGGTGTCAAAAACCTTATCAAAGCCAAGTCTGTGCAATGCTGCAACCATCTTGCCCTTTGCCATGGTGCCGATGGGGTTGCCGAAGTATTCAGCAATAGCAACACGGGTAGCGGGAGCGGTCTGAACAATAACAGTCTTGGTGGGGTCGTTAAGTGCGTCAAATACCTTTTGAGTATCGTCGCGCTCTTGCAATGCACCGGTGGGGCAAGCAGTGATACACTGACCGCAAGATACGCAAGCTACGTCAGAAAGGCCGGTTTCGAAGGCACAACCGATAACGGTATCAAAACCACGGTTGTTAGCACCGATAACGCCGGTTTGAGTAGAGCAAGCAGCTACGCAACGACGGCAAAGGATACATTTGCTGTTGTCACGGATGAAAGCAACGTTGCTATCGTCGAGAGTAGTCTCGGTCTTAGCACCAACAAAAGCCTGTGCGCTCTCGATGCCAAAGCTGTTAGCCATGGTCTGAAGCTCACAGTTGCCGCTTCTGTTGCAAGAGAGGCAAGAGCAGTTGTGGTTTGAAAGCAAAAGCTCAACGGTCATTTTACGGGCCTTGATAACCTTTTCAGAGTTGGTCAAAACCTCCATACCTTCGCCAACGGGAGCTACGCAAGCAGCAACCAAAGAGCGAGCGCCTTTAACTTCAACAACGCAGATACGGCAAGCGCCGATTTCATTGATACCCTTCATATGGCAAAGAGTGGGGATTTCGATACCCATTTCTCTTGCAGCTTGAAGGATGGTGTAATTGCTGGGCACACTCAGGGGCATGCCGTTTATTTTCATATTTACTAATTCCATACCTGGCACACTCCTTTCTTATTCCTTAATAATAGCCTTGAAGGGACAGCTGTCAACACAAGCGCCGCACTTGATACATTTAGCGGTATCAATTACGTGAGGCTCCTTAACGGTGCCGGTAATAGCGCCAACAGGACAGTTACGTGCACACTTGGTGCAGCCCTTACATTTGTCTTCAACAATCTTGAAGGTAACAAGATTCTTACATACGCCTGCGGGGCACTTCTTATCCTTGATGTGAGCGATGTACTCGTCGCGGAAGAAGTGGAGGGTAGAAAGAACGGGGTTGGGAGCAGTTTGACCCAAACCGCAAAGAGAATTGTCTTTGATGTATTGAGAAAGCTCTTCAAGCTTGTCAATATCTTCCATAGTGCCGTTGCCAGAGGTGATCTTTTCGAGGATCTCAAGCAAACGACGGGTACCAACACGGCAGGGAGTACACTTACCGCAAGACTCGTCAACGGTGAACTCGAGGAAGAACTTAGCAATGTCAACCATACAGGTGTCTTCGTCCATAACGATAAGACCGCCTGAACCCATCATAGAACCGATGGCAAGAAGGTTGTCATAGTCGATTTCAACGTCAAAGTGCTCTGCAGGGATGCAGCCGCCTGAAGGACCACCGGTCTGAGCAGCTTTAAAGGTCTTGCCGTTAGGAATGCCGCCACCGATTTCTTCAACGATTTGACGAAGAGTGGTGCCCATAGGAACTTCAACAAGGCCGGTGTTTTTGATCTTACCGCCGAGTGCGAATACCTTGGTGCCCTTTGACTTCTCGGTGCCCATAGAGGTGAACCAATCGGCGCCCTTAAGGATGATTTGAGCAATGTTGGCATAGGTTTCAACGTTGTTCAAAACGGTGGGCTTGCCGAACAGACCCTTAACTGCAGGGAAGGGAGGACGGGGACGGGGCTCACCACGATGACCCTCAATAGAGGTCATAAGAGCAGTTTCCTCACCGCAAACGAATGCGCCTGCGCCAAGGCGGATGTCAAGATCGAAGTTAAATCCGGTGCCAAAGATATCCTTGCCAAGCAAGCCGTATTCACGAGCCTGGTCAATAGCAATCTGCAAACGCTTAACAGCGATGGGATATTCAGCACGAACGTAAACGTAACCCTGAGTTGCACCGATAGCGTAACCGGCAATAGCCATAGCCTCGATCAATGCGTGGGGGTCACCTTCAAGGATTGAACGGTCCATAAATGCACCGGGGTCACCCTCGTCAGCGTTACAGCAAACATATTTTTGATCAGCTTGGTTAGCAGCAGCAAATGCCCACTTTCTGCCGGTGGGGAAGCCTGCGCCGCCACGGCCGCGAAGACCGGAAGCAAGCACAACGTCGATAACTTCCTGAGGAGTCATCTCGGTAAGTGCCTTACCAAGAGCCTGATAGCCATCCATTGCGATATACTCGTCAATGTTTTCGGGGTTGATAACACCGCAGTTGCGCAATGCTACGCGCTTCTGTGAGCGATAGAAAGCGGTATCGTTAAGAGAAACGTTTTCGATATCGAGTTGATTTTCGCCAACATCCTTGTATTCAAGACGCTTAACAATACGGCCCTTAAGCAAGTGCTCTTCAACGATTTCGTGAACGTCGCTTGCTTCAACGCGGCTGTAGAAGGTGCCTTCGGGATGAATGATAACAACAGGGCCCAAAGCGCACAAACCGAAACAGCCAGTTTCTACGATTTTTACCTCATCCTGCAAGCCCATTGCTTCAAGCTCTTGAGCAAATGCATTCTGGATGAGTTTACTTCCTGAGGAGGTACATCCGGTACCGCCACAGATAAGTACGTGTGAACGAATCATGTTTGTATTCCTCCTTATTTGTTGTTACTGATAGTGTATTCTGCAACAACCTTGCCACCCTTGAGGTGCTCTTCAACAACTCTTTGGGCTTTTTCGGCGGTCATTTTAACATAGGTGACCTTTTCTTTATCAGCTTCAAAGATTTCAACAACGGGTTCGTATTGGCAAATGCCGATACAACCGGTCTGAGAAACGGTTACCTTTTCCATAAGATTAGCTTTGCTAACCTCTTCAACGAAGGCGTTGAGAACGGGACGGGCACCTGCTGCGATACCGCAAGTAGCCATACCTACTACAACTCTAATATCACCGGAGCCTTCGCGGATAACAACCTTATCCTTCATGCGATCTCTGATTGCTGCAAGCTCAGCCAATGATTTCATATATTATCTTCCTTTCTGAAAATAATTTATTGGTTTAACGCACCGTACTCGTCGTTTAACGAGTCGGTAATCCACTTAATGATTTCTATACTGTTGAGGGGGATGTCACTTCCAAGCACCTCTTTGATTTCACGGGTATCAAGAATAATCTCGCCAGAGAGAAGAGTGTGCTTGAACAAAAAGTCAATTTCAGGTGAACCTTGAATCAAGGTCACAATTGAAGCGACAATATCTCCTAACGGAATAAAATCGATGTGGCTTTTATAGAAATCGGCGGTAACAACTGTGCCGTGAGTATCAGGATATTCATCCTGATGATAAGACTCAACCGACAGCGAGCCACCTGTCATTTCTGCTTCCAACTTGAAAAGCGGCAAACCCATACCGACTTTTCTGGTTGTTCTTGTGGTGTAAAACGGATTTGTAACATTTTCCACCGTTTGTGCGGTCATACCGCAGCCGTTATCTTTAATGCAAATGGTAAGCTTTTCATTGGTTTCGGTGAGTAAGATTTCAATTAGTGAAGCACCTGCTTTAACCGAGTTCTTTGCAATGTCAAGAATGTTTAGTGATAACTCTTTCATTTCAAACCTCTGAGTACTTCAAATAATTTCTTTCTGACCAAAGTCGAGCTGTAAGGCTCGTCATCCAACTCAAAGTATACCGACTTATCCCTTATATCCCATAAGTAGTGAGCATCAGAGCCGCTAAGCATCATACAGTTGTTAAGTATTGGGAAACGGTCAATATACTCCTGCTTTTTGCCGAAATCATGCAGCTCGGCATGGGAGAATGGGGGAGAATCGGGAAAGGCACCAAGAGTGGCGACTATTCCATTTGATTCACGGTCGATGTGAGCGGGATAACATATGCCGCCACAGTTTGTTACCAACGCATACGCGTCGTCAACCGAAAGCATAGTTGCATTTGATAACAAATATTTTTCTGTGCCTATAACGTTATCGTCACCGTCGGTTATTAACTGATCACCGAATATATCGGTGCGGTTTTCAATCAAAATTCTTTGCTCGTTAACTTTTTGATCAAACTCCATCGCTTGCTCAAGATGTTCAAACAAGCACACCACGTGAATATCCTCGCTGGTGGTAAGCTCCATACCTGCGATAGGGATAATTCCGTTAGCTTTGGCTGCTTCAAAAAAAGCAGGGCAGTTTTTTGTGGTGTTGTGGTCGGTCAGTGCTACGATGTTAAGCCCTGCCAAAGTTGCCATACCGGCAATATTGTTAGGCGTCATATCGTTTTCAGCACAAGGGGATAAGCAAGAATGAATGTGAAAATCGTAATAATAACGGTTCATTTTGCCATCAACTCCGAAATCATAACTGCAATTTCATATGCAGTTTTTTCGGTGGTTAAAAGGTTGATGCCTTTTGTGTTGGCGGTGTCTATAACGTTTTGTTCGGGCACAACACCCTCTGCAAGAATGATGCAGGAGGTATCGGCAAGGGCTGCAACCGCAATAATATTGATGTTAGACATAATGGTAATCCAACAATCGTTTTGCCGTGCTCGGCCCATTACCCAACTAAGCAGGTCGCCTATATATACACCCTCAATCTCGCGATTAGAATCGGTAATAGATAAGGGCTTTACAGGTAAAGAGTTTATAATCTTTTCAACTGTCATAATATCAACCCGCTATCATTTGTTTTCGTTGAGCTTGTTGATGGTGAGAATGGGGCACTGCTCAATAGTGGCCTCACCCTTAACACAATCCTCTGCAAAAGCGCGGCAATTTGGTGCGCCGCAGGAGCCACAGTCGATGCCCGGCAAAGTGTCTTTTAACGATTGAATTTGTGCCATCATCTTCATCGATTCGCTAAGGCTTCCGCCTAAACGGCTAATAGGCTTGTAATCGGGAAGATTTTCGAAGAAAAATTCGGGTGGCACATAATTATCTTGGTCATCGTTAAGAAAGTTTTGCGAAACGGGCAAGTATCTGCGAAGAGTTTGCAGACGAGCCTTTGCGATAAAGGGATTCTCTACCGTCATAACGCCACCGACACAACCGCCGGGGCAAGCGTTAAGTTCAATGAACTCCAACGCAGGGAAACTGCCGTTTTCTATCTGGTCAAGTACGCGAATAACGTTTTCAATTCCGTCAGCAGCCAGGTACTTATCGTTGAATATGGCGGAGGATTCACCGCCCGAAGCAGCCCAGCTAATGCCGATCATACCTGATTTTGAAAGAGGTACATTTTCGGTATCTCTTTTCATAACCGAGATAAGTTCAAAGTAGATTTCTTTTATTGATATAACTTCATCTACTTTGCTGACGTAACTGCCGAAACCGTTTTTAACATAACTAACCTTAGAAGGGCAGGGAGATATGAAGCAGACGCAAATGTCGTCATCCTTCAAATCGGGATTGTTCCTTTTAGCTCTTTCGCGAGCCTTTATAGCCGCAATCTCCATAGGGGGAAGCATTGGCATAATATTGTCGCGCAAAGATGGGAATCTGAGTGAAATAAGCCTTGTCATAACGGGACACGCAGAACTGATAACAGGCTTTGGAACCTGATCAAGTCTTAAGTAGCGCCGTGTGTATGCTGATACCAATTCGGCCGCTTGAGAAACCTCGTAAACATCGTCAAAACCGATGCCTAACAGACCGTTCAAAATAAAGTCGACATCGTCAAGCTCTTCAAACTGACCGTACAATGTGGGGGCAGGTAAAGCAATTTTCCACTTTTTGTTTTTAATCTTATCTAATTTGCTGTAATTGGCTTTTTTTGCCTTTTGCGGACAAACCCTGATACACTCACCGCAATCTATGCACCTGTCTGGATTTATAACCGCAACCTTATCGCGCACGCGAATAGCTTGGGTAGGACAGTGACGAATGCAGGTTGTGCAGCCGGTGCACTTTGCCGCATCTAATGACACAGAATGTTTGTATGTATTCATATTCTCACCTAACAGCCTAAGTTGAAATCAAAGGTTAACAACCATTGTGATTTTTGTGCCTTTGCCAACAACCGATTCAATTTTCATATCATCGGTGTAGCGTTTCATATTGGGTAATCCCATACCGGCGCCGAATCCTAAGGAACGGACGCTTTCAGGGGCTGTTGAATAACCTTCTTGCATTGCAAGTTTAATGTCGGGAATACCGGGGCCTGTATCGTCGAGTATGATAACAATTTGGTCTTCACTCACAATGACGTCGGCACTGCCGCCGCCTGCGTGAATAACCATATTGATTTCACCCTCATACATAGCGATTGATACGCGCCTGATGGTTTCGGGCGATATACCCAATTGACGCAAATCTTTTTTGACCTGAACTGAGGCCTGACCTGCAGAAGTGAAGTTATCACCGTCAACATTAAAGTGAAAACGAAGCTCATCACCCATGGGTTTCACTCCCTACAAGACCGTTTTTATACAGAATACCGCAAGCCTCATAAAGGCGCTTGTTGCAAGCCAGTACAACCAAGCCGCACTCTTTTGCAAGTTCAAGCATTTCGGGTGTGGGCTTTTTTGAACGGACAAAAACGATACAGTTCATATCCATCATTTCGGCTGTACGAACAACCTGAGGATTAACAAGACCGGTGAGCAAAACAGCTTGATCTTTAACGTAGGCAAGTACATCACTCATCATATCACTTCCGCAAGCGGAATAGACATGCTTATTAAGACTCTCCTCACAACAAAGCACTTCGGCATTGAGGAGTTCCTTGATGGTTGAAATTTTCATTTTGATTTCCTCAAGATTAAAGATTGATTATTTCTGATACTTTGCGAGAATATCAGGAACGTCGTCTGCATCCAGACGGCCGTAAACTTCATCGTTTACGGTGAAAACAGGAGCAAGACCGCAAGCGCCGATGCAACGGCAAGCCTCAATAGAGAATTTACCGTCAGCGGTGCACTCGTCAGGTCCGATGCCTATGATTTCGCAAATCTTATCGAGAACTGCCTGAGCGCCCTTAACATAGCAGGCGGTACCTAAGCAAACGCTGATTTTGTACTCACCCTTGGGAGCAAGGCTGAACATTGAGTAGAAGGTGGATACGCCGTATACTTCTTCTACAGAGATGTCAAGGCCCTTGGCAATTATGGTTTGAACCTCGATAGGAAGATAACCATAGATGTCCTGTGCTTGCTGCATAATAGGCATAAGGCAACCTTTTTCGCCCTTGTGCTTTTCGATTACCTCAAGCAACTTTGCCTCTTGTGCAGGGGTGCCGTTGAACGGCACGGTGCTGATTGTTTTTTTCATACTTTTCATGCCTTTCCGATTACGTTGGTGTATTGCTCGTAATCAATTTTTTATCTTTTTTGACACATTCGGTTTAAAAAATAAAGATTCCAATTTTTTATTTGTTTAATGCCGTATCAAAAGTTTTTTGCGCATTTATCATAAGCACAAAATACACCAACAATATTATACCAAAAAACGCTACTGATGTCTATACCATTTTGTTAAATTTTTGACAAAATTTTGACGAAATATTGCATAAAAATAATCTGTCAAGTATGCAACTCGACAGATTATTTTTATTTATGATATTTTGTGCCTTTATTTATTGACAAAGCACGATAAATTTGCTCAAGCAGCATAACTCTTGCGAGCATATGGGGAAAGGTCATAGGGGACATGGACAAATTGAAATTTCCTCGTTTTTTTACGCTGTCATCCAAACCGAATGAACCACCGATAACAAAACAAATCGTGCTTGAACCGTCTACAGAAACCTGCTCGATTTTGTCGGCAAGCTGAGTGGAGGACAATGCTTTGCCTTCGATACACATAGGCATAACATATGCGCCGTCGGGAATGGCAGAGAGAATTTTTTCACCCTCTTTTTTAATAACCATCAAAATTTCTGATTCGAAAGGATTGTCGGCACATTTGTATTCTTGAATTTCAGTTACGGAAACGGAACAAAATGCGCCAAGCCTTTTTATGTATTCGTTGCAAGCATCGGTATAAAATTTTTCTTTAATTTTACCAACTGCAATGATTTTGATTTTAAGCATTATATCACCATAATTCTGCCGTCTTTTTCACCGGCTACGTGCAAATAATAATCTCTGTTTGGCAAATAATTTTTAAGCTCCAAAAATTTTGTTGCACAGTCAAAAGCAAGCTTGGGCATATTGTTCTCTTTGCTTAAATGTCCAAGCACAATTTGGGTTGTGCCCGAATCAATGAGGTCAGGCAAAAAGTCGGCACAGCAACTGTTAGACAAATGCCCGCAGTCAGATGCTATTCTTTGCTTTAACGAAAGGGGATAAGGACCGTTTCTGAGCATCGAAGGGTCGTGGTTGGATTCAAGCATAACAAGGTTGCTGCCCAAAAGTGCAGATTTAACCTCATCGGTTATGCAGCCAAGGTCGGTGCATACAGAGGCAATTCTGCCGTCGGGGGCCGTTACCTTGTAGCCGCTGCTGCCCACGCAATCGTGGCTTGTGGCAAAGCGTTCAACAGTAAAGCCGCCTACACTAACTACCTTGTCAAAGGTGCTGATGTCAACCGTGTCCATTAGCTTTTGGTCAATTGCCAAAGCGTTATATGTATCCTGTGAGCAAAACACAGGCAGTTTATATTTAGAGGCAAAAACGCGCAACCCTGATATGTGGTCGGTATGCTCATGGGTGATGAAAATACCCAAGATGTTTTGTGGCATTATATCGTTTTCCGACAAAGCATCGGTGAGCTTTTTAGCGCTTACACCGACGTCAATAAGCACGCCTTTTCCGTCATATCCTATGTATTCGCAATTTCCGCTGCTGCCGCTGAACAAAGGGCAAAATACAGACATTTGAATCTCCTTTTTAACAAGAATGGCTACCCAAAGGTAGCCATTAAATCTTTATGCATTTTGAGCAAAGGCCTGAGGAGCAGAAGTGCAAACATGCTTAACATCTGCGCCAAGTGAAGTAAGCTTTTCAACTATACATTCATAGCCACGCTCAATATATTGAATTTCTGACAACTCGGTGGTACCCTTGGCTGCCAAAGCGGCAATAAGAAGTGCAGCACCTGCTCTTAGGTCGGTTGCAGCAACGGGGCAACCGGTGAGCGACTTAACACCCTCAATAACGGCAACCTTGCCATCAACCTGAATTTGAGCACCCATAAGGGTAAGCTGGTCAACATATCTGAAACGGTTGTCCCAAATTCCTTCGGTAACTATGCTGGTTCCGTTGGACAATGCAAGGCAAGCAACTGCCTGCGGTTGCATATCGGTGGGGAAGCCGGGGTGAGGCATAGTCTTAATGTTGCAGCGCTTGATTTTGCCGTCGCTGGTGATGCGAATGGCATCGTCAAGATCTTCAACGGTAGCACCCATTTCTTCCATCTTTGCGGCGATGGATTCAAGGTGCTTGGGAATAACGTTTTCAAGAATAACGTCACCGCCAACAGCAGTAACAGCGGCCATATAAGTGCCTGCCTCAATTTGATCGGGGATAATGCAGTAGTCTACACTGTGCAGGTAGTTAACACCGCGAATTTTGATAACGTCGGTACCTGCGCCGCGAATATCAGCACCCATTGAGATAAGGAAGTTTGCCAAATCAACAATGTGAGGCTCTTTTGCAGCATTTTCGATAACAGTCAGTCCGCGTGCTTTAACAGCGGCCAACATAATGTTAACGGTAGCACCGACAGAAACCTGGTCAAGATAAACCTGGTTGCCAATAAGCTTGTCGGCTTTGCAATCAACCATACCTGAAGTAAACTTTACTTCGGCACCCAATGCTTCAAAGCCTTTAATATGCAGGTCAATAGGCCTTACACCAAAGTCACAGCCTCCGGGAGGAGCAACGCGAGCCTTTGAAAAACGGCCCAACATAGCGCCAAGAAAATAGCTGCTTGCTCTGAGTCTTTTGGTCTTTTCAAAAGGTACAACATAAGAGGCTATATTACGAGGGTCAATCTCATAGGTTGACTTGTTTATAGTCCTGATTTCGGCACCGAGTTCGTAAAGTATATTTATAAGTTCGCTGACATCACTGATGTCGGGAACGTTTTCGATTATACAAGGCTCATCGCACAAAATAGCGGCTGGAAGAATGGCAACAGCAGCGTTTTTAGCACCGCTTATGCGCACCTTACCGTTAAGACGATTGCCTCCGTTTATAATGTATTTTTCCACAATCGACACTCCAAAAGTGATATTTGTATCATACCAAATAGTCAATATATCGTGCTTATTTACACTATTATAACACAATATATCAGAAAAATAAAGAGAAAATTTTTAAAAAGAATATTTCCTTACTTTTACTGCTTTTTGGCCCAAGAGTCTTTAAGGGGAACAGTGCGGTTAAATACAGGCTTTTCAGGGGTGGAATCACTGTCAGCGCAGAAGTAACCCTGACGCATAAATTGATAGGGAACAGTGGGTTCAGCTGCTGCCAAATACTTGCTGATTTTGCAATTTTTGAGCACTACCAAAGAATTGGGATTGAGATTATCAGAGAATTCTGAAACGCCCTCTTCATCAGAAGGATTCTCTACATTGAACAAACGGTCGTAAAGTCGAACCTCTGCGTCAACAGCATCCTCTTTGCAAACCCAGTGAATGGTGCCTTTAACCTTTCTTCCGTCTGGAGAGTCACCGCCAATGGTAGCAGGGTCATAGGTACAGTGAATCTTGGTCACGTTGCCGTTTTCGTCCTTTTCACAGCTTGCATACTTAACAAAATATGCACCCTTAAGTCTAACCTCTCGGTCAGGACAAAGTCTGAAGTAGCCCTTGGGAGGATTCTCACAGAAGTCGTCGGCTTCGATATAAATATTCTTTGAAAACTCAATGAGACGCTTGCCAAGCTCAGGCTTGTTGGGATTGATTTCAACCTCAAGCATTTCAGTTTTGCCATCGGGGTAATTGTCAATAACAACCTCAATGGGGTTAAGAACAGCCATAGCTCTATCGGCAGATTGGTTAAGCTCGTCTCTTACACAAGACTCAAGCAAAGCGTAGTCGATTACGCTGAATGCTTTAGAAACGCCGATTTTGTTGCAAAACTCACGCAATGCAGCGGCGGGATAACCTCTGCGGCGCATACCGCAAAGGGTAGCCATACGAGGATCGTCCCAACCTGATACTAAGCCGTCCTTTACAAGCTTAAGACACTTGCGCTTGCTGGTGAGAGTATAGTTTACATTCATACGAGCAAACTCGATCTGACGGGGAGGCATAGGAAGATTAAGTTCTTCCAAGAACCAGTTGTAAAGGGGTCTGTGGTTTTCAAACTCCAATGAGCAAAGGGAGTGAGTAACGCCCTCTTTATAGTCAGAAAGGGGATGGGCCATATCATACATAGGATATACAACCCACTTGTCGCCTGCGCGATGATGAGGCACCTTCATAATGCGGTAGATAACAGGGTCACGCATATTGAGGTTGGGAGATGACATATCGATTTTAGCACGAAGCACGTGAGCACCCTCGTCAAATTCGCCTGCGGTCATACGCTTGAACAAATCAAGGTTTTCTTCAACCGAGCGATCGCGATAGGGGCTGTTTTTACCTGCTTCGGTAAGAGTGCCTCTGTACTCTCTCATCTCTTCAGCTGTAAGGTCGCAAACGTATGCCTTGCCCATCTCGATAAGCTTGATAGCGCAATCATAGATAAAATCGAAATAGTCACTTGCATAATAAACATTGTCCCACTGGAAGCCGAGCCATTTGATATCCTCCATAATGGCGTCAACATACTCGGTATCCTCTTTGGTGGGGTTGGTATCGTCAAGACGAAGGTTGCAGGTGCCGTTAAAACGCTCTGAAATACCAAAGTCAATGCAAATAGCCTTTGCGTGACCTATGTGCAAATAGCCGTTGGGCTCAGGCGGAAAACGGGTTTGAACCTTGTTATAAACACCTTTTTCAAGATCTTCAATTACAAATTCTTCAATAAAGTTGTTGTTTACTTTGATTTCATCCATTGTTTACACCTCTTTAAAATACTTGATGGCATTATCAAGTCGTTCCATAACCTTGTCATAGCCAAGCACCTTCATAATGCTGCAAAGGTCGGGGCTGTTTGTTCTGCCGGTGATAGCAACACGAATGATGGTTGCTGCATCTCCTGAGTGACCTTTATAACTGTCGGGGTCTGCTTTGTATGCTTTTACATCGGGGCAGAAGCCAACCTGTGGGCAAATCTCTTTAATATTTGCAAACCATTGGCTGTTGTCATCCTCCGAATTATAAACGGTTTTATAGATTTCAAGTAATGCTGCGGCATCCTCTTTTGAAAGATGCTCAGGCAACTGGTAATCGTTTTCGAAAAGGCTATCGTAAAAATATGACACGAAATCTTTAACGTCGCTCCACTTTGCTATATCCTTGCGGGGCTTAGGAACATCGCGGTCAATTGCAAAAATGCTCTTTGCAAATTCAGCGTTTGCCGAAAGCATATTGTAAAACTCGCAGTCAAACTCTTTTGCCCACTCGCAAACAAGGTCATAAACCTTTTCGGAGTTCATTTTAGAGATAACGTTTTTGCTTACGTCGTTAAGCTTTGCAGTGTCGAAAAGTGCACCCGAAACGCTCATTTTCTTCATATTCAGCTTAAAGTCGCTGTTGGGCGCGGTGGGATTTGCTCTGCGCCAATCTTCAAAGTCTGAGTTAGCGATGGTGAGCATATACTCGGTTACAGCTTCAACGGGGTAGCCTTGCTCGGCGTAATATTTAACTGCTGCTTCAGGATCCTTGCGCTTTGAAAGCTTGCGCTTTGAACCGTTTTCTTCCTTCATAATGGGGGATACGTGAGCGTATTTAGGAACCTTAAAGCCCAAAAGCTTAAACAACTGAATGTGCTTAGGTACGGAAGAAATCCACTCGTCACCACGAATAACGTGGGTTGTTCTCATAAAGTGATCGTCAACAGCATGGGCAAAGTGATAGGTGGGGATGCCGTCTGACTTCAAAAGAACAAAATCTTCATCATTTTCAGGCATTTCTATTTTGCCCTTAATCATATCATCAAATACAATGCGATGATCTTCACTGCCGGGTGAGCGCAAACGAACAACATACTTTTCGCCGTTATTGATTTTTTGTTCAATTTCTTCGGTGGTGAGCTGTCGGCAAGCGGCATAATCACCGTAGTAACCGGTGCGATGCTTTGATTTTTCCTGAACCTCACGTGTTGCAGACAGTGACTCTTCAGAGCAGAAGCAGGGATAAGCAAGGCCTTGCTCCATAAGCATTTTTGCATAGCAATGGTAAACGTTTGCGCGCTGACTTTGTTTATAGGGGGCATAGATACCCTCAGTCTTATCGGGAGCAACAAAGCCCTCGTCTATTTTAATACCGAAGCGGATAAGACCGTTGATGATGTCCTCCATACCGCCTTCAACCTCACGCTTGGCATCGGTATCTTCTATTCTCAAATAAAAGATGCCGTCAGAAGCGTCTGCAACGCGGCGATTGATAAGGCAGGTGAACAAAACACCAAAGTGCAAATAGCCGGTAGGACTGGGTGCAAGACGGGTTACGCGTTGACCTTCCTTCAGGCTTCTTTCAGGGTAGAGATTCTCGTAATAATCAGGGGTTTTATCAACGTCTTTAAATATTAACTCTGCAATTTTTTTGTAATCAACCATGAAGATACTCCTCATTGAAATTCAATAAACTATATTATCTCATATTATAGTTAAACTATCAAGAGTAAATTTGACATTTTTTAATTAAAAACAGAATTTTCTGTCTCGAATAATCTTATAACTTCTTTTTTGAGTTGAGCATTTTCTGTTTTCGCCAGGTTTGGATCGTCATCACAGATTTGTTTGGCTATCTGTTGAGCAAATGCTACCGCTTTGTAATCGCTGATAAAATCAGCAAGCTTCAATGCAGGTAATCCGTGCTGTCTACGACCGAAAAAGTCACCGGGACCTCTTGATTTAAGGTCATATTCGGCAATTTTAAAGCCGTTGGTAGTTTCGCACATAATGTTAAGTCTGCCTGTGGAAGTTTCGTTTTGAGCATCGGATATAAGCACACAGTAGGATTTGGCACTACCACGTCCAACGCGACCTCTGAGCTGATGTAATTGAGAAAGACCAAAACGTTCGGCGTTTTCAATAATCATCATAGTTGCGTTAGGTACGTCAACACCAACCTCAATAACAGTGGTAGATACAAGCACATCGCACTCCCCGCGGGAGAAGGCTTGCATAACCGATTCTTTTTCCTGTGACTTCATTTTTCCGTGCAGCAAACCAACGTTAAAGCCTTTAAGACAGCCGTTTTTCAGTTGTTCGCAATACTCTGTTGCAGGGGTTAAATCGGAGTCGTTTTCCTCAACCAACGGACAAACGATATAGGCTTGCTTGCCTTGCAGAAGCAGTTTTTTCAAAAAGTCAAAAACCTGTGGTTTCATCTCATTTTTAACCCATCTTGTTTGTATGGGTTGTCTACCCGGAGGCAGCTCGTCCAATATGGATATGTCCAAGTCACCGTAAATCATAAGTGCAAGGGTGCGGGGGATGGGGGTTGCCGACATAACAAGGGTGTTTGGAGAATGACTTTTTTGTATCAACTTTTTGCGCTGTTCAACACCAAATCGATGCTGCTCGTCGGTTATAACAAGCTGCAAATTATCAAACTCAACTCCTCCTTGAATAAGAGCGTGAGTGCCTATTACAAGATCTGTTTCGCCGTTTTTCAAGGCCTCGTAAAGCTTATCTTTGCCTTTTGTAGAGCCGGTGATAAGTGCGATATTGATTCCCGTATCGGAGAACATTTTTACAAATGATTTATAGTGTTGCTCCGCAAGAATTTCGGTAGGTGCCATCAAAGCGGCCTGAAATCCACTTTTAACTGTGTTGTAGCATAGCGCTGCGGCAACAGCCGTCTTACCCGAGCCAACGTCACCCTGCAGCAATCTGTTCATCGGCTTGCCCGAAGCCATATCGGCCATAGCCTCATTGATACTGCGCTTTTGTGCGTTGGTCAATGTGTATGAAAGCAATCCTTCAAACTCGGTTGTATAATCGTTTATCGGCAATGATCTTGCAGATGAATCCTTTTGATTCATATAGCAAATTCCACATTGTAAAAGAAGCAGCTCCTGGAACATCAGGCGTCTGCGAGATGCGTTTAAAAGTTCGCTGTTTTTCGGAAAATGTATGTTTGTCAGCGCATCCCTCAAAGACATAAGATTGTACTTCTCGCATATATGTTGGGGGATAGGATCCTCGGGGAAATAGCCCGACATAATTGCGTTTTTTACAGTTGATTCAATAGCGCTCGAGGATAGTCCCTCACAAGCGGGATATGTGGGGCGGATGTAGGTTTTATCTGCGGTAAAAATCTCAGGGGAAGCCATCTCTTTGTTGTAAAGATTACCGCTGACGTTGCCGTAAAAAATATATGTTTGTCCCGTTCTGATTTTTTCTGCGACAAACTTTTGATTGAAAAGTGTTACGTAAAGAGCCGTTCCGTCCTTTGAAGCCACGAATTTGTACAGCGTCATACCCTTCCTTATTCTGTGCTCAACGGGTGGCGAAACCACCTCTGCAATTATAGCGCTTGGGGTGTTATATAGCGCTTCGGCAGGGGAGATAGGGTGGGAAAGATCGGTGTAAGAACGGGGGTAGTAATAAAAAAGAGCGTTAATGTTAGACACGCCCAACTTTTCAAAAAGTCGGGCGCGCTTTTCACCAACGCCTTTTAAATATGTCAAATTATTATACGACATAATATTCACTCAAATTACTCAACAGAAATGATGAAGTAGTAGATGGGCTGACCACCATTAACGATGCTGATTTCAATATCCTCGCCAAGTTTAGCAGCAAGCTGTGCTTTAACGTCTTCAGCTTGTTCTTCGGTAACGGAATCACCGTAAATGAGGGTGATGAAGGTGCTGTCCTTCTTGGTCATATTACGGGTAAGTTTAACTGCGGCGCGGATATAATCGGTATCGGTAAAGGTGAGTTTGCCGTTTTCCATAGCCAAGATATCGCCCGACTTAATCTTGAAGCCGTCAAAATCAGAATCGCGAGCAGCAAAGGTGATCTGACCGGTAGATACAGCGTCTGCAGCAGCAGCCATATTGATAGCATTGGCATTGCTGTCGTCATCAGGATTAAAGGCTAACATTGCAGAAATACCCATAGGCACAGTCTTGGTGTGAAGAACGATAACCTTCCTGGTAGAAAGAGGCACAGCCATCTCTGCAGCCATAATGATATTCTTGTTGTTAGGCAGAACAAATACTGTTTCGGCAGGAGTAAGCTCGATAGCGCGCAAAATGTCATCGGTGCTGGGGTTCATTGTCTGACCAAGTCGGATCGTAGCCATGTCGTTCTGTGAGCCAAGGAGTTGATTTATGACATTGTCTTCCTAAGACCGCTTGG
>JAZNIT010000017.1:0-9499 GCA_045577615.1 Acutalibacteraceae bacterium
GACTTACAACCCGTTTACGGGTCGCCGATGACCGTTGCGTGGCTGGCAGGCCAATAAAAAGCGCACTTGTGCGCCGCCAGTAGTATTAGGGCTATGCCCGAAAATGAAATACCCCCCGTTATACGGGGGGATATTTATTTAAAAGAAAAAACCCCGCTTAAAAAGCGGGAGTCATTTCAATCACAATCAAAGGGATGCATTAAGCTTTTTGACAAGAGCTGACTTCTTGTGTGCGGCATTGTTCTTGTGAATAATACCGTGGGAGGCAGCATGGTCAATCTTCTTAACAGCGGCTTTAACAGCCTCAGCCTTGCCTGCATCATTAGCCTCAATAGCGGCATTAGCCTTTTTGATGGATGTTTTAAGTGCAGTGTTAATAGCCTTGTTACGAGCGGCGTTTGCTTCAGCGATGAGAACGCGCTTCTTAGCTGACTTGATATTAGGCATAATTCCACCTCCTTTAATTTCTTAGCACTTGATTACTTAATCAGTCACTAAAGTATATTATCACCTTTTAATCAAAAATGCAAGAGTTTTTTAAATAAAAATTGCTCTAAAAGGGAATAATTATTAAAAAATATGTAGGAGACAGTGAAATGGGCACCAGAACCGACCTTGCTTTAGAGTGTAAAGAGCGTTTAGGCAAAGAAATTGATGGAGTAAATTGTGATGTGATTAATTTCGACAACATCAAGATTACTCGAATGATCATTGAATCTGATAGGGCAGAGCAAACCCTTAATAAGCCAAAGGGACGCTACACTACTATAGAAATTATGCCTTTTTCTGATTCTCCTGCCGACGATGCCGCTATAAGCATTATAAAAACCGAGCTTGTCAGAATGTTGCCCAAGGGCTGTTCGGTTCTTGTTGTTGGCTTGGGAAATACCAATATTACTCCCGATGCCTTTGGGCCTAAGACAGCAGCAGGCATTATTGCTACCCGTCATATTGAAACCGAAATATCAAAATCGGTTGGATTGGGTGAACTGCGAGAGGTCGCTGTGCTGGCACCGGGTGTATTAGGCCAAACGGGAATTGAAACGTCAGAAATAATAAAGGGTGTTGTTCAAAAAATAGGCGCAGGATGTGTCATATGTGTGGATTCGTTGGCAAGCTGCAATTTGTCAAGATTAGGCTGCACAGTTCAAATGTGTGATACAGGTATTTCCCCCGGGGAGGGAGTTGGTAATCACAGAAATAAAATCAGCAAGGATTATTTGGGCGTGCCTGTCATAGCTGTGGGTGTGCCAACGGTTGTGGATGCTCTAACGCTTGCTAATGAGCTGACAGGAAGAGATTGTACAGATACCGTTGAACCCAGAGGGGCACAAATGGTTGTTACACCAAAAGAAATAGACCTTTTGGTTGATAGAGCTGCAAAGGCAGTTTCGTTGGCCATTAACAGTGCTATGCAGCCTCATCTGAATTTATCCGTAATAGCTGAATTAGTTTGATTTGTTGTGCATAAATATTAGTACAAGCTTAAAGGCGGTGCTTAATATGAAAAATAAAATTTTAATTTTTTTCTTTGTTTCTATGATTTTGCTGATGTTGGTATTGGCATTTATCTATTCTGATAATGTTGCTGATGCTATTTCTCCTGTGGCAGAGTTTATGGCTAAACAGATGCTGATGTTGGGTGGTTAAAGTTGCGGTCAATTAAAAGGATATTGTTTATTGTTTATATTGCATTTCTAATTGTAATGCTTTCGGCAGGTGTATTATATGCAGACTATAATACTCGTAGAATTGGCTTTGAGGATGCCGTGCCTATTGTGACATACAGCATAACTGACAATTATGCTAATCTTCATATAATGGATAACGATATAACCATTACGTATGCAAAAGATGGTTTTGTTTCTTCGATTTTGAATGGGAACAATGAAACAGCGCCTCAACGGCTTGGTATCGTTAAGGCGCTTGTAAGCGTTATAAAAATGATAATTGATTGGTTTGCTCAGGTATGCGGTCAATAAGGTCGACAATACGAAGCTTGCGTTTGCGTGCATATTTGTAGGTGTATTCGGTGCCACCCTCGGTGCCGTTCCAAACAGCTATAAGCAGAGAAGAGCGGTCAACCATAACCCGATTCCTGTTTTGCATACAACCAGGGGTGTATTTATCGCTAAGGCAGAATACGCTGTCACCCAATTCTAATAAAGAGCTATATCTGTCTCTGTCCTCACGGCTCCACAATTCTGACTGGTTGCGGCAGGGGAGCATAAACTCTAATCTGATTCCGGGATGGGTTGACTTTAATTCAATTACAGCTTCAGCAAACAAGAAGTCGGTGCCTCTGCTACCACCGCAAACGAAGGTTGTGTAACCATCTTCGATAGCGGTTGATATTGCGGCAAGAATTTTGTTATATATCTCAGACTCGTCGTATTGTTCAAACAACTTTTCGGGTCTGTGACCTGTAAAACAGCAAGTGTAGCGGACCATTTATTTTTCCTTCAACAAATTTGATAATTCTTCCATAAAGGTATTTATATCTTTGAACTGACGATATACAGAAGCAAAGCGAACATATGCAACCTCGTCAATATCGCGCAGCTTTTCCATAGCTAACTCACCGATATAAACAGAAGATACCTCGCGGTCGAGGGTGTTGTGCAAAACAGTTTCGATTTCGTCAACGATTCTGTCAAGGGTGTCGATGGAAACAGGGCGCTTTTCGCTTGCACGCAAAAGACCGTTGAGCAGTTTTTGTCTGTCAAACACTTCGCGAGATTTGTCCTTTTTAATGACGATAATGGGCAGACTCTCAATAAGCTCATAGGTTGTAAAACGTTTTTGGCAGCTTAAGCATTCGCGGCGACGACGAATTCTTTCGCCTTCGTCGGTGGGGCGAGAGTCAATAACCTTGCTTTCTTCAAAACTACAATAAGGACATTTCATAATATATCCCTCCATAAATTACTATTGTTTAGACAATAATTTGTGCTACAGAGGTATTATAACATACTATGTATAGATTTTACAACACTAAATTTTCATTATTTGAATGATTTGTTGACCATATCAACAAATTTTTGTGCTATATGCAGTTGGTTTGATATATTATCACATTTGTAAACCGTTTTTCCATGGTTGCAAATTAAAATTCCATAATGCCGTGATTTGCTCAAATCAAGCTTTCCTCTTGATATAAGATAGGCTTTTACCATTTTGTCAGACATAAATTCACCTCTGCATATAATATAGTTTTAGTTTAGCGAGAATAAAAGCAATTGGTGTCGACGATGGTAACATTTACTTGTTGAATGGGATTATTATCTGAATTAAAATATAAAAGAGGTGCAAAACTGTGAATAAATTTAAAATAACAAAAACAGCATTAAAGATACTGATTGCATCTTTTTCTGCTGCTTTTGGATCGTTTATATATTCATTTATAATGTGGTATGAAGAAAACTCTAATCATACAATTTTATTAAGTATAGGGATACGAGTGTTGGTGTTAGGCATTATAGTTGCATGTACATATGATTTGATTGAAAAGCAACGCGAATGATTATTTAACAATAACCTTTTCGATTTCGCCTATAAAGACATAGTGATAGTCGTCGTTGTAGTTGCTCAGCAAGGATTTGTCTATAAAGCAATCAGGTGAAATTTGACTGCGATAAAGCTTGCGACAAATAATGGTTGTGTTGGCTTGCTCAAAAGTAACGGTGCCATCCACATAGCAGGGAATAAGACCTGTTAATTCGGTCTTATCGCAATCCTTGCCTGACATTCTGCCGCAGACTTGGTGTATAGCTTTGTTATCACCGTAGAAAGATAGGGTGAATCGGTCAACTGCGTCCAGAAATTTTAATGTATGTCGCTGAGGACGAACGACGCACACTGCTACCTCCTTGCCCCACATTTCGCCCATACCGCCCCAACTGGCAGTCATCATATTATAATCATTTTGATCTCCGGCTGTAATGAGCATCCATTCATTAGATATCATATCGATAATATTTTTTTCTATTTCGGTGGCCTTGATAATTTTCATAAAATCATTCCTTTCTATATGGTATAATTATAATACACGTTGCGCATTAAATCAATTGTAATTAAGTCGATTTAAAGTAAAAAATCATTGACAAAATCATGTGTATGGTTTAGTATTATACGGTACTATTATATGCGCTTGTAGCTCAGCAGGATAGAGCGTCCGCCTCCTAAGCGGAAGGTCGGGGATTCGAATTCCTTCAAGCGCGCCAAAAACCGTCTCGAAAGAGGCGGTTTTATTTTGCGAAAAGCCGCATAAATAAATGGGGTTTGCCATCTTGGCTCCCTCTGACGAGGGAGCTGTCAGCGAAGCTGACTGAGGGAGAGATTTTTGTTTTTCACTTTTTCTCTCCCTCCGTCTTTTGCTACGCAAAATCCTCCTCCCTCGTCAGAGGGAGGCACTATTCCTTACTAATTGCAATTAGCAGAAAATCGGCGTTTTGCTAATCGCCAGCTAATCGGATTTTTAGCATAATCTTGCTAATTTGCACAGGCGTATGTTCTATCCATAGACTTTTTCTCAAAATTTATTGTATTTTAAAAACGATTGTGGTAAACTAGATAATGCCAAACTAAGTTAATATGTAAATTGAGAGTATTTTGCCTTAGGGGTGTTATACCCTTTTGCAATTTTGCTAAGAATTTGATAAAAATGCAAATTCCATCAGCATAATTGCAGAAATGCTTTTATATTGACTTAGTTTGGCGACTATCGGAGTTTGCGTTTTTTGTGCGGTTACTTCGGTAGCCGCACTTTTTATTTTATGGGGGGTTATTTTATGCCTAACGAAAAAACCAGCAAAATAAGTGATGTTGAATTGCTAAATCACTATGCAAATGAGTGGAGTATGTTAAATCAATATGTTAATGATTTAGACAGAGGATATGAAAAATTCCTGACCCTTATGGCACTTATAGCTGGTGGTGCCATTACATTACTTGCCTTCATAGCGGATGGTCAACACGATAATTATTCATTTATTTTCTATATTGTTCCACTATCGTTTTTGGCAGTCTTCGGTGTTTTTGGTTATCAATTTCGTACAACTGCAATTTTACGGGGACACTTAGCAAGAGTTGAAGAAGAAATGAATAAACTGCTAAGCAAAGATGTTTATATATGGAATTCCTCATTAATCGAAGTATATATGGCACATCAAAACATACCCAACAATTTTCTAATGGTTCCGATAATGCTGTTTATAATTGGTGTAGTAGCAGTTTGTATTTACCAAACTTGGTTTGCAGGAGATTTATGGTTTAACATTACTTATTGGACAATTGTTTTAGTCGTTGCAACAGTAGTGCTAATTCCATTTTTCAGGAATGAAATTTTTAGGCACAGGGCTTATGATACTGACAAAATTATACAAGCATACGAAAACTATAAAACTGATTATGAAGAAAAGAAAAAATTAAAATGATAAAAGGAGAAATAACTATGCCAACAGAAAAGAAACTGACGGGTTATCCGTCTATTGACAAACCTTGGTTGAAATTTTATGACACCCAATTTGATGAAAAGAAATTGCCTAAAAAGACTATGTACGAATTAGCCTTTGAGCAAAACAAGAGCAATATGTCGAATATAGCAATTGACATTCGCATGAGTGCCAACAATTTCGATAAAGGAATTACTATTACATACAAAGAATTTTTTAACCGAATTCAAAAATGCGCAAAAGCAGCAAAAAAGTTTGGATTTAAGGAAAATGATATTATTCCAATCATCACACCCAACGTTCCAGAAGCAAGAATTCTCATTTATGCCAACAGTGTTTTAGGTGCAACATCTTATCCTATCTCACCGTTCTTACCAACCAATCAACTTGAGTTAATTATCAATCAGAACAACATTAGAAATATTGTACTGTTTGAAGCTTTTTATGAAAAATATAAAAGTGTATTGTTAAATACACAACTTGAACATGTGATTCTGTTAAACGGTACAGAGTCCATGCCTAAGTTCTTGAAAATGGTGGCTGGTTTAAAACAAACTTTCTCAAAAGATCAGAAACAGCTTGTTTCTTCATCGAGCAAAGTCTTATATTGGGATGAGTTTATAAAATCAGGAACCAAAGAAAAAGATGTAGTTCCCGTTTCATACTCGCCTAATCATATTGCCGCAATTATAGGGACAAGCGGCACAACAGGAACATCAAAAGGTGTTTGTCTGTCTGACGATAATATAAATGCCGCCGGACTTGCTTATTTGCAAGGCAAAATTTTTGATGGTTCTTTTTTGGATGCGTTGATACCCTCTATCGGATATGGAATATCTATGCTCCATCATCAAACAGTTGCAGGAGCTAAGGTTTATCTAATTCCTGAGTTGGTTACTGATAGAATTGCCGAAGTAGTATGCAAAACAAAACCCGATAATTTCCCCGGTGGCCCCGTTCATTATATTAATCTATCGCAAAGCAAACAATTTGCGGACGGAACACTTCCTAAAACCAAAAACATGATTTCCGGTGGTGCATCTTTGCCCAAAGAAATTGAAGAAAAACTTAATGGAGTTTCTGTTGATTATGAAGAAGATGGCATAAATGACAGCATTTATGTACGTCAAGGATTTGGCTTATCCGAAAATGTTGCTACCGGAACATATTCTAAAAGAGGTGCATACAAATTCGGTAGCATAGGCATTCCCATTCCTTATGAAACTATTTCAATCTTCAAACCCGACACAGACGAAGAATTGACTTATAACGAACATGGCGAAATTTGTATTACCGGTCCGATGGTCATGCAATATTACCTTAACAATAAAGAAGAAACAGACAATGTAATCAAAATCCATAAAGATGGCAAACGGTGGATTCATACCAAGGACATCGGTTATATGGATGAAAGTGGACATGTTTTCCATTTGGAGCGCATAAAAAATATATTTATGCGAACGGGATTTAATGTTCATCCTTCTTCTATTGCAGAATTTATCAACACCTTAGACTATGTCAAAAACAGTCATGTTATCGGTTTTGAACACCCCGCAGAACAATGTGTCCCAATAGCTTTTATTGTTGCTGACAGAACAGCAGGAAAGAGTTTGGAAGAAATAGAAAACTATATTAAAGAAGAATGTTATAAAAACCTTGAGGAAACTTCTGTTCCGTATGGCTACATCTTTGTCGATGCCTTGCCGGTGAATCTTGGTGGAAAAATTGACGGCAGAGCTATTCAAGAGGCCTCTGGAATTGATCTTATGAAAGAAGATAAAATACCGCAAAAAGAACTATATTTTAACAAGTAAGGGGGAATACTGCAGGGTATTCCTAGTAATGTCGCAACAAAATATAACATATTATCACTACCCAAAAATCACCGTTCTTGCTAATTGCTTGCTAATTAAACAATTCAAAACAGCATAAAATCAGCAGTAACGGCGTAACACAAGATAACAACTTAACATTAAAAATCCCCTGACCACAGGGGATTTTTAGATATTATAAGGGATACGATGGCTATTCCCCTCGGTATCTCCTAAGCGGAAGGTCGGGGATTCGAATTCCTTTTGGTGCGCCAAAAGCCGATGACAGAGCTCATCGGCATTTTTATTTTTAGAATAAATAGTTGTTGAAAAATGAATAAATGTATAATATAATTAAATAAATTCAGACGATTTTATGTTGTTATGTAAATCATCGTAAATTGTCTTAAATGTTGAAACTATGCTTAGTTTTCAACAAAAACGGCTGATTGTGGCTTGTTTTTTATGAAAAACTGTTGAAAAGTCTGTTGAAAATGTTAAAAACCATAATTCAAAATAATTATTTTTAAAATTATGTAATGGGGTAATAGCGTGAATAATGCGGTTGAATGTTTTGTTATAATTTTAATAATTGCAGTTGTGGGTTTGGTTTATTTGCGTTCCGGCAGAAAAGGTATAGCTTTTTCTGTTTTGCCACTTATAACCGTTCCTTTTTTCCATTGTGCCGCCTGGTTAGTGCAGTACAATTTGTTTAGCGGTATTTCTATGTATTCCAAAACCAATTTTTATATGATAGTTGATGTTATTGCACTTGGTATCGGGTTGCTCCTTTGTGGCTTGTGCGCTAACGGATTTAAAAAGAAGGTTGCGGTTATATATTTGTTAATGGCAACTTTGTTTAATGTGTTGTTTACCGCTATTTTGCTTGTTAATAATTTGCAATTTATTCTTGACAAATAATGACCTGTTGGCTATAATTCAATAGGTCGCAGAAAGGTTTTATTTCTAAGACCGAATAACGAGATGTGGCTCAGTTTGGTAGCTTTGAGAATCGCCGCTGCCGGTGGCAGATGCAGGCGATACGATAAAGGCGCCGAAACAAGGAGCAATGCGAAGCGCTGCAAGCGAGCGGTGCGACTATGTTTCAAGAGTTAGCTGCGTAGCAGCGCTCTGGTTTTACTGGCGTAAATTTGCTAACTTTTAGTCTGCATAAAATAACGAGATGTGGCTCAGTTTGGTAGAGCGCTGCGTTCGGGACGCAGAAGCCGCAGGTTCGAATCCTGTCATCTCGACCAAAATAAAATCGAATCAGCCGTAAGGTTGGTTCGATTTTATTTAGTTTAATAAGGATAAGAACCTGCTTAACCCATTTATTAATTCTTTCTTAATTCTATCTTTTGACAATATTAACCGCTTGTTTTGGGTGCGCTATTGTGCTATACTTTTTTAAAACAAAGAGGTGATAACTTTGGCCAAAAGATTCTTGTCTTTTGCTTTATGCTTTTGCTTAATTTCTTCATTTTTTGTCGGTACAACGGTCTTTGCCGAGTCGACTTACCCAAGACGTGCCGAAATAAATAGCAGTAACGGAAGCACAAAAATATATTCGCTTGCCGGTACTACCGGTCACGAGGCGAATCCTGAAAACAAAAACAAATCTCAACCCCTGTGCGACCTTACAAACGGCACTAAAATTATACTTCTTGCCGAGGAATTAGACGGCGACGGTGACCTTTGGTACAAAATTGCATACGGCGAAGATTTTAGCAGCACGGGCTATGCTTTTTCTAGCCGTGTGCGCATAATTTATGATTACGTGTTTGACAGCGATTTTGAAAAGAATCTTGAAAATTTCCCCGAAAGCTACCGTGACTATCTGCGTTCTCTTCACTCAAAGTATCCTAACTGGCAGTTTATAGCGCACGACGTAGAGCTTTCTTTTGAGGATGCGGTCTACGCGCAGTACGGAGTAGATGACGTAAAAAATACGCGTAAATGGGTTGAATTTACATACGGCGGCGCTGAATGGCGTGACGCGCGCGGTTACAACGAGCAAAACGACAGCTGGATTACCCTTGAAACCCGTTGGACTTACGCTTCCAAAATGGCGATAGAGTATTTTTTAGACCCACGAAACTCGCTTGACGAAAACAAAATTTTTGTATTTATGCAACAGTCTTACAATAAAGACTTGTTTAGCAAGGATGCCTTGCGCACGGTGGTGAAAGACACATTTTTAGAAAAAGGCTATGATAAAACGGGCGACTCAGCAAG
>JAZNIT010000018.1:0-11288 GCA_045577615.1 Acutalibacteraceae bacterium
ATTGTTTGTGTTACAGTTTTCATGACGAATGGTTAATCCTCCTGTCTGTTTTGTCTCAGCAACTTAACTGTAACACAGGATTTTCCATTCGTCACTTATTTTTTATTCCCAACTGTAACACATCTATTGTAAACCTACAAAAGTAAAAACAGCCGTCAAAAACGGCTGTTTGTTTATTGGTTTATAAGCTCCACAAGCTGTTGCTCGGTCAAAATTGCTACGCCAAGTTGCTGTGCTTTGGTAAGCTTGCTGCCTGCCTCTTCCCCTGCTACAACATAATCTGTCTTTTTTGAAACTGAGGATGAAACCTTGCCCCCCACCGATTCAATCAAAGCAGATGCTTCGTTACGGCTCATAGTAGGCAATGTACCGGTAAGCACGAACGTTTTGCCGCTCAAGCTGCCTTGAACAGCCTTGCGACGGCTTTTCATATTAACACCGCTTTGAGCAAGTCTTTCGATATGAAATCGGCTTTCCTCATTGGCAAAATAATTAATAATGCTGTCTGCCATTGTGTCGCCTATGCCATCAATAGTGGTGAGGCGCTCTTTATCGGCAGACATAAGATCTGCCATACCACCAAAGTTCTCTTCAAGAATTCTGGCGGCCTTTGAGCCGATAAGACGGATGCCCAAGCCAAATATAAGCCGCCACAATTCATTATCCTTTGATTTTTCAATAGCAGTCATAAGGTTTTGCGCAGAGCGATCACCCGAACGGTCTAGGGATGAAATATCCTCAGCGGTAAGAGTGTAAATATCTGCAGGCACCTTCAAAAGTTCTGCTGCCGAAAGCTGCTCAACGATAGCCTCGCCCAAGCCCTCGATATCCATTGCATCACGGGAAGCGAAATGAATAAGATTGCGAATTTGCTGTGCAGGACAAAGAGGATTAACACAGCGCAAAACCGCCTCATCATCCTGTCTGATAAGCTCGGCACTGCAGGAAGGACATTTGCAAGGCAACTTGAAGCTATCAGTAGTGTTTTTTGTTTGAACAGAAACTATCTCAGGTATAATTTCGCCTGCCTTACGTACAACAACAACATCGCCGATATTAACGCCCAATTGGTCGATAACATCTTGATTGTGCAAGGTAGCGCGAGATACTGTTGTACCGGCAAGAAGAACCGGCTCAAAAATTGCAGTAGGAGTAACTGCGCCCGTTCTGCCCACAGTGATTTCAATATCGGTGAGCTTGGTGGCGCGCTCTTCAGGTGGATATTTATAGGCAACCGCCCATTTGGGATATTTAGCGGTGCTACCCATCTCGTTACGCAAAGAAAGGCTATCAACTTTAATTACTGCACCATCTATATCAAAATCAAGATTGCCACGCATATCGCCTATGCGCCGCACCTCTTCAATTGCCTCATCAATAGTGGCGCACTTTTTATAAAACGGAAGTGTATTTAATCCAATGGTTTTTAGGTAGTCAAGGGATTGAATATGCGACTCAAGCTCTACACCTTCGGACTGCTGAATGTTAAAAAGAAAAATATCAAGCTCACGCTCTGCAGCAATTCTGGGGTTTTTTTGACGTAGAGAGCCTGCGGCAGCGTTGCGGGGATTCTTGGGCAACTTGCCCCCGTCTGCCAACTGTTGTTCAACAAGCTTGTCAAAGGATGCTCGAGGCATATACACCTCACCGCGCACCTCAATAAAAGGCAGAGCTTGTTTTAATTTTTTAGGTATATTTCTGATAGTCATAAGATTGGCAGAAACATCCTCACCGGTGTTGCCATCGCCGCGAGTTGAGCCGCGAACAAATACACCGTCACGATACTCGAGAGAAACCGACAAGCCGTCAATCTTTGGCTCAACAGAATAGCAAACTTCACCTACTGCATCGCGAACACGACGGTCGAAGGCAATAAGCTCATCTTCGTTGAAAACATCCTGCAAACTTTCCATACGCACGGTGTGTTCAACCGCTTCAAAGGTATTGAGCGCAACACCGCCCACCTTTTGTGTTGGTGAGTCAGCAGTAACTATCTCAGGGTTTTCATATTCATAATGCTTGATTTCAAGCATTAGCATATCATATTCATAGTCGGTAACAGCGGGGTCATCATCTTCATAATAACGCTTATTATAATATAGTGCCAACTCGCACAATTCTTTATAACGCGCTTTATCTGCTGCTTTCATAAAATTACACTCCGTTTAATTTTGTTTGCGAACAATCTTATATTCATCATATAATCTAAAATAAGGACAATTTTGAGTGGAATGAGCCAAAAAATCGCTCATTTCATCTTCATCCAGCTGCATAGCGCATTCGTAGCAGTCAGCTTCATAATTGTAATCATAGTTTGCACACATTTCGCAGTTATCACTCAAGATTATCACCTCTTAAAAATTATAACAGACAACAAAGAATTTTTCAAGAACAAAGGTGTCTTGTACTCTTTTTTATCAAAAAATTATCAAAAAGCCCTTGACAAAATAAAATTAAGGGATATAATAATTTAGTCAGTAGCGTTTGACACAGATATTTAGCGGTATTGTGTAACGGTAGCACGGCAGACTCTGACTCTGTTTGTTGAGGTTCGAATCCTTATACCGCTGCCAAAAGTGAACACCACCTTTTTGGGTGGTGTTCACTTTTTTGTCATCGTTATAAGGATAGAACCGTAGGTTCGGCGACGCAGCACAAAAGGCGCGATAGCCTTTTGGGACTGCCAAAGTCTCGAGCACACAATAGCCGTTGGGCACCGCTCGGAGCGGTCAACGGCTTTGTGAGCGCAGAGTATCCTTATACCGCTAAAATTGATTGACATTTTTAGGTTATCGGTTATAATTATACAGGATTCGCTCACGGTATCTACGCTTATTTGCGGTGCCGTCAAGATGTGCGAACCCGTAAAAACAGTAGATTTCACTCCGTTATGACGAGTAAGCGTAGGCATAACGGCAGTAGCGCTGGCAGAGTCTCTAACCTCTCCAGTTGCAAATTCTACTGTTTCTTTTTGATTTTCCCAACCAGTTAACAACCAACTGTTTCCATCTGATTTTTGAGACAAAACCACAGTAAAGTTGTCATAATACAGTCTGATTCTGTCTTCACCCATATTTGTTTCATTGTGTTGAACAACAGCATCAACAGCTTTTGCTTGACTGTTTGCGAAGGATTGGGTATAATAGGTGTAGAAGATTTAGCGTTAATAATTGCCAGCCACTTATACAGCTGAGGATTAACTTGCGCTAAGTCTTCTTTTTCATATTCAACTGGTGTTTTGTTTAAACCATATGAAATATAAACTGTTCATTCAGCGCAAATTTTCTGTACATTGTGTCGAATTTTAAAATTTTAACAAAATATAGTTGCACATCAGTCGAAATGGTGGTATAATAAGGCAAATTAAATAGTATTATGTATGACGCTTGCAGGAAAAGCTATCTGCTACCGAAGGAGTAACACTCTCAGGTTTCCGAAAGGATGAGGACTGTAAGCCGACATAACTTTGGAGAAGCTCATTAAATTGAGTGCCGAAGGTGCAAGGCGATTTACGCTTAATCTCTCAGGCAAAAGGACAAAGTTTTATTTTACTTTTTCTTTATGTTATCAGATTGCGGTTTGCGCTTTGCGTAAGCCGTATTTTTATTTTTCAGGAGGAAGAAAAAATGAACGCAATTCTCGAAAAAATTGCCGAAATCAACGGTGCCGTTAACGGCGTCGTTTGGGGCGTACCCGGCTTGGTACTGCTCATAGGCACAGGTATCCTGATGACCCTTTTAACCAAGGTGTTCCAGGTATCACACATTGGCCACTGGTGGAAAAAGACCATCGGCAGCCTGTTCAACAAGGATGTTATCAGTCACAGCAAGGAAAAGGGCTCTATCTCCCCTTTCCAGGCTTTATGTACTGCTCTTGCCGCTACTGTTGGTACCGGTAACATTGCAGGTGTTGCCGCCGCTATCTGCATCGGCGGTGCAGGCGCTGTTTTCTGGATGTGGGTTGCCGCCTTCTTTGGTATGATGACCAACTATTCTGAAAACGTACTTGGTATGTATTTCCGACGCAAAAACGCTAACGGCGAGTGGTCCGGTGGTGCTATGTACTACCTCACCGACGGTCTTGGCAAAAAGAAAAACTGCAAGTGGATAGGTACCGTTTTGGCC
This sequence comes from Acutalibacteraceae bacterium, assembly GCA_045577615.1. Taxonomy (GTDB): domain Bacteria; phylum Bacillota; class Clostridia; order Oscillospirales; family Acutalibacteraceae; genus RGIG2206. Next base: position 4,125 of record JAZNIT010000018.1, read on the forward strand.
GTTCTATTCTCTATCTTCACTATGCTTGCTTCATTCGGTATCGGTAGCATGGGACAGGTTAACAAGATTGTTGCCAACGTTGCAACCGCATTTGATGTTAAGGCTCTTTCATCCATTCAGGTGTTCGAGGGCGTTTCGTTGTACAATATCATTCTTGGCGTATTGATTATGGCTCTTACCGCTTTGATTGTTCTTGGCGGTCTTAAGAGAATCGCTTCCGTTGCAGAGAAAATCGTTCCCTTTATGGTTGTTTTGTTCGTGCTTGGAAGCCTTGTTATTATCGGTGTTAACTATCAAAACATCCTTCCTGCTTTCAAGAGCATCTTCGTTAACGCATTCCAGCCAGAGGCTTTCGTTGGCGGTACTCTTGGCGCTGCAATCAGCGCTGCCATTACTCAGGGCTTCAAGCGCGGCGTTTTCTCAAACGAGGCAGGTCTTGGTTCATCAGTTATGGTTCACTCCAACTCCAACATCAAGGAGCCTGTTAAGCAGGGTATGTGGGGTATCTTTGAAGTGTTCGCAGACACTATGGTTGTTTGCACTATGACCGCTTTGGTTGTTCTTACCTCAGGTGTATTCAACGCTCAAACCGGTGAAATCGTTGCCGGTCTTAACGACGCAACCCTCGTTGGCGGTGCATTTAACTCTGTATTCTCTTGGGGTGACATCGGTCAGAAGTTTATTGCTATTGCAATGTTCCTGTTCGCCTTCACCACCGTTCTTGGTTGGTCACACTACGGCGCAAAAGCTTGGGAATACCTCTTTGGCTCAAAAAGCGTTGTTGTATTTAAGGTCATCCACGTATGCACCATCATCTTTGGTGCCGTACTCACATCTTCACTCGCTTGGGATATTTCAGACACCTTCAACGGTCTTATGATGATTCCCAACTTGATCGGTGTAGTTGTTATGTGTCCCTTGGTTGTTAAGATTACCAAAAACTACATCGACCGTCACTTGAAGAAGAAGGATGTTGAGCCTGTGCTCTCATATGATCCTGCAATTCAAGCAGATGCAATCGCACATCTTGGTGAAGAATAATTAATTTAAGGAGGTTCATACGAACCTCCTTTTTTATACAAAAAACATTGACTAATCCCACGCTTTTTTATATAATAAAATCAGCAAAACCTATTATATAAGTGGAGGTACTAATATGCTGAATTATAAAATAGAAGGCGGAAATCTGCCCGTTGTTATATGCCAACCCGAGGCAAACCAAACCATCTGTACCGAGCGCGGCTCTATGTGTTGGATGAGCCCAAATATGAATATGGAAACCAATGCAGGCGGCTTCAAAAAAGCCATCGGTCGTCTGTTCTCAGGCGAATCAATTTTCTTGAATGAGTTCACCCCCGTGGGTGGCAGTGGTGTAATTGCATTTGCGTCACGTTTTCCGGGCAGCATTATCCCCTTTGAGATTACTGAGGGAAATGGTATTATCGTTCAAAAAACCGGCTTTTTAGCAATGGAAAAAGGGCTGGATTTGTCTATTTATTTCAACAAGCGATTAGGTGCAGGCTTCTTTGGTGGCGAAGGCTTCATTATGCAAAGAATAAGCGGCAACGGCCTTGCATTCGTTGAGATAGACGGTCACTGCGAGGTAGTTGAGCTCGGCGTTGGTGAAAGCATCATCGTTGACACCGGTAATCTTGCAGCAATGAGTGAAAGTTGCACCATGGATATCCAGGCAGTTAAAGGTGTTAAAAACGTGCTGTTTGGCGGCGCAGGAATATTCCACACCAAGGTAACAGGTCCCGGAAAGGTTTATATGCAGTCCATGCCTATAAGTGAGGTTGCTGATTTGATCAGCAGTCACATAACCGTCAACAACTCCAGCTCAAACAACAACGACGGCGGATTTACAATTAAGCTGGGCAACTGATAAATGCAGAGCACGGATAACTCTCCGTGCTCTTTTATTGTATAATGAAAACCACGCGACTATCGCGTGGTTTTCATTATACAAAAAACACAACCAATACCCAATGGGTATTGGTTGTGTTTGAGACCGACACTCAAAATGGAACCGATCTAAAAACCTGGTTTTCGTTATTATTCTGCATCTAAACTTTCAAAAAACTGCTTATTCTCCATAACAAAATTTCTTATTGCAAAGAAATAATATATTGAACCAACGACACCAATCACACCGCCGATAACAAGATTATACAATAACGTTATTACGGGACCCGTAATCGATTCAAATTTTGACACAATTCCTTTTGGCTTTTCTAATAATGCTTTACTGTATTGCATGTCTTGCACAGATGAAATAACATTTAAAACACCAACAACCAGTAAAAACCAATTTATAAAAATACCGCCTAAAATCTGCAATATTCCAATAACAAGCCAGATTATTCCGTTTGTATTAAGTCTTTGCGATAATGTATTTAATAAAGTAGCACCGTCGAACGACATATTGTTTACCGTTTGGGTGTTCTGTCCGCCAACTGCACAGCCGCAACCGACACAAATTACTGCTTCATCCAATAATTCTTTTCCGCAATGTGTACAGTATTTCATGGTCGTTTATTCCCTTTCATATGTTTTTCTTTCTTCTGAATCATAAAGACTTATTATTTCTCCGTCTTCATCATATTTAATTTTCAATTTGTCATCATTACTTAATACAACATAAGCCGAATTTTTCTTAAACTCAATTTTATATGTCCATTTGAAAGTATATTCCATTGGATCGTCCATACCTATGCCATAGAAATAACTATAATCTTCGCAATTACCCTCATCGTCAAAAGTATAGCTAGCCCTGTTTATAGAATACGAAGTATCCTCATTACATTCAAATTTTTCGCCAGATAATTCTTCTATGATTTTATTTGTCTTAAACGAATTGACAATGGGAATAGAAGCAAAAACCAAAGCAACCGCAACACATATCACTGCACTAACTATAATAACTATTTTTTTGTTTTTTATTTTTCGTTTTTGGATTTCAATTTCATCCGACACTTTACCCGAATTATTCCCCGCATCAACTTGAATAGGACAACCACACCCTGGACATACAACAGCCTCATCCATAATTTCTTTTCCACATTTTTCACAAAATTTCATACAACCCTCTCCTTACAAATACGTCAAAGTGACAAAGACGTTATAACTGCAATAATTACGACAAATAATATAAACGTTAATGCCGTTGAAATAATGCCACAAACATATCCTACTTTTGCAGAAGAACTCATTACACCGTTTGTTTCATCCTTGCTCATACACGCTAAAACTATTGCGGTTATGCCTAAAGCAAACCACCCAATAAAAAAACTGACAATTCCACATATCTTTGCCCATATAGCAAGTTGTGGTTCGGTTTCTTCTATAAGTATTTGTTGTGATGGTACAGTTGCTTGAAGAGGTACAAAGGAATTTGCTTTTTGAGTTTTACAACCGCAACTAAGACAAATTACCGCCTCGTCAGCAATTTCCTTTCCGCAATATGTACAGAATTTCATATTACATACCGCCTAAAAGCATTATTAAAGACAATCCCCACCAGCACAAACCAATAATGCCGCAAATAAAACCTGTCTTAGCCTGCTTGCACATTACGCCGCCTGTTTTTTCTTTGCTCTTATTGGCAAGAATAATAGCAGGTATACCTAGAGGCGCCAACAAAAGAATACTGAGAATACCCAACAAAGATGCTGTTTTCGCCTGCTTGGGAACCTCAACCACCTTGGTTGCTTCCGCCTCTTTTTTTACTGCACAACCGCAACTAGGACATATAACAGCCTCATCCATAATTTCTTTTCCACATTTTTCACAAAATTTCATAGTAAAACCTCCTTAAATAATTTGTCGAAAAACGACTAACAATATTATATGACATATTGTCATAAATGTCAATAAAAAATTATGACATAATGTCATTAAGGGGGATGTGTCATGAAAACAAATTTAAAATTACTGCGAAAAGGCAAGGGATATACACAAATTGCCGTACAAATGAAGACCGGAATTGAACAAGCGCTGCTCTCCAAGTTTGAAAACGGTGAGAGAGTGCCTCCTACCGAGACACTGATACGACTTGCAGATTTTTATAATGTGAGCATAGATTATATCTTATGCAGAACAGACAATCCAAATTTACAAAAATAAGCCGTGAAATTCACGGCTTGCTTTTATTTTGGCAAATCAATGCGGAGCATTGTATATCATCAATTCCGTAGGAATTGCATATCATCAAAACGGAGTTTTGTATATCATCATTGCGAAAGCATTTTTTATGCACACCTAAAGGTGTGATGAGATACAAAGGCGGCGTGCCGCCTTTGATGATATACACGACTGCGTCGTGATGATATGCCATTGCTTTCGCAATGGATAAAAAAAGAACGAAGCGATTGCTTCGTTCTTTTTTGTCATTCGTGTCCGAAAAAGAACCGGTCAAAAACCAAAGATTTAATCATATTTATTTTAAAGAAAAATGATATTCAATAAATTCATTCATTTCCTTAATTTCATTTGCATTTGTTTCACAAATATAATCAAGATCAGGAGCATATATCCACAAATATACAATTTCAAACTTCTCATCAGAAATGCCGATCATTCCAAAGTTTTTAGGATAAACTGTATCTTCAAACTTTGTTATTTTAAAGTCATATCCATAAGCGGAAAATTCTTCAATAGGAATAGTATAGACTGTATCATCAAAATCAGCCTTTTGCGGAGCATCAAGGTATGTATACGCTGTATTAAGTTTTTCTTTTTCTTTCAAAAACTCTTCTTCATCATACTTTACAACCAACTGCATCGAATATTCAGGAAAAATGCTTTCATCTTTTTTTGAAAAATATTCAATGTCTTTATATTTACCTATGTTGTCCAGGTTTGGCATAAAAACACTTGCCTCATAGGCTTCAATATCATCAACATAATTGTCGATATTATTATCCGTTTTTACGCAAGAGCAAAGTATTAATGTAATCATTAAGGTAATAATCATCACAGAAATTTTTCTCATACTATCACCGCCTTGGGAGTATTATAGCATAAAAGCGGCGGAGACGCAAGTTATTAGTGTTATTCTGTGCTTCGCACAGAGTGATATTATGCCTTACGGCATAGTGATATTTTTGCCTTTGGCAAAAGTGATATTATATTCGCCTCCAAAACTCGCGAAGCGAATATCACTTGCGAAGCAAATATAACTGAGCGAAGCTCAATATAACTCGCCGAAGGCGAATATAACTGAAAAAACTCTTGTTCTTTCGAACAAGAATTTTTTCTGGCGTCCCAAGAGGGACTCGAACCCCCGGCCCTCTGCTTAGAAGGCAGATGCTCTATCCAGCTGAGCTATTGAGACGTATTTATTCTGTAATAAAAAACCGCCCTACACGGCGGCACGTGAAGCGTCGCTCTTATAAATGAGCTGCCCCAAAAGGAATGGTGAGCCATCGGGGACTCGAACCCCGGACACCTTGATTAAAAGTCAAGTGCTCTACCACCTGAGCTAATGGCTCTTATAACCTGTGCTAAAACAAGCACAACTTCCTGCATTGACAAGCCACACGGCATATCAACAGTTACTGATTATAGCATTATACCCTCTAATTGTCAAGTGTTTTTTTATAACTTTATAATTTATATTTAATAAAAAATGCGCGGAACAAACCGCGCATTTTCGTTATGATATTCTTACTTCTATCCAAAGCTTGTCGATGGCGCTTAAAACCTCTGTAGGCAAATGGTCAAAGGTAAAAGAGCGCTCAAGAGTCTGAGCATCGGGATATGAAATCTCGTCGATATAATCCTCGGGAATAAGTTCAGCTTTAAAGGGTGAGGAATAGCCGATATAATCGACATTTTCGAACTGAACATCTTCTCTCAATATAAAGTCGATAAATCTATGTGCTGCATCATAATTGGGGCTATCCTTAAGTATGCACATACTGTCAACGAAGCGGTTAAAACCCTCTTTAGGCAGACAGAATTCAAGATCTTCGTTTTCCTCCGCCATAACAAGATAGTCGCCTGCATAATAAGGTGCAATCCATGCAACCTCATTGACCATTTTATCAAAGATTTGATCCATTACGTAATCTTGAACATACGGACGCTGCTTTGCAAGCTTTTCGGATGCTTTCTTGAGTTGATCGTAGTCGTGTGTGTTGGGATCAACTTTGGCAAGCAACTGACCAATAGCCATTGCGTCACGAGAATTGCTGAACATCAGAATTTTATCTTTATAATCACTGTCCCACAAAATCTCCCAACTGTCAACAGTCTTAGTCACATACTTGGTATTGTATATTATACCAACAGTTCCCCAGGTATACGGCACACTGTACTTATTTTCGGGATCATAGCTTGGATTCTTAAAGCTGTCGTCTATGTTGCTATAGTTTGTAAGCTTTGAAAAATCAATAGATGCAAGCATATCATCTTCAATAAGACGGGCTATCATATAGTCAGACGGAATAACAATATCATAACTTGCACCGCCTGATTTAAGTTTGGCATACATAGCCTCGTTACTTTCGTATGTGAGGTAATTAACCTTTATGCCGGTTTCTTTTTCAAACTTTGCAATAATATCAACAGTGTCATCATCACCATTGGCGATATATTGGCCCCAATTGAAGATATTAAGTGTTTTAGTTTGCTCAGTACATCCGGCAAGAGTAGGCAAAGACACAAGTACCATTGCGGCGCAAATCACAAGTGAAATCAAGCGTTTCATCATATTTTGCCCCCTTCTTTGCCGTTGAGCTTTTTGTCTTGACGCATTTGTATAAAGTTAGTAGAAACAAGAAGCAACATTATAATAACAAACATAAGGGTAAACAAGGCATATACAGACGGTGAAAGCGGCTTTTTCACATAGTTATATATTTCGAGGGGCAAGGTGTTGAAATCGGTGCGGAGCAAAAATCATGATCGGGATCATAAGGACAATTGCCGAACATACAGACAGCATAAGCGATACGGTTACGCCTTTTTTGGCGCGTTCCGCCTGCATTTTCCCGAGATTCTGCCCGACAAATGTCGTCGAGGCAAGAGACACGGACTGAACGGGCAGGATAACAAGCTGGTCAATTTTTGAATATGCTGTCCATCCGGACATACAGTCGGCTCCGAAATAATTGATATATGACTGAACAAAAATATTTGAAAATGATGTAATCGCCATCT
>JAZNIT010000019.1:0-14143 GCA_045577615.1 Acutalibacteraceae bacterium
CCCTGACAAGGGGAGCCGGCAAAGACTTACAACCCGTTTACGGGTCGCCGATGACCGTTGCGTGGCTGGCAGGCCAATAAAAAGCGCACTTGTGCGCCGCCAGTAGTATTAGGGCTATGCCCGAAAATGAAATACCCCCCGTTATACGGGGGATATTTATTTATTTTGCTTTAGATGGAAAAATGCGGTATTTAATTTTATACTTTCGCGCCAGATAAATTGCAAAATGCACAACCATACCCACAGCTATCGCCACCACAAGGTCGAACACAATGGTAAGAATCAGGGTGAGCAACAGCACAAAAAAGTCGGTTTTGGGAGCCTTTTGGGCAAGCTTTTTAATGGAGCGCAGACCACTCATATTATAAGCTACCACAAACAGCACGGCGGCGATGGTGGGCATAGGAATCATAGCGGCAAGGGGCATAAGCACCACAAGAATTATAAGCAGCACCACAGCGTGAATTATACCTGCAACGGGGGTTCTGCCGCCACTTTTTATGTTGGCAGCCGTGCGAGCGATGGCACCCGTAGCAGGGATACCGCCCATAAGTGCCGAGCCGATATTGCCCAAGCCCTGAGCCACAAGTTCGGTGTTGGAGCGGTGCTTATCGTTAATCATTCCGTCGGCCACCACGCAGGTCAGCAGTGACTCAATGCTTGCCAGAATGGCGATAGAAATTGCATCGGGAACAAGAGCGAGCAGGTTGGTGTTAAGGTTAGGCAGGCGGAAAGAGGGCAAAGCGTTGCTGACCGAATAAAGGTCGCCGATGGTGTTGACAGGCAGCTTCAAAAGGCCAACCATAGCCACACCCACTAAAATAGCAATAAGTGATGCAGGTACAATCTTGCAAACCTTGGGCCATAAAATCAGCACAGCCAGACTAATGGCGCCCACAAGCAGCGCCCACCAATTAAAGGAACTGATGCCTGCGATAAAGGCCTCAATTTTTTCCATAGTTTCGATGGGAGAGTGACCTGCAGGATAAGAAACGCCGCAAAAATCCTTAAGCTGACCAACAAGAATGGTAAAGGCGATACCTGCAGTAAAGCCCTCAACAATGGTCTTGGGAATATACTTAATAAATCTACCCAAGCGGCAAAGACCCATTATAATCAGCAGCAGACCAGCCATAATGGTGGCAATCATAAGGGCATTCATACCCTTAGTGGCAACTATACCTGCTACCATAGTGGCGAAGGCAGCGGTGGGTCCTGCAATCTGCACCCTGCAGCCGCCAAGCAAAGATATAATAAAACCTGCCACGATAGCGGTATAAAGGCCCTCCTCAGGGCCAACGCCCGAAGCCAAAGCCAAGGCGATGGACAGGGGCAGAGCAACGATGGCAACGATGATACCTGCTACCAGATCGTTTACAAAATTTCTGCTTTCATATCCAACAATAGTGGATAAAAGCATAGGTTTAAATCTTTCCATTTTCATCATCCTTTATTTTTCGCACCAACAATAGTAGCACACCCCGACCGCTAAGTCAAGGGGATCTTGACCCTTTTGAAAGGGTGTGATATAATTCCCGACAGGGCGCATAATAATAAAAAGCCCAAAGGAGTTTACCCAATGCTTATTGACTTTCACACCCACTGCTTTCCCGACAAAATCGCCGCCAAGGCCATCCAAAAGTTGTCCTTCGTATCGGGCGGACTGCAGCCATATACCGACGGCACCTTTGATGGAATAAAGGCTTCGATGCACCGTGAGGGTGTGGATATATCAGTGGTGCTTGGTATCGCCACAAACGGGGGACAGCAGCAAAGTGTCAACGACTTTGCCGCGCGGCTGAATGAGCAAGAGGGGATAGTGGCCTTCGGTTCGGTTTTTCCTCGCAGTGCCGACGTCCTCGACGAGCTTGAGCGAATAAAGGAGCTGGGGCTCAAGGGTGTCAAACTGCACCCCGACTATCAGGGCTTCAGGGTTGACGAGCAGATGATGAAGCCCATCTACCGCAAAATTTCAGAGCTGGGTCTCATCACCCTCTTTCACGCCGGTGTGGATTGCGGCTTTGCACCGCCCTACGGCTGTATGCCTGAAAATCTCGCTCGCGCACTTGATTGGTTTGACAGCCCCGTCGTCGCTGCCCATTGGGGTGGCTACGCCTGCTGTGAGGGAGTGGTAGAGCATCTTTGCGGCAAAAACGTCTATTTTGACACCGCCTTTGGTTATTCTCATATGCCCAAGGTGTTTGCCCACAAAATTATCGAAAAGCACGGGGCAGACAACATCCTTTTCGGCACAGATTTGCCTTGGCACACTGCCGAGATGGAGCTGCGCCTGCTCAACACTCTTGGTCTTTCAGAGGACGAGATGAACAAAATTACCCACCTTAATGCAAAAAGGTTGCTAAAAATGGGTTGATATAAAAATCAAACTGTGATAAAATAAAAATATAAACTCTACCGTCAGTAGAGTGAGCTTTATTTGTAAGGAGGTGCGCTTATGGAGGATATCAAGGTTAACGTTGCCAGCAATCTGATAAAACTTCGAACTGCAGCGGGTCTTACCCAAATGGAACTTGGTCAAAAAATCAACTATTCAGACAAAGCCGTCTCCAAGTGGGAGCGTGCCGAGTCACTGCCTGATGTGGCGGTGCTCAAAAGCATAGCCGACATCTTTGGCGTCACCGTCGATTACCTCATCAATCCTCACGACGAGTGGGAGCATACACCCGTCAAAACCAAAGAGCTGCAATACCGCCCCAACGCCATAATATCGGTGGTTTTGCTCAGTATGATATCGGTGGCAACCCTTATTTTTATTATCTTCTGGCTGCTTGAAAAAATGCTGTGGCAGATTTTTGTTTATGCTCTGCCTGCAGTGCTGCTTGCGGCTCTCATTCTCACCTCTGTGTGGAAGAAGAGCAAGGCTACATTTTACATACTGTCGGCCCTGATGGTCAGCATTGTGGGAGTTGTTTATACCGCAATATGTCAGGCGGGCGGCAACCCTTGGCAGCTGTTTTTACTCTGCATCCCCCTTGAGCTTATAATCATTTTCAGTTACCTTGTAAAAAAGAGAAATAAAGAAAAATAACCGATTCTACCATACGTAGAGTTAAAACTTGGGCAAGTAGAAAGCATAAATTGCATTCTACCTGCCCATTATTTGTTTGTAGACCTTGCAGGATTGCAAGTAGATTGCAATTACCCCGCCTATGGCATACAATTAGCCTATGCTTTACAGCAAAAACGATTTGGAGGCAAACTATGAGTGAATTTATTTTAAGCTGTTCATCACCTGTCGACCTTAAAAAGGAGCAGCTTGACAGCCGTAACATTATGTACAATTGCTTTAAATATCAGTTGGGTGAGGATTTTTATCCTGACGATTTCGGTGCAAGCCTGCCCTACGCCACCCTTTATCAAAGAATGGTTGACGGCGAGGACAGCAAAACCTCTCAAACCGCCATCGGCGAATATCTTGACTATTTCAGCTCGGTTTTAGAGCAGGGCAAGGATATGCTCCACATCACCCTTTCATCGGGCATTTCGGGCGACTATAATTCGGCCACCAGCGCCGCACTTATCGCCGCCGAGCGTTTTCCCGACCGAAAGCTTTACGTTGTTGACTCCCTTGGCGCATCCTCAGGCTACGGACTGCTTGTTGATAAAGCAGCCGACCTTCGTGACGAGGGAATGGACATCGATACCCTTAAAACTTGGATAGAGGATAACCGTCTCAACCTGCATTTATGGTTCTATTCCTCCGACTTGACCTTCTTTGTGCGCGGCGGACGCATTTCAAAGGCCGCAGGCCTTTTTGGCGGTATGCTCAACATCTGCCCTGTACTTAACGTGGATTATCTTGGCCGACTTACCCCTCGCGCCAAGGTGCGCACCAAAAAGCGCGCAATAATTGAAATGTTCAACCGCTTCGCCGAGCATGTGCAGAATGGCGAAGGCTATAACGATAAGTGCTACATCTGTCATTCACAGTGCATAGAGGATGCCAAGACCCTTGCCGCTATGATTGAAGAGAAGTACCCCCACCTTAAAGATGGCGTAAAGGTGTATGACATCGGCGCTACCATCGGCTGCCACACAGGCCCCGGTACCGTAGCCCTCTTCTTCTGGGGCGACAAGCGCGAAAATTAAATCAACCCCACCCATTGCCACAAGGCATCGGGTGGGTTTTTTCTTGCCCATTCGCACCGCACCCATTCCAACCTCGTAGGGGGCGGCGCCCACGACGCCCCGCCATTCGCACCGCACCCATTCCAACCATGTAGGGGGCGACGTCCTCGGCGCCCCGCCATTGCCTCCCTCCGGGAGGGAGCTGTCGCGGAGCGACTGAGGGAGAGTGCGGCACAATGAAAATCGAACGGAGTTAAAGCGGCGCAGGCTCCTTCCACCGCAAGCGGTCCCCCTTCCTCCCGGAGGAAGGCTCGCAATCTCTCCGACTCGCTGTTTGCTTCATATAAAAAGACCGCAGGGCCTAAGCCTTGCGGTCTTAAATTATGCTTTAATTAAGCTTGCTTTTTCTTCTTAAGAATGATGAATACTACAGCGCCTGCGCCGCCGAGAAGTACAACTGCGCCTGCGATGATGCCGATGATTGCGCCAACGGGAAGGCCACCCTTATTCTCGTCGGTAGAAGCGCCGATGGTTGTGGTATCATCATCGGTGGTTGCATCCTCATTGGGGGTATCGGTGTTGGCATCCTCCTTGCTTGCAACATCGCTAGAAATGGTATTTTCGATTGCGCTTGAAACGGTATCTTCAGAAGCAGCTGCGGAAGGTGCAGATGAAGGGCTTGTAGCAGCAGATGAAGGCTTGCTTGAAGCAGCGGATGAAGGCTTTGCGGAAGCAGTAGATGAAGGCTTTGCAGAAGGATCAGCAACAACGGTTGTGGGCTTACGGGTGTTCCAGGTGATATCGTTTGCTTTATCAAGAACGAGGGTATCCATCAAGTGGGTGTATTCGTAAGCATAAGCCTGAAGGCCGCCCTGAATGTAGGCGCCGCTTGTTCTTCCGGTTCCATTCTGGTTATCGTTGATCTGAAGCTCAAAGCCGATGTTGTTAGAAATGGGGAGGTACTTGCCGCTCTTGTTCTTGAGGGGGAATGCAGCCTCAACAACATAGCCGCCGGTAACCTCTTCAACAGCAATCTTTGACTTTTCGCCAACATAGGACATATTTTCGTTGTTTGAAAGAGTAGGAATTGCAGCCTTTTCTTTGGTTTCGCGCTGAATGCGGTATTGTGCGGCAAATACATGTGAGGACTGAAGCTTGTTCCACTTAACCTTTTGGCCGTCACCGGTCTGGTCATAGTCAAGATAAACCTCAACACCGTCGTAGTTAAAGTCTTCACCAATGTACTTGGTGGTATCTTCAACCATCAAATGGATGTAGATGTAGTCGGCATCCCATGCAACATGGGCGGTACCGGTTGCGCCGCCGCCCTCTGAAGTCATTGTGTTGTAGTCGGTCAAGCCTTGAACTTTGATAGTTTTGTTGCCATAAGCGCTCTCAACATCTTTTTCACCGTCGATGGTGATAGTGCCGCTTTTCTTGTCAACATCAAATTTGGCAGGCGTGAAGTTGTTGCTTTCGTTTACAGCATCTTTATCTGCGGTGGGGAATGCATAAGCTGTTACAGAAAGCATGGTTACAGCCAACATAATAACTGTGATTAAAGAAATGATTTTTTTCATATTGAAACCTCCGCTTCATTTTTTACTATTATATAGTAAATATTTATATATTTCAACCTATTTTTGACTAAATTGTGGCTATTAGTGTAAAATTATCGCAAATTCTTGAAAAAATCCTCAAGTTGAAGCTTGCATTTTTCTTCAAGCACGCCTGCGTTAACCAACGGCTTGTGGTTATAGGGCAGCTCAAACAGGTTAAAAAGGCTGCCTGCCGACCCTGCCTTCATATCGGCGGTGCCGTAAACCACTCGGTCAAGACGGGCGTTGACAATGGCCCCTGCACACATGGGGCAGGGCTCAAGAGTAACATAAAGGGTGCAGCCCGTCAGCCGCCATCCCCCAAGCCTTTCGCAGGCGGCAGAGATAGCCTCCACCTCTGCGTGAGCAAGGGCGTTGCCCAAGCCCTCGCGACGGTTGCGCCCCGTTGCGATAACCTGACCCTCACGCACAATAACGGCGCCCACGGGCACCTCGCCATCGGCAGCCGCCTCATCGGCCAGCTCCATAGCTAAGGTCATAAACCCTTCATCCCGTTGATCAGTATAATTAGACACGCTGTACCTCCAAAATAAATATATGAGGTGATAAAGCCACCGCTTGCAAGGGCGGCCCTGACACTTTCGCCAACGGTAAGTGCCGATTTTTCTTTGATAGCGCCAAAGGGCTTTTTATATCTCTTGCAAATCATAATCAGACCCGCAACGCCCAAAATCAAATAGATGATAAAGCAAAGTCCCGTTGCCAGCTCACCCACCCAAGGAGCACAGAAGGCACTCAGCACCGATTCCGCAGCTGCCACCAAATTGTTCAAAAAGTGAATGATCATCGCAGGCACAATGGAGCCGGTCATTACGGTAACGTAGCCTAAAACCAAGCCGAGTGCAGTGGCAAAGGGAATTTGCACAATGTTGCCGTGCATAAGTCCAAAAAGCACCGACGAGGCAATGATGGCAAAGCCCGAGCCATATTTTTTCATAGAGCCCATAATAACGCCTCTGAAAGCAAACTCCTCTACAACAGCAGGCACAACCGTAATTGCGACCACAAAAAGGATGGCGCCCACAGGGTCCCTAGGCACCTCAATCTCAGGCATAGAGGTGTCAAAGCCAAAGCTTTCAACAAGATTTACAAAGGTGTTGGTAAGAACGTTTATAATCATAGCGGCGCCAAGGGCAAGCATAATAAATGATGCCGACAGAGCAGGCTTTTTCCACCTATAAGTAACAAGGGACGAAAGAGGCTGCTTGGTAGCCTTTGTCATAATAAAATATGGGATGGTGAAGAGCAGTATGGAATAGGCAATCTGCTGTAACATTTCACCGCTGCCGTAGTTGATGGCGTGCTCAATCTCATAGGGCAAATTACTTACATATGAGCTAAAAGCCAACAGCAGAACCGACATTATCAGATTGGATATAACCGTAACAAGCGCCCAACGGGTGCTTTCGCCGCGGGTAAGCCGTTTCATATTCAGCTTTGCGGCATCTTCAACGGGGATAGGGGAAAAGGACGGATTGGGATACACTATAACTCCACCTTTCGTAGTTATATACATATAATATTACATTATTTTAACTATGTCAAATAAAAAACAGTTGTCAGAGGAAGTCGTGGATGTTATAATTGTTACAAATCAGTCTATTATAAATTAAGAGGTATAAAATGACAGCTGTTTCTGTAATTTCCATTTTGCTTTTAGCATCCCTTTTGATAATATATCCCCTTTGCCTTAAGGGTAAAGGTCAGTTCGCTGCATTGCGCACCACCTCTGTTGGTGGTCAGCTTGTATGCGTGATGGTGGTTGTTGTGGGCCTCTTTTTGATGGCGCAAGAAAGCGTTATTTATAATAATCAGACCACAGGCCTATATGATGCCGAGGGTATCGACTTGTTTTATATGTCAAAGGCGGCAGGCATCGTGGGCCTTTGCGCCCTGCTTGCATCGATTATCTGCCTTGTGCTGCGCCTTGTTATTGACAAAAAGGGCGACCGCCTCAACAAGTGGTGGATTGTCGTTTTGCCACCCATCGCACTTGCCGCCGATACCGCAATCGCCTTGTGGTGGATAACAAAAAATGCTCCTGCCGATTATTATGCTACCCTTGTTCCTGCTGTTTTTGGGGTGGGCTGGTGCCTTTTTGTGCTTGCTGTCAACCTCTCTTTTGCAGGCGAGCAGCTTTGGCGCCGCTTTGTGATTTTCGGCGCAAATGTACTTAATTTTATCGCAGTTGCCGCCGCTTTGCTGTGGGTAAGCCTCTTGGCAAGTGATGTTGCCAACGGCCTTTCAGATGACCTTCAAAGCGGAATGGTAGTGCTTTTGTCAGCCATCCTGCTGCTTTTTGCTGCCCCTGCTGTTATCAATCTTGCAGTGGGTATCGGCGATGTAGTAAAGATGGTAAAACAACTTAAATCCAAGGGGGAAGCATAAATGTGGAACAAGGCCTTTAAGGAGTCTGCCAAAGCTCTTTTGTCGGGCTTTTGGCTGCCGGCTATAACCGTTGTATCGTTGTCGCTTGCATTGACCTATGCCATGTCCGTGCTTGGTCAGACTTTACTTTCTACCACAGGCATTCCTGCCGACTCACCTGTTGGAGTTGTTGTAGTCCTCTTTTCAGCTATGATTGGCGGATTTTTGTCCGCTCCCGTGGTTTACGGCTTTAAGCGTATGCTGTGGCTCCGCCTCTCAGGGCAGGAGGTTACTGTCAGCGATGTGTTTTATATGTTCGGCAGACCCGTTTTTATGATTCGCTATCTGGGAATGACGGTGCTGCGCGATATTATTATCGCCCTGCCTGCCGCTGCCCTTATAATTCCCGTTGCCATTTTCGCCTATGTCACCGAGCAAAACCCTCAGCTGGTCAACGGCTACGGTTATGTGCCGCTGCTTTCGTTGGGCTGTGTGGCGCTTGTTATCGTTGGTATGGTTTTGATGGTGATGCAGGCTATGCGCTATACCCTTTCCGACTTCTGCCTTATTGCCGACGAGGACGGGGGAATAAAAATAGCCCTCAGAAGGTCAACTTATGTGGGCGGCAAAAATATGGGTCTGCTTGTAAAACTGTATTTCAGCCTTATTCCTCAGTATCTGCTGAGCTTAACGGGCTTCGGACAGCTTTACTCAACCCCATTTATCACCGCCACCGTCACCTGCGCCGCCAAATGGCTGCTTAATGAAGAGGAACCAAATCAGCAATGAATATAATTCTTATTGGAATGCCCGGCTGCGGCAAAAGCACCGCAGGAGTAGTGCTTGCCAAGCGCCTCGGCTATGGTTTTGTGGATGCCGATCTGGTTATTCAGGCTCAGCAAGGCCGCCTTTTGCAAACGATTATTGATACCGACGGCACCGCCGCCTTGCTTAAGGCAGAGGGGGAGGCGCTGCAATCCATCAACTGCCAAAACTCCGTTATTGCAACGGGGGGCAGCGCCGTTTTTTCGGCAGAGGGGATGGCTCACCTTAAGAAAAACGGCAAGGCAGTTTATATAAAACTGCCCCTTGAGCAGCTGCGTGAGCGGCTGGGGGATATGTCCACCCGCGGCGTGGCAGGAGCAGAGGAAAAATCCTTGGCAGAAATTTATGCCGAGCGCACACCTTTGTATGAAAAGTGGGCGGATATAACGGTTGATGCCGCCGATTTGACCATAACAGAGGTAACTAACCGAATAATCGGTGAAATAACTGTTGCACAACCGACCAAATGATGGTAATATAAATATACTTAATTGATTATAGGGGGCTTATTATGGCTTTCGGACGAAATAAAGACGAGGTTTTTCAGCGCGTAGCAACCGTAAAGGAAGAGGTTGAAAAGCCCGTAAAAAAGAAAAAGAAAACGGAAGAGGCAGAGCAGCCTGCAGTTGATACGGGTATGTGGCGCTCGACAGGCGGCGACCGCGCCCAACAGATAGAGGCTCGCCCCGCAGCACCTGACGCATCCGCACCTGCTCAAACTGCTGCACCCGCACCCGAGGGCGTGCGCGAGGTTGGCTCCGCCCCTGTGGATACCCGTCCGCAAATCACCTATACCCTTGAGGACGAGGGCGAAATCACAGGCGGTATGTATTCCGACAGCGGCCGCACCGTTACAATGGCAATGCGCATTGTGTCCTATCTGTTTTATATCTGCTCACCCCTTTACTTTGTGGGCAAGATTTTCGAGATTATCGGCACCGATGCAAAGAATATCACCACAGGCTTTGCCGTAAGCACCGTTGTAAGCGGTGTAATCGGCGCAGTTTTGCTTGCTTCAGCAGGCATTCTTGTGGTCGCCCTTATCAAAATTTTGCAAAACCTTATGGCCCTGCAAAAGAAAAAGAAAAAAAGAAAATAATTTTAAAAGCACCTGCATCGCAGGTGCTTTTTTATGCCCCGCCACGCCTTGCATCGCACCCAATCCAACCTTGTAGGGGGCGGCGCCCACGACGCCCCGCCTTGCCTCCCACTGCACCCAATCCAACTCCCATAAAAATACACCTACTCGTCCTTATTTTGCATAAATTTGCAGAAATTTCTTGAAACGCAGGGCAAACAATGATAAAATGTTCAAAAGGACTGATGAAAAGTGGCAGAATTTTGGGATGTTTATGACGAACACCGAGTGCCCAGTGGACGCTTGCACAAGCGGGGTGCTCCTCTAAAAAAAGATGAATATCATTTGGTGGTAGACGTTGTTGTAATCAACACCGACGGCCGCGTGCTCATCGACCGCCGCTCGCCGCAAAAGCGCAACTGCCCCAATTATTGGGAGTTCACAAGTGGCTCGGTGCTTGCAGGGGAGCAAAGCCGTCAGGGAGCCCTGCGTGAGCTTAGTGAAGAGCTGGGCCTGCATGTAGATGCGGACAGTTTAAAATTGCTTGGCAGCACAAGGGTGGACCACCGCTTGGTTGACACCTATATGCTCATTATGCCCGTTGACCCTGCCCAACTTTCTCTGCAAGCTGACGAGGTGGCAGAGGCCAAGCTTGTAACCCTTCAGCAGCTTGACGAGATATGCCGCACGGGCTACACCTGGTGCCGCACCACCCTGCGCAACTACCGCAAAATTATTGAAGATACCGTCAGCCGACTTAAGCACGGCAAACCCGCATAAATGAAAGTTAACCCTCTAAGTATTACTTAGAGGGTTGTTTTGTTAAATCGTGCAAAAAAATTGCATTCCGTTTATTGCTTTTTTCTTTTAATGTGCTAAAATCAAAATAACGAACCGTTTTGGAGGGACGGATATGGAAAAGATAATTGTAACTCAGCAAATGATGGGGGATAACGCAACCCCTATACTTGAAAAAATCATTGCCGACGCTCCCGACGGAGCCACCGTCACCTTTGAGTCGGGCGTGTATAGCTTGCCCCGAACCGTGATGATAGAGGGCAAGCGCGACCTTACTCTTGAAGGCACGGGCGCAATTCTTTCTCCCTATTTCAGCCTTCAGACGGGTGCCGACGACGGAGCCTGCGTGTTCGATCTGCTTGAGTGCAAAAACCTCACCATCCGCGGATTTGACGTGTCGGGCACCGAGCCTGCAAACGTGGCAGGCACCGTTATAGGCGCCACCGAGGAATATGTTGACGTGCGCCTGAATGCTGACAGAGATTATACAGGCGAGGAGCAAATCATCGCAGGTATGATTTTCAACGACGATTGGTCCCCCAAGCGTTACCATTGGATTTCTGCTCCCTTTGACGACACCAAGCTGTCCAACATTGGCGGCGAGTTGGCTTGCGCCGCCCCCAAAAAGCTTGACTGCCCCCACGAAATGCTTGACGGCAAGCATGTGCGCATCTATACACAGCTGCTCAAATGCTACGATTGGGCAAAAAGCGTGGCAACCCTTAAGCCGGGCACAAAGTGCAACCTTTCCCACTCCTATTACGGACTGTCTGCCTTCGTTTTCAGGCAGTGCGACGGGGTGCTTATTGAGAACGTAACCATGGCAAACTTTGGCGGCTTCGGCTTTACAATTTTGCCCTGCTGCCGCGACTTCACCTTCCGCGGCCTGCGCTTTGCCACCGACTGCCGTGAGCGTCAGCCCTATGCCCTCAACAGTGACGGCATTCATACCACAGGTCTTGCGGGCAAGCTGATTATAGAGGATTGTCAGCTTGATTGCATTGGCGACGACAAGCTTAATGTTCACACTCAGGCGATGACGGTTACAAAGGTTTATGACGAGGGAATGACCTTGATTTTTGACAAAAAGAACGGCGAGGTTTCTCCCTACTGGTCAGAGGCAGGGGATGTTCTTCGCATCTATGACCCCGCAACCCTTGAGCTTAAGGGCAAGGTAAAAATCACCTCTGCCGACCGAGGCAACATAACCTTTGAGCCACACAGCGTGGATATAAAAGAGGGGGATTACGTTTCCAACGACAAATATTACCCCGATGTAATCATCCGCAACTGCACCTTCTGGCGCAACCGTGGCCGCCACATCGTTTTGCAGGGCACCGACAATCTGCTTATTGAGAATTGTACCTTTAACAACGGCGGACCTTGGGCGGTATATCTGTCCAGCGCCTTTGAGTATTGGCTTGAGGTTGGCCCCCTGTCCAACGCCACCATCCGCAACAATCTTTTCCGCGATATTCGGAATAGAGAGGATGACGGACGAAGCACGGTTTTTGTTCGCATCAACGGCAAAAGCCATCAGGATATTCCCCCCATTCACAAGAATATCACCATCGAAAACAACCGTTTTGAGAATATCTGCGGCCGCCCCATCGCAGTGCAGCTGACCGATGGCGTAAGGGTGCAAAACAACACCTTTATCAACTGTCAGATTTCTGATGTAGATATCCAACGCTGCATAAACGTAATCTGCGAAAACAATAAGTAAAAAAACCGAATCAACAAATTTTAACAAAACAACATCAAAAAATTGCTAATTATAAACGCGACTCTTTCGCTAAAAATATTAAGGCAAACGCAAAATATTTGCGAAGGAGTGAATCAAATAATGGCTAACAAGAACGTAGTTCCCGAGGCTCGCGAGGCTCTCAACCGTTTCAAGATGGAAGCAGCTTCCGAAGTAGGCGTTAATCTTAAGCAGGGCTATAATGGTGACCTTACCTCTAAGCAGGCAGGCTCTATCGGCGGTCAGATGGTAAATAACATCTGTCCTGTACGACATATGAATTTCACTCGTAAAAATCGCACTGTAAAAGGCTATGAAAGGCAGATTACATACGGATTTAGAGTGGTTGTATAGATATTATTAAAGGCACGAACTGTGGAAAGTTCGTGCCTTTAAATCGTCATAAGCTTATCTGTATTACAATAAATATTGCCACTCTCTGCGGTTATAGAGGATTCGGAAAATATGTACTGTTTTTTCGTTTTCATCAACAATATAAAAAGCAGTATAATTTTCAACCGGTATTCTGCGAACGCCCATAGAACGATAAGGCTCCTCATTAACAACGGCATACCTAAACGGCATTTTATTTAAAGTTAATACTTCCTTCTTAATCGATCCGTAAATTTTCATCGCAATACCCGGTTCGTGAAGTGTATCGCTGATATATGATAAAATACCAACTAAATCGTTTTCAGCTGTTTCTTCAATAACAATTTTATACTCCGTCAAATCCGAACTTCCTCTCTATATCAGAAAATACATCACTTGCCGGACGGCTATTGCCGTTTTTAACTGCAAACAAGCCTTCATCTAATAGTCTATGCAGTTCTGCCTTACCGCAAAGTCTTTCGTATTCTGCATTAGAGAGAACAACTAAATCTCCTGTTCCGTTTTTAGTAATGAACACAGGCTCGTTAAACTGATTACAAAAATCAGATATTTCATTATATTTATTTCTCAAATCAGAGCTGGGTCTAATCGCTGCCATAAAATTACCTCCTATAACTATTCTATGCATATTCTATCATAATATTGATATGTTGTCAACTCGTTTAAGATAATAAGCTAAAAAAATTATGTAAGGGCACATATCAAATGTGCCGTGCGGAAGAAAGACGATCTTCTAATGAAATTTCGCCGAGTTCATTGCGACGTCTTTTTCCGTATTTTGAGATTATAGCAAGATTCATCTTATCGTGCTCACGCTTTGTTATAACACCGTTCTTAAAAAGATAATCATTATAATAAAGTAGCCTAAGTTCTCTTGTCATAATCTCAACTTCGAGCTTATTATCTTTTTTCATATATTTTCCTTTCTACTCACTAGTAGTATGGACGTTTTCTATTTGCTTTACTCAAAACATATAACATATAAATTCTCCTTACAGGCGGTGACAGATGCCACCGCCGTTACATTCTTCCTTTGATTGTCCCTATATATCAATCCTGACAGATTTTCGTCAGCAGGATAATGTCGTCAATTTAAAACACTCCTTCACAACTCCGTCATACGCCAATTTTCGAACGTAACGACGGGAATATATTTGAACCTCATTCAGAGGAAACAAAACACCATAAAACAAAGAAAGACACCTATCACGAAAGATAAGTGTCTTTGTT
>JAZNIT010000020.1:0-23598 GCA_045577615.1 Acutalibacteraceae bacterium
CATTGTTTGTGTTACAGTTTTCATGACGAATGGTTAATCCTCCTGTCTGTTTTGTCTCAGCAACTTAACTGTAACACAGGATTTTCCATTCGTCACTTATTTTTTATTCCCAACTGTAACACATCTATTGTAAACCTACACTATGGAATTTCCATAGTCCGTTTTATGTTGCAAAGTTTGATATTATGTGTTATAATGTCTAAAAAAGCACGGGGGGAAAAATAAGATGAGACATATAAGAAATAAATTTGGCGATATTATTTATTGTATTCGTGATGATGGGACGATTACAGATAAGTTCGACTGTGATGTGGTAGGTCATTTAAAAGGCGATAGAATTACAGACAAGTTTGATATTGATACCCTTTATAGAATTAGACAGGATGGAACTATTACCGATAAATATGATTGCGATATAATCGGTCATATTCGAGAAGATGGAAGCATAACAGACAAATACGATATAGATACACAAGGGAGAGTTGATATTCCTCATTCCTCAAGTGGCGATTCAGACACAGGGTGTTTAGGCACTTTGTTCTCACTTATTGGTCTCTTAATTATGGGATTATTCAAACTTCTATTTTATTTTTATAAGTTTGTTTTTTTATACTTAGTATTCCCTGTTTGGGCAACAGCAACGGTTTATTATTTTGTTATATTTATCATTACTGCTGTATTAGGTGTATTACCTGCTATTGCTTTGGTTTTAGGTGTGATAGAATCTATATTAGTTCTAATATCATTCCCTTATTGGGTGATTTTGTTTTCACAGAAAAGAAAAAGACAAATGAACTGGAAAGAAACATTTAAATATT
This sequence comes from Acutalibacteraceae bacterium, assembly GCA_045577615.1. Taxonomy (GTDB): domain Bacteria; phylum Bacillota; class Clostridia; order Oscillospirales; family Acutalibacteraceae; genus RGIG2206. The sequence continues at coordinate 819 of JAZNIT010000020.1, forward strand.
ATGGTAAATGGTTCATTAAAGGCCCTTGGGCATACAAAGATATCATTGAATTAAAAAATAAATCTATGAGTGATTAATTTACCACAATTTTACCAGAGTTTTGGGAGAAATTATAAAAAGTTATAAGAAGATATAAGAAAATCTTGGTTTTTACCGTTTTATAATGGCAAGTTATAAAAGGTTATAAGAACTTATAAAACTTTTTCAAACTCATTTTGAGCGTCTCCCCACAATGAAGCCCCTCGCAGAGTAAAATTAACACCCTATGACCGTAAAAAGTCATAGGGTGTTTTTGTATATTTTTGTTAAACTAACCGACAAATTGAAATTTGCTGATTTATGTCCATAGCGATGTTATAAACATTGGCGAAGCATCTTTGCTTTTTTCAAAGCCACACGCTTCGTAAAACTGTAACTCATCATCATAAGCGACAACTACAATACGCATATAATCTTTATACTTTTCTTTTACCATACTTACAAGAGTTCTTCCGATCGTTTTGCCGTGATAATCAGGATCAACAAGAAGATAATGAACATAAGCATTCATTGCTCCATCATCCAAAACACATACCATTCCAACAAGTTTACTCCTATCCCAAGCAGAGTAAACCGTATTAAAATTTTTCATTGCAACCACAAGCTTATCGGGAAAATGTCCCGACGACCATTCAACAGATAAAAACAGTCTTTCTAAATCTTCTTGCTCAAAATTATGAATGTCTTTATATTCAATGTTCATATTTTACCTCGTCAAATTCATGTTTATCGAATTGATTGCATTATACCATAAACCATTGGAAATTTCAATGTTTTCACATCATCATTAGCCAAATCAAGCCTTCAACCCAACAATTCCGCGGTACACCATAACAAGCCCACCGCTGAGCAAAATTGCGCCTATAATATCGCTAAACCAATGCACGCCCGACAGTATTCGACCAACCACCATAAACGCCCAAAAGGCTATGCATATGGTGCATGTCCACCCTCTGATTGATGGGGATTTAATGCGCCTGTTTAGTTCCGTAGCGGCAGTGGGCATAATGCAGGCCACGAGCAGGGTAGTAGAGGAGGGATATGATGTCTCCAAGCAACCGTTGATTAAAACGGGGCGATAATTTATCTCCGCCAATTCAAACAAAAAGAAGGCGGACATCACAACAATATAAAAACCGCCAAGCACAAGCAGGCTGTAATCCACTTGCCAAAGGCTTTTTCTTGTAATCAGTTGAGTCAGTCCCATAGCCCCAAAAGCCGCTGCAATTCCCAAGGGCAACAGACTCAACCAATCGGTAATAGCATAAAGGGTCATATTAACCCCAATCAAACGGTGCACCGCACCGTTAATCCCGGCAAGTCCTACCGTAGAGCCTTGCGGCCCGATTGGTCTTAAGTCAACAAGCATAACCACAGCCGTCCACATTCCAAACGCAACCACTAATCCCAAGCCGACGAAAAGGTCTGTTTTAAAAGATTTTTTCATAAATTAACACCTGCTTTTTCAAATTTTGGCTTTCACCAAAACCATTCTAAAGCAGGTGCGAAAAATATAAAGAAACGGCCTGTCACAACGGCGACACAATTCGTGTCGTCACCATTTTATAAGCATCATTACTTTGATGGCCAAAAACACAAACAAAAGGGTGGCAGCATAAGGCTGCAGGCTAACTGTAAACAAAACGCCTCCCACAGCGCCCAGTGCAACCGACAACTTGCCTTTGCAAGCCGCCCAAAGGGTGCACCTGCAGTTTTGCAGAGCCAGTGTAGCAATGCCCGTCAATAAGGTGACAATCACCACAAAATAATATCCAACCGTCAAATAAGAGGATACTCCGCCCAAGGATATTAGCGGCACCGACGAAATGGCCCCATCAACCTTTTGTGCAAAAAAAGGCAAGAAAAAGAGCATCATAACACTGCAGTCAAGCAGCCCAAACACCAAATCTCGCAAATGAGATTCCTTTTGCTTGCCGTCAACCTGAGCTATGGTCAGCAGCTCGTCGCCTGACAGCAGTTGGTCAACCGTCAAACCAAAAAACTCCGCGATTCCTTTTAAAGAGTCAATGTTAGGGTATCCGCGACCCGACTCCCATTTTGAAACAGCGGTACGTGATACAAAAAGAGCCTGGGCAAGCTCTTCCTGGGTAAGTCCCTTTTGCTTTCTCAAATTTTGCAGTTTTTCATTAAATTCCATAATAACACCAAAATATTTATTTTGCTAATGCACACACATTATACCATAACAAAACAAAAAATCAAACACCCTATGAGTTTTATCATAGGGCGTGTTTTTATCAAAATATTCCTTTGTTGTACTTTTTTATTGCACCAAGGCTAATGACAGCGCCAACAATCAAGCCAACTATTAAAACAGCCGTTCCAATCAAGGCAAAAGCATCTTCACCCGTCTGCCCGGCGGCAAAGGTAAGCCCGCCAAAAGCCATCAATCCCACACCGATTATAATTGTGCCAAGCCCCACTTTTTTACCAAAGGGGATTTTATCCTCTTCCGACACGCGGGCGGTGTGATAAGAGTGCAGGGATGATATATTGCCGCGCATATTTGAAATGCCTATAACGATGCAAGCAATAACCACAGCTGCGGTGATGATAAGCTCTGCCAAAAAAGGACCTCCTGATTAATTTTTACTTATTTTCTTCTTTTGCCAGGTGATTTTTTTGCACTTGGGGCAACGCATTTGTCTTGTTCTGTTAATGTGCGGAGCAAAAATAATCTGTCTGTATTTTGGAACATACCTGTGCCCGCAATTTTTACACTCATAATAGCCTGCCTTTTGCTCGATTTTAAACATAAAGGGTGCGCTGATAAGCAAAGGAAGCATACTTGCCAACATAATTATCAGGGCAACAGACTCCTTCATAGGTGTATATGCAACATAAGCGGACCCTGCAAGAAAGGGGATTATGCTGCAAATTCCCAATACTATTTCTGTGCGCAGTAAATGTTTGTCACTTTCTTCCTTTTCCTTTACCAATTCAATAAGCTTGTTTTCATATTCATTATTATAATTTTCCATAGTAACTACCTCTCCGCATAATAAGTCGTTCACAGTGATACCAAGCAGTCCGCACAGCTCCAACATAATAGATGAGTCGGGCATAGCCAAGCCTCGCTCCCATTTAGTTACAGCCCTGTCGGTGATGTTCAGCTTTTCGGCCAACTGTACTTGAGTCAGGTTTGCCGACTTTCTACGGTCGGCAATGAATTTTCCAATTTTAATTTGGTCCATAGGGCACCTCCTTGACTAAAGTATAGCCTATAGCTACGAAAAAATGAACATACCGCCGGTTGAGTTAGTTACAAAACATATTATATCACTAAAAATGCAAAGTTCAACGCTGGGGTTGTCGAGTTTATTCTTAGGTTTTTGTTATAACTGTGTGGCCATCAGTGGTGTTTGTGTGCGCCGCAACTTTTTTTACATCTTTATTGAACTGTACCATTTATAGCCCACATATCTACATATACTTAAAGCATAAGATAACTTAAACGGAGGTAATAATTATGACTTTAGGTTACGCAGTTCAAAGTATGTTAGAGGTAGCAGGCTTGATTTTGCTCGTTTTTGCAATGATTTTTGACGACAAAATCTCTGCATGGGAAAAGCAAATGATGCGCCGCATAAAGAATCGCCTTTTCGGCACAAAAACCAAGGTTATAGATTTGAGTGTAATAAATCAAGACGGTAGAGCGGTTTAATCCTTTCTCAACTTGACACCGCAGCGCATATTTGATACAATTACCTTAGTTAACTTAACTGAGGTGAAATAATGAGAATTTTATTTTATATAAGCACTATTTCCTACGGTGGCGCAGGCCGAGTTATGTCCTGCTTAGCAAACCAATTTGCCGCCGCAGGTGACGAGGTTGCTTTTGTAACCACCAAGCTTGAAGAGAGAGAGTATACCCTCAGCGACGGCATCATCCGCTACACGCTGAGCGACGGCTGCGAGGGTCTTTCAGGCCTTAAGAAGAACTTTAAGTTCATCCAAAGCACACGAAAAATCTGCAAAGAGTTCAAGCCTGACGTCGCCGTTTCTTTTTTGAGAGAGCCTAATTTCAGGCTTATTCTCGGCTCTGTCGGTTTAAACTTTAAAAAGATTGTTTCCGTGCGCTGTGACCCACCCAGAGAATATACCACCAAGTTTTGGCAGTTTATGGCCAAAAATCTTTACAAAACCGTCGACGGCATAGTATTTCAGACTCCTGATGCCCGTGATTGGTTTGGCAAAACCGTGCGCAAAAAATCCGAGATTATATTCAATCAGGTTGACGAGCGATTTTTCGATGCGAAATTCAACGGCGAGCGCAAAAACATCGTTACCGCAGGCCGCGTTGACCCCATCAAAAACCACGCAATGCTCATCAATGCTTTCAGCAAGATTGCCGATAAAACCGATCAAAACCTTATCATTTACGGCGAGGGCCGCCTTCGTCAGCCCCTTGAGGAGCAGATTGAACGCCTCGGCCTGACCGACCGTGTGTTTTTGCCCGGCAACACCGACGATATTGTGGGTGACGTGGGCAGCGCCCGACTTTTCGTCCTTTCCTCCGATTACGAGGGTTTGCCCAACGCTCTGCTTGAGGCTTTGGCAATGGGCGTGCCGTCCATATCTACCGACTGCCCCTGCGGTGGTCCCAGAATGGTGATGACCGACGGCGAAAACGGCTTGCTTGTTCCCATTGGTGATGCGGATATTATGGCCGAAAAAATTTTGTGGGCCCTTGAACATCCTGCCGAGATGGAGGCAATGGGCAACTGTGCTGCTGACAGAGCGCAGATGTTCCAACCCGACCGCGTTTATAAAATGTGGCGTGACTATCTCGAAAAGGTAGTAAACAAATAAATAAAATAAGCCTTGGCGGTTTTCCGTCAAGGCAATTTTAAAAGGTGATAGTATGAAAACAATGGCAGAATGGTTGGTTTTTGCTCTGGGCTGGCTGGCAATAATGGCTCTTATCGGCATTATTTGTTGGGCAGTAAGCAAATGGGGCGCTAAACAGCAAGCCGCTAACCAAACAGAAGAGGAGCAGCCTCCCCAAGAATAATCATTTGTTCAGCAGCTTTGCGATAAGGGTGCGTCCAACCTCCATGGCACCCTTTGGGCAAAACTCCTGACAGCAAAAGCATTTGATGCACTTGTTTCGGTCAATGACGGCCTTGCCTTTAACCATTTCTATGGCTTTGGCAGGGCATATTTTTCCGCATTCGTTGCAACCGACACATTGGCTGGATTTAAGCACGGGCTTGGATGCAAGACAGGCCTCAAACAGCTTTCCTCGCAACCTGCCGATGGCCGAATCGCCATAAAACTGCAAGCTTTTTGAAACCTTAATAACGTCAAAATCATCAACAATAAATTGGTCGACATCGCCATATAAGGCGATGTCTTTTATATTTTCGGGGCAAAGTCCACGGGCAATGGAGGCCTCAATCGTGGGCACCTCATCGGGCTTCATACCGATTATGTGAGCGCACACTCTGTCGGCAAGGTAGGGGGATGGAGATGCAATCACAGCGCCGATTTTGCGCGGCTTGCCTTGAGTGGGGCCGTTGCCCTCCATACCGATAACTGCATCAACAATGTTCAGCTGCTGCTTAAAATACTCGTTTAAGTCAACGAGCATATTAGCGAAGTCGCTTTGCTGTGGATACTTAAAATGATATTCGGGCTTTATAGTACCGGGAATGACACCAAACATATTTTTGGTGGCGGCGCTGAGTCCCATCATTCCGTGGCTTTTAAGCTTTGAAAAGTTGATTATCACGTCAGCCTTGTCAAGATAGGCGGTGTATGCAAAGCTTTTGGCAATCTTGCCCTCGTTAAACATAGCCTCGACCTGAGTATAATCGTCGTTAAGCCTTGCTCCCACCTTGACAGCCTCGTTCATACCTGTCGCGGCATAAACGCGGTTAACAAAGGCAGCTGTGTAAAGTCCGCCGGGGCTATCACCGATAATCACCTCAGCCCCTCTTTCTACAAGCATTTTAACAAGCTCGCACAGCATAACGGGGTGAGTGGTGGCCGCCTTGTCAGGCTTCATAAATGTAACAAGATTGGCTTTGATGGCCACTTTCATACCGCTTTTTATAAAGTCAAGTCCGCCCACAGCCTCAAGACATTCTGTCAATGCTTGGCGCACCTGATGCTCGTTATAGCTGTCGCAACCTACGATGGCTGCTTGAAACATAACCTCACGTCCTTATCTTAGTGCTTTTGCTGTTTAAGCCAAATTTTCATAACCATAGAATGGGGCAGCAGTTTAACAAGCAAAACCTGAGCCTTAACCCTGAAGCCGTGAATAGATACATCCTTGCCTTTTTTCATATCCTTAAGGGCGGTCTTGATAACGTCCTTAGACTCGTAGATTTTGTTGTAATAGGTCACAGCGTTGTTGTCGGTAGCGGTAGCGTGGTCAAAAAATTCAGTTCTTACCCAACCGGGACAAACGGCCATAACCTTAATTTTGCGGTCTTTTAGCTCGGCGTTAAGACCCCTCGAATAGCTTAGCACAAAGGACTTGCTCGCTGCATACACATTAAGATAGGGCACAGGCTGAAAGGATGACAGGGAGCACAACTGATAAATCTCGCCGCCTTCGCCCATATATGGCAGGGTATACTCGGTCATAGCAACAAGTGCCTTGCTGTTAAGGTCAATCATACCCATAGCGTCGTCAATATCCACGTCCTTGTAGGTGCCGAACCGACCGAATCCACTGCAGTTAACAAGCACGGCAACGTCGGGATTTTCGCTTTCAAGCAACGCCTTATAGCTCAATAGACAGTCCTTATCGGTAAGGTCCAGAGAGATGGGGCGAATAACCTCACCAAACTCCTCCTTCAGCGCCTCAAGACGGCTTGTTCTTCGGGCAATAACCCAGATTTGTTCAAACTTATTTTGCTTGGCAAGGGCTTCGGCAAAATCCTTGCCCATACCCGAGCTTGCGCCGGTAACAATAGCAATTCTCATCTTAACTCTCCTTTTGAGTTACTGATTTTTTGTGTTTTTAATTCTTTCTTCAACCATAGCAACAAGGCTGAGCAGAGCAGGAGCATACATAGGATACTTTTCTGTCAAGCGGTCGGGAGATACGGCAACGGGGGTTTTCGTATCGCCGTCAAGGCGCTGATTACGTGCAACATTGATGGCATTTGCCTCGCAAACCGATGTAACTCCGCCCGTCAATGCACAATAGTTGTAGGATGGCAGGGTAAACATATTTTTTGGGTTGGATTTATCGGTTACGTGCAAAATTCGCAACACGCGATAAATGGCTGTCATCAAAACGGTGGAGCAATCGTCGGAAATTTCCTTGTTGCCAACCTCCATAAGCAGAGAAAAAATAAGGTTTAAAGAGTTAACCGTCAACCTTTTTTCAAGCAACAACTCACCCGAGGCAGCACCCTCACCGCCTGAATAGGCAGGCAGGTCTGCCAGAGTAACAAAGTTACCCGAGCGGTCGGCGGTACGACCCAAAAGATAGTCACAGCTCACCTTGTAATAGTCGGCGGCGGTGCACAAAAAATCAAGGCCGCACTCACGCTTGCCGTTTTCATAGTGAGAAAGCAGTGCCTGAGAAATTCCCAGGGCTTCGCTGGCTTCTTTTTGAGATAGGTTGCGCTCTTTTCTTAACAAGGTTAAAACACGTGCAAAATCCTGACTCATAAAACCACTCCTTGCCTGTTCAAAAGATAAATAATGCCGATTTGCAGGGCAATAATTATGGGTATGCCCAGCATAAACTTCGGCTTTTGGGTTTTGTGTCTGATAATATGCATTGTCAGCAGCATGGCAACGCTTCCACCAAGCATTGAAAGGGTGATAAGGGTCCTTTCGGGTATGCGATTTTGGCTGTTGCCTGTAACAGCGCGGTGCTTGTCAACAACGGTGACAACAAGACTGATGATGCTTATCGCCCATAAGTATATGGTGACAATTAAATTCATAGTTCCACCTCAAAAGTCTTTTTGCAACCGGTGCACAGAGCAAAGTTTTTGTTATGTATTTCTTTCAGCCGAATAGAATTTATATATAGAGAGGTATCGCTTTTAAACAAATTCATTTCGCCTTCTTGCTTGCAAAAGGGACAAACGGCTTGGATTTTGCCCTCTTCCTCACAGTATGAATCAACAGTAGGTTTAATTAACATCAAAGCACCTCAATGTGAAGATTTCTCATAATGTCAAAACATTTTTGCTCCATCTCAGGGTCATGAGAGGCCACGCATTTTGAATCAACAACAATTTGACAATCGGGAGCGGCCGACTTAGCCATAACTGCATTTGACAAAACGCATATGTTGCTCACAACGCCTGCAAGTTCAATGGTTTTGTACTTGTTTGCGGCAATATAGTTTGCCAACTCCAAAGAGGGGAAGGTAGGCTTTTCAAATGCCTTTTTGCCCTCTGCAAGACGGGCAACCTTGCCAAAAAGCTGCCAACCGGGCGTACCCTTGATGCAGTGCTTGACGGGCAGATGCTTGCCTTCGTTGGTAAAGAGGTATTTTTGCTCGTGGGTGTCAAGGGTAAAAACAACCTCGTCACTCTCGCGAAGGTATTGATTGATTTTGTTGCAAATGCTGTCTTCAATAGCCTTTGCTGCCTCAAAGCCGAGAGCACCGTCAACGAAATCCTTTTGATAATCAACAACGATTAAAAGCCTATTTGCCATATTATAACCTCCGAATTATACTGTTAGTAATATTTTAAACTAAAATTATAACAGTGTCAATAATTTACAGTATGGAAATTATACCATTTGTGTTGAATTGTTGTAAAAAATGCTATATAATGAAAAAAGTTTATCAAAAAAAGGAGAAGAGCTGTGAATATAAAAAACTTCTGCAGAATATTGTCGGCTCTTCTGGTCTTTCTTGTAATGAGCGGCTGCGCCACCTATACGGGCAGCCCGGTACTATCCGAAAAAACGAGCTCAACCTCGTCTTCGCCCTCATCAAAGCTTGAAAACCTTTCAACAGCCAAGCCTGCTTTTATTGACGGTCAACTTCGCGGAATGTGGTTTTCCTACTACGAGCTTGGCCAGCTGTTCAGATCTAAACAAGGCTTCGCCGCCGCCTTTAACGAGGCATTGGATAAGTGCCTTGAATATGGCATAAACAACGTCTACGTTCACGTGCGCAGCCACTGCGATGCCTACTATAAGTCAGAGATTTTTCCTTGGTCGGCATATCTTACCGACACCCAAGGTGTCGACCCACAGATTGACCCCTTGCAAATTATGATAGATGCAGCCCATAGCAGAGGTATTAAAATCCACGGGTGGATAAATCCTTACAGGGTATCTTTGTCCTCAACCGACCTGAGTTTGCTTGCCGACAATAACCCTGCCAAAATCTGGCTTACCGATGACAATGCCACCAACGACAACTGGGTGGCAGAGTGGGAGGGCGGACTATATCTCAGCCCTGCAGAGGTGCAGGTAACCCAGCTTATCGCCTCAGGTGTGCGAGAGATAGTTACCAATTACGATGTTGACGGCATACATTTTGACGACTATTTTTATCCAACTACTGAAGAGATATTTGACGAGGCGCAGTATGCCTTATATCGAACTCAGGTGAGCGGCGTTCCGTTAGAGCTTGAGCAATGGCGCCGCGCCAATGTTAATGCAATGGTCAACACCGTTTATAATGCTGTCAAGGCTATCAAGCCCGAGTGCATTTTTGGCATCAGCCCCATGGCATCCATCGAGAACAATTACCACACGGTTTATGCCGATATTGCCGCCTGGCTTGAGGGCGGATATGTGGATTACGTTATGCCGCAGCTTTATTTCGGATTTGAATATCCACAAGAAAAGTCGCGCTTCGACAACCTGCTCAACGAGTGGAGCGAGCTTTTCAAAACCACCAACGCCAAGCTTTATATAGGTCTCGGCGCCTACCGAATCGGTTCTACCGATCGGGATAATATCGAGTGGAGCGAGCATGACGATATTCTTGCCCGCCAAGCCGAACTGATTAACAAATCCCCACAGGTATCGGGGTGGGTTATGTACTCCTACTCAAGTTTTTTTGCCGATGACGAGTTAACTGCAACCCAACGGCAAAACTTCATACATAGCGTAAAAATAATTCAAAACGACGGAGAATAAAATGTTTTTTAAAAGCAAAAAGAACTTAATAATTATTGCCTCGTTGCTGACAGTGGCTGTTATACTGTCGGTGATTTCCATTCTGCTTTTTGGCGGCAAGGATTCAGATCCTGCCAAGGATGTGCCCACATCAGCCGACAAAATTCAGGTGCCCGAAATTCCCGACACCTCAGCACCTCAGGCTGTAATGGGCGGATATATGACCGCAGGGGTTGATTTTCAGCTTGGCGATGAGGCCAAGACTCAAATCGACACCCATATAAAAGCCTTGTCAGAAAACGGGTTCAACTGCATAATTGTACCTGTTCATACCGAGAGAGGTGCTCTTTATAACAGCGGTCGTTTTGCAAAGACTGGGGATGACAGCCTGCTTTCATACATAGTAACTGCTGCTCATAAGCAGGGCATCATCGTCTATGCAAGCATAGATCCTACAAAATCCCCCAAAGGCAGTTACGATATAGGGGATAAGAGCAGCCTCACTGCCGCCGCAGCCGAGATGAGCAACCTTTGCGCCGACGGTGTTGACGGCATTGTTTTACAGTACCCCACTTTAGAGGATAACCCCACCTATGCCACTTATTTGCAGTCAGGCAGCGGCGAGGGATATGATAGCTACAAAGAGCAAACCCTCTTTAATTTTGTGCGAAACCTCTGCAGCGAGGTGCGCAAGTCGGGTTATGGAGTCTGCATTGGCATAAGCCTGCCCTCACAAAATTACGAGTTGGCTCAAAATTGGGCTAACCGCAACGCCATCGACTTTGCCATAGTAACCCATATGCCTCAAATGGCGGAGGGTGACGAGGGCTATCAAGCGTCCGCTTTGAAATGGATAGACGGATTTAAGGGTCTCAAGCCCATTTACTTTATGCTTAACACCCAAGGTGAGGCATCTCAATATGTCGCCTCCTTGCAAGGTGAACACTATGTTTCTTTGGGTAATAACGGAATGGTTGCCGACTCTCTTTCGGCATTGTGGGGCTATGAGCAGCTTACCAACTTTATGAAAAGCGTTCAGGATGAAAGCTTCGGTATTCGCAACCTGACAATAACCTCGCCTTCGTCCAACAACTTCGTTACCTATAGCGAAACGGTCAGCTTTATCGGCGCATCCGACCCCAATCACCCCCTTATTGTCAACGGCAAAGAGGTTGAGCGTACCGACACGGGATATTTTTCTATGGATTTGCGGCTTTCGGCCGGCAAAAACACCTTTACCTTTGAGCACAAGGGCAACAAGCAGACCTATACTATCGAATATCAGAATATAAACCTGCGCTCCATTTATCCTTCAAGTGAGCAATGGTGCGACGGTGATGTTGAGATAACAGTCAGCGCTGTGGCCAAAAACGGAGCAGAGCTGTGGGCACGCATCGGTGACGAGGTCAAAAAGATGAATGTCACAGGCGGTGCAACCAACGATAAGGCAGATGTTTTTGCCACCTACACGGCCACCTTTGTAACTCCAAAGGCGCAGGATGTACCTGTTGAGATGGGCACTCTCATCGTCACATCAAAGCTTGGCGACAACGAAGAAACCAAGTCGGGCGGACGATTGGTCGTGCGCGCTGTCAAGAACGAAAATGACGAGCTTATTTCCCGTCCTGCACATGACGTGTATGAAAGCGGCTACGGAATAATCGTGGGCGAGGGCGACCGCTATGTAGCAGAGGTCACCGTATCCCAAACCGAAACTCTTGATATAATCGATCCCATCGACGAGCGAAGCCGCCCCACCAACGCATATTTGCCTCAGGGCACGGTGGACTATTGCTCCGATAAGGATGCTGTTTTCTTCAATCCTGAAAGCGGCAACGACAATAAATTCCGCAATCTTGATTATGGCAAGCGTGTCTATTCCGACACCAATATCAAAATTTTCAAGGCCACCTTGCCCGAAACCAACACAATTACAGCCGTAGATACCACCAATAACGGCCGCCACACCGTCGTTACCTTCGACACCGCGTGGAAGGCGCCGTTCAACGTCACTCTTGCACCTCAGGAGTACAAGGCTCCCAACCTTACAAGCAGCCGCCCCGACTACTCGGTCAGCGAGCTTACCTACGAATATCTTGACATCGAGTTTTGCTATACTCAATCAGCTCAGGGCAGAGTAGACGTAACGGGTAGCCCAATCTTCAGCCGTGCCGAGTGGGTCAAGGGTAGCAGAGGCTACTATGTTCTTCGCTTGTGGCTCAGAGAAAAGGGCAAGTTCTACGGCTGGACGGCAGAGTATAATAAGAACAATCAGCTTCAGTTCTACTTCCTCAATCCCGTTCAGATAACCCCTACAAACAACTATTACGGCTACTCTCTTGAGGGCGTTAAGATAATCATCGACGCAGGTCACGGCGGCCCCTCAAGCCCCGGCGCAGTTGGCTCCTCAAAGCAATACACCGAGGCAGTGCTCAATCTAATTTTGGCCCGCAAGCTTCAGCGTGAGCTTGAATGTCTTGGCGCCACCGTAATAATGACCCGCACAGCCGATACAACTCTGTCCCTTGAAGAGCGCAACCTGATAACCCAAAAAGAAAAGCCCGACCTGTTTATATCCATTCACCGCAATTCCTCCACGTCGAGCAAATCCCGAGGGTATGAGGATTATTATTTCCACCCCTTCTCAAAGCCGCTGGCAGAGTCGGTGTATAAGTACAGCGTCAAGGACTTCACCGAGGGCAGAGGTGTGCAGTATTATCCCTTCTACGTAACTAGGGTATCCTGCTGCCCATCCATTCTCACCGAGAACGGATTTATGTCCAACTCCGCCGATTTGGAAATGATAAAAACCGACTATCACAATGAAAAACTGGCGGTATCAATCCTGCAGGGCATTGTAGATTATCTTGCCTCTATACGCATCGAAGCAGAATAATAAACCCACCAAAAAGTGGCAAAATATAAACGCACGAATATAATGTAATAACAAAACTACGGGGGTGCGCTTATGTTTTGGGTAGGTCTGGCAATAGGCTCAACCGTTGGTGTGGTAGTTATGTGTTTAATGCAAACCGCAGCAACAGATGATAATGAAAAAAGAGACCGTTAGGGGCGCTCCTAACGGCCTCTTTTTTTATCAAAATTTTGCAAAAATAATTACAACTGACCAAAATCAAAACAAAAAGGAATAATTTACCGCAGCGGGAAAATTAAGATTTAATATCACCTTCGACAAAGAGGCAAAATATAATCGGAGGTGAAAACTATAAAAAAAGCAATAAAATTTATATTTTCCATTTGTCTGATTTTTTCAATAACAGCCTTTTCAGCAATAATATATTGCAACTTAAACTATCCCCAAAGCATTTACTCAGCCACCAATAAAAAAATAAAAATCAATTCATTTTGCTCAATTTTGCCCGACTCCCAAACCGACTCGTCGGTGATGAAGGTTATGGGCATTCTGCCTGTAAAGGACGTTACCGTATCGGTAGCACCCACCGACAACGTAGTGGTCTGCGGCACTCCCTTTGGAGTGATGCTCTACTCACGTGGAGTAATGGTGGTGGGCAGCGCCGCAGTTAACACAAATAAAGGAGCAGTCAACCCTGCCGCCCAAAGCGGTATAAGGGTAGGGGATATAATAATCTCCATTGACGGTATGGTGGTAAATTCTATTGAAGACGTAACCCGTGTGGTAAAAAATTCTCAAGGGCAAAAGCTAACCTTTCTGTGTACCCGCGACTCAAACGAATTCACTGCATCGGTCAGTCCCGTAAAGTCGGTTGAAGACAACGCTTATCACATTGGTTTGTGGGTGCGTGACAGCAGCGCAGGCATCGGCACAATGACCTTTTATGACCCTGCTTTGTCGGTTGGCGTAGGCTTCGGCCATCCCGTGTGCGATGCGGATACGGGGCAGGTAATACCCTTGTCAAATGGCACTGCAGTTAACGCAACGGTTTACAGCTACCGCAAAGGCGCGGCAGGTAATCCCGGTGAGCTTTTGGGCGCGCTAAAGATTCGCTCAGTGTTTGGCGAGGTTATAACCAACACCGACAACGGAGTATATTTTGAGTGTGAATATCAGCCCGACGGAGTGGTAATGTCCATCGCAGGCTGGAACGAGGTGCAAACTGGCACCGCCCAAATTTATACAACAATTAACGGGCAAACTCCCTGTTATTATGATGTGCGAATTGACAAAATAAATGCCAATTCCCACACAAAAAATTTAGAACTGACCGTCACCGACGAGGCTCTGCTTGAGCAAACCGGCGGCATTTTGCAGGGTATGAGCGGAAGTCCTATCATTCAAAACGGAAAACTAATCGGTGCCGTTACCCATGTCCTTCTCGATGACTCCACCAAAGGCTACGCCATATTTGCTGAAAATATGTTAGAAACTGCTCAAGGGGTGGCAAAAGAAAATTTAAAAGAAGTTTCGTAAACAAAAACGCAGGTCAAGATTTAGACCTGCGTTTTTGTTGTAATTTAGGTAAAGTTCTACCGATATTCGATTTGTAAATATTGATAACAAAAAAATTTTATGATATACTTAATTCAAAGATGGTTTTTCGGAGTGGGTTTATGCTAGGTGAAAGAATATATTTTTATAGAAAACAAATGGGTCTTTCTCAAAAAGAATTAGCGGCACTGCTTAATGTGACAAATAAGGCTATTTCAAAATGGGAAACAGGTGCTGCACTACCTAAATCTGAAACAATAATTGAATTAGCTAAAATATTTAATGTGTCTTCCGACGAGTTATTGAACTTAGCCAATAGATCAAAAGAGCAAAAAACACATGAGCCTACTAGTTTAAAAGAACTATGTGAACAAACCACTGATTATTTACAAAAGAAAATGCCGAAAAATGAAAAACCGAAATTCAAGTTTGAATTTAGCGTAGGCATCTCAAAATTTTATATTATATCAATAGCTTTGATTTTCGCTTTTTGTATTATTGGTTTATTGGTTGTTGCTTTTAGTTTTTGGGATACTATAAGCGAAATTTTTGATATATATTTTTGGTTGGCGTTTGAGTTCTTTGCTGCTTTTGTATTTTCAGGATTTTATACCGGCTTGTTTAGTTTTATTTATTTTTTTAAAACTTTTCCGACAGCCTTAAAAGTGTCGAGTATTCTTTTATTCACAATAACATCTGTTGTGATTTTTTATGGTGGTATTATTCTTTTAATACCTACTGTGATTAAATCAATTAAATTACTGATTCGTAATAAAAAGGAGAAATATAATGGTGAACAACGATGTTAATAACATAATTACTTCTTGCAACAAAAAATTTAACATATCGCTTGCTGTTGCGTTAATTATTTCATTTTTGATTTTATTTTTTAATATTAATATTGTTTTTAAAATTTTGTTTGCGGTTTGTTTTTTCTTTGCCATTGTTTTTATATCATCAACTGTTATTAAAAGCAAATACATAAATCCAATTTTAAATAATGAATTGAATCCGCAAAAATATTATACTGTAATATGCGGTACACATAATGCCACTAAATATGCGATAGATGAGATGATGGTTGCTTATTTTATGCACGATTATAATGCGGTGATAAATATATGCAATTTAAAACTAGAAGATAAAAAGACAAGAAATTACAAGTATTTTTTTATTCAGTACCTGGCACGCACGTATTTTGATTTGGGGGATTACGAAAACCTAAAGGCAACTTGCGAAAGGTTTGAGAGTGAATTATCTAAAATTAAAAATTTAAAATCTGCCAAGAGAATAAAAAATGCATTTGGAAATCCTATAAAATATTATGAAAGCTATCTGTCTGCCGATTTTAAAGATTGTAAAGAGCAGTATAAACGGTTAATTGACGATGGTATTATTCTAAACAATAAATTGCAAAAAATAGCAGCATATTATCTATATGCGATAGCATGTTATAAGCTTGGTGAGCTTGAGGAAGCAAAAACACATTTTACGATAATAGTAAACGAAGCACCGCTGTTATGTTATTGCGAAACGGCTAAAAATTATATAAATGCAATCGATAATAACCAAGAGTTTGATTTAGAAAAACGAAGCATAGAAATTGATCCAAATTATGAAATTCCACAGGGTAAGGCTGTTATGCCAGATAAAAAAGGTGCCGCAATTGGAATAATTGCAATAATATTATTAGCAGTAATTATTTGTATAGTTTCGATAAACGTCGCTCCGTCAACTCCTGAGAAAACTCTCAAAAATAATGAAGGAATGACAGAACTGATTTTTACCTATGAGGCAAACAAAGAAAAAGATTTGTTTTGTTTTTATAATACAAGAAGGAATGGTTTATCAGTAGCCTTTTTGGAATGCACAGGCGAAGACAAATATAAAGTTGGTGTTACTTTGAATGGAATATTTCCCGACAGTAAAGGGGAAATAGGAGTTGCAAAAAGTGACATAATTATTGAGTTTGCAGTGTACTACAATATATATGATATTCCAACAAATAATTTAGGCGTAAAAGAATTTTTAGCGGAAAAAGGTACAGCTTATTTTTGCATAACCTCTATCAGAAATGAAAATGTCACCTTTTCACATACATCATATTCATCTTTGAATGAATATGATGAAATAAGTTCAATGTTTGCAAATTTTTAAAATATATTGTTCCTAATACAACACGTATAATTAAATTGCAATACCTATCATAGAAAGAAATCGTGCCTGATCGGTGCGGTTTCTTTGCGTTTAAGGGGGAATTTAGAATTTATTTGAAATAAAAATGTGTTGGTCCTATATTGACACACTCGTGTCGGTCAGCCCCATTATCCAAAACGGAAAACTAATCGGCGCCGTCACCCACGTCCTCGTCGATGACCCAACCAAAGGCTACGCGATATTTGCAGAAAATATGTTAGAAACGGCTCAAGGTTTTGCAGAAGAACAATTAAAACAAGCATTTTAAATTAAAACCGTTGCAGTAATTGCAACGGTTTTAATATTAGATAAAAGAAGTTATAAATACGATAAAAGAACTCGCTTGTCACGATAAGGCTTTAGTGATATAATAAAAACATAGAGGAGGGTAATGGTATGAAAAAAATGTCTATATGGATGTTTGCGGTTTTCTTCGTTTCGCAGTGTTGTATTTCCGGTTGTACACACTTCGATGACAGCAGCAGCGGTACCTTAGGAGAAGCGTCAACGAGTACCACCACCCATACATCCATTGTTGATGAAGAGACATCAACAACTACGTCCACCGACCAAACAACAGGAAACACGATAATTACAAGTTCTATCACTTCAACCCAAATTACGTCTCAAGAACCAATATGCAAGGGAACAGTTGCGTTTGAAGAATTTAAAAGTGTAGAAGAATTACTTTATTGGATTCATAATGACAATGGCAAAGGTAGTATGTTTAGACAAGCTATAAAAGGGCTACAATTGGATCGCATTATGATAATTGAAGCTGTAGATGATACATTTACATTGGAGTATATAAGAACCTTCCAAAAAGGTAGTGGTTGTGATGCACAAATCGAGTATTATTTTATAAGCGAAAAAGGTGAGCGGGTTGGTTTATTCGTACAATTAAAGTATATGCATGCATCTGTTGATAATGTCGAAATATATGTTAGTAGCACCAATTTAGATAATGACTATTTAAATCACTTCAAGTCTACATACAGGCATATAACCGTGAATACAGAAGATGCTACCGTGTCTTAATACGTTGGTCCTATATTGACACACTAGTGTCGGGCAGCCCCATTATCCAAAACGGAAAACTAATCGGTGCTGTTACACATGTCCTTCTCGATGACCCGACAAAAGGCTACGCCATCTTCGCAGAGAATATGTTAGAGACTGCACAAGGGGTGGCAGAAGAAAAATTAAAAGAAGCATCATAAAATGAAACCGTTGCAGATTTTCTGCAACGGTTTTTGCGTGCGCTTAATTTCAGATAAAACAAATTTGAAAATAGATAAAGCTTAATTGTTGTGTTTAAATTCATATTATGATAAAATGTAACTAATTCAAAAGAGTAATCAATCTGTTCAGTTTCACAAAAAAGCGGTGCTGAAAAGGAAGAATGTGATAAGATGAAAAAAGCAAAAGAAGGTTTGATGTTCCTAGCACTTTTGGTAATGCCTCTTGTGTTGTTTTTTGTTATTTCAGGTTTTGCTGCTTTAATATCGGATAGACCAAACTTTGTTGGTGTTGGAAATTTCATAAGAATGTTTTTACATGACAAAATCTTTGGGAGGCATTGTTAAATACTTTTTCACCGCCTGCAATAGTTAGTTTTTTGTTGGTGTCTGCTTTTGCAATTATCGTATTTCTTATCAGAAAAAAGATAAAAGTACGGAGAGGGATGTTTTATTTAGGCAGTGTAATTATTGGCGGGGTTACCACTTTGATTTATAGCTCTTATCTCAGTATTACATTTTCTCATATGACAAGTAATTTGATTGCTGCTCAAACAATAATATCACATATTGTCGATTATAAACCTTCTGTATTTGATGCAATAACTTTTCCCAATATGCTGTTCTCCTTATATATCGGTATTTTAACGGCATTTGTTTTTTGGATTTTAGAACTAATTTCTGATATCATTAAAAATTTCAGAAAGAAACGGAATACGAAATGAACAAGTTGAAAAATATCGCAGATGAACATTTTCGAAAAACGGTAAATGGTTGGAAAAACGAATGTCCAGATGAGACAACCGGTATACATGAAGATGAATTTAACGAGGAAGGTCTTTTGTTGAAAGATTTTACCAAAAGCGAGGATGGATCCTTGTTATGTGCGGAATTTATCAAAATCTTTTCTACAGGTCTCAAGGCGGTGTATATATTGAAATTTAAAAACAATGAGGTGTGGGATGATGTGTTCTATGTGGAAAGACCACCAAGGGATGAAAAAGATTGCGTTAGTTAAGAAACTTGGTTTATCTGCACTTGTAATACTTTACGATGTTGTATCGCTTTTCTGGTGTTATATTATTTCAAGTAATTTTGTTTATAATCTTACTGAAATTCAACAGAGAGGTCCCAGCATAATAACAATAATCGGCGGTGCAGATTTACCAACATGGAGTTTTATAATGGGTGGTATTTTGGGTTGTGCTTGTTCAGTACTCTTTGTATTATTAAGCCTTACAACCGTATTTCTTTTTACTATATCAATTTTAAAAAAACAAACTAACCGAAAATTAAATATATTACTTTGTATATTTTTGGTACTCACATTAATTATTTACATGCTGATTCCTGCTCAGACTTATGCTGTTTCTCTTTATGCTTTAGTTAGAAAAGTATCTTTTTTAAAATACATACAGTTTATTTATATTATACTTTCACTTATGATTATCGTAATAAGCTTTTTGTTTGCCGTTAAAAGGAGGAAAAGGGAAGAATGAAAGAAAATCATAAATCTATTTTTAGATATTGCAATTTGAAAACCATCGCAATGTCTTTGATGATCTCTTTCTGGATTGCAGCGGGCCTCACATGTTTTCTTGTTTGGATCAGTATCGTCGCTTTTCAAGCAATGTCAGAAAGCCCTATATCGTATCCTACGAGTATCGTGGGTGGGCTCGTGTCATTACTAGCGTTTTTGTTGTCCGTATTCTTCTACATTAAAATGCGACAAAGCAATTTGTCGGTTAAAGGAGTTCTTATTGACGCATTAATTACTTTCTTATCTTTGCCTGTGTTTTTCTTTTGGTTAGTCCAATATGTGTATCCGTGGTTGCAACGGCTTGTTTAAAGAAGGAGCTTGGGAAAAAGACAGGGGGACGGTTGTGTGCCTTAATTTGTTGGTCCTATATTGACACACTGGTGTCAGGCAGCCCTATTTTGCAAAATGGAAAGCTAATCGGTGCAGTTACTCACGTGCTGCTTAATGACTCGACCAAGGTTACGCAATCTTTGCCGAGAATATGTTAGAGACTGCTCAAAGTGCGGCAGAAAGCAATAAATTGAAAGATGCGTCATAAATTAAACCCGTTGCAGTTTACTGCGACGGGTTTAATATTAGATAAAAGATATTTGAAAACAGATAAAATTTATTTATTGAGCGAAAATGTTGATTATGATAAAATAAAAATAGTTAAAGGTGGTGTATGTATGGAGCATATTACAGTTGGTAGAAAGTATAACGAGGGCAAGGTTGCTTTTGTAGAGTGTGTGAAAGACAGTTCCCTTGACGATATCAATATTAAGGACAAGTGCTTTTTGCTCATTATCCTCACTAAGGGAAAGTTAGAATTTAAAGTTGGCGGTGAGAAAATTATTGCTACCGCTCCGTCTTTTTTGTGTTTTGATGAATCGGAAAATCCAGTGTTCATTTCAAAATCAAAATCTCAATACACTTGCGTTTACTTCCACCCTAAATTCTTAAATATCAATATGACCTTTGAGCTTTTGCGTTCTAAAAATTACGGTGATATCGCTACTACCCACGATATGTTTATGCTAAAGCCTTTCATTGATAAAGCGTATGTTATTCCTATTGCAGATACACAGGTAGAAAAGATAGAACATTCTGCCGATTATATGTTAGAAGAATTAACCGAGCAAAGAGATTGGTATTGGTCTTGTAGAGGCCGTTCCTACTTTATGGAGATTATTATTGCTTTGGAGCGTATGTACGGTCTTATTGGCTATGGACTAACACATCAAAAATCGGATAACGCACCAATAATTAAAAATCCAAAACTTCGTGAAGCGGTGCTTTATATAGAAAGCCATTATGGCAATAGTATAACCTTGTCCGATATATCAGCTAATGCCGGAATAAATCATACTACTCTTACCGCACTTATGAAAGAAGAACTCGGCTGTACTGCAATCGAATATTTGATGCAATACCGAGTTACTATTGCCAAAAAACAACTCGCTTTTACTGATGTTCCTATCAAAGATATTTCTAATATGGTAGGGTTAAAAACGGTACAACACTTCAACCGTATTTTCAAGCAAATCACAGGCACAACCCCTGCCGAATTTCGTAAATCGTCGGTGCAGAAACGGAAGGAGGAATTATAAATGACCATACACCTTGAAGGACGCCGTGAGGAACTGGAATCTATTTGGCAGGAAAATCTTCAAAAAAATGGCGATGACCCTTACAAAAGCCTGGAGATAAGTATAAAAGCATTAGCAGAATATCCTTGCGATAAATCCTTTCTCTTTCGTGCGGCAATAGCTGAAGAATGGTTGGCAGATGCCGAAACGGATAATAATTCTAAACATAAACATCTACATAAAGCAATGGACTATGCCCAGCGACTACTCAAAGAGAATCCGAATGAAGAAACAGCAAAAGAATTAATAGTTAGAATTTATTCAAAACTTGGATGTGAAGACATGGCTATTGAACAGGCCTATAAATGCCAAAATGTAGATTTAGCATTAAAATTCTGCTTGAAAGGTGACACACTCCGCCGCCATAAACAACAAATCATTAGCAAAAAACTTCTTAATTTACTTTACGAAATGTCGCAAGCAGATTTTTATATGCTTGATATTTCCGAGAAAATTGTTAATTTAGTTATTCCAGATGGCAACTATCAATATTTTTATCATATTTTAGAGGGTGTTTATTTAAAACGTGCAGGTATGTATCTTCAAAGTGGTAACGAAGAATCTGCAATAGAAACCTTGAAAAAATTATTTGAAATTACAAAATTAACTGCAGATATAAGCAGAAAACAAAAGAATTTTACAGCACCGTTGTTTGATTTGTTGGAAGATAATACACCGCGCTTTTGCGAACTAACAGGATATGTTGAATTATTTCTGATTTCTATGGAAAGAGAGTTTACAAGTTTAAAAGACAATCCGGATTTTATAAAAATTTTAGACGATGCAAACGCTTATGTTGCCCAATTCGGTAAATTATCTGTGCAAAAACGAAAGGATGAGATAAAATGAAAAGATTTATATCAATTTTTTTAATTTTAACGCTCTGCTTTTTATTTGCCTCTTGCGCAACAGAAAATATTCAATATAAAACCATAACATTCAAGCATGCAGAAATATTGCAAGAGCAACTGGAACTAACCATTCCTAATGACTGGATATATGAAGAGGTTCGTGATGGTGATAATTTAATAAAGTTTTATAGTTATGAAGACTATACAGAAATAGGAAATGTAACTATAAATCAATTTTATAACGCAAAATCTGGCTTTTATGAAAACAGAAATAAACTTGTGCCATTAGAGAATGCAACTTACAAGAAAATAAACGAAAATTGCTTTATTGCAACCGATAAAGGAAAAGGAAACATTATTTGCTATCGTATAAACGACACCACGGCAATCGATATATTTATAAACATCTTAGCAGAACAAAAGATAGTTAAAAATATCGCAAAAAGCATTATATCTACCAAGATAGAGATTGACAGGGACGTACATTCTGAAGTGCAGTCAACTGAACAAAAAACGGATTTTAAACCGTTAGATATATCTTTCTTAGATGATGAAAACTATGTTTATGCTAAGAAAACCTACGAACAAGCTTATAGTGTGTTTTTAACAATAGACTCTCTTGCTGAAATTGCTAAAAAGCCTTATGTTTTTACATCAACAACTATGGGTTATCGGTCTTTTGTGTACACCGTAGAAGTTGACGAAAATAATACGTATGGCATTATTGAAGACTATTTGCTTAAAGAATTATTATTTGTTAAATACATAATCAAAGA
>JAZNIT010000021.1:0-9703 GCA_045577615.1 Acutalibacteraceae bacterium
CGACCTTAAAGCAAATACCGCTGACACCGTAACCATTGCCCTTAAAATGCAGGAAACTGCCGGCAACGAGTATCAGGGACTTTCTATCGGTTCTGATTTCAAGGTTGTTTTGATGGCTACTCAGGAC
Source organism: Acutalibacteraceae bacterium (assembly GCA_045577615.1). Taxonomy (GTDB): domain Bacteria; phylum Bacillota; class Clostridia; order Oscillospirales; family Acutalibacteraceae; genus RGIG2206. Next base: position 128 of record JAZNIT010000021.1, read on the forward strand.
AATGTTGAGAAGGACAGCTTTGACGAGAACTACGATGATATCGATATTCCTGAAATGCACATTGAAACCATCGACGGTGTAACCTATGGTACTACCATCGGTGGCGACTATGTAATGATCGGTGTGGACGATTACACGATCACCACCTTCGCTGTGAATGATAAAGTAACCGTTTTGGGTACCGGCAATGGTGAAAACGATAACCAGCGTGTATTTGGTAAGAATGCTCCATTAACTTCTTTGACCCTTAACGAAGGTTTGGTTGAGATTAAGGATAATGCGCTCAACGCACTTCCTAATTTGACAACCGTAAACTTCCCCACTACCTTAAAAACTATCGGTATTAATGGATTTAAGATGACCGGTATGACAGAGGTTACTATTCCCGAGAATGTTGAGACCATCAAGAAGGGCGCCTTCAGAGATATGGCAAATTTGACTACCGTCACGGTAGAGGGTAACGTAGCTTTTGATAACTACGCTTTCCGTTCCTGCCCGAATCTTACCAGCATCTACCTCCTTGGCGATGATGTGACCTTTAACGGAAGCCAGTTTGCAACTCATTCCGATAACGGCGATGCAACCGGTATTACCATTTACGTTAAGAATACAACTGTAGCTGCCAGAGTTTATGCTGCTCAGACCTCTGCATATGGTTACGAAGTTAAGGTTCTCGGTGCGGCGGCTGACGGCAGTGATGCGGTTTCGGTGACTCAGGTAAAGAACGCTACCGCTCTTGAAACTGCTGTTGCAAACGGCGGCGATGTTGTCATGGCAAATGATGTAACCCTTACCGGAAAGGTTATTACTACGAACGGTATAACAGAAGCGTATGGCAACAAGGTTGGCGTAGCACAATACGGTGGCACGCTGGACGGCAATGGTAACACTTTGACCGAAACCGGTTCAAGTGCATATGTGATTGTTACCCACGGCGGTACCATTAAGAATCTTACCATTGTTGGCGGCGGTCGCGGAATCGTAATCTATGCCCCCACTGAGGATGTCATTATTGACAACGTTGTGATCGACGGTCCTGGCTACGCGATCAACACCGCAGAGCACAATGGTCAGGATCTGATCGTTACCAATTCTACTGTCAATGGCTGGACCAGTCTGGCAGGTCTGGATTCCGTATCCTTCACGAACTGCAAGTTCGGCGAAAATTCTACCAAGTGCTGGCAGAATTACGGCTATGATGCAGACTATGACCGTTTGATCAGACCCTACGGTCAGACAAGCTTTACTGACTGCACCTTCGAGAAGAACTTCTATATTGATCTAAGTGCGTTGGCTAACGGTAATACGGTTACCTTGACTAACTGCAACTGTGAAGGTGTTGTGCTGACTGCTGAGAACTATGCAAATTACATCACTGTTGAACTGCCCGACTGGGCAACCAGCATTGCTGACTGCATCGTTTTTAACTAATCCTAAAATGAATACTCTATCCGTATAAACGGATAACAAAGTCCGTCCTAACTCCTCTCGGGGAGTTAGGCGGCAAGCAAAGGGTATAAACTTTGCTTTATATCTTTTGATTGCCGAGGGCGAGATCCCTACGGCAAAAGGGCCGGCGAACGCGTAATTCGCCCGAACTTGTCATATTATCTATGAATTTCAAACGAAACACATTTTTACGCAAAAATCATAGGAGGTCATTAGAAATGACAAAGACTAAAAGCACCAAGCGTGCTCTGCTTATGAGCGCTTTGGCACTCCTTATGTGTGTGTCTATGCTCATTGGTAGTACGTTCGCTTGGTTTACCGACAGCGTTACAAGTGCCGGAAACACCATTCAGTCCGGCACCTTACAGGTTGATTTAGTGGATGCTGCAGGAAATTCCTTAGAGGGAAAGGTTATCAAGTTTGTTGACCAGGATGGAAACGCTCTCTGGGAGCCCGGCTGCACCTATAAATTGGAGGAAGTTTTTGTTAAAAACAAAGGCGATCTCGCTCTCAAGTATGAAATTGCTATCAATGGTATCACCGGAGATGCAAAGCTTCTTGAGGCTATTGAATGGACCGTTACTGTTGATGGCGTTGAAACCGCTCTTGTAGACCTTAAGGGCTATCTCTTAGCAGGCGAAACCTCTAAGGCAATCGTTCTTTCAGGTCATATGAAAGAGTCTGCAGGCAACGAGTATCAGGGCTTAACAGTTAGTGGTATCTCTATTTCTGTTCTTGCTACTCAGTACACCTATGAGAAGGACTCTTATGATGAAATGTATGATAACATCGCATTTGTTGGAAGCGATGCCGCTTTAAGAGAGGCTCTCTCTGCTGGCAAAAATGTTATTCTTACAAAGGATGTTGATTTAGGCAATACACCCGTTGATGTAAACAACGATATGCTTATCGACCTTAATGGAAATACCCTTTCGGGTAACTCCACAAGCTCTACCACTTCTTATCTCATTAAGGTAAACAGCGGTAAAGAGCTCACCCTTACAAACGGTGAAGTGTCCTTCTATGCAACTACTCCCGATACAGAGTGGGGCGGCGTTGGTCAGCCGGCTTTCCCGGGTTATGCTAACAATGCAATCAACTGCTCGGGTACACTTATTGTAGATGGCGCTACCATTAAGAATATAACCGCTCCAGGCGGTGCTTCCTATGCAGTTGACTGCTACCCCGGAGCAAACTTAATTGTTGAAAACGGTGTTATTGACGGTTGCGGAAAGGTTGCAATCCGAATATTTGCAAACTCTGCTACCACCCCAATTAATGTAACAATCAACGGCGGCACTATTACAGGCAGACGTGCAATATGGGTTCAGCTTCCCTCAAATAACAGCAGCGTTTCTCCTTATGTTAATGTAACCGTAAATGGCGGCACATTAATTTCTACCGACCCCGCAGGTGATAATCTTGCCCTCTATTCATACTCCTATGGTAACAGCTTTGCTAACACAAAGGTTGCATTCAATGGCGGTGAGTACTACGGTGAGCTTGTATTCGGCGGCGGTTATAAGGGCGATAAGGAAACCGTTACTATAAATGCAGCAAACTGCAAATTCAATAACGATGTTTACCGCTATATAGAAAATGATGGCACCGAGCTCATTCAGGCTGCTAACTCAAATAATGCTATTGCTACCGATGCTGCAACACTTATCGATGCTCTTAAAAACGGTGCAAAGGAAATCTATGCAGAAGGTGTTGTAGTTGAAGGCACTACTCAGCTTAACACCGGTGCAACCATAATTGGCGCAACCTTTAAGAACGAGTCTGGTACTGCAGTTACTCAAACCATTAGTGGAACCTTCAAGGATTGTGTATTTGAGGGATATGAAACTCTCCGTTGGTGTTACAGCAATGCTGGTGAAACTGTTGTATTTGAAAACTGCGTAATCAAAACGAAATTACGCGGCGTTCACTTTGACGACATGAAAGGCGACGTAATCTTCAAGAATTGCGAGATCAACGGCTTCAATGCTATCGGCGGCGAAGGCACTGTAACCTTTGAAAAATGTACGTTCGGCAATGATGCTTCTAATTACAATGGCTTGAATATGTATTCCAACATAAATCTTATTGGTTGCACCTTCAATTATATTAGTGGTAAGAGCAATTTTATTGATATGGAAGGTACCGGCAAGACATTGACAATTACTAACTGCAAGGCTACTCTTGATGGTGTAGAAGCTAATATCGCTGATTTCGTTGGCGGTAGCAAGCTCGCTCAGAATACAGTAGTTTACAATTAATAATTCAAACTAAAGTCCGTCCTATCCCCTTCGGGGGATAGGCGGCAATCAAAGGGCATAAGTGCACTTATTTATGTCTTTTGCTTGCCGATAGGCGAAATTTCAAAAAGGAGGACATTACGTTGGCAAAAATCAAGCTTAAAATATTCGTTGCCTCACTTGTGGCAGCAATGATGGCGTTTATCAGCACGTCAACCCTTGCATATTACCAGGCTGTCGGAAAAGCCACCAATGTTGTGACCTCCGGTAATGTTAGGTTTATCATTCACGAAATGACCGATCAAGGCAAGGAGTTCCCCAAGGAAGGCGTGTATATCGTTCCAGGCGATATTGTTTCTAAAAAAGTCAGTATTGAGAGCGATTGCGAGCATCCCTTCTATCTTCGCGTGAAGATGGTTTATGGTGTTGACTCAAAAGAACTTTCCGCAGAAGACTGCTTTAAGCTCAATATTAATGAGGAGCATTGGGAATTGCACGGTGATTGGTATTACTACAAGGGTATCATAGAGCCGGGACAGACTACACCTAATGTGTTCTCCCACGTAGAAATGGTGGGAGCAAAGATAGATAATAGTTATATAGGAAAAACTCTTACCTTGACGGTTAAGGCACAAGCCGTACAAAGTGAAAACAATCCCATTACAGACGGTAATACCTATACCGCATCGGGTTGGCCACAGGAGGTTGAGCGATGAAAAAAACACTTGCGGTGCTTATCATTCTTGTGATGGCGCTTTTTTTCATTCTACCTGTGTGTGCGGCAGAAGGTAAGGTTACTTACAGTGGTAATGCAGGAAACTTTGTGTTTGAACCCGGTAGCGAGCATTCGCTGACCGACCTGTTTCCAAATTTCAAAGGCGTTATGCCGGGGGACACCTTAACACAAAAAATCACCGTAAAAAATGATGCGGATAACAGGGTTAAGGTTAAGATTTATATGCGTTCTCTCGGCGCCCACAAGGACTCCGTAGAATTTCTCTCGCAGCTCGGCTTGAAGGTCGCTAAGAGCGTAGATAACGAAATGGCATATATGTTCGATGCCGCTGCAAATGAAACGGCTACGCTTACCGATTGGGTCTGCCTTGGTACGCTCTATTCGGGCGGTGAGATTAATCTTGACGTGATTTTAGACGTCCCGTTAGAGTTGGATAATGAATTTCAAGAAAAAATCGGCTATCTCGATTGGGAATTTAAAATCGAAGAATTTCCCGTAGAACAGAGCGACCCGAAGCCGCCGACCGGTGATAGCAGTAGGTTTGGTTTGTGGTTTGCATTAATGTTAAGCGCCGCCGCTACAATGCTTATTGTTATATTCAGACGCCGCCGTAAAAAAGAAAACGAGAATTAACGGACAAACGCTTAAAAAGGAGGGGAAAGCGTGAAACTTAACAGAAAAACGCACAAAAAAATCGCTTTGGCCCTTAGCGTGTGTTTAATTGTTATATGGGCAACATTGGGAACAGGTGCATCTTTGGCGTGGTTTGCCGATACTTCACCCGAAATAAAAAATATTTTTCATATTGCTGAATTTGATTTAGATGTTTCCTATAGGTTAGAAGACGGAGAATACGAAGAAATTAATGCTCAAACAAAGGTGTTTGACGATGAGACGCTATACGAGCCGGGGTATGTTCAGGTAGTATATCTGAAGGTTGAAAATAAAGGAACTGTACCGTTTGATTTCAAAACGGCGGTCAACGTTACGGATTATACACTCGCAACCAATATGTTTGGTCATACCTTTAATTTACAGGAATATTTAAAGTTCGGTATTGTAAGCGCCGATACTGAAAAAGCCATCGAAGAAAAAATTGTTGACAGAGAGATTGCAAAAAAATTCGCTGTATCAAAGCTCAACAATTATTCCACAGACATATCAGAAGTTGCGGCAAAGGATACCGTTTATATGGCGCTTATTGTTTATATGCCCGAAGAGGTCGACAACGTTGCGAATTATCGAGGAAAAACTGTACCGAAGGTTGAACTCGGCGTCATTTTCAGTGCTTCTCAAAAATCAGATTAAACACTGAAGGAAAATTTTTGAAAGGAGAGCGGTTGAATGAAAAAGCTTTATAACAAGTATTTTTATGTGTCAAAGCACGAAAAAATAAGCGATAAAGTAATGCTTGCTCGGGCTATATTCACATTAACCTTTGTGGTGATGTGTTTATTTGCTATGAGTATAACGGCGTACGCTTATTTTTCGAGCAGCGTTACAAGCGGCGGCAATATTATTACTTCGGCTAATTATGAACTTGATATAAAGATTAACGGTTCAGCAATAGATGTTGCTGAATTTGAAATACCCGCCTCTTCGCAAAGAAATGAAATTCAAATTGAGTTAGGAGAAAACAACACAGCGACCACGGGATTTTGTGTTATAAAAATTGAGCGAGAAGATAAAGAAAACAAAATATATTATACCACACAAATAGGTATAGATCAAAACTCTACCGAAAAAGAGCGTAAGCAGCTAACGTTTTATTTGAAGGCAGAAGCACCTTGTAAGGTGACGTTTATTTCACATTGGGGCACGTCCGTCTATTATGAGGGTTATAACAAAAGTGAGTATTATATAGGCGAAAACCAAGAAATAACGGTGAAGTAGCAGTTATACGTATAAGAAATTTGAAAGGTGGTACAACAGTTGAAAAGCCAAAAATATGAAATATGCGTTTGTTGCGGCAAGCAACTTGATATACCGTGTATGACGCCTATCTCAAACCGTGAATACTATATTATAGGCGCGGGGCAGTTGTGCCAGGAATGTTATTTCACGTTAAATGAAACTCAAACAGATGGCGGTCTTATAATGAGTGAAAACCAGATGGAATATTTAATAGATCGTTGTCGAGGAAAATAACAAATTACTTTGTGTTCGTTAGAACTACCTCTATTGTTAGGGGGCGAGGTCATTACGACCTCGCCCCCTAACGCATTTCGTATAAAAAGAGAGGGGAGCCGAAGCTCCCCTCATTTGTTTTTCAGTATATTTTATATAATAGCACTTTTAAAAAGTTTTGCAACAAAAAACTTTTTGAAAACAACATTTTTATATAGTATGCCAAAAAAGTGAATAAAATGGCGATAACAAATATTAAAAATGCAAGAAATTAACAAAAAAATGAAAAAAATAGAAAAAACCCTTTAATTTTCTTAAAAATGTGGTATAATTAAGTGCTACCCTAATAAAATAGGGTAAAATAGGTAAATAATGCGAGCAAAATGTTCGCTAATAATCAGGAGGTAAAACAATGAGTCACAAGTATGTATACCTTTTCTCAGAAGGTGACGCAAAAATGCGTGAGCTTCTCGGCGGTAAAGGTGCTAACCTTGCTGAGATGACCAAAATCGGTCTTCCCGTTCCGCAGGGCTTCACTGTAACTACCGAAGCTTGCACACAGTACTATGAAGATGGCAGAAAGATCAACGATGAAATTCAGGCGCAGATTATGGAGTACATCGATAAAATGGAAGGTATCACCGGAATGAAATTCGGCGATAAAGAGAATCCTCTTCTCGTTTCCGTTCGTTCGGGTGCTAGGGCCTCAATGCCCGGTATGATGGACACCATTCTTAACCTCGGTCTTAACGAAGACGTTGTTGAAACAATGGCTGCAAAGTCGGGTAATGCTCGCTGGGCTTACGACTGCTACCGTCGTTTCATTCAGATGTATTCTGACGTAGTTATGGAAGTTGGTAAGAAGTATTTTGAAGAGCTTATCGACAAAATGAAGGAAGAAAAGGGCGTTAAGCAGGACGTAGAGCTCACTGCTGACGATCTTAAAGAACTCGCAAATCAGTTTAAAGCAGAATATAAAAACAAAATCGGTAAGGACTTCCCGTCTGACCCGAAAGAGCAGTTAATGGGTGCTGTTGAAGCAGTATTCCGTTCATGGGACAACCCCCGTGCTAACGTTTACCGCCGTGATAACGATATTCCGTATTCATGGGGTACCGCTGTTAACGTACAGATGATGGCATTCGGTAACATGGGTGATGATTGCGGTACAGGTGTTGCCTTTACTCGTGATCCTGCTACAGGTGAGCCCGGTCTTATGGGTGAGTTCCTTGTAAACGCTCAGGGTGAGGACGTTGTTGCAGGTGTTCGTACTCCTATGCCGATTGCTCAGATGGCTGAGAAATTCCCCGAAGCATTTGCTGAATTCAATAAAGTTTGTCAGATTCTTGAAGACCACTACCGCGATATGCAGGATATGGAATTCACTATCCAGAACGGCAAACTCTATATGCTCCAGACACGTAACGGTAAGAGAACTGCTAAGGCCGCTCTCAAAATCGCTTGTGATTTGGTAGATGAGGGTATGATCGATAAGAAACAGGCTGTTGCTATGATCGATCCCCGTAACCTTGATACTCTTCTCCACCCGCAGTTTGATGCTAAAGCATTAAAGGCATCTGTTCCTGCAGGTAAGGGTCTCGGTGCTTCTCCGGGTGCTGCTTGCGGTAAGGTTGTATTTACTGCTGAAGATGCAGAAAACTGGAACAATAATGGCGAAAAGGTTATCCTCGTTCGTCTTGAAACCTCTCCCGAAGATATTACAGGTATGAAGGCTTCTCAAGGTATACTCACAGTTCGTGGCGGTATGACTTCTCACGCTGCCGTTGTTGCTCGCGGTATGGGTACTTGCTGTGTATCCGGTTGCGGCGACATCATTATGGATGAAGAGAATAAGCAGTTTACCTTGGCTGGTAAAACCTATAAAGAGGGCGACTATATTTCTATTGATGGTTCAACAGGTAATATCTATGACGGTATTATCCCGACTGTTGATGCTGAAATCGCAGGTGAGTTCGGCAGAATTATGGACTGGGCTGATGAGTTCAGAACATTAAAGGTTCGTACTAACGCCGATACACCGGCTGACGCTAAAAAGGCTCGCGAACTCGGTGCTGAGGGTATCGGTCTTTGCCGTACCGAGCATATGTTCTTCGAAGCAGAGCGTATTGCCGCTTTCCGTGAAATGATCTGTGCTGACACAGTTGAAGAGCGCGAAGCAGCTCTTGCTAAGATTCTTCCCTATCAGCAGGGCGACTTCGAGAAGCTTTACGAAGCACTCGAGGGTAATCCTGTTTGCATCCGTTTCCTTGACCCGCCGCTTCACGAGTTCGTTCCGACCGAAGAAGCTGACATCAAGGCATTGGCTGACGCTCAGGGCAAAACCGTTGCTGACATTAAGAATATTATTTCTTCTCTCCACGAGTTTAACCCGATGATGGGCCACCGTGGTTGCCGTTTGGCAGTTACCTATCCTGAAATTGCTAAGATGCAGACCGCAGCCGTTATCCGCGCGGCTATCAATGTTAAGAAGGCTCATGCTGACTGGAACATCGTTCCCGAAATTATGATTCCCTTAACCGGTGAAGTAAAAGAGCTTAAGTTTGTTAAGGATGTAGTTGTTGCTACCGCTGATGCTGAAATCAAGGCTGCAGGCGTAGAGCTTAAGTACGAGGTTGGTACCATGATGGAAATTCCGCGTGCTTGCCTTACTGCTGATGAAGTAGCTAAAGAAGCTGAGTTCTTCTGCTTCGGTACTAACGACTTAACCCAGATGACATTCGGCTTCAGCCGTGATGACGCCGGTAAGTTCTTAGGCGCTTACTATGATAACAAGATTTATGAGAACGATCCGTTTGCTAAGCTTGACCAGACAGGCGTTGGTAAACTTATGGATATGGCTGTAACAATGGGTAAAAAGGCACGTCCCGAAATTCACTGCGGTATCTGCGGTGAGCACGGCGGCGACCCCGTATCTGTTGAGTTCTGCCATAAGATCGGCCTCGACTATGTATCTTGCTCACCCTTCCGCGTGCCGATCGCACGTCTTGCCGCCGCTCAGGCTGC
>JAZNIT010000022.1:0-1847 GCA_045577615.1 Acutalibacteraceae bacterium
GGTGGCCGTATCTTGCGTTGCCGAATAGGTGCTAACCTCTCGATACATTTCTAAGCCTTTTTTCAGGTTGCTTTGGCCCATATTGTTGACCAGTGTGCCATCCTTTTTCAGGGTAATCATCTGAACGCCGTTCATTTGCAAAGCGTAATGGGCATCCCATCCGCAATATGTGTTGTAACCGCTTTTTGCGCTGACCTTTTTGCATATACTTATGAAATTATCGTAATTCCATTTGCCCTCGGCGTAATACTGCTTGGGGGTTTTGGTAACACCGCAGGCCTTAAGCACCTGATTGTTAACAAGCATTACGTTGGGCGCGTTTGTATAGGTGCCAATGCCGTAAATCTGACCCTTATAGCTCATTTTTTCGGTATTTAGGCGGTTGCATTGATCTAAAACAGGGTGATCGAGGCCTTTTATATCCATAGATTTTAAATCGGACGTGCTTATCACAAGGCCGCGATTGCCCGCTTTGGGCCAAAGCTGATCGGTAAGATAGATAACGTCGGGAGCATCGTTTGAAGCAAAATCGACAATAAACTCACTGGCATAAGATTCATATTCAATCGACCAATACTCGACGATACCACCAAATTTTTCTTTAAAAACTTTACTGAATTCTTTATCTTTTTTGCTCGTTTCGCCATAAACGTATACAGATACGGTGCCACTCTCGGACAAAGCATCTGCCATTTTTTTAGGGAATAGGTATGGGTCATCAGAGTCATCATCTTTACTTGAGACAAGGGAGCTTGTATCATCCGGCTCGTCATCTTCAGACACCGAGGGCCGCTTTGACTCGGCGGTATCATCACCGCAAGAGGAAAGGCAAGTAAGACCCAAAATCAAAACAAGAACAAGCAATAAACTAACAATTCTTTTTTTCATTTTAATTCCCCCTTTTATTAAAATTATATCACAGTTATTTTTATCTGTCAACGCAACAATGATCTGCCTATACAAAGCAATATTAGCAATAAAATCGACATTTTTTGCAATTATCATTGCATATAATTAGTGCTAAAATTATAGCAATATAATTTATTGTGGGGTGTTATATACCGTTATGAAGCCGTTTATGGACAAGGACTTTTTGCTGACCACCGAAACAGCAAAAGAATTATATCACAAATACGCCGCCGATATGCCAATTGTTGACTACCATTGCCACGTCAGTCCCCGTGAGATTTATGAGGATGTGCGCTTTGAAAACATCACCCAGGCATGGCTTAAGGGCGACCACTACAAGTGGCGTCTTATGCGCTCAAACGGCGTTGAAGAAAAATACATTACAGGCGATGCCACCGACAGAGAAATCTTTCAAAAGTTTGCAGAGGCACTCCCCCGCGCCATCGGCAACCCTATGTATCACTGGTGCCATCTTGAGCTGAAACGCTATTTCGGATATGACGGCATACTCAACGGCGAAACTGCCGAAGAGGTGTGGAATTTAACCTGTGAAAAGCTTGCTCAGCCCGATATGTCAGTAAGAGGTCTTATTGAAAAGAGCAATGTTGCTTTTATCGGCACTACCGACGGCCCTGCCGACAGTCTTGAGTGGCACCGTTTGATCAAAGAGGAAGGCAAGCTGAAGGCCACCGTTGCCCCCTCCTTCCGACCCGATGCCGTGCTAAACATCGACAAGGCGGGCTGGCTTGGTCAGATTGACGCCCTCGCAAAGGCCGCTGATATAGCCATCGTTGACCTCGAATCCCTAAAGGCCGCTTTGGCAAAACGAATCTCATATTTTGATGAGATGGGCTGTCGCGCCAGTGACCACGGTCTTGACAAAATGGTTTTCTCTGCGGCTGATGATAAAGAGGTAGACAAAATACTTAAGCAAGGTC
>JAZNIT010000023.1:0-27850 GCA_045577615.1 Acutalibacteraceae bacterium
GTTAGTCGAAACAAACTTGTTTCGACACAAAATCTTTGATTTTGCGGCAAATTTTCTTTGAAAATTTGTCCATATCCATTGCAATGAATGTTGTGCAAAATTAAATCATAGAATTTAATTTTGCTATATCCGCTTAAAAAGTGGCTTGTCGAAGCGCTTTCAAGCGTTTCGACAAACAACATTCATTATAATCAAAATAAGATAATGAGTCCGCAGGCGCCTGAATATGCGGCGCCTGCATTTTTTAAAAGAAAAGGATTTTTACTATGCAATATCGTCTTGTTGCCCCATGCCTTTTTGGATTAGAGGCATTGGTGGCAGGTGAACTTAAAGCAATGGGTGCATCCGACGTTATGGCCGAAAACGGTCGCGTTTTCTTTTCGGGTGACGAGTCCATTCTTGTAAGAGCCAATATCTGCTCCCGCTATGCCGAAAGAATACTCATTCTGGCAGGGGAGTTTGAAGCCTTGAGCTTTACCCATCTTTTTGACGGGGTCAAGGCAATAAAGTGGGAAAATTATATTGGCAAATCCGATGCAGTGCTTGTCAAGGGCTGGTCGAGAGACAGTCAGTTGCACTCTATTCCCGACTGTCAGTCTATTATTAAAAAGGCTATCGTCAACCGTCTGTGCGACCACTACCACCTCACTTGGTTGGAGGAAACGGGCGCACCCTGCCGCATCAGCTTTTCCATCTTTAAAAACAAGGTGTGCATAATGCTTGACACCTCAGGTGACGGCTTGCACAAGCGCGGCTACCGTCGCAATGCCAACGACGCACCTCTTAAAGAAACGCTGGCGGCGGCAATGGTATATCTTGCACACATCTATCCCGACTCCACCGTTTACGACCCCATGTGCGGCTCAGGCACCCTTCTTATCGAGGCCGCCCTTATGGCTCGCAATATTGCCCCCGGCTTGCGCCGAGGCTTTGCTGCCGAAAAATTCGGCTTCATTTCTCAAGAGGTATGGCGTCAGGAGCGCGGCCGTGCAATGAGTCAGATTGTAAGCGACATCCCCTTCAAGGCTGTGGGCAGCGACGTCGACCCCCAAAGCATCGCACTGGCGATGGAAAATGCCAAAAAAGCAGGTGTTGACGGCTGCATCAGCGTCCATCTTGCCGACGTCAAGGATTTTGCCCCAACCACCGAGCGTGGTGTGGTCATCACCAACCCACCCTACGGTGAGCGGCTTTTGGATATCAAATCGGCCGAGGCGCTTTATAAGGTGCTTGGCGGAGTGTGTCCCTCCCGAAAGGGCTACAAGTACAACGTTATCAGCTCGGATGATAATTTCGAGTCTTGCTTTGGCCGACCTGCCGACAAACGCAGAAAGCTTTATAACGGCAGTATTCGTTGCCAGCTTTATATGTATTTTAGGTGAAAGGACGTTTAACCTATGAAGCATATCTTTATCGTTAACAATACCGCAGGCGGCGGTAAATCCACTGTTTCCCTAATTCCTCAGATAGAAGCTTACTTTGCCAACAACGGCGGCCATTACGAGATTGTGCCCACCACTTGCAAGGGAGATGCAACCAAAATCGCAGCACGGTATGCATCTACCGGTGAGGCGGTGCGTATATATGCTTGTGGCGGTGACGGCACCCTTCACGAGGTAGTCAACGGTGTTGCAGGCTACAAAAATGCCGAGGTGGGCGTATTTCCCTGCGGCACAGGCAACGACTATGTAGCTACCTTTGGCGACCGCGCCGATTTTATGGATGTTGAGGGTCAGATTAAAGGCAGCTCTATTGAGGTCGACCTTATCTGCACCGACGGTATGTATTCGGTCAATCAATGCTCAATGGGCTTTGATGCTGCAGTTGCCGACAATGTAGGCAAGTTCAAGAAAAAGCCTCTTATCAGCGGCAGTATGGCATATATTCTTGCCACACTTTACACGCTCATTAACCCTCTGGGCAACGAGCTCACCATCACCGTCGACGATAAAGAAACCTACACAGGCCGCTTCCTTTTTGCCATTTCGGCAAAGGGTAAGTACCATGGCGGCGGGATGATGTCAGCCCCCGAAGCCAAGCCCGACTCACGGTCGCTTAACTTTGTTATCGTGCGCAGTCTGCCTCGTGCCCGACTGCTCAGCCTTTTGCCCAAATACATCAAGGGCGAGCATCTTTCACCCAAATACAGCGACATTATCACCAGCACCTATGGCAAAAAGATGAACATTGTGGCCAAAAAGCCTCTGCCTGTAACCCTTGACGGCGAGATTATCATTACTGAAGAAATGACCTCTGAAATTGTCCAAAAGGGTATGAATTTCATTCTGCCTCGCAAGGTAGCTGCCAAAAACGAGCAAAAAGATCCTGCCGTAAGGGTTTATGCCGTAAATAAAAAATAAAAAAATCAAAAAGACTATTGATTTTTTTGAAAAAGAGTATACAATATATTTTAGCACTCACACAGCGCGAGTGCTAATCATAATATTGATAATATTTAAACGGAGGAATATATTATGACTATCAAACCCCTTATTGACCGTGTTGTTATCAAAATGGTCGAGGCGGAAGAAACCACAAAAAGCGGAATTATTCTTGCTGCAGCCGCACAAGAGAAGCCCCAAATTGCAGAGGTTGTTGCAGTCGGCCCCGGCGGAATTGTAGACGGCAAAGAGGTTAAGATGTATCTTAACGTAGGCGACAAGGTTATTATGTCTAAATACTCAGGCACCGAAGTCAAGCTTGACGGTGTTGATTATACCATTTTGCGTCAGTCAGACATCTTGGCTGTTGTTGAGTAATTTTAAGGAGTTGTTTTATTATGGCTAAAGATATTATTTATGGAGAAGAAGCCCGCAAAGCGTTGCAGGCAGGTGTCGATAAGCTTGCCAATACCGTTAAAGTAACCTTGGGCCCCAAGGGACGCAACGTTGTGCTTGACAAAAATTTCGGCGCACCCCTCGTAACCAACGACGGTGTTACCATTGCCAAGGACATCGAGCTTTCCGATCCTTTTGAGAATATGGGAGCACAGCTTGTTAAAGAGGTTGCAACCAAAACCAACGACATCGCAGGTGACGGTACCACCACCGCTACCGTGCTTGCTCAGGCTATCATCCGCGAGGGTATGAAGAATATAGCAGCAGGCGCCAACCCCATGGTTGTTCGCAAGGGCATCAAAAAGGCTGTCGAGGCCGCTGTTGAAGCCATCGGCAACAATGCAAAGGCTGTTGACGGCTCAAAGGATATTGCTCGCGTAGCCACCATTTCTGCAGGTGATGAGTTCATCGGTCAACTTATTGCCGACGCTATGGAAAAGGTATCTAACGACGGTGTTATCACTGTTGAAGAATCCAAAACTGCCGAAACCTATTCAGAGGTTGTTGAGGGTATGATGTTCGACCGCGGTTACATCACCCCTTATATGAGCACCGATATGGATAAGATGGAGGCTGTGCTTGACGATTGCTACATCCTTATCACTGATAAGAAGATCAGCAATATTCAGGATATTTTGCCCGTGCTTGAGCAGCTTGTTCAGGCAGGCAAAAAGATGCTCATCATTGCCGAGGATGTAGAGGGCGAGGCTCTCACCACCCTTATTCTTAACAAGCTTCGCGGTATGTTCACCGTTGTTGCCGTCAAGGCACCCGGCTTCGGCGATCGCCGTAAAGAGATGCTTCGCGACATCGCCATTCTTACCGGCGGCGAGGTTATCAGCAGCGAGCTTGGCCTTGAGCTTAAAGACACTCAGATCTTCCAGCTCGGCCGTGCCCGTCAGGTTAAGGTTACAAAAGAGAACACCATTATCGTTGACGGTGCAGGTGACAGCGTAGCCATTGCCTCCCGCGTAGCACAAATCAGAGCACAAATCGAAACCACCACTTCCGATTTCGACCGCGAAAAGCTGCAAGAGCGCGTAGCCAAGCTTGCAGGCGGTGTTGCCGTTATCAAAGCTGGCGCCGCTACCGAGGTTGAAATGAAAGAAAAGAAGCTTCGCATTGAGGACGCACTTGCATCCACCAAGGCCGCAGTTGAAGAGGGTATCGTCGCAGGCGGCGGTGTAGCCCTTATCAACACTGCAGCAGCCGTTGAGGCTGTCGTTGCCGCTACCGAGGGTGACGAGCGCACAGGTGCTCTTATCGTTCTCAAGGCCCTTGAAGAGCCCATGCGTCAGATTGCCGTTAACTCAGGCATCGACGGCGCCGTTATCGTTGACAAAATCAAGACCAGCGGCAAGGTAAACTATGGCTTCGACGCTTATAAAGAAGAATACACCGATATGATTGAGGCAGGTATCGTTGACCCCGCAAAGGTTACCCGTTCTGCACTTCAGAACGCATCCTCTGTTGCATCGGTATTGCTCACTACCGAAGCACTTGTTGCCGAAAACAAAGCCGATAAGGCCGCAGCTGCAGCAGCTGCTGCAGGCGCAGGCGCAATGGGCGGCGGAATGTACTAATATTCAGACTAAAGGTCACGGTAAGTTTTCTCTTACCGTGGCCTTTTGCATATTTGCCCAAATTCAAATAACATTTATCCTTTTTAGGTTGCATTTCAAAACCCGTTGCTATATACTGTAAGGGAATTTGGAAAGGTGTGATTTTGTGAAGCTAAAAGACATAACTAAACAAAATCAGAATTTATACATAGCACAGGCGGCGGTTGAATATCTGCTGTCTATTTTAGTAACCGGCTCATTCCTTGCCACCATCACCTCAAGCATCGGCGTGCCCGACAGCATAACGGGCATTATTTCATCAATAATATCCCTTGGCTGCTCATTTCAGCTTTTCTCACTTTTCATTCACGCCAAAAAGTCAAAAGCCTTTGTTATCGTAACCAGCGTTATCAACCAAATTCTGTTTTTATCCCTTTATTTGATTCCTATTCTGAATATCAGCCAACAGCTTAAAACCATACTGTTTGTTGTTATAATCGTTGTGGCATACTTCATTTACAACGTCGGCCATCCCAAAAAGATAAACTGGCTGATGTCCAACGTTGACGAGCATCACCGCGGCATTTTTACCGCCAATAAAGAGATTGTATCTCTTGTGGCAGGTATGGCGTTTTCATACGGCGCAGGCGCGATATCCGACTATTATGCCGCAAAAGGGGATATCAACACCGCCTTTGTTATCTTTGCCGCTTTGTCCTTTGTTTTGATGATTGTCCACACGGTGACAATGCTCCCCATCACAACCGAAAAAGAGGTTTCTGCCCGCAAGATAAACATTGGCGCAACCCTTAAAGTTCTTTTTAGCAACAAAAACATCGTTAAGGTAGTAATCCTGTTTACTCTTTACTACGTAATCAAGGATATTGCCGCACCCTTCTACGGTGTATATCTGATTAAAGACCTTAACTTTAAGCTTACAACCGTAACCGTACTGAGTATGGTGAGCAGCTTAGCCCGCATAGTTGTATCACGCTACTGGGGTCGCTATGCCGACCGCAAGGGCTTTGCCGCAATGGTTGAAAAGTGCTTCTTGTTTTTGCTGATAGGCTGTGTATTCGTTACCTTCACCAATCCTGCAACAGGCCTTGTAATGTACACGGGCTATAGCATCTGCCACGGCATTGCAATGGGGGGTATAAACAGCGCCATCACCAATATGGTGTTCTATTATATTGAGCCTGAGCGCCGCGCCGACTCCCTTGCCGTCAGTCAGGCAATATCGGGCATCGTGGGCTTTCTCACTACCATTGCCGTCAGCCCCATCATAACCGCTGTTCAAGGCTCGGGCAACAAGGTGTTTGGAATGACCGTTTACGCACAGCAGATTTTGTCTGCCGTAGCGGCAATTGTAACCGTTATTGCCATACTTTTCGTTCGCTTTGCCATAATCCGCAAAACCAAAGCAGATTGATAAAAAAGCTCCTGATTTAGGGAGTTGTGATTAGGGACGAAATCGGTTTTGGAACCTAATTTTGCCTCATCGTTTCGCCTTTGCCCTTGTAATACACAAAGTATTACTGCAGGCTTCAGGCATTACGAATGAAACAAAATTATTTGTTACAAAACTGCAAGCACCTAAAACAGATGAATTTTTGATGGAACAAAAGGCAAAACACCGCAGTAACGCTGTCGCGTACTGCGGTGTTTTAACCCATTGGTCTGCAAAAAGTCGCTGTTTTAGGCGAATTATCCCTAACCACAGCTCCCTTTCAGGAGCTTTTTTACTTTTTAAAAATAATTATTGTACAATGTGCTACTAATTTTTAAAGGTTTTTTATATATTTCACAATTTACTTTTCGCTAATTTTTTGATATAATATTTTTGATTAAAATCAAGTGCTTTTTAGAAAATGGAGGAAATATCCAAATATCCCAAATTTAAAAGGCATTATAAATAATTTTAAGGAGATATATCTATGAACACCAAAAGACTTTTAGCTATGATTGCTATCGTTATGACTGTGGTTATGCTTTTCACCGGTTGCGGTGACAACAGTGCAACAAGCTCAAACGATGCTTCATCGACTGTATCCGGCACTCACACATCCTCACAAAAGGGCGACAAAAGACCTGCCACTATCGTAAATAAGTATTTCGATACCGACGAGTGGAAATCTGTTCCTATGGTCAGCCAATACCTGCTTGACAAGGGCTACGGCGGCGGTGAGGCTTGCCAGCAGGTTTTGGGCCTTTGCCTCGACTCTGTTGACGGTATGACCGGTTACTTCGGCACCGACGTAGCAGGTATCTACCGCACCAAGGATGGCGGCAAAACCTGGGCACTTGCAACTGTTGGCTATGAGGCTGTGGGTGCAACCGGCTTTGCTATCGACCCCGTAAATACTGATCGCGTGCTTTGTGTTGGCGCTAACTCTGCCGCACAGGATCTTAACGGTATCCACCTTTCAACCGACGGCGGCGACACCTGGAGTTATGTATTCAAATCCACCACCTACGGCTATCGCGACCAACGCAGTCAGATTGCCTTCGACAAGTCAAGCTATGACAAGTCAAAGGGCTATTGCACTACTGTTTACTGGTCAAGGGAGGACAACTCCAAAGGCAAAAACTCAAAAAATGACCCCAACCTTTACAAATCCACCGACGGTGGCGCAACCTGGAAACTGCTTGAAGGCACTAAGGATTATGCAGGCGGCGACATATTTGTAAACCCCTCCAACGGTCATGTATATTGCTCCAACAAAAAGGGCGTTTACGTAAGTGAGGATGGCGGAAAGTCCTTCAAAAAGGTGCTTGATAAGGTCGTCAACTCAATGGATTGCGTTCTCACCAAGCCCGCTAACATCTACTGCACCACCGATGAGGGTATGTATATTTCTACCGACGGCGGTAAGAACTGGACTGAGCTCAAGGGCACAGGTTATCCCGCAAAGTATGCCACCCACCTTCGTGTCAGCCCTGCCAACCCCAACAATATGGTAATGCAGCAGGACTATGCAACCGGCGGTGAGGCAAAGGGCAGCAATAAGACTTTGTATACCTCTGACGGCGGCAATACCTGGAAGGTGTCTACCCGTCATACCGAGGGCCACTGGACTCCTGCCAATGCAGCCGAGTCACGCTTTGCATGGCATCCCACCGACCCCAACAAGGTTATCGTTAACTGGAATGCAATTAATATGTCAACCAACGGCGGTAAAGACTTCTACTGGTCAAACACCGGATTTTCTGCAATTTGTGCAACCGGTAAAATCCGCTTTAACGTAAATAACCCCAATCTTATTTCAATTTCAAGCCAGGACTACAACGGCGGCTTCTCAACCGACGGCGGCAAAACCTGGACCTACGTGCCCTACGGCGAAGCGAGCTGGGGCGGTTACACCTACGGCTCTTACTGCATCGATAAGGATACCACCGTTGTTGGTCTTGCCACAGCTTGGACAGCTCCCCGTTACATTTGCATCTCTCGCGACGGCGGCAGGAGCATTGAGCGCACCGACATACAGATCAAGGGCAAAGAAATCGGTATGGGCTACGTTGGTGACGAAAACATCGTATTCATTGGCGAATGGCGTTCAACCGATAAGGGCGAAACTTGGGAGGATATGTCTGCCGACGGCCACGGTGACGGCTGCAAAGGCGTATACTTCTGCGACAGCACCACGGGCCGACTCTGGGGCGTAGGTGCCAACAAATATTATGTTGTTTACTCTGACGACAAGGGCAAAACCTGGAAGAAGTTTGGTGTTGTAGGCGACGGCATCAACGATATCGCCGTAAACACCGAAACAGGTGTGCTTTATGTTGCAGGCGGCGCCCTTTACACTGCTAATATTAAAGCAGGGGATACCAAGCTTAAGAATGTTGCCACCGGCTTTGCAGGCATCTGTGGCGTAGCTGTTGACCCCAACAACCAAAACGTAGTGTACGTTTGCACCAAATCTATCAACCAATCGGTATATCGTTCACTTGACGGCGGCAAAACCTGGACAGGTCTTGTTCGTGTAAAGGGTGACGGCAGAGGTGAGATTACCACCAACACCCGCTGTGTTGGTGCAGTCGGTGTAAACCCCAAAACAAGCGAGCTCTTCTGTTTTACCGGCTGCTACGGCGTGTGGAAGCATACTGCCCCTAAAGCATAATTAAACCCACCAAAAACCGGAGGAATCGAAAATGTGTGTAAAAACCAGTCAATTTGAAACAGACCGTTGGGTTGCCTCGCCAATGATTGACGACGAGCATTATGCTCAGGGCTATATTGGTGGTGAGGCCTGTCAGCAAGTGCTGTGCCCAATCCTTGACCCCATTGAGGGCAAGTATGGCCTTTTCGGCACTGACGTAGCAGGCATCTACCGTTCTGAGGACGGCGGCAGAAGCTGGGTAATCTCTACCCTTGGCTGCGATTCCGCAGGCGCCTGTGGAGCAGCCTTCGACCCCAACAATGTGGAAAGATGTATGATTGTGGGCGCCAACTCTGCCGCTCAGGATGTAAACGGTCTGTTCATTTCAACCGACCACGGCACAAGCTGGACCCCCGTTCTCCGCGCAAGAACCTACGGTTACCGTGACTTTCGCACACAGATTGCATACGACGAGTCAAGCTACGACGAAAAAATCGGTGGCAGTGCCATCGTCTATTGGTCACGCGAGGATGTTGACTATTGCCGCTATGCAATGAACGATCCATCCCTTTATAAATCAACCGACGGTGGTGAAAGCTGGACTCAGCTGCCCAACACCGACTATCTAGGCAACTCTTACCTTGCCGTTCATAAAGAAAATGGCTGGCTACTTGCAGCCAACACAAGGGGCATCTTTCGCTCAAAGGACGGTGCCGAAACCTTTGAAAAGGTGCTGGATAAAGAAATCTTTTCAATGGATACCATCCGCACCCAACCTAATATGGTATGGGCTACCGCTTGCGAGGGTCTCTTTATTTCAGAGGACTACGGCGACACCTGGACCTGCCTCAAGGGCGAAAATTATCCCGATTTTCATCCCGACCGCATTCGTGTAAGCCCTCTCAACACCAACAATATGGTGCTTGAGGACGATTACACCACAATGCCCGAAAACCGTTACGGCCACATCCACGCTTATTCCCGTGACGGCGGCAAAACCTGGCACGAGTCAATTCGCCAAACGGTTAAAAACAATCCTCTTTGGGTACCTTCCAACTCGGCTCGCAGCGCCTATTGTTGGGACCCTACCGATGAAAATCGCGTAATTTGCAATTGGAACTATATATGCGCCTCTGACGACGGCGGTGAGAATTTCTGGTACTCCAACACAGGCTTCAACGGCATTGCTACAGGCGACATCGTTAAGGTTAACGTCAACAACCCCGATTTGATTGCTTTGCCCAGCCAGGATTATAACGGCGGATTCTCAGTAAACGGCGGTATAACCTGGAAGTACGTAAATTGGGCAGGTTACGAGTGGGGCGGCCATACCTACGGCGGATACTGTATGAGTGATAAGGTTTCTTTCGTTTCCCGCTCCGAATCTTGGCGCGGCGCCCGTTTGCTCACCGTCACCCGTGACGGTGGTGAAACTGTTGACCGTACCGATATAGCCATCAAGGGCGTAAAGGTTGGTATGGGTGCTATCGGCAAGCCCGAGGTTGGCTTTATGGGTGAATGGCGCACCGACGACTGGGCACAAACCTGGCACGAGATGAAGGGCTGCCTCGGCGTATTTTGCGCCGACTACGAAACAGGTATGCTTTTCGGCTACGATGCAGAGCCTGTGGACGAAACCACCCAAAAGCACTACATTGTTACCAGCATGGATGCAGGCATCAGCTGGAAGCGTTTGGTAGAGGTATCTGCGCTGGTTACCGATATTGCCTACAACCGCGACCAAGGCACCGTATACTACTGTGCAGGTGAGCAATTATGGCACACCGAGCTTAATGATGAAAACCCCAAGCAGCGTCTTGTGGGTGGCTTCACCTATAACAAGCTGGTCAGAAATATTACCGTCGACCCCAAATATCCCAACCTTATGTATGTCAGCTGTATGTCCAACAAGCATTACGATAACCGCAATATATGGCGTACTCTTGACGGCGGCAAGACCTGGCTTTGCCTCACACGACAAAAAGGTGACGGCAGAACAGATCCCGATGGCGGCAGACGTCCTACTTGCCTTGCGGTTGCAGGCAAGAATCGCGACCTGCTTGTGTTTGCAGGCTGCCGCGGCATATGGAAGATGGCGGCCCCTCCCGAAGAGGCATGTAAATAACAAATCAGAAGGCAAACGCAGAAAACATCTGCTTTGCCTTCTTGTCTTAATTTAATGTTTTTGTGTCTGTATCCACATCTTTACAAGCGCGAAAAATACGGCTATTTGTTAAAGGAATCTTATGTTTCGTCATTATTCGACGGTGCGTCAACTACATACGAGGAGTGGAAGAAGATGTACGGATTTAATTTTGAGGGTGAGTTTGAAACCAACCAAAAGCACCCAACTGTTGATACCCCTTGGCAGGCAGTGCCCATGGTAACTGCCGAAATTTTGGCACAGGGCTACACAGGTGGTGAGGGCTGTCAATGGCCCATCTACATCACTACCTCTGCTACCGATCCCGACCTTGCCTTTATGGGCACCGACGTTGGTGGCCTTTATCGCACCACCGATGGCGGCAAAAATTGGGAGCTTTCAACCATCGGCCTTTACTCATCAGGCGCAACCGGTATGTCTATCGACCCCAAGAATGCCAACAAGGTATTGTGCATCGGTGCCAACTCAACCTATTGGGATGTAAACGGCATCTATATGTCTACCAACAAGGGTGACACATGGAAGGCTGTATTTACCTATAAGAACACCAAAAACGATTACACCAAGCTTTGTGCATACCGTGACACCCGTCATCAGATTGCCTATGACGAAACCACCTATGACGAGAAGCTTGGCTATTGCACTACCGTATATTGGTCACGCGATACCATAAAGTATGACAGAAAAGAAAACAATGCTCCCGCATTGCTTAAGTCAACCGACGGCGGTTATACCTGGGATGTAGTTAATACCGAAGAATACTCAGGCGGCAACGAGCTTTATGTAAGCCCCACAAAGGGTTGGGTATACCTTGGCCACGCGACCGGCTTCTACCTCTCAAAGGACGGCGGCAAAACCTTCAAAAAGGTGCTTGACGCAGCAGTTCACGGCGTAGATGTTATCTCTACCCGCAAGGACAATGTTTATGTCAGCGCAAAAGAGGGTTACATTGTATCCACCAACAACGGCGAAAGCTTTGAAAAGATTAAGACCAAAGGCTTCCCCACCACCTATCCCGCAAGAATCAGAGTCAGCCCCGCTAACCCCAACAATATGGTTGTGCAGGATGACCACCTGTTAGCAGGCTTGGGCTACACCAGCGTAATCTATTATTCAAACGACGGCGGCAAGAACTGGAAGCAGTCTGTGCTTGACACCAGCAACTCCTTCATTCCTTACAACGTCCGTCAGACCGTATTTGCCTGGAACTGTGCAGACGAGAATCTCTGCATCTCCACTGGCGGCGATATGATTATGCGCTCTGAAAATGCAGGCGCAAAGTTTGTCTGGGGCGGCAACGGCTACAACGGCTCATGCACCACCTCAATGACTCATAATGTCAACAATCCCAACTACATCGCCTTCGGCAATCAGGATTATAACGGCGGCTACTCGCTTGACGCAGGCAAAACCTGGACCTATGTTAACTGGTCAGGCAATTCCTGGGGCGGCTACTCATACGGCGGCTATGTAATTGACGAGCAGCATATCCTTGCCCTCACCTCGGGCGGCTGGCATAACGACAGAGTTATCACCTATACCACCGACGGCGGCAAGACCATCAACAAGACCGAATACATTGTTAAAACCACCTATGTATACGGCGCCTACGGTAAGAATGACATCGTTTTCGCAGGTCAGTACCGCTCCACTGATAAGGGCGTAACCTGGAAAGAGATGACAGGCTGCACAGGTGTATGCTCTCACGATGCTGACGGCACCCTTTACGGTGTAAACGGCGACGATATCGTACGTTCTACCGACTACGGCATCACTTGGGAAAAGATAGCCACCATCGGCGAGGGTATCAAGGCTATGACCTATGATATCGACGGCAAGTGTTTGCTTGTACTTGCCAAGCAGAACCTTGTTTATACCGTAAGCAAAGACAAGAAGGTAGAGAAGCTCTACGACTTTAACATTCACAGAGATGTAACGGGTGAAAACCTTGACATCCGTGATATTGCCGTTGACCCCGAAAACACCAACTGCATCTTTGTTTGCAGCGGTCGCGGTGTATACGCTTGTGCTACAGGTGTGCTTCGCACCACCGACGGCGGCAAGACCTGGCTCAACTGTGCCCGCAACGAGGGCGACGGCAGCCGAGGTCCTCAGGCAGGTCGTGACATCAGCCACCTTGACATCAATCCTCTCACCCGAGAGCTCTTTGCATCGGGTGCATGCCGCGGTGTTTATAAGATGGCATTGCCACAAAAATAATTAAAACTTAATTTTAAAAGCCTTTGAGTTAAAAATTCAAAGGCTTTTATTTTTTTGTGAGGACAAGTTTTAAAATCATCCCTCATATACTGATAAAAGAGGTAAAAAATGGTATAAAATGCTTGCCGAAAGGGGAGAATAGTGCGCCTTGAACAACAATTAACTGATTAACTATTGATATTACACAAATATTTCCATTTTTCTTGTGCTTTTTAACCATATAACCCCTCGAAATGATATGCAAAATGCCGAAAAATGTGAAAAGATTGTTAACCATATTTATATTTTTCAAAAGTATGTTACAATAGGATAGGTTAATTGTGGTCTAATGTACCTTTCTGCGCATTTTTGACAAAAAACACACTTTTAAAACGAGGTGCTTTCAGTGGTAAAAAAGATAATTTTTATGGTGATTGTGCTTGCTTTAGTATGCGCTTTAGGTATCTCTGCCGCCGTCTGTGCAAGCAGCGGTGACAACACCCAATCAGAAAGCAATAATAGCGCCGAACTTATCCCCGGCGGTGTGGCAGATGTTAGTGAAGAGGTGCTTGCAGCTCTCTCTGATTCAGGCCACATAAAGGTGTATACTTTTTCCAAAAACCCATCAAAAGAAACCACCGACTTCCACGACTACTTTAGCCAGGTATATGGCGGTGAAGTCGAAACCAGCTACGTTGTCGGAGAAGGCTGGGAAAGCAAGTTTATTACCGACTTTGCAGGTAATGACGCACCCGATGTAGTTACACTTTTCTACAAGCTGTGGCCCAAGGTTGCAAACCGTGGAATGGTTTACTCTCTCAAAGAGCTTGAGGATAAGGATATTGTGGCTCTTGACCACCCCGTTTTCGCAGAAGATAAAGAGCTGTGCGACAAGAACTACACCTACAAGGGTGATACCTACTCCTTGACCGTTGAGTTCAAGAGCGCAGTTTACTGCTGTGTCAATACCGATTTGTACAAGCAATACAATGTCAAGTCCCCCGTTGATTACTACAACGAGGGCACCTGGAACTACGAAAACTTTGTCAAGAGCTGTAAAGAGCTTGCCCGCGATACTGACGACGACTCAATTGTCGACGTATACGGTTACACCGGTTGGGATTTGAGTTGGTTTGTAGTTGCCAACGGCGGCCAGCTTGTTACCATGGACGAAAAGGGTAATATTTACGATTGCCTTGACACCATCAATGTTAACAATGCACTTAAAAGTGTTAATCAGCTTTCAGTTGTTGACAAGTGCATTACCCGCAACGATACCTTCTCAAACGGCAAAACCGGTATGCGCGCTGCACTTAAGACCAATGTTGCAAAGCCCATCCTTGCAGGCGATATAACCTTCAATTGGGATATTGTTCCTTTCCCCTATGGCCCCGATAATACTCAGGGCGGTGTAATGCCCGGCGACATCAACGGCACCGCAATCGTAACCTCAACCCAAAATCCCCAGGGCGCCCTTAACTATGTTATTGCACGACGCGTATTCAACCAAATGAACGTAGGCAAGTATGAAAGCAATCTTGACTATCGTGCTATGACCGTCTTCAACGAGAATCAGCTTCAGATGATGAACGACTACGACAACCAAACTGCAAACGCATTCTTTATGGGTGTCGGCACTTTGTGGAGCGCACAGTGGGACTTCTGGTATTCCCTTGAAAGAAGTAAGGGTGGAGTAAACGAAGTTCTCGCAGCATTGACCGAATCGGGTTCAATCACCGTTTACAGCGCACTCACCGGTGGCGACAGAAATTCCGATACCACAAGCGGCAAATGGTGGAATGAGTTCTTCACCTATTATGAAGAGGTTTACAACGGCACTGTTGATGTAATCCTTGACGTAGAGTGGGAAGGCTGGGAAAACAAGTTTATCGCCGCATTTGCAGGTAATGACGCACCCGACCTTATCCACGCATTCGAGAAGAACTGGCCCAAGCTCGCAAACAGAGGAATGATCTTCTCTGTTAACGAGATGAAGAAGGCAGGCGTTGTAGGTTTCGACCACCCCTACCTTACCGAGGACCTTGACCAGGTTGCTTCTACCTATACTTATAAGGGCGAGCTTTACACCTTTGCTAAGAATCAGGCAGAGCCCGATATGGTATTCGTAAACGAGTCACTCTTCAAGCAGTACAACGTTAAGTCACCCCTTGAGTACTACAACGAAGGTACCTGGAACTGGACCAACTTTGAAAAGTGCATCACCGAGCTTACCCGTGACACCGATATGGACGAAGTTACCGACGTATACGGCTACATGGGTTGGGATGCTAACTTCATCGTTACCGCAGCAGGCGGCCGCATCATCACTCTTAATGACGATGGCTCACTCGAGGTAACTATGGATAGCATCGAGGCTATGCAGGGCTTCGAGAATGTACATAAAATCTACGGTACCCTTGGCGCAGCAAACAACCTTGCTGACCAAACTGAGTTTGCAAAGGGCAAGACCGGTATGATCGCTTATATGCCCAACAATATGTACAACTATATGTTTGGTCTTAACGGCACCGACAAGCTTACCTTTGACTGCGTAATGCTACCCTTTCCCCTTGATGACCGCACCAATAAAGAGAATATTCGTTCAGGCAAGAGTTACGCTTGGGCAGTTAGCTCAACCAGCCAGAACGCACAGGGCTGCATCAACTATATGATTGCTCTCAATGCATTCAAGAAGGAGAGTCCTCTTACAACCGAAAGAGCATATCTCATGGATCAAAACTTCACTCAGGAGCAGAAGGATATGATTTCTGACTGCGCACGTCAGATGGAAGTTCCCATCTACCAGGGTGTTGGTACCCTTTGGAAAGACCAGTGGGATTTCTGGACCAACCTTAAGCGTTCCAAGACCACCGTTACCGAGCACGTAGAAACCTACAAGGCAGTGTTTATTCAGCAGGTTGAGCTCGAGAACGATTCAGCTACTCACTAATTTGTGAATCAAGCCTAATATCTTATCCACGGGAAGATGTTCTTCCCGTGGGTGAGTGTGCTTAATAAGGAATGGGCAAAACAGTCGATTTTTCACTGTTTTTCATCCAAAGGCAGAAACCGCCGGAGTCCTCCGGCTTCGGAGCTTTCTGCGTTTGGATGGGCTCGCCTCTCCACACATCAGGCGGAGCCTACCGCCAAAAAATTCAAACGAAGGGAAAATGCCGAATGTTAAACAAACGATTGTTTGCTTTGTTTCTTGCATTGATAATGATGTTTGCAGCAGTGCCCGCTGTTGCATACGGCGCACCAAACGACGCCGATGCATCTGTCAATGGTGATGCAACTCAAACAGAAACAACCGATGAATCGACCGGCGAAAATGCCGCTCAATCATCAAAAATCACGGTCAGCGGTTTGTCTTTTAAAGATTTTAAAGAGAAATACGCAGATGCAGCCACAGCCACCAAAAAGGTAGAGATTGATCCTTTCAATCCCTCCGCAAAATCAGATTCAGTCAAAGTTGACACTGTTTTGGGTGAGCAGGCTATCATAATTGACCGCGACAATTATGTAGAATACACCGTAACCGTTGATGAAGACGCAATTTATGTCATCAGCACCCGTTACTGCCTCCCCGGCAACCGCACTATCGATGGCGAGTTCAGGCTTTCCGTTGACGGTGTA
This sequence comes from Acutalibacteraceae bacterium, assembly GCA_045577615.1. GTDB lineage: Bacteria > Bacillota > Clostridia > Oscillospirales > Acutalibacteraceae > RGIG2206. Next base: position 16,502 of record JAZNIT010000023.1, read on the forward strand.
GTTCCTTATACCGAGGCAACAACTGTATCCCTTTCACGCGTATGGAAGGATGCAGCCTATGAAGACGATGCTGTTATCAACCAATACGGCCACGAGGCAGACGTCAGCGGCAACGAGCTTACTCCCGATGCCGAGGTTGTTGAGTGCTGGCAGGATTATATTCTTCACGACAACGACTATATGACTGACTCTGACCTGCAGGTATATCTTACCGCAGGCACTCATGTTATCCGTTTCGATGTACAGCGTGAGCAGATTGCATTTGGCAAACTCGAACTGGTTGCTCCCGTAGCACTTCCTTCATATAAAGATGTATTGGCAGGCTACAAAGACAAGGGCTATTCAGTTGTAGATGGCGAAGCAATCATCATTGAAGCCGAAAATTCATATGAGCGCAGTGAGCAGAGCCTTACTATGGCAGTTGACTATGCTTCTGCAGCAACCTCTCCTGCACATCCCTCACAAACCCGTCTTAACACCATCGGCGGCGAACTTTGGGATTCCACAGGGCAGTGGATCAGCTGGAAGATTAACGTTAAAAAGGCAGGACTTTATTCCCTTTCTTTCAAATATCGTCAGGATTACGTTCGTGGCTTTAAGGTATACCGCAGCATTTCTGTAAATGGCGAGGTACCCTATGCCGAGTTTGATTGCGTACCCTTCAACTCCAACACCAAGTGGGAGAATTACACTGCATCAAACGACAAAAACGAGCCCTTCTACATTTATCTTAATGAAGGCGACAACGTAATCACACTTAAGAACACCCTCGGCCCCGTAGCCGATTCACTTCAGCTTCTTAACGAAACCATCGCCGAGATGAATGCCATCTATCTTGAAATCATCAAGATTACCGGCACCTCTCCCGACGCCAACCGTGACTACGAAATCGATAAGGCAATTCCTGACCTTATGGATCGTTTCAAAGCAGTACGTAACAGCCTCGTAAACATTAACGAGGGTGTAGCCAAGTACAACGGCGATGTTGATGGCGGTATCACTGCATTTATCGACATTATGGTTAAGCAGCTCGACAAGTTTGACAAGGACCCCGTTAAGGTAACCACCGCTTTGGGCGCATACAAGTCAAACATTTCTTCAATCTCCGATATGCTGCGTTCAATGAGCGAGCAGTCAATTCTGCTCGACCGCATCTATATCGGCGGTGAGGATAAGCTTCCCAAGCCTGGCGTTAACTTCTTTACCTCAATGATCTTCTCTATCAAGGGCTTCTTTGCCTCTTTCGTTACCGACTACAACGCATTCGGTAATGTATATGATAAAGATGGTGGCGACGGCTACCTTTGCGAGCCTATCGAGGTATGGATGTCCTCAGGTCGTGACCAGATGAACATCTTGAAGACTATGATTGACGACCAGTTCGTTAAGGAATACAAAATTCCCGTAAATCTTAGCCTTGTTGACGTTGGCGGCTCTTTGACCAAGGCAATTCTTGCAGGCACCGGTCCCGACTGTGCAATTATGGTTGGCAGCGCAACCCCCGTTAACTACTCAATGCGTGGTGCACTTGAGGATATGGACCAGTTTAATGCCAAGAATCAGTACACCACCGATGAAAACGGCAAAAAGGTTCAAAACTATCGTTACACCTTTGAAGAGGTAAAGAAGGATTTCTTTGGCTCTGCCTTTATCGCTCTTAAATATCAGGATGCAAAGACCTACGGCTTGCCTGAAACCCAGACCTTCAATATGATGTTCTACCGCACTGACGTGCTTGAAGGCCTTGGATTGCAGGCACCTCAGACCTGGCAGGATCTTTACAACTGCATCACTGTTATTCAGCGTCAGAATATGAACGTTGGTATCCCCACTACTGCAGATATGTTCTCAACCATGCTCTTCCAACGCAACGGCACCTACTTTGTAGATGACTGTTCTGCTGTTAACTTCAACACCAACGAGGCTATTGATGCATTCCGTCAGTGGACCGAGTTTAACACCAAGTACAGTATGCCATTGTCATACGATGCACTTAACCGTTTCCGCGCAGGTGAATATCCCATCATAGTAACCAACTACACCTTCTACAACAACCTTGCAGTTGGCGCTCCCGAAATCAAGGGCTTGTGGGAAATGACTGCAATCCCCGGCATTATGCAGGAGGATGGCACCATCAATCGTGCACAGCCTTGCGAAGGCTTGGTAAGCGTTATGATCAAGGGCTGCGAAAACAAGAACCAGGTTTATGACTTTATGGCTTGGTGGGTATCAGCATCAACTCAGGCAGAGTTCGGTAACAAGATCGAAGCTCGTCTTGGCATCGGCGGCCGCTACACCACTGCAAACACCGAGGCCTTCAAGCGTCTCTCATGGTCAACCGTTGAGCAAGAGGCTATTATTGCCGCTTGGGAGCACGTAACAGACTACGCAAAGATTCCCGGTGACTATTACATCACCCGTATGATCAACAACGCATTCCGCGCCGTTGTTTATAAGAACGAGAATCCCCGCGAGGCAATGCTCCGCTACAGCACTGAAATGGATAAAGAAATTCAGCGCAAGCGTATCGAGTATAATGTAGAAGAGATCCGCAAAGCAGCGGGCTTACAATAAAGGGTAGGAGGGACTTAAAATGAAAAAGAAAAAAGTAAGATTAGGTCAATCCTCGTTCATCAGCTATCAGATGATGGGCCCGTGGCTTATACTCTTTACAGTATTTATGTTCATCCCGGTTTTGGCAGCTATCGTGCTTAGTTTTACAAGCTTCGATATGCTTAATATGCCCAAGATGAACTGGTTTGAAAACTATGTTCGCCTGTTCCTTGACGACGACGTATTTATGACTTCGTTAAAGAACACCCTTATAATCGCAGTAATTACCGGACCTATCGGTTACTTGCTCAGTTTCGTATTTGCATGGTGTATCAACGAGCTGCGCAGAGGCTTGCGTTCATTCCTGACCCTTTGCTTCTACGCACCTACCCTTGCGGGTAACGTTTACTTCATCTGGCAGTACATATTCAGCGGTGACTCCTACGGTCTTGTAAACTCACTTCTTATTGAATACGGCTTCATAGACAGCCCCATTCAGTTCCTTACCGACACCAACTACACAATGGCTATCGTTATCGTAGTTATTTTGTGGATGAGTGCAGGTACCAGCTTCCTTACCTTTATCGCAGGCTTGCAGGGTCTTAACTCCGAGCTTGCCGAAGCAGGCGCCATCGACGGTATCAAGAACCGCTGGCAAGAGCTTTTCTATGTAACCTTGCCCCAGATGAAGCCTCAGTTGTTGCTCGGTGCAGTGTTCACCATCTCAGGTTCATTCGCTTGCGGTGCAGTTAACGCAGCCTTGACCGGCAACCCCTCAACCGACTATTCAACACACACCATCGTTTTGCATATGGATGACTACGCTTTCGTTCGTTTCGAAATGGGCTATGCAAGTGCAGTTTCAATTGTTCTGTTTGCAATGATGCTTATCTACTGGTGGGTAGTAAACAAAGTGCTTGCCCGCTGGAGCCAAGACTAAACGAAAGGAGGATAAAGTGAAATGAGAAAAAACAAACAATTAAACCCCGACGCTACTTATAGCAAAAAGTTCCTGCGTCAAAAGGGCGGCAACAAGAAAAAACTTAACCGCTCAAGAACAGGTAACTTCTTTATGTTCCTCTTCCTTTTCCTCTTTGGTGCATTTATGGTCTTGCCTTTGTACTATGCAGCCATCAGCGCATTCAAGCCCTTGAACGAATTGTTCATCTTCCCCCCTCGTTTTTATGTAGTAAACCCCACTTTTGACAACTTTACTACAATGATGCGACTCATCTCGTCATCACGCGTACCCTTCTCCCGTTACCTCTTCAACAGCGTGCTTATCGCAGTTGGCGGTACCGTATTGGGCATTATCGTTGGCGCTATGACCGCATTTCCCCTTGCAAAGCACCGCTTCAAGGGTAAGGCCCTGCTTTACAACATTGTTGTTTGGGCAATGATGTTCCGTGGCGAAGTTCTTAGTATCCAGCAGTATTTGATCATTGCTAACCTTGGTATGATCAACACCTACTGGTCATTGCTTCTTCCCACCCTTGCAGGTACCATGGGCGTTTTCCTTATGAGACAGTTTATGGAATCAAATATCCCCGATGCAGTTCTCGAAGCTGCCCGAATCGACGGTGCAGGCGAGTGGTACATCTTCTGGAAGATTGCAATGCCCAACGTTAAGCCTGCATGGCTCACCTTGGCAATATTCTCATTCCAGAGTATGTGGCATGCAACCGGCTCTGTATACATCTACGACGAGCCTATGAAGATGCTGCCCACCGCACTCAGCCAGATTACTGCCGGCGGTGTAGCCCGTCAGGGTGCTGCAGCCGCAGTAGCATTGGTAATGATGATTCCTCCGATAGCATTGTTTATCTTCAGCCAAAGCTCAATTATGGAGACAATGTCTACCTCAGGTCTGAAGTAAAATAAACTAACTAAAATAATTCCGCTATCAGCGGATTGAACGGAGGATAATAATGAAAAGAATTGCTGTTAAAACAGCTGCCGCAATATTGTCAATTGTCATTATTGCATCAGTTATGGTTCTTCCGGCATCGGCTTTGTCATCACCTCCCTATGAGGGTTATAACTACGATCCATACGGCACCAGCACCGCTGCTCCCGTAGGATATTTGCCGGACGGAACAATTACTTATATGGATATGGGGCTTGATAGACCTTTGTCAACCCCCCAGGATATGTTTGTTTTCGATAAAAAAGAAATCTGGATCACCGACAGCACCGGTGTAGAGGCACCTGTTGCCGAAGCACCCGAGGGCGAAACTGCCGAAGGTGAAGCCACCGAAGAAAGTGACACACCTCAGGCATCCGACAGCACCCAGTACGGTCGCATTGTCGTACTCGATACCAACTTCAAGTTTCTGCGTGAGTACACCAAGCTCATCGGTCCCGACGGTAAGGAAGAGATGATTCCTCAGCCCCAAGGTATCTTTGTCCGTCACAACAAAGAAACTAACGAAGATGAGATGTTTATTTGCTGCAACATCACCATTAAGAATAAAAATGGCTCCGAGCGTAAGGACGGCTACGTCGTTTGCGCTGATATGGAGGGCAACATCATCCGCAAATACACCCGTCCCGAAAGTTCAGGTACCAACATCAAGGACTTCCAGCCCTTGAGCGTTGTAGTTGACGAGTCCAACTACCTTTACTTGCAGGCATACGGTGTACTTGACGGTATCATCGTTTACACCTATGACAAGGCAGAGTACGAATCCTTCTACGGTGCAAACAAGGTTGTTCTCACCTGGAAGTTGCTTGTTCAGCAAACCATCAAAAAGATTTTTTCACGTAAAGCAACTGAAGGTATGCTTAAAGCCGTTCCCACCGAAATGTCCAATATGTTCATTGACGAAGAAGGCTTTATTTATACCACCACAGCTACTGCTACCGTTGGAAAGGATTTGCGTGTCCGCAAACTTAACGCAGCAGGCACCAACACCCTTAAGGCAGATACCAACGCTCTTATCAACGTAGTATTCGGTGACCGTGACGTTGGTTCATACGTATCCGGCGGTCAGAATATGGGCTCCGATACCCGTCTTGAGGATATCGTAGTTGACGAGAATGGCATTATGGCATGTATGGATACCGAGCGTAGCCGTATCTACCTCTATGACCAGTCTTGCATGCTCCTCACTGCCTTCGGTTATAAAACTGCAGGCAACTCGGTTGAAGGCTCAGTAGCATCAGCAACTGCTATTGAAGTGCTTGACGGCAACTATCTGGTGCTTGACGGCTCAAGAGGTACCATCGTAACCTATCGTCCTACCGATTATATGGCAATGCTTCTTGAGGCTAACAAGTTCTACACTGACGGCCGATATGTAGAGGGTGAGCCCTACTGGCGCAACGTTCTTAAGTATGATGCCAACTTCGCCCGCGGATACGCCGCAATCGGTAAATCCTTGCGTGAGAAAAAGAAATATCAAGAGTCACTCTACTGGCTTAAGGAAGGTCAGGACAGAACCTCTTATTCATTGGCATTGCAGGAATATCGTAAAGAATACTTGCGTGCAAACTATATGTGGCTTGTACCTGTTGTTGTAGTTGTATGCGTAGCAGCAGTAGCCCTCTTCCGCTTCATTCAGAAGTTGTTGGGCATCAAGCGCAAGAAAAAACAAATTAAATTTAGTTAAGGAGGGCTGAATTATGGGATCAATAGCAAACATAATTAAATATTCCAAAAAAGCATCGTTCAAGTTCAGCCCTGCAAAGCTGAACCCCAAAAATTGGGATTGGCAAAAGATTATATGGCCTTTCAGAGTTCTTACTCACCCCATTCAGGCCTTTTCTGAAATCAAGTATGAAAAGCGTGGCTCAATCCTGCTTTCAATCCTCATACTTTTAATGTGGACCTTCAGCTCGGTTTACTCCTTTTTGGAGACCGGCTTTCAGTTCAACGAAAACCGTGTTGAGGACCTTGAGTTCTTCAACCTGTTTATGAGTACAGGCGCCATCATCATTTTGTGGAGCATCTCCAACTGGGCTATTTGTACTCTTATGGACGGTGAAGGTTGGTTCAAAGAAATCTGGATATGCAACTGCTACGCAGTAATGCCTCAGATTATAACCATCATTCCCTTGGCCGTTATTTCAAAGGTTACCACCATTGAAGAGGGCGCATTCATCTCCATCGCTGAAACCATCGTATTCGGCTGGATGGTATTGCTTCTCTTCCTTTCAAACACCACTGTTCACCAATATACCGTTGGCAAGAGCATTTTCTCAATGGTTCTTACCGTTATTGGCGTTCTCGTGCTGTTGCTTTTGATGGTACTTATGTTCAGCTTGTTCTATGAAATTTACAATTTCGGTACCACCATTTACCAGGAAATTGTATTTAGGTTTACTTATTAAGGATGGAGTGATGTAAAATGAAAAAGAAAATTTTGCTTTTGATTGTTACTGTTGCATCCATCCTTGCTATGGTAATCTCATCAGGCACCGTTGCAGTATTTGCTGACAACGAAACCACCGATGCACCTGCTGTCGACACCGGCGCCGTTGGCGACGGGGCAGAGGTTGGAGCAGACGTTAATCAGGTTGCTCCTCTCTACAATGGCCTTGACGAGTTTGAAAAGCTTGCAGGCAACAAAACCACCGAGCTTTATATGCTCCACCGCAAAAATGAGGTTATCATTTTTGCAGTAAAGGATGTTGCAAGCGGCAAGGTAACCTATTCAGTTCCCGCAAACAGTACTGCAATTAAAGACGATGCAACCAGACTTGAGGTTTGGTCAGCAGGTATCGTCAACTATCAGGATAAGAGCAATGTTGCTCAAAAGTGCTCAACCGGTTCGGCAGTTGCCGCAGGCAAGTACACCGTAACCAAGATTGAAAATGGTGTTCGCATCCTTTTCAAATTCCCTGAAGAAACCAAAGGTTTCGAAGTTCCTATGACCTTCGCCCTTAAGGACGATCATTTTGATGTAAGCGTTGAAATGAACGACATCAAGGTTGAAGAAGCAACCGAAAATGAGCTTCTCAGCGTTTCTGTAATGCCTTACTACGGCAGCGCAGCCTACGGTCAGGATGGATATATTCTTATCCCCGACGGCAGCGGCGCACTTATGGATAACAGCTTCCTTGCTCTTGATAAGGGTGTTAAGTATTACAGTACCTATATCTACGGCCGTGACGCAACCCTTAACACATCACTCAAAATCGGTCATACCGAGCCTACCGTTCTTCCCGTTGTCGGCACAAAGGCAGGGGACAGCGCATGGCTTGGTGTAATTGAAACCGGTGATGCAGTTGCAATGGTTAAGGCAGTAAGCGCCCGTGAAAGCTTCCCCTACACCACTGCTTATTGCGAGCTCATCTACAATAAGACTGACGCCTTTAAGACCAAAACCAACTGGAACATCAAGGATTATCAGCAGGTAACCCTTGAACACACCGATATGAAGGCTGCAACCGTACGTTTCTACAGTATGCATGGTGAAGATGCTGACTACGTAGGTATGGCAAAGACCTACCGCGATTATTTGGTTGAGCAGGGCGCAGGCTCTGATATAAAGGCTGATATACCCTTTTATGTAGAAACCGTTGGTGCATTCCAAAAGACTGAGTCTGTATTCGGCTTTGTTACCGACGTAACCAAAACTGCTACTACCTTTAATCAAACCAAGACTATGCTTGATTACCTTTCCGATAAGGGCATCAAGAACATCAATCTTCGTTACACCGGCTGGATGAAGGGCGGCGTTGACAACTCAGTTGTAACCAACGCAAATCACGAAAGCCTGCTCGGCTCAGTTGACGAGCTGCTCGACCTTAACGAATATGTCGAAAAGCTTGGCGGCACAACCTATCTTGAGCTTGATATTGTTAATATTTATAAGAACAAGAGCGGCTGGAGCCCCAACAAGTATTCTATCCGTAATATTCTTAACAACCACGCTGTGCAGTATATCTACCGTCGCAGCACCGGTATGAAGAGCAACTACGAATATTACTTGTGCAAGCCTTCACTCTTCAAGCAGCAGGTAACCAAGTTCTTTGCAGATTATGACAAGCTTTCAGCCATCAAGGGCATTTCAGCAGGCTCCTTGGCAGAGAACAACTATTCAGACTTTAACAACTCACACGATGTATTTACCGATGCTCAGCAAACCAGCGATTATATGGTTGAAGCACTTGCTTTGATCAAAGAAAACGTTGGCGAAAAGGGTAGCCTTATGGTTGATACCGGTAACTCTTACTCTTATGTATCAGCAGACGTTATTGCAGGCCTTCCCATGTATAACAACGGCTATGAGTTCACATTTACCGATGTGCCCTTCGCACAGATCGCACTTCACGGCCTTGTAACTTATACCGAAACCGCACACAACCTTACCTTTGATGGTACCATTCAGCTGCTCCGTCAGCTTGAAACCGGCGCTGCACCTTATTACATATTGACCGATGCAGAGAGCTCTGTATTCCTTAACACCAGACTCAACGACATCTACACCAGCCAATACAAGACTTGGGCAGACACAGCCGCAAAGGATTACAAGGTTCTTGCAGAGGTGCTTAACGGCTACTGTGATAAAGAAATTACCGACCATAACATCATTACCACCGATGTTCGCGCAACCGTATACGGCGGCGAAAGAGTAGTTATTGTTAACTACGGCAAGACCGACTATACTCTTGGTGACACAACCGTAGCTGCAAAGGGCTACCTGGTAATGACTGCAGATGAATATGCTGCAAAAACCACTGTATCAACTGAAACCACGGAAGGAGGGGCTGAACAATGATTGCTAGTCGCAAAGAAAAGAAGCAATTAACCGAACTGCAGCGCAGAGCAAGAGCAGGTGTAGGATTTGTTCTTCCCTTCATCATCGGTTTCTTGTGCTTCTATTTGCAACCCCTCGCAACCTCAATTTATTACACCTTCCAAAATATGCAGCCTGCAAAGGGCGGCGGTGTAAGCCTTGAGTATGTTGGTGGAAAAAACTACATTGAAATGTTTGGTGAAGAGGCTGACTTCTGGGTTAAGCTTTGGGAAACCCTTGGCGATATGCTTTACACCGTTCCTGTTGTTGTAGTTTTCTCACTCTTCATTTCAATCATCCTCAATCAGGAATTCCGCGGCAGATTGCTTGCCCGAGCCGTCTTCTTTATGCCTGTTGTTGTTACTTCAGGTGTAGTTATCAGCCTTATCAAGGGCGACACCTTCTACGGCAATATGGAAAGTGATGCATCAAGCACCGTTTTTCAGGCAGCAGGTATGATGGAAATTCTTGAAGGCATGAACCTGCCTGAAGAATTTGTTACCGGCTTCGTAAGCATCGTTAACCAAATCTTCGACACATTGTGGAAGTGCGGTGTTCAGATTCTTCTCTTCCTTGCAGCCTTGCAGGGCGTATCACCCCAGCTTTATGAGGCAGCCAAGATTGAGGGCGCAACCGGATGGGAAATCTTCTGGAAGGTTACCTTTCCCAACGTATCACCCATCATTCTCGTTAATGTAATCTATACGGTTATTGACTCTATTACCGATAAGGGTAACGTTGTAATGAATTACATCAACAGCACTGCTTTCAGCAACCTTAACTATTCAAAGGCCTGCTTGATGGCATGGATATTCTTCATCTTTTTGTTGTTGATTGTCGGCATCGTGTTCCTTGTTGGTAACAAGCTGGTATTCTACCAGACCAATAATAAGTAAAGAAAGGAGTCATCGTTACAATGAATAAAAAGATTATTGCAACCGAAATTGGTACGCTGATTTGGAAAATTGTAAGATTTGTAATGCTGATTGGCCTTTCTTACATCCTCGTATATCCTATTCTTTATATGGTATCTATGGCAATCCGTCCTACCAATCAGGTTATGGACCCCTCTGTTATCTGGATTCCCAAGAGTTTCACTCTTGATCAATTCACCACAGCATTTGAAACTATGAAATACGGCAGCGCCTTCATAACCACCTTGGTTATGAGTTTGGTAAGTACCGTGCTTCAGCTTATTTCCTGCTCAATGGTAGGTTATGGCTTCTCCCGATTCAGATTCCGTGGCAGCGGATTGTTGTTTGTGCTTGTTATGCTCACCTTGGTCGTACCCAGCGCAACCATCACCATTCCCTTGTACTTCCAGTATAAAGAGTTCTCAGTTCCCATTATCGCACCTATCGTAACAATGGTATTCGGTCAAAGTATGCCCGAGTTCTTGTCGGTAAATATGATCGACAGCTGGTTTGTATTCTGGCTGCCCGCACTTACCGCAACAGGTCTTCGCAGCGGTCTTTACGTATACATCTTCCGTCAGTTCTTCCGCAACATTCCCGTTGAAATTGAAGAGGCTGCAATGGTTGATGGCGCAGGCTTCTTTAAGACCTTCTACAGAATTATGGTGCCAAATGCATCAGGCTCATACCTGACCGTATTCCTCTTCTCACTCGTGTGGTATTGGAACGATACCTTCTACACCAGCCAGTTCATTTCACGCAAGCGCACCTTGGCAAAAGCCTTGTCCAACCTGCGCGGCGACTTGGGCGGCGGTAACGACTACTTCAACCTGACTCCCAAGATTATGGCGGGTGCATTGCTTTTCGTGCTCCCCATGCTGTTGATTTACATCTTCCTTCAGCGTTACTTTGTTCAGTCAGTTGAGCGTACCGGTATCGTTGGTTAATCCAAAGCATCAATTAAAGACCTACACATCGTGTAGGTCTTTTCTTGTAAACGAAAACCACGCGATAGTCGCGTGGTTCAAAAGAGGTTTACCGATGAACAAAAATTGCAGAAATCAAAGGCAAACGCAGAAAGCGCTTTATGTCCTGCCTCCCTCTGACGAGGGAGGTGGATTTTTGCGAAGCAAAAAGAC
>JAZNIT010000024.1:0-65751 GCA_045577615.1 Acutalibacteraceae bacterium
GTCGGCTGCCGCCGACAGCTCCCCTGACAAGGGGAGCCGGCAAAGACTTACAACCCGTTTACGGGTCGCCGATGACCGTTGCGTGGCTGGCAGGCCAATAAAAAGCGCACTTGTGCGCCGCCAGTAGTATTAGGGCTATGCACGAAAATGAAATAGCCCCCGTTATACGGGGGGATATTTATTATTTTCTTCTCATTTTTATGCGGTCGGGGATGATTTCGGGCTGCTGTTTGCGGCGCTTGATGTCACGCACAAAGCTGCTTATCAAAAACACCGCCACAACTATTGCAACGATGCACACGATGGCACATATTATGCGAATTACAATAAAGTATCCGTTGCCCTCTGCCTTTTGCTGAATTTTCTTAATCTGCAAGGATTTAAGCAGCTGCTTTTGAAAGGCCTGCTCATCCTTACTCAGCTCCGCCGAGGAGTTATAATAAATCAGCGCGTGGCACTTGCCGTTGACGATGGTGACGTTTTGCACAAAGCAAAATGCGTCAGCCACCTGTACGGTGTAGGTGAGATACTTTTGTCCGTCAACCGAGGTCACTCGGCTGTCAATCAGGCGGCCCTCGTCAAGGGTAAGCTGCTCTGACATAACGTAAAGAATCTCGCTTAATTGCTCGTCGTTGGCCGATGAAAGCTGGTCGATTTGCTTTGAAAAATCGCTTTCCCAAATTTTCAACTGAATTTGGTGCTGATTATCCTTATCGGCGGCATAAAGCACGATATTCGACTCTTCCATTCGCAGACGGAAGGACTTTACCGAATAGCCAAGCCGCTGAATAAAATCGGCATTAGAGGATAGGTTGGTGCGATTGAGAAGGGTATAATCCTCAGGCAGATTTATGGTGTAGCCGTTGTCCTCGTCGGCATAGGCTTGCATTGCCGCCACAACGTTAACGGCCGAAAATACAATTACAACAAGGCAAACAGCCAAGGCTATAATCCGCTTCATATCGCACCTCCTTTGTTTTTTAAATCAAAAATTACCTTCTGCGTGCTTTGGCGGCAGTAACGGTGTTTTGCATAAGCATGGTGATGGTCATGGGGCCAACTCCGCCGGGCACGGGAGTGATGGCCGATGCCACCTTGCTGACAGCCTCGTAGTCAACGTCGCCGCACAGCTTGCCCTCGGCGTTGCGGTTCATACCGACGTCGATAACAACTGCGCCCTCTTTAACCATATCGGCGGTCACAAAATATGCCTTGCCCACAGCAGCAACGATAATATCGGCAGTGCGGCAAATCTCGGCAAGATTTTTGGTGCGAGAGTGGCAGACGGTGACGGTGGCGTTGGCGTGAAGCATAAGCATAGCCTGAGGCTTGCCTACAATGTTGCTGCGACCGATAACCACGCAATGCTTGCCCTCAACCTCGATATTGCTGCGACGAATCAGCTCCATAACACCTGCAGGGGTGCAGGGCAAAAATGAGTAGTCGCCTATCATAATTTTGCCCACGTTGACGGGATGAAAGGCATCTACGTCCTTGTCGGGGTTGATGGCGTTGATAACGGTTTTTTCGTCAAGGTGACGGGGCAGGGGCAGCTGGCACAAAATGCCGTCAATATCCTCTCTGCCGTTGAGGGTTTCGATAAGCTTAAGCAGCTCCTCCTCAGTGGTATCGGCAGGCAGAGCATACTCTTCGGAAAGCATACCAAGCTCTGCACAAGCCTTCTTTTTGTTGTTAACGTATACTCGGGATGCAGGATCGTCGCCCACAATTATAACCGCAAGGCCCGGAGTAATCCCCTCTGCCTTAAGCAGGTCTACCTGTGCTTTTATATCACCGCGGGTGGCGGCGCTTATGGCTTTTCCGTCAATTATCATCGTTATTCTCCTCATTCTCGGCAGGTTGATTTGCCTGATTAAACTCAGCCAATTCCTCGGCACAAAGCTTGCGGTTGTTCATAATGTAATCGTATGCCTCGTCAAGCTCGCTAATCTTGATTTTGGCGCGCAGGGCAAGCTCTTCCTCAGAGATTTCAACCTTGCCCTCGTCATCGGCTTGAGGAGCGTCGCTGTTAAGCAGCTTTTTGACCTGCTTTTGATCAAGTTCTTCGGCATCATCTGCATCCTCGGGGATAAGGGCGGTATACTTGGCCTTAAGGGCGTCATAGGCAGCGGTGACAGCCTCGTCACTGTCATCCCACTCACAGCCGAGCAGGGCATAGCCTGCATTCAAAATCTCCTGATCGTCGTACATACTGCCAAACAGGGAAGTGTAATCTTCGGCGCGCATTTTGGTGCGGTTGTTGAGCAAAACGTAAATTACGATGCCTGCAACGATAAGACCGATGGCAACAAGCTGTGAAATGCTCAGTTTGCCAAACATAAGCACAAACTTGGTGTTGCGCATACCCTCAAACCAGAAGCGGCCGAAGGAGTAAAGCACGATATAAAGTGAGAAAATCTGACCTGAAAAGGCGCGTCGCTTGCTAACCTTGTGAAGAACAAAGAAAAGAACAATGCACCATAGCGACTCATACAAAAACAAGGGGTGCACAAGGTCGGCACCGATGCGGTCGCCGCCGATACCGTACCAAAGGCTGCCCGTGGGCTTACCGTAAACCTCTTGATTTACAAAGTTGCCCCAACGGCCCACGCCCTGACCGATAAGAAAGCCAAGGGCGGCAAGGTCGAACATATCGAGCACCTTGATTTTGCGGATGCGGGCAGTCAGTCCGCCTGCAAGGAAGGCGCCGAACACACCGCCGTAGATGGCGATGCCGCCGTTGTGAATGCCGAATATGTAGCTCATCTTGTCACCAAAGGTGGTGAAATCGGCAAGGGTTACATCGTCAAAGAGCAGATAATATCCGCGAGCGCAGATGATGGCACCCAACAAGCCAAAGATGATAACGTCAATCATGGGGTCGATTTTAATATTGAAACGGTTGGCATTTTTAAAGCCGTATATAAGGGCCAGACCAAAGCCGATGGCGATTATAATACCGTACCAATAAATCGAAAAGTTGCCGATAGAAAAGGCAACGTTGTCGAAATTAAACTCAATGCCGAAAAAATTATAGCTTCGGACCATAGCAAGAATGGACATAGGTAATCCTCCAAGGTGAATTATGCTTTTTCGGGCGTGATGACCGAGATGGCCATACGCTCGGGCTTTAACTGAAGGTCAAGGCGGTGACAGATATCCTCAAGGGTTACGCTGTCAAACACCTTTTGCACGTCAAAGGGAGCATGCTCCTCCATAACGGCTGAAACAAGGGCGGATGCCACCCGCTCTATGCTATTATACAACATAATGTTGCGTCCGTAAAGAGCGTTTTTGGCGCGAATAAAATCTTCCGCCTTGATGCCCTCGCGGCGCGCTCTTTCAATCTCGCTGCTTACCGCCTCTGCAACGGCGTAGGGGTCGCTGCTTTCACCCTCAAAGATTTCAACCGCAAAGCCGTGCCCTGTAAAATATGAGGCCTCGAAGCGGTCATTAACAAGCCCTTGCTCCAACAATTTGTTGTAAAGGGGGCTTGATTTGCCTGCAAGCATTTCAAGCAAAATATCGGTTTCAATTTTTTCCTTAAGGGTCTTTTTGGGGGTGGGGCAAGCCTCTTTAAAGCCAAGATTGAACAGGGGCATTGCAACGGGCATAGCCTTTTCTACCTTGGCGCGCAAAACTCCCTCCTGCTCCTCAAAGGTGCCGCGTTCAATCTCAACGCCCTTGGCATCGGCAAGCACCTCGTCAACCTTATTAAGAATAAAGTCGGGGTCAACGTTGCCTGCAATACACAAAAACATATTTGAGGGGTTGTAGAAGGTGTTGTAGCACTTATAAAGCAGATCGGCATTTATCTGTGCGATGGAGTCAACGGTGCCTGCAATGTCAATGCGCACGGGGTGGTGGCTGTACATAGAGCAAAGCAGGTTGAAAAAGCAGCACCAGGCAGGGTCGTCGTCATACATTCTGATTTCCTGACCGATGATGCCCTGTTCCTTTTGAACGGTGGCCTCGGTAAAATAGGGGTGGCGCACAAAATCAAGCAAAATATCAAGGTTTTCCTCAAACCTTTCGGTGCAAGAGAAAAGGTAGCAGGTGCGGTCAAAGGAGGTGTATGCGTTGGCATATCCGCCCGTGGCCGAAAAACGGGTAAAGGCATCCCCCTCTTCGCTTTCGAAAAGCTTGTGCTCCAAAAAGTGAGCGATACCCTCGGGCACATCGGTAAATTCGCTCTCGCCTTTAATGCGAAAACGGGTGTCGATAGAGCCGTATTTGGTACCGAACAAGGCGTATGCGGTGGCAAATTCGGGCTTGGGGCAAATGAGAACTGTAAGCCCCGAGGGATGAATGGCACTTATGCAGCTTTCGCCCAAGCGGTCGTTGGTAATAATCTGTTTAATCATACAATGCCCTCCCTTCTTATTTACCCAGCAAACGGTAAACGGTGTCTAATTTTATTGATTTAGCGGCTTTGATAACATCCTCTTTGGTCACGCTCTTTACAAGCTCTGCAAGCTCCTCGGGAGCAAGCAGCTGCTTATCAAACCAACGGTCGGCATACCAATGGTCGATGACCGTCTGTGAGTCATAAACGCCCTTAAGACTGCCTGTGATGGCAAGCTTTGAGGCCTCTACAATACCCTCGTCAAAAGCTCCTGACTTAAGTATTTCGATTTGCTCCATAACGGCGTCAAAGGTTTTGTCCATATTGTCAAATTCTACGCCGCTGTCAATCATCAGCACGCCCTTTTTGCGCACGCCACGGGCGGCACAGTAGTAGCAAAGGCTCAACTTTTCGCGCACATTGGTGAAAAGCAGAGAATAGGGGCCGCCGCCAAGAACGTCCACCATAATCATGGTTTTGTAGCTGTCGGCGTCCTCGCCGCCGTCGCAGGTAAAGCCCATGGCCAGCTTGCCTTGAGCAACGGCCATAGAGTCGCTGATTTGCTTAACCTCACCCGATTGAAGGTGCAGCTTGTCGGGTGTGGGGGTGTATATATCATCGCGGTTATATTGGGCAAGGCGCTGTGCGAAAAGGTCAAAAACCTCGTCGTGAGGCTTGTCGGCAATAACCGACAGACGGAAGTATGAGGTTTTAAGAAGATTTTGCCAAGCCTCAAAAACTCCCTCGGGAGTGAGCGCCTCGGTTTGCTCCTTGGTGCCGGTAACGGCAAGTCCGTAGGGCTCGCCCTCAAACATCTTGGCTATCAGTCGGTTGCGGGCAAAGGTGCGCTTATCGTTGATTTCGCCCTCAATCTCTTCTATCTGAATACGCTGCTCCCGAGCAAAGTTGCTCTTGTCAAAGGCGCCGCCCTCGGCAGCAGGGTCAAAGATGGTGTCCATCAGCAGCTGTGCACATTGGTCAAAAAGGGGAGTGGGCAAAAATCTGTCCTCAACAAAAAGTATGCCCACACGCACGGCAAGCATATCCCCTGCCTTGTAGGTGTCGGTGCCCAGAGATGCGCCGTAAAGGGTGTCAAGGCGCTGACTGAACTCCATTGGGGTGGGGTGCTTTTTGCAACCGTTGGAGAGCAAAAGGCAAGCAAGAGATAAGGCAGGTGCCGTTTCTTCTTTAAGGGGCAGATAGGCAGTGACCGAAATGCGAGCCGTCTTAAATCGGTGTGAGGGAACGTAGCAACCGTCAACCCCCTTGCCCAACTTGGTTTTAATAATCTGATTATCCATAAAACAAGCATTCCTTTCGGATTGGGAGATTATAAATTGTTTTTTGCAGTAGTAATAGAAGCAATCAGCAATTTTCTTAATTTGCTGCATTTTCAATTCATGCCAACGGCAATTCATGGTGCTAATTATTATAGCACATATGTTAATATCTAGCAAGATTTTCTGATTTATTTTGCCCAAAAGGGTAAAAAACAAATAAATAAAGTGCATATTGTAATCTTTTTGTAACTTTTTTAGCGTTTTTTCGTTTTTTTGACTTGAAATTTTGCACAACTTTGTGTAAAATGAATAGAGCGATTTACATAAAGTCCAAAAAAGAGGGGCTTTTGTATTGCAAAGTTACAAACCTTAGCAAAGGGGATGTTAAACATGTCAAACCGCATGTTCCAAAGTATTATTCATCAAATGAGAGAGGCCATCGACCGCACCATCGGCGTTATGGACGAAACACACACCGTTATATCCTGCAGCAATCTTGGTCGCATTGGCGAGGTTCACAATATTTCTCCCGTGTCAACGGCCGATACTTTTGTCAAGGGCTCCTACACCTACAAGCCCTTCGGCACTGCAAAAGCAACCGATTACATATTGTTTGTAGAGGGTGTTGATCAGCAGGCAGAAAAGTATGCCGCTATGCTGGCCGTTGCGCTCACCAACATTAAGCAGTTCTATGATGAAAAGTTCGACCGCGGCAACTTTATCAAAAACATTATTTTGGACAACATTCTTTCAGGTGACGTCTACCTTAAGGCAAGGGAGCTTCGTTTTAACAACAACACTCCCCGTGCCGTATTGCTTGTGCGTATCACCTCAAGCAACGACGTTTCGGTTTATGACGTGCTTCAAAACATCTTCCCCGACCGCAATAAGGATTTCGTTATTTCAATCAACGAGACCGACATCGCTATTGTTAAGGAAACTCACTCTACTGCCGAAGCCAAGGATTTGGAAAAATTGGCCGGCTCCATCAGTGACACCCTTTCAGGCGAGTTCTACACCCACGTTGTTGTTGGTGTAGGTACCGTTGTTGAGGGTATCAAGGAGCTTGCCCGTTCCTTCAAGGAGGCACAGATTGCCCTTGAGGTCGGCAAGGTATTCGACACCGAAAAGACCATTGTCAGCTATGACAATCTGGGTATCGCCCGTCTTATCTATCAGTTGCCCGTAACCCTTTGCGAGACCTTCCTTCGCGAGGTGTTTAAGCGCGGCTCTATCGAAAGCCTTGATCAGGAAACTCTGTTTACCATTCAAAAGTTCTTTGAAAACAACCTTAACGTTTCCGAAACCTCACGCAAGCTGTTCGTTCACCGCAACACTCTTGTGTATCGACTTGAAAAAATCAAAAAGCTCACCGGCCTTGACCTTAGAGAGTTTGACCACGCTATCGTATTTAAAATTGCCCTTATGGTTAAGAAGTATCTTAGCGCCAACCCCATCAAGTATTGATAAAAGGGCTTCGCAAATAATGTAAAGGACGGCGATCATCATAGCACGCAAAACCAATGACCGCGAGCAAGTCGGTTCACGCACTCAGATTGAGTTCAAGGGTGTTTACAAGACCTATAAAAACGGTACCGACGCACTTCGCGATTTTAACTTAAAGATTAACCGCGGCGAATTCGTCTTCGTCGTTGGCCCCTCAGGCTCAGGTAAAAGTACCTTTATGAAGCTTATTATGAGGGAAGAAAAAATGAGCGCAGGCGAAATTGTCGTTGGCGGCTATCGCCTGAGCAAAATCAGACGCAGCCAGATTCCCAAACTGCGCCGCACCATGGGCATAGTGTTTCAGGACTTCCGTCTTATTCCCACTATGACCGTATTCCAGAATGTAGCCTTCGCAATGCACATTGTGGGCGCATCAAGACAGGAGATTCGCAAAAGAGTATCCTATGCTCTCAATATGGTCGGCCTTGCCGACAAAGCCCGCAGCAAGCCCAGCGAGCTTTCGGGCGGTGAGCAACAGCGTGTAGGTCTTGCACGCGCTCTTGTAAACAA
Source organism: Acutalibacteraceae bacterium (assembly GCA_045577615.1). GTDB lineage: Bacteria > Bacillota > Clostridia > Oscillospirales > Acutalibacteraceae > RGIG2206. The sequence continues at coordinate 7,642 of JAZNIT010000024.1, forward strand.
GCCCTCACTCATCATCGCCGACGAGCCCACCGGTAACGTCGACCCCAGAATGAGCTACGAAATTGTTGAGTTGCTCAGCGAAATCAACCGTCACGGCACCACCGTTATAATGGTAACTCACGACCATCAGCTTGTGCGCGACTTCCAGCGCCGCGTTGTTATGATCGAGGGTGGCACCGTTGTAGCCGACAACGCCGACATCTACAACAGTCAGGGCACCGACGATTATACCCGTCAGCCCGTCGCTTCAGCCGAGTTTGTTGGCGAGGCATCCGCTGTGGTAGAGGAGCAGGCAGAGTTCACTCATCTTACTGAAGAAGAGGAAGGCGCGTTCATTATCGGCAGCAAAGGCAATGAGGAAGGCGGTGATACCCAATGAAAATGCGTAGTTTCCGCTATTTGATCGGCGAGGGTATCAAAAACGTATGGGCCAACCGTCTTATGTCATTGGCATCCATCGGTGTTCTCGTAGCATGTATGCTTATTACGGGTGTAGCCGTTGTGCTCAGCATCAATGTAGATAAGAGCCTGGGCGACCTTGAAAAGCAAAATGTAGTTATGGTTTATTTCGGTGATGAGCAAAATCCTACCGACGACGGCAAAACTCTCACCGATGAAGAGGCAAAGCAACTCACTACCGACAAGATTGCCAAGCTTGACAATATTGCCAAGGTTGAGTTTATCGGCCGCGACGAGGGTCTTGAAGGCCTGCTCAGCGATATGGGCGACGAGTACGACGCTTTGTTTGACTACGTTAACGAGCAAAACCCACTGCCCAATGCAGCCCGCGTTCAGTTTGACGATTTGGCAAAGTTCGAGTCAACCGTCAAGGCTATTGAAAAAATCGAAGGTGTTAAAAACGTGCGCCATCAGCGCGAGCTTGCCGAAAAGATTACCGGCATCCGCAAAACTGTAAGCGCAGCAAGCATCGGTATCGTGGTATTGCTGCTTATAATCGCCTTTGTTATCGTGTGCAACACCATTCGCATCACTATGTACAACCGCAAGCTTGAAATCAGCATTATGAAGGCTGTCGGCGCAACCGACCGATTTATCCGCTTCCCCTTTATGGTTGAGGGTATTATGCTGGGCTTGCTGGCATCGGTATTCACCACCGGCCTGCTTTATGCCGTGTACCGCATTGCCATCACATTTATGGAAGAAACTATGACAGGCTTTAAAGCCATCGCATTTAGAGAGTTTGCACTGCCCTTGTTTGGCTTGTTTGCCGCTATCGGCATATTGGTCGGCCTTGTAGGCAGCTGCATTATTATCTCTAAATATCTCAGAAAGGAAGGCAGCGAGTTCCGTGCGCTTTAAGAGAATTTTATCAGCCTTAATATGCGCTTGCACCTTGTTGCTCACCGTTGCAATTGCCCCTCAAAGCAAAGTCGTTGTAGAGGCAGAGGCAAAAACGGTGGCGCAGTATCAGTCAGAGCTTGATGCTGCCAAGGCCAAAGCTAACAAGCTGAAATCTCAGCTTAACGAGCTTAAAAAGCAAAACGCACCCTATGAGGCGCAAAAGGCCGCTTTGGACAAATCCATTGCCGCCCTTCAGGAAGAAATCAATCTTTACGAAGATCAGATAAAGGCTTGCGAGCGCACCATCACCGAGCGCTCAAAAGAGCTTAACGAGAAAAAAGAAAGATTTAACAAGCGTCTGGTTGCTATTTATACCAGCGAAAGTTCAAGTCTTTCAGTGCTTTTGTCATCAGAGGATTACGGCGATTATCTTGCCAAGGCCGAGCTTGTTGACACCGTAACCCGTAAGGATTACGAGCTTATTTCAAGCATAGTTGCCGCCGTTAACGACCTTAACGAGGCCAACTCCGTGCTTCTTGAGGCTAAAAGCGAAATCGATGCCAAGAAGGCCGAGCTTATGGTACAGTATGAAGAGGTTAACGCCATCGTCAGCAAGTATCAAAGCCAGATTTCAGGCATCAACAGCAGCCTGAGCTCTATTGAAAAAGAGCAAAAAGAAATTCAGGCAGCCATCAACAAGGCTAATCAGGTAAGCAATTCCGGCAAGGGTGACAGCAACAAGAATGTTATCACCGGCACCGGCAACTTTGCATGGCCTGTACCCGGCTATTACACCATCAGCTCACAGTTCGGCAGACGTTGGGGCAGAAACCACAACGGCATCGACATTGCTTCATCCAACGGCACCGTTTACGGCGCCAAGATTGTGGCAGCCGACAGCGGCACGGTTATTCTCAGCAAATACTACAGCGGCTACGGCTACTGCGTAATCGTTAACCACGGCAACGGCTTCACCACCCTTTATGCACATATGAAGGCTGCCAGCGCTCTGCGCGTAGGTGACACCGTTACCAAGGGCTCAACCATCATTGGTTACGTAGGCGCAACAGGTAACGTAACGGGTCCCCACCTGCATTTTGAAATTCAGAAAAACGGTACCTATGTTAACCCCATGAATTATTACAACTAAAATCAGGGATTCAATAAAAAATCAGGAGGTATAATTGTATGCTCAAACGCACCCTTTGCTTGGTTTTAACCTTTGTTGTGCTGTTTACCACTATGTATACAAGCGGCACCACTGCCTTTAAAGCCGAGGCTGCTTCATCCTCCGAAATTCAGGCTCAGCTTGATAAAATTCAGCAAGAGAAAAATAAAATTCAGGCCGAAATCTCTGCTATGGAGGCGGCAAACGCTCCTTATGAAAAGCAGCGCTCCGCAGTTAAAAAACAGATTAACGCTACTATTAGAGAGATAAGCCTGCTTGAGTCACAGATTACCGCTTGCGAAAGCGAAATCAAGGCTCTTGAAAAAGAGATTGCCGATTTAGAGGCCAAGTGCGAAAAGCAGTCTGACGAGTTTAAAAAGCGCATCGTCGCCATTTATACAGGTCAAAACAGCTTTTTGTCCGACCTGAGCTTTTTGATGACCAGTGATAACCTGTCCGACTATCTTGCAAAGGCCGAGCTGCTTGAATCGGTATCCCGCCGTGACAATCAGATTATCAGCCAGTTCAAAAAGGACGTTGAGGCTGTTCAAAAGAAGATTGCCGACCAAAAGGATAAAATGGCCAAAATTGAGGAATCTAAAAAGGATATCGATGCCAGAAAGGCCGACCTTGACAAGCAATATTCAAAGGTTAACGCCATCGTTATGAGCAACGACGAAAAAATTAAGATTGCCGAGGCCGAGGCCGCCGACATCAAGCAGATGGAAAAGGACCTTAAAGAGGCTCTTGAAAAGGCTTATCTTATTGAAAACGGCGCAGTGGGCACAGGCAAGTTTGTATGGCCCGTTATCGGCTTTAAGAAGGTTACGTCTCCCTTCGGTCCCCGAACCCATCCCGTAACCGGTGAAAAGGGAAAGATGCACTACGGCATTGATATCGCCGGCGCAGGTGTATACGGTGCCAAAATTGTGGCAGCCGACAGCGGAGTAGTAAGTGTTAACAAGTATTATACCTCTTACGGCAACTGCGTTATGGTTGACCACGGCAACGGCTATGTAACCGTCTATGCTCATATGAAATCCCTTAGTAACCTTAAGGTGGGTTCAACGGTTATAAAGGGCTCAACCGTTATAGGATACGTAGGCGATACAGGACAAGTCAGCGGCCCCCACTTGCATTTTGAGATACGAAAAAACGGCGAATACCTTGATCCTATGAAATTCTATTAAAACCACAGCCCGACGATAATTCCGTCGGGCTTAAATTTACCAAAAGAAGGCGTTTTTGTGGAACAGTTTAACCAAAATCAAGAAATTACCTTTGCCGAGCAGATAGAGAATTATTTGCCCACACCTATGGATATAGACCGCAAGCGTGGCAACAAATTCTCCTTGCGCTCGATAATATTTGCTTCGTTATGCAGCCTTTTGGCAGGTGTGCTTATTGCTTTGTCGATTGTGCCCAATTCGTTGCGCTCCCCCTTAAGTGACAGCCTGACCGACAAGCTGCTGCTTATTGACAGCTACATCGACGCCTATTACATTGATGCCGATAATGCCGACAAGCAGCTGCTCAGCGACACTGCCGCCTGGGGCTACGTTTACGGCTTGGGTGATGCTTACTCTACCTATTACGATGCCCAAAGCTACACCGAAATGGTATATTCCAACGCGGGTGAAAGCCACGGCATTGGCATAACTGCCGTCTATCACGGCGGTGTTTACATCGTGCGAGTTACCGCCAATTCTCCTGCAGCCAATGCAGGCTTTAAGAGCGGCGACGTAATTGTTGCTGTGGACGGTACCGAGGTAACGCAGGAAAACTATTCTCAAACTATGGATGCCATTCGCGGCGAAAAGGGCACCAAGGTCAAGCTTGACTATATGCGTGATGGCAATCGATATTCTGTGGAGGTTGTGCGTGACGAGTACACAGTGGAGTCGGCCTATGCCCGAATGATCGGCAACGTGGGATTCATCACCGTCACAAGCTTCACAGGTGCTACCCCCGAGCAGTTTAAGGATGCTCTCAGTTGGGTGCAGACAAAGGGTGCAACGGCACTCATTATCGACCTGCGCGGCAACTACGGCGGCCTTGTGGACGAGGCCAATCAGGTGCTTGATATGCTGCTTCCCAAGGGTGAGATTGGCTATGCCATCTATAAATCGGGTGAGAAAAAGGTGCTTGGCAAATCGGATGAAAACTGTGTCGATATGCCCATCCGCGTGCTAACCGACGACGATACCGCAAGCAGCGCCGAGTATTTTGCCTCTGCCCTGCGTGACAGCGCAGACGCTCTGCTCATTGGTGAAAAAACCTTTGGTAAGGGCATAATGCAAACCACCTTCCCCTTAGGTGACGGCTCGGCCATCAAGCTCACCGTTGCGAAGATTTACACCCAGTCGGGATATGAGTTTCACCTTAACGGATTGACTCCCGATATCGAGGCATCCTACACCGAGGAGCAGGCAAAAACCTGGTTTTTGCTCACCGACGGTCAGGACCCCTACATCACCGCCGCCCTTGAAAGTCTGAAGAAATAAAAAAACAAACCCTATGTGGCTAACACATAGGGTTTTAATTTATCAGTCGCTAAGAGCCTGCTCAATATAATCGCTCAGCTTGTCAAGCCATTCGCCCTCAAACAGCTCAATCAAGCCGCCGTCAACAACCTTGGCAAGGTTGGGGTCGATGGGAATGCGAGCGGTGCAGGGGATGGAGTGCTTTTCGGCCAACTCCTCAAGGTGGCTTTGACCGTAGATGTAATGCTCTTTGCCGCACTCATCGCACTTGAAGTAGGACATATTCTCAACCAATCCCAAAATGGGCACGTTCATCAGCTTGGCCATTTTGACAGCCTTTTCAACAATCATACTTACCAGCTCCTGAGGAGAGGTTACGATGATAATGCCGTCGATGGGCAGTGACTGAAATACGGTAAGGGGTACGTCGCCTGTACCGGGAGGCATATCCACAAACATAAAGTCAACGTCGTTCCAGATAACGTCGGTCCAGAACTGCTTGACTGCGCCTGCAATAACGGGGCCGCGCCAAACGACGGGGTCGGTTTTGTTGCCAAGCAAAAGATTGACCGACATCAACTGAATGCCCGACTTGGTAACGGCAGGGAAAAGACCGATTTCGCTGCCCTGAGCCTTATCCTTAACGCCAAAGGCGGTGGGGATGGAGGGGCCGGTAATATCAGCATCCAAAATGGCGGTGTTAAGACCTTTGCGCTGGCTGAGCACAGACATCATGGTGGTGACAAGGCTTTTACCAACGCCGCCCTTACCCGACACAACGGCGATAACCTTGCGAACGGTGGCCATTTCGTGCAAATTTTCTAACATACTTTCGGCAGTACGCTCGTCGCAGTTTTTGCCGCAGGTACTGCAATTATGGGTGCATTCACTCATAACTATTGCTCCCTTCAAAAGAATTTATCAACAAGTATTATAATACCACCAACTGCTTTAAAATTCAACCGTTGACGGTGTTTTGTTAAAAATTATTTGTAACAGCGCGACAGACTTTTAACAGTTGCAATAAATTGAATATTGTGATAGAATAATGTTGCAACACAAACTTAATACTATTCTTGCACAGGTGTGTGCTTTTACTTCGGTAAAAACGCATGCTCATTCTTTATACGCCTGTGTATAGAAAAAAGTTTGTGTTGCAGCAACTTGAGCCGTGCGTTTTTCGGTGCGTGGCTTCGGCTGCGCACTTTTTTATTTTAAGGAGAATAGAGTATGTTTTCACAAAAAGCCTTTGGTGAGCGATTAGAATTTTTGCGTTCAAAAACTAAGTTCAGCCTTTTTCAAATACCCAACGAAATCGGAGTTGAAAGCAGCGGATATCTTCAATACGAAATGGGTGCGCGCATCCCTCAAGAGGAGGTGCTTAACGCAATATGTGATTATTATGACGTAAGCGCCGAATGGTTGTTGGTGGGCATCCCTCTCAATGATAAAGAAAGGCAGTTAAGTGAGGAGCTTGAAAAAGAAAAGGCCGAAGCTATCGAAAACCTGCGCAAATTAGGAATATACGATTAAAAAAGAAGCACTCTTGGGAGACACTTCGTAAAGAAGTTTCTCCCAATTTTCTTTTTGCATAAAAATTGACACTTTCAAACTGAAAGTGTCATAATGGGTTACATACTTTGAAATTATACCTAACTCAAAGATAAAATATTTAGTGATATTGTGAGACGGGTCTCACAGTGATATTTTTGATAAATCAAAAGTGATATTAAAACCTTGCGGTTTTAGTGATATTTTATTCGCCCCTAAACTTGCAAAGCAAATAACACTCGGCGAAAGCCGAATATCACTGCGAAGCAATACAACTCGCCTTTGGCGAATAAAACTGAGGCGCACTTCCTTACGGAGTGCGCCTCTTAGTCGCCTCTTTTTTTAAACTCTTTCAACAACCTCGCGGGTGGCTTTGACAATGCAATCGGCAGGGTAAACGCCTCGCAGCGCGGTCAAAGGATAAACCGATGTGCGCTGACCGACTACCGTACCGGGATTAAGAATACATCCACAGCCGATGTCGGCATTGTCGCCCAATATGCCGCCAAACTTGCGAAGCCCTGTCTCAATGGCCTCGTCACCTCGCACAACTACGCCCTTGCCGTCGGCCTTAAGGTTGGAGCAAACGGCGCCTGCGCCCATATGAGCGTGAAATCCAAGCACCGAATCGCCCACGTAGTTGTAGTGAGGCACCTGCACCTTATCCATAAGAATGCAGTTTTTCAACTCTGATGAGTTGCCGATAACACAACCCTCACCTGCAAAAACCGAGCCGCGGACGAATGCGCCGGGACGAATTTCACAGCCCTTGCAAAAGATGGCAGGGCCTTCGAGAGTAGCGGTGGGGTAAATTTTAACTCCCTCTGCCACGAAAACCTGAGGAGCAACCTCGGTAAAGCCTTCAAGTCCGCCCTCGATAAGCTTGTTTATAAAGCCCTTGATTTCGGGCAGCATCTGCCAGGGATATTCAAACTTGCTCACAAAATCGGCAAGATAGGGGTTGACCTGCTCAAAAAGCTGGGCAGTTTTAATCTGATTAACCAATTACGTGACCCCTTTCTTTAATAGCAGAGGCGATGGTGTCGGCATAGTCGCGACACTTATCCTCGCTCTCGCTTTCAATCATAATACGAATTACAGGCTCTGTGCCGCTTTGACGCAGCAGAGCGCGGCCTTTGCCGTTGATGAGAGCCTCAACCTTATCCTTTGCCTCAAGCACAGCCTTGTCGCTCAAAACGGCTGCCTTATCCTTAACGCGCAGGTTGATGGTCAGTTGGGGATAAAGCTTAACGGGCTCCTTAAGCTCTGCAAGGGTGGATTTGGAATCGCACACCTCTTCGGTGAGCATAATTGCGGTGAGCAATCCGTCACCTGTGGTAGCGTACTTTTTAAGAATAATGTGGCCTGACTGCTCGCCGCCAAGGCAATAGTCATTGTCCTGCATACATTCATAAACAAATCGGTCGCCGACGGTGGTTTGAGCACACTTGATGCCCACCTCTTCAAGGCTGTTGATAAGGCCACTGTTAGACATAACGGTGGCAACAACGGTGTTGGAGTTAAGCATATCTCTGCGCTTGAGTCGTTTGCCCAGAATATAAAGCATAGCGTCGCCGTCAACCACCTCGCCCTTTTCATCAACGGCAATGCAGCGGTCGCAGTCACCGTCAAAGGCAAAACCAAGATCAAGATGATTTTCCTTAACAAGGCGGCACAAGTTTTCAATATGAGTAGATCCGCAGTTTTCGTTAACGTTAAGTCCGTCAGGCTCGTTGCCGATAACCATAGTTTGTGCACCCAATGCACTGAATACCGAGCTGGCAATGGACCAGGACGCACCGTTAGCGCAATCAAGACCGATGCGCAGCTTCTTGTAAGAGTTGGAGGCAACCGAAATAAGGTAGCCCACGTAACGGTTTCTGCCCGAAACGTAGTCGACTATGCAACCGATTTTTTCACGCTGAGCAAGAGGCAAATCCTCTTCCATCACGCCAAGACGCTTAAGATCACCGTCAAGATAGGCCTCGATAAGCGCAGTGGTTTTGTCGTCAAGCTTTTCACCGTAGCGGTTGATAACCTTGATGCCGTTGTCATAGAAGGGGTTGTGGGATGCGGTAATCATAATACCGCAGTCAAACTCATCCATACGGGTGACGTATGACACGCTGGGAGTAGTGGTTACGTGCAGCATATATGCATCGGCGCCCGATGCGGTGATGCCTGCAACAATAGAATACTCCAGCATATAACTTGAACGGCGAGTGTCCTTGCCGATAACTATGCGGGGGCGGTAGCCTGCTTTCGTGCAGCCTGAAAGTGAGGAGGAATAGTACCAGCCCAAAAATCGGCCAACCTTATAGGCTTGCAAAGAGGTGAGGTTGAGGTTGGCCTCGCCTCTGAAGCCGTCGGTGCCAAAGTATTTGTTGCTTACGGGCTCGGTGTTGCTTTCAAGCTCGATTTCGTCACGCAGCAGCCGGTCGGCGCTAATGCCGAAGGTCTGACATAACAATAGCACTTTGTCCAGTTGGGGTGCTGCTTGGTCCATCTCCCACTTTGAAACTGATTGACGAGAAACATCCAATTTCTCTGCCAAATCTTCCTGGCTTAATCCTGACGCCATGCGCAAAGTGGTAATTTTCTGTCCAATAGTCATAGTTCTACCGCCTTTAATGTATTTTTTAACAATAGCATTGTATCAAATGCAAGTCAATATATCAAGCAACTTTATGCACTTATTTTTGCAACTGACAGTTGCAAAATTCGTGAAAAAGTCACAAAAAAACAAATTAATTTGAGAATGCGCAAAAATAATACGTAAAATAGCAACTGGTAGTTGCAATATTAAACGTGGGGCAATTCTATTATATGTACCGATTTTTTTAATTATTATGGCTGAGGATGTCATTTGTGCCGCAAAAAAGCACCCGATGGATTGCTCCAACGGGTGCTTTGGTTATTTTAGTTAAGCAAGCCTGCAACGGCGCTGCCGATGAGGGTTGCATCCTCTGCTTTAACAAACTCGCAGTAGATGCCCAGCTTATCGTTAAGGAACTCTTTAACGTAGCGGTCGAGCTTGGGTCTGAAAAGCACCGACTTATAGAAGGTGGTACCCTCGGCCGAAACGCAAACGGGACGAGCGGCGTCCTTACCGGTAGAGGTGTGCACCATAATAGCCCCAAGATTTACGCAAACCATACGGGCGGCGCGCTCAAAGCTTGCATCCACGATGGCATAGAGGGTGTCAGTGTCCTCGTCGGTAGCGGCAAGAGCTGCGATGTAGTTGTCGCCCTTGGGCTCCATACAGAACTCGTCGATCTGACGCATGGTGAAATCCTCAACCTGGGCTACGCGCTTGGCACACTCGTCGCTGAGCAAGCCGTCAGAGGCAGCCTGCTTGACGGTCATACAAATAACCGAGCCTTGATATGCGCCTGAAATCATCTTTTCAAAAACGTGGTCGCCGCAGTTGGCGGTGGTGGCGTCGAAGCGCTTGTCGATGTCGCCCTGAACAAAGCCGTCAAAGCCGCCGGTTTCCATATTGATGGCCATGGTGCCCTCGTTAATTTCGGGCAACTTGCCGATGCGGTTGCACTGCTCAACGTAGCAGGTATTGGTGCCGGTGCCCAGGATGAAGCCAATGTAGCTGTCAAAATCCTTGTCGGGGAATGCGGCAATACCGCCAAGCATGGTTGCAACGGTGTCGTTGATAATTACAAAGTGCTTTTCGCCGCAGCCCATCTTTTTAAGAGAGGCGTTGATGCCCTCGCCGATGATTTGGCCTGCCATATCGCGCACCTTAACTTCTTTATTAAAGTTAATAAGGCGGCCGTCGCAGTTGGGCAAAATCTCGGTGGGGAAGGAGAAGCAGAAGCCAACGGTGTCGCTTAGCTTGTCAAAGGGAGCGATGAAGCCTGCGATGGTGTCAAAAAACTCCTCGCGGCTAAGCTCACCCTTGGTGCCGGGCATAGGCTGCTTTGAAAAATTGCTGATGGAGGGCACGCCCTTGTCATCAAAGCAAACGGTGGCAGCGCGGAAGTTGGTGCCGCCTGCATCAAGCACGATAACGGGCTTGTTGCGAGGCACGTCGCCGTCGATACCAACATAGGTGGGAATCATAAGCATAGATTTGATGTCGCCGTCGTTGCCTGACTGCATCTGTGCAGCAAACTCTTTGGTTGCGGCATCCAAATCTACCTGCTCGTAGTGCATATTGTACTTAAGTAAAAAACTTTTAATCTGCTCGGTCATATTAAAATTCCTTTCGGTTTAGATAACAAATTGACGCATATAGCGGTAACTGAGACGAAGTGAATCAAGCACCTTTTCACGGCAAGACTCGAAGGCCTTATCCTCAACCTCGATGCAGGTGCAGCCGTCATAGCCGATGTCGGTGAGGGCAGATACGTACTTGCCCCAATCAACGTCGCCCAAACCGGGAAGCTTGGGACTCATATACTCAAGGGGATATGCCATTATGCCAACATCGTTAAGACGGTCGGGGTAAAGTTTGATGTCTTTATAATGAACGTGAAAAATCTTGTCCTTAAACTCATAAAGAGGCTTGATATAGTCGATTTGCTGCCAGATAAAGTGGCTGGGGTCGTAGTTGATGCCGAAGTTGTCTGACTTAACGATGTCAAAGAGTGCGCGCCAAATCTTGGGAGTGGTAAAGAGGTTCTGACCGCCCGGCCATTGGTCGGCACCAAAAAGCATGGGGCAGTTTTCGATGGCGATTTTAACCCCCTTCTCTTCTGCAAGAGCGATGATTTCGGGCCATACGGTTTTGAAAATCTCGATATTTTCTTCAACCGTCTTGGTCTGGTCGCGACCGATGAAGGTAGTAACCATATTAACCCCAAGCAGAGCGCTCATATTGATAACCTTCTTAAGGTGAGCGATGGCGGCAGCGCGTTTTTCAAGGTCGCCATCCATAGTGTTGGGATAAAATGCAAGGGATGAAATCTCAACGCCCTTTTGCTTGCAATAATCCTTGATGTGAGCGATATATTCCTCGGTGGTGTTCTCAACGTCAATGTGGCTTACACCTGCATAGCGGCGCTCAGCCTTGCCTTGAGGCCAACAAGCAACCTCAACACATTCATAGCCCATTTCGGCGGCGGTATCAATCATTTCTTCAAAGCTCCACCCGTCCAAAATAGCACTTACAAAACCTAATTTCATAATAGTATACCTCCAAACTTTATTCATCCAGCTTAAGCACAGCCATAAATGCCTCTTGAGGCACCTCGACAGTACCAAGCTTGCGCATACGTTTTTTGCCTTCTTTTTGCTTTTCAAGCAGCTTCTTCTTACGGGTGATGTCACCGCCGTAGCACTTGGCAAGCACATCCTTACGAACAGCCTTAACCGTTTCGCGGGCAATAACCTTGCCGCCAACGGCCACCTGCACGGGCACCTCGAAAAGCTGTCTTGGAATATGCTCCTTCAGTTTCTCGGCAATGCGACGGGCACGGCTGTAGGAATTGTCGGCGTGAACGATAAATGACAAGGCATCCACCATTTCGCCGTTAAGCAAAACATCAAGCTTAACAAGATTAGAGTTGGCATAGCCGCAAGGCTCGTAGTCATAGCTTGCGTAGCCTCTCGTGCGGGATTTGAGAGCGTCGAAAAAGTCATAGACAATTTCGTTAAGAGGCATAATATAATGAATGTCAACGCGCTCGGTGCCCACGTACTGCATATCTTTAAATTCGCCGCGGCGCTCCTGACAAAGCTCCATAATCTGGCCAACGTAATCGCTGGGAGAATAGATGTGCACGTTACACATCGGCTCCTTGGCTGACAAAATGGTGCTTGGGTCGGGGTAGTTGGTGGGGTTGTCAATTTCAACCTCCTCACCGCCCGTGAGGTTCAGCTTATAAATAACGCTGGGCGCGGTGGTGATAAGGTCAATGTCATATTCTCTTTCAAGGCGCTCCTGAATAATTTCCATATGCAGCAGGCCCAAAAATCCGCATCTGAAGCCAAAGCCTAGGGCGGCAGAGGTTTCGGGCTCGAAAAGCAGGGATGCATCGTTAAGCTGCAGCTTTTCAAGTGCTTCGCGCAGATCGGTGTAGTGGGCGCCGTCGGCAGGATAAACGCCGCAGAAAACCACAGGGTTAACCTTGCGGTAGCCGGGCAGAGCCTCTTTGGCAGGAGCCTCAACGGCGGTGATGGTGTCACCCACGCGGGCATCGCCAACCGTCTTGATAGAGGCGGCAAGATAACCAACCTCGCCTGCATAAAGCACGTCGCAAGGCTCCATTTTAAGGGCCTTTTTGCGGCCAAGCTCAACAATGTCAAACTCGGCGCCGGTGGCCATCATTCGCACCTTCATACCTGCGCGAATGCAGCCGCTCTTAACGCGAAAATATACGATAACGCCCTTGTAGGGGTCGTAATAAGAGTCAAAAATCAAGGCCTGCAAGGGACCGTCACGGTCATCCTCGGGAGCAGGCACGCCATTAACGATGCCTTCAAGCACATCCTTGATGTTAAGGCCCGTTTTGGCCGAAACACGGGGTGCCTCTTCAGCCGAGATGCCGATTATATCCTCAATGTCGGCGGCAACGCGGTCGGGGTCGGCGCTGGGCAGGTCAACCTTGTTGATAACGGGCAGCAGCTCAAGGCCGTGGTCGGCGGCAAGATAGGTGTTGGCAATGGTTTGCGCCTCGATACCCTGGGATGCGTCAACAACAAGCACGGCACCCTCACAAGCGGCAAGGGAGCGAGAAACCTCGTAATTAAAGTCAACGTGTCCGGGAGTGTCTATAAGATTAAGTTCATACATCTCGCCATCGTCAGCCTTGTATTCAAGGGTAACGGCGTGAGCCTTGATGGTAATTCCGCGCTCACGCTCAAGGTCCATCGAGTCGAGCAGCTGATCCTCCATCTCGCGGTCGGACACCGATTGAGTGAGCTCCAGCATACGGTCGGCAAGGGTGGATTTGCCGTGGTCAATGTGGGCGATTATGCAGAAATTTCTGATATGGTCGGATGAGTAGGTCAAAAAATTCACCTCAAAGTTTATTTGTTTTGGCCAAGTAACAGCGCGCGGCAGGGAGCCGCCTCAACTGATTTGATTTTAAGGGGTGTTGCCATAAGGGTGTAGCGGCCTGACTGAACGTGGCGCAGGGTTAAGCCTTCAAGGATGGCCACCCCTGCAAGAGCCAGTTCGCGATGAACGGCCACGGTTTCGTCCTCGGTAGCGATGGACAGCGCGTCGATGCCTACCAGCTTGACTCCCGCGGCAACAAGAGAAAACACAGCCGAGCGAGTCAGTCGGCAATCCCCAAGGGTTTTAAAGATAACCCTTGTAGCCTTTTGAGGCAGCAGCTCCTCAATATCGGCGCCTGTAAGGTCATCTCTGCCGATGCAGTTAAGTACCACGCAATCACCCATAAAGACCGACAGGTCGATTTGGTCGATGGTGGCACCGTCGGCAAGAAAGTGAGCGGGTGCATCGATGTGGGTGCCTGTGTGCAGGCAGGTGTATAGGGAGGTGAGATTATATAAGTCGCCCTTAGCCATAGACTTTTCTTTAATAATTTTGGTATTAGGGTCACCCGAGAAAACGGGCGCAGTGTTAATATCAACAGAAATGTCAAAAACGGTCATGCCCAAACCCTCCCAACATATATTTAATTTATAATAACAGATTTATATCGGTTTGTAAAGTACAACAGCGCTATTTAAAGCCCATTTTTATTCTTTCTGAAAGCTTTGCTTTTGCGCTCGTTACTTCATCCTTTTTTTGATTGATACAGTCGCCAAGCCGACGGGGTTAAACCCGTGGCTCTCAAACCCGTCGACGTGCTGATTTTGAAAAAACAAAAAAAGCACGAAAGGGAGCTGTGGTTAGGGATAATTCGCCTAAAACAGCGACTTTTTGCAGACCAATGGGTTAAAACACCGCAGTACGCGACAACAGCGTTACTGCGGTGTTTTGCCTTTTGTTCTATCAAAAATTCATCTGTTTTAGGTGCTTGCAGTTAGGTTCCAAAACCGATTTCGTCCCTAATCACAACTCCCTGAGGGGGGTGTTTTAGTAAAATTAAACCTCGGGGATTTCAATCTCAAGCTCGTGACCGCACTCTGCAGATTTGCAGATGCCGTCAAGAATAGCCTGGTTGATGATGATCTGTGAGGTGGGAACGGGAGCGGTGCCGCCCTCTTTAATAGCGTCAACGAATGAGCGAAGCTTAAGCTCAAAACGGTCGCCGTTAAAGTCAATAATCGGAATTTCGGTGTCGGTTTGAACACCGCAGAGCTCACGATAAAGGATCATGGGGCCGCCAACAGTGCCGTTCCAGCAGTCGGTAGAGGGAATGCGCAAGCCGCCCTCGGTACCAAGGATGATGGTGTCGCCGGGAGTGTTGATGTTCATTGCCCAAGCAATACGGAAGTCGAGGATGATGTCATTCTCAAGACGGATAAAACCTGCTGCGAAATCGTCAACACCGAACTTTTCGGCATACTCGGGGTGGCCGGGATAATAATCGGGGCGCTTGCCGAAGAAATCAGACTTGTAGCCGGTAACGGTAAGGGGCTTGGGATAGCCGATTGCGTTAAGCACCATATCCAAAGAATAGCAGCCGATGTCGCCCAAAGCGCCGATGCCGCCGGTTTCTTTCTCAATAAAGGTGGTGCCGTAGGGGGTGGGGATACCGCGGCGACGGCCGCCACCGGTCTGAATGTAGTAAACCTTGCCCAAAACGCCTGAATCAACAATCTTCTTGATCATCTGCATATTGGGGTCAAGACGGGGCTGGAAGCCGATGGTAATAATCTTGCCGCTTGCCTTTTCAGCCTTCATGATTTCGATACCCTCTTCAAGAGTAACACACATGGGCTTTTCAAGCATTACGTTAACGCCCTTGTTAAGAGCATAGATAGCGCACTCTGCATGGGTGCAGTTGTAGGTGCAGATAGAAACACCGTCAAGCTGCAATGACTCGTCGTCAAGCATTTCCTTGTGGCTGAGGTAGCACTTGGCGCCCTCAATGCCGAACTTCTTGCAGAATGCCTCTGCCTTGCCGGGAACGAGGTCAGCACATGCTACAACCTCAACATCGTCAAACTTCTGATAGCCTTTGATGTGAGCCTCGCAAATCCAACCTGTACCGATAAGACCAATGCGAATCTTTCTGCCGATGTCGACCTTTTTATCCTCCTCGATAATGCTGTCGAAACGATCCAAAATATTGTCTGCCATATTTATATCCTCCTTTAAAAGGGTTTAATAACCGATAGATTTAAGATACTCGCGGCTTGCCTTGGCGCACTCGAGGGGAGTCATATCGGGAGAGGGATTATCCTGCTCAACGATAAGCCACTGGGTGTTGCTTTCTTCAGCGGCCTTGATGATGGCGGGGAAGTCCTGCTTGCCCTGACCTACGTAGCGCAGGCCAAAGGTGTTTTGAGCCTCTGCCTTAGCCTTGTCGTCGCCGATAAGCTCGTACATATTGTCGCTCTTGCTGCCGACAAAATCCTTAAGGTGAACAAGGGGAGTTCTGCCTTTGTACTGACGGATGTAGTCAGCGGGGTTTTCGCCGCCGACGTTTACCCAGCAGGTGTCAAGCTCAGTCTGAAGCAAATCAGCAGGGATTTCATCATAAATGATGTCAAGCTTGTATTTGCCGTCAACCTTTTCAAACTCAAAGTCGTGGTTGTGATAAAGCAAAGTGATGCCTGCCTTTTTGGCGGCGGTTGCAAAGGTGATAAGAGCCTCGCGGGTTTCGTCCCAAAGAGGGCTGCCGGGGCGACGCTCCTCTGCAAGCCATGCAAGAGCAAGATACTTAACGCCAAGCTCGGAATAGTCGGCAACGGTCTTTTCAACGTCCAAAATAGCGTCGATGCTTACGTGACCTGAAACGGGCACAAGACCGATTTCTTCACAGATTTTCTTGAGGTCAGCGGGGGTCTGGTTGCAGAAGCCTGCAAACTCAACACCTGCATAGCCCATATCCTTGATTTGTTGCAGGGTGCCACGTGCATCTGCATTGGCATCGTTGCGAACGGAATAAACTTGAATGGCAATAGGTAAAGACATAAAAAAACCTCCTTAGCTCTTAAAAAGCAGTAGACTTGAATTGCGGTTAACAGATACATTTGCAATTGCTTCTTGAAATGTGAGTCTGTTAAGTGTATAATACAATAAAATCACCCTTTTTACAAGATGTTTTTTAAGACAAAAGACATTAAGAAATAGACATTTTTTGATTTTTTCCGATTTTCGGCAATGTCAATTCCGAGGTGAAGCAAGTGATATACGAAAAGCGTAACGTCAAATACACCTGCGGTCGCGGTCATAGCCTTGTAGACTGGGCTCACGTTCATCACGAGCTGGAGCTGGTCTATGCCGAGCAGGATGGCGCCGCCGCCATATGTGACGGTGTTGAGTATATTCTTAACGAGGGGGATTTATTTCTTTCTTTTCCTCACACCATCCACTCCTACCGAATGATAAACGAGCGGGTAAGCCACATTTTAATGGTTTTTTCTCCCGACGATTTTCCTGCCTTCACCAAGTCCTTGCTTAACTGCCGCCCCACCTCTCCCGTTATCAAGGGGTGCGGCCCCGTGGTGCAGGAGCTTATTGCAAAGTTGATTGAGGTCAAGGGCAGCGATTATGAGGAGCAAAAGATTTTTGCCTATATGTCGTTGCTTTTGTGCGAGGTAATGCCAAAGCTTGAGCTGGTTGAGCGCAGCCCCACCGAAAGCAACAACCTTAAGCGGCTGCTTGAATATTGCGGCGAAAACTTTACTAAGGATATAAGCCTGCAAAGCATAAGCGCCGAGCTTTATATGAACAAATATCACGTGTCCCATCTGTTTAACGACGTTTTGGGTATCAGCCTGAGAAAATATATAAACACCATGCGCATCAAAATGGCTGAGCGGCTGCTTGCTCACAACGAAATGACGGTTAACGAGATATCCTGTGCGGTTGGCTTTACAACTCAGCGCACCTTTAACCGCGTGTTTTATGAATACAAAGGCATAACCCCCAGCGAGTTCAGACAGAAAAAGCTACAAAAATCAAAGGAGAAATCACAATGAAGGCATTGCAAGACAAAATTTTAAAAGAAGGCATCGTTAAGGATGGCGGCGTGCTTAAGGTTGACGGCTTTGTTAACCATCGCATCGACGTTGCCTTTATGAACGAGGTTGGCAAAGAGTTTAAGCGCCTTTTTGAGGGTGTGGATATTAACAAAATCGTCACCATCGAGGCTTCGGGTATCGGCATTGCTTGCATTGTAGCGCAGTATTTCAACGCTCCTGTTGTGTTTGCAAAAAAGAACAAATCCATCAACATTTCGGGGGACGTTTATTCGGTAGAGGTGGCCTCCTTTACCCACAAAACCGTCAATACCATCATTATGTCAAAGGAGTATATCGGCCCCGGTGACAAGGTGCTTATCATCGACGATTTTCTTGCCAAGGGCAACGCTCTTAAGGGTCTTATTACTCTTGTTCGTGACGCAGGTGCAGAGGTTATGGGCTGCGGCATTTTGATTGAAAAATCCTTTCAGGAGGGTCGCGCTCTTATTGACTCCATGGGCGTCAGAGTTGAATCTCTTGCCCGCATTAAATCAATGGACGACAACAAGCTGGTCTTTGTGGAGGAATAATATGAAAAAGACCGTTATTAAGGCAGTATGTCTTATAAGTTCTTATATAATGCTCATAGTTACCGCTTGCGGGTGTCAATCGGTTGACAGCGGCAAGCAACCGTCATCAACCAAACCGAGCAGCCAAGCGGCAAGCTCGGCCAACTCCGTAATCCACGAGTACGTCGACCCCGTTCGCACCTACGGCAACCTGCCGGGCAACATTAACAACCGAGGCCTCGCCTCCAAGCAGGGCGAGTGGACCTATTTCGCCTCCTCCACCGGCATTTACAAAATCAAAGACGACAACTCAAATCTGACCCGACTTTGCGACGCCCGTGGCGCCGACCACATCAACGTCAACGTTGTGGGTGATTGGATTTATTATCACAAGAGTGTGCGAGAGATTACCATCGGCTCGTCAACACAGCGAACCTACAATTTGTATAAAATGAAAATCGATGGCACAGAAGATCAAAAGGTAATATAAAACAAAGTAAAAAGCGGCACGCCTCATGCGAGATATGCCGCTTTTTATATTTTAGTTGTTAACATCGTGCTGTATAAGGGTTGAGGTGGGGCTTAAGGTCATAAACTGATAGCCCTCTGCTCGAAGCCAATCGATGATGGCAGGCAGCGCCTCAACGGTAGTTTTTTTCTGATTGGTATCGTGCATCAAAATGTTGACCACCTGCTTGCCTGCGCAGGCTGATTGAACACGCTGCAGCAGAGTGGCTGCAGGCACCGAGGCGGCCGATGCATCGGTAGAGTCGGCGTTCCAGTCAAATCGCACATAGCCCTCGGCATTCAGTCGCTCAACGATTTGGGTAACCACGCCGGTGGCATATTGCTTGCTGACGGTGTTGCTGCTGCCACCGGGCAGGCGCATAATAGTGGGCTTAACCCCCGTAATCTCAAAAATGCGTGACTCAATAAGATATAAATCGGCAAAATAAGCGTCTACCGATGAATAGATGGTGGCATAGTCGTGGGTGGCAGAGTGCATAGCCAAAGCGCTGCCCTGTTTAAGAATGTCCCTCGCCTTGTCAAGATAGCCGTTGTTAATAACAAAAAAGGTGCCCACAGCGCCCCGATCGCTCAAAATCTTAAGTATCTCTTCGGTGTGCTCCGAGGGGCCGTCGTCAAAGGTGAGATAGGCGATTTTGGTGTCGGCAGGCTCGGGAGTTTTGTCGTCGCGGCCGTTCAGAGGGGTGCTCAAATCCTTAATAAGTGCCTCCTGCTCGGCATTGGCGGCCTGCAGATTATAGATAAGCTTGCGATACTCCTGCAGTTCCTTTTCATAGTCAGAGATGGTAGAATTGGCCTCTTTAAGCTGTGCCTTTAAATCCTTCTCGGTTTTTTCAGCCTTGGCAGAGGATTTGGTCATCTGATCGCCCAGACTGTTGATTTTGTCGGTGGTGGAGTATGCAAACCAGCCACCCAATATTACAACCACTGCCAATACTACACAAAGGATTTTGAAAGGCAGCGCATATTTGTTTTTTTCAACGTTATTTATATCGTTCATTAAAATTCAACTCCTGACAGTTATGATAACATACCACGACAACCAATTCAACCAAAAAGACAAAAATCTTAAAAATAAGAATTTTGTCGAAATATTTAAACAAAAATATTAAAATTTGTTAACAAATAAATGGAAAAAAGTAGTATAATTATCTTATATCTAATTTTTGGAGGGTAAAAATGCTCACCTTAAAAAACATTGTTAAAGAGTATACCGCAGGCGATACCACAGTTACCGCCCTTAAGGGTATAAGCGTACAGTTCAGAAAGAGCGAGTTTGTGTCGGTGCTGGGTCCCTCGGGCTGCGGCAAGACTACTTTGCTCAACATCATCGGCGGTCTTGACCGCTACACCTACGGCGACCTTGTTATTAACGGCCGCACCACCAAATGCTATAAGGACAGAGATTGGGACAGCTATCGAAATCACTCGGTTGGCTTTGTTTTTCAAAGCTACAACCTTATCCCTCACCAAAGCGTGCTGTCTAATGTAGAGCTTGCCCTTACCCTTTCGGGCGTATCTAAAGAGGAGCGCCGTCGCCGCGCCACCGAAGCCTTGCAGAAGGTGGGCCTTGGTGATCAGCTGCACAAGCGCCCAAACCAGATGTCGGGCGGTCAGATGCAGCGCGTAGCCATTGCCCGTGCCTTGGTTAACGACCCTGATATTCTGCTTGCCGACGAGCCTACGGGTGCTCTTGACTCTGAAACCAGCGTTCAGATTATGGAGCTGCTTAAAGAGATTTCTGCCGACAAGCTTATCATAATGGTTACTCACAACCCCGAGCTTGCCGATACCTATTCAAGCCGCATTATCCGTTTGCTTGACGGCGAGGTAATTGACGATACCAACCCCTATGAAGAGGTGGTAGAGGAGCCTAAGCCCCAAAATAAGGAGCCTAAAAAGCCCTCTATGTCATTTTTCACCGCCGTTTCACTTTCATTCAACAACCTGCTCACCAAAAAGGCTCGCACCTTTTTGACCTCCTTTGCAGGCAGCATCGGCATCATCGGTATTGCGCTGATTTTGGCCTTGTCAACGGGCGTTAACGCCTATATCGACTCGGTGCAAAAGGACACCCTCAGTTCATACCCCATCTCCATTCAGGCCGAAACAATGGATGCAAGCGAGCTGCTGGGCGCCCTTATGCAGGTGGATAATAAAGAGGTCACTCACAAGCTTGACAAGGTTTACGGCAACACCGTAATGCATGAGCTTGTCAATGCCCTCAACAACACCGAGGTTCAGCAAAACAACCTTAAAAAGTTCAAAAAATTCCTTGATAAAGAGATGAAGGATGGCTCCGACACGGGCCTGGGCAACTACGCCACCTCAATCGAATACGGCTACGACCTTAATATGAATATCTACACCAAGGATATTGACGGCAAGGTGGTCAAGGCCGATATGGAGGCGCTTATCACCGATGTTTACGGCATTGATATGAGCGGCGGTATGGCAGGAATGGGCGGTATGTCAGGTATGTCTGCCATGTCGGGCAGCGCCATGAGCAGCTTTGCATCTATGAACATCTGGGACGAAATGCTTCCCGGTGACAAAAACAGTGAGGTCAACGACCTTATCAAAGAGCAATACGACGTAATTTACGGCAAGTGGCCCACCAAATACAACGAGGTCGTGCTGGTGGTTGACCAAAACAACGAAATCAGCGACCTTTGCCTCTATGCCCTTGGCCTTAAGACGGTTGACCAGCTGCGTGAGGATATTGAAAAATCCTCAAAGGGCGAAACCCTTGAAATCACCGAGCAAAGTTGGAGCTACAAGGAGATTTGCGACAAAACCTTCCGCCTTGTGCCTGCTTGCTTGCGCTACTCCTACAACACCGAAACGGGTGAATATACCGACCTTGACAGCAACGAGGCAGGCCTTAAGTACTTGTATGACAAGGGCGTTGATATCAAAATCACCGCCATAATCCGCCAAAACCCCGATGCCTCTGCAGGTATGATTGCAGGCTCCTCTATCGGCTATACTCCTGCACTCACCAACTATATCGTCAGCGAGGCAGAGAAAAACGAGCTGGTTAAAAAGCAGCTTGACAACCCCGAGATTGACGTCTTTACCGACAAGCCCTTTAAGTCAGACGTTGCCTTGTCAGAGGAACAGATGGCAGCCGACGTCAAAACCCACCTTTCATCACTGGGCGTGGCCGAAAAGGCTGCCTTCTACCGTCAGCTTATGAGCGTGCCCGACGATGAGTATCTTGAAACCACCGCCAATGCACAGCTTGCAATGCTGTCTGCAGATGAAAAGGCGGCAATGCTTATCCAGTCCGCCGTCAGTCAGATGGGTATGAGCGCCGATCAGGCCGCCGACTACATCAAGGGGCTTGACGATGCCACCCTTGACGAGTACGCCAAAGATGGCATAAAGGCAGTTATCGCCGAGCAATATGCGCAGCAGACCATGGCACAGCTTGCAATGGTGCCCGACGCACAGGCTGCAGCCCTGCTTGATGCAATGGTCAACGAGGATGAGGATGCAAAGTTTGCCGCAATGTACGACACCGTTTTTGCCGACAAATTCTCCGACGCCAACTATGACGAAAACCTTAAAAAGCTTGGCTTTGTAGATATGGCAGAGCCCTCAAACGTTAACATTTATGCCGCCACCTTTGAGGATAAAGAGGTGGTTGCAGATATAATTGCCGACTACAACAGCTCGGTTGAAGAGGATGACCGAATTGCCTATACCGATATTATGGCGCAGGTAATGTCCTCCTTCACCACCATTATAAATGCCATCACCTATGTGCTTATCGCATTTGTATCCATTTCGTTGGTGGTATCCTCAATTATGATTGGCATTATCACCTACATCTCTGTGCTTGAGCGCACCAAAGAGATTGGCGTGCTGCGTGCCATCGGCGCATCCAAAAGGGATATATCCCGCGTATTCAATGCCGAAACCCTTATTATCGGCTTTGCATCGGGTGCCATCGGCATTGGCGCAACGCTGCTGCTGTGCATACCCATTAATGCCATCGTTCACGCCCTTACCGATATTCAGAACATCAATGCGATTCTGCCCGTTAACGGCGCTGTCATTCTGGTGGTAATCAGTATGGTGCTCACCTTTATCTCGGGCCTTATACCCTCAAAGATAGCCGCCCGAAAGGATCCCGTAGTTGCTCTCAGAAGCGAATAAAAGCAAAAATAAAACCACCGTTGAGCCTGCGCTCAGCGGTGGTTTTTTGTCTTATTTAAGCCGTAGAAAATTCATTTGTATATTACAGCTCACCCTTAACAGCTTTGATGGCAAACTTGGCGATGTCGGTATTGTCTACCGTTTGGCCGTTAAAATATTCGGTACCGTATCCGATAGCAAAAACGCCAACGCTAACACCGGTGTGTTCGTCAGTAGTGAATTTAACGTCTTCAAGTGTGTAATCGTCACCTTCGGGAAGGGTTACGCCGCCGGTTTCGTGGTCAGAGGTGATGATAAGTAGGGTGTCGGGGTGCTCGATGCAATACTTAACTGCAACGGCAACTGCCTTGTCAAATACAGCCACGTTGTCAACCTTGCCCTGCAAATCATTGCTGTGGCCGGCCTTGTCGGTGCCTGCATTTTCGACCATAAGGAAGAAGCCTTTCTCATCATTTTCAAGGGCCTTAAGGGCCATCTCAGTAACCTGTGCCAGACGGTAGTCACCTGATTTAAGGCTGAAGCCTGTAAAGCCTAAGAAGGGCCAATCCTTCTTTGATGACTTGGTAAGGCTGAATTCAAAGATGTCAAACTCCAAAGCAAGATTTACGGTGCTGAACAAGGGCTTGGTTTCCTCGTTGCCAAGCACAGCGGTGCAAAAATCAGAGTAGCCGTTGCCGATAAGCACGTCAGGCCTCATCTTCATAAACGAGCGGGCAAGCTCGTCAGTATTCTTGCGAGAGATGTTGTGCACGCTGAAGCCGGAAGGCGTTGCGCCTGTTACGCTGTCAGAGGTAACGATGCCGATTTTCTTGCCCACAGAGCGGGCGATTTCGCTTATGTTAAGCAGATCCTTGCCATAACAGTCCTTGCCGATAATACCGTTGTCGGTTTTTGTGCCGGTGGCAAGTGCAGTGGCAGAGGCAGCAGAGTCGGTAACGTCGCTGCTTGCGGATTTGGTGATGGCAAAGCCTCGGTTTTTAAGTTGGTCAAGCACAAGACCGAACTCAAACTTAAAATCGCTGAATTTATTGCAAATGGTGATGTCGTTAAGCCCCATACCGTCGCCAATCATATAAATAACGTTTTTAGGCTTAACGTATTCGGTGCTGTTGGCCTTGTCCAAGTCGGCCTTGGTAAAGACGACGATCTGGTGGTAAAAGGGCTCCTCTTCCTGAGACGAAACGCTGCCTTGAACTTTTGACGAGGGGTCAACGTTCGACTGAGCCTTTGAAGAGAGAGCAGAGGTAGCATCTTCCGCGGTGTCGCCGCAGCCTGCAACGCAAAGAAGCATTGACAAGGCTAACAAGAGCGCTAATAGTTTTTTCATAATTCTAACCTTCCCTTTAAAATACTATATCTGCAAAAACCGCCTTTGCTGCAGCAGCCAAATCATCGGGCGCAATAAAAATTTGTGCGCCAATGCGGCCACCGCTAATGATGATGCTGTCGAATTCTTTTGCCGATAAATGAATCACCGTCTTAAACTGCTTTTTCATACCGATGGGTGTGCAACCGCCCCTGACGTAACCTGTGAGGGGAGTAATCTCCTTAACGGGGATGAGCGACACCGCCTTTTCACCAACGGTTGCCGCCGCCTTTTTAAGGTCAAGCTCAAGGTGAATGGGTATAACGAACACGTAGTGCTCGCCGCTTTTGGCAACAGCCACAAGGGTTTTAAAAGAGCGGTCATACTCTTGCCCAAGCATATCGGCGACGGTTACGCCGTCGATAAACTCATCACAATTATAAAGGTTTATATCATATTTTATTTTAAGTCGGTCCAGAATGCGCATGGCATTGGTTTTAACTTCTTTAGCCATAGTTACTACCTTTCCCCGTGAAAATGGTCATACACCCGCTTGGCCGCAGGCTCGGTCATACCCTTGACACGCATCAAATCCTCAAGCTCGGCCTTTGATACCGCTGTCACAGTACCAAAGTGAGCCATCAACTGCTTTGCACGGGTTTCGCCGATGCCCTCGATAGCCGTCAGAGAGGAGCCGAGCATCTTCTTTTTGCGGCGGCGATTGTGATAGCCGATGGCAAAGCGGTGCACCTCTTCCTGAATGGCGTAAACAAGGTTAAAGGCGCTGCGAGTGGCCTTGATGGCAATTTCGCCCCCTTGGTGGGTGATGGCACGGGTGCGGTGCTTGGCATCCTTAACCATACCGAACAAGGGGATGTCAAAGCCTTCTTTTTCAAGCAACGCGCTTATGGCGGCCACCTGATTTTTGCCGCCGTCAAGGAGTATCAACTGTGGCAGCTGACCAAAATAATCACCGTCGCCCTTGTGCTTTTTGTACTCGTTCAAGCGGCGTGTCAACACCTCGGTCATAGAGGCGCAGTCGTCGTTTTGATAGTTTTCGATTTTAAATTTGCGATACCCATCTTTGTAGGGCTGCCCGTTTTTAAAGACAATCATACCGCCCACAGTTTCGTCACCTGCGGTGTGAGAGATGTCGTATGCCTCGATAAATTCGGGGGGAGTGGCAAGGCCAAGCAGACGGGCCAGTTCGTCAAGTCCTGCCGTTTCGTGGCCGCGGCGGCTTAGCACCTCGGCAAGATATTCGGCGGCGTTGCGGCGGCAAAGCTCGGTCAGGTTGTGCTGTTCGCCCTTTTGGGGCACGGCAAGATGACACCGCTTGCCACGTTTTTCGCTGAGTATTTGCTCAACAAGGGCGGCGTCGGCTACCTCGCCGTCGCAGGCAACGCGAGGCGGAATTTCTCCCTCGCCCGAATAAAGCTGCAATATAAATTCTGCGCGGGCGGTAGGCGCATCCTCAACCCCGTCAACCAAAAAATGACGGGAGTCGCAAAGACTGCCGCCTCTGAAAACGAACAGCTCAAAGCAGCTTTTTTCAGGTGCGGCGGCAAGAGCAATAACGTCCTGCTCTTTAATTTCGGTAGAAACAACCTTTTGCTTGATGCCCATGGCGCGCATAGATGCAATGCGGTCGCGCAAACGGGCGGCACGCTCAAAATCAAGCCTTTCGGCCGCCTGCTCCATCTCTTTGGTCATGGCCGAAATGGCGGCGGCAGAGCCGTTGTTGAGATAATCAAGGGCGCCTTTGACGTTTTCTTCATACTCCTCTTCGGTGATTTTGCCGTAGCAGCAGGGAGCGGTGCACTGCCCGATGTGATAGTTAAGGCAGGGTTTGGCGCCACGCTTGTTCATATCCTTGCCCTGCTTTGTGCATTGGGGCAGACAAAAGGCCTTTTTGGCACCGTCAACCGCACGGGACACGCTGTAAAGAGAATAATAGGGGCCAAGATAATCGGCGCCGTCATCTGCCACCTGCTTAACGGCGGTAACTGTGCGCCATGGGCGCTTGGTTACGCGGATATAGTGAAAGCCCTTGGCATCCTTAAGCAGGATGTTGTACTTGGGCATATGTTGCTTAATCAAGGAGCATTCAAGCATAAGCGCCTCCAGCTCGCTGCTGCAAAGGATGTACTCAAAATCCTCCACACGGGCAACCATCTGGCGCACCTTTTCGGAGTGATGCTCACCGCTGCCGAAATACTGACTGACTCGGTTGCACAGAGCCTTGGCCTTGCCGATATAGATAATCTTGCCGGCCTTATCCTTCATAATATATACGCCCGGTGATGAGGGCAGTCGCCGTGCCTTGGCCATCAATCGGGATAAGCGTTCATCCATAGTCAGTCCTCCTTTCGACCTTTATATTAAAATGATACCAAAATCACCCCATTATTGCAACAACAAAAAAGATGCAGTTTTTTGAAAAACTGCATCTTTTGCTTTATTAGAGAGTTTGGGCAAAATCCTTAAGGTAGGCTCTGAAGGCCTCACCGATTTCGGGGTGTTTGAGAGCAACCTCAATCTGCGCCTTCATAATGCCTAACTTGTTGCCCATATCATAGCGGGTGCCGATGTAATCCACCGCCATCATACCATCCTTGCGAGCAAGGGTGGCCATAGCATCGGTAAGCTGGATTTCACCACCTGCACCTGCAGGAGTATTTTCAAGAATATCAAAAATTTCGGGGGGCAGCACACATCTGCCCAAAATTGACCAGTTAGACATAATCTTGTCCACAGAGGGCTTTTCAATCATATCTGAAACGGTCATAACGCGCTCCTCAGCAGGCTCAACCTTGAGGGAGCAATACTTAACGACATCCTGGGTAGGCACCTCTTTAACGCCCACGGTGCCCTTGCCGTATTTTTCATAGGTTTCGCACAGCTGACCGATAGCGGGCACGTCAGAGATGATAACGTCGTCGCCGTAAAGCACTGCAAAGGGCTCGTTGCCCACAAAGGCGCGAGCGGCCAAAACGGCGTGACCCAAGCCCTTGGGCTGATGCTGACGGACAAAGTGAACGTTGGCAAGAGCTGCAAGAGAAGCTACCTTGTCGGCGTCCTCATTGCGACCTTTTTTGCGTAGCAAATCCTCAAGCTCGTAGGAGTGGTCAAAGTGGTCCTCGATGATACCTTTACCACGGTTGGTAATAATAAGAATATCGGTTATGCCTGATGCAACTGCCTCTTCAACAATATATTGAATGGCAGGCTTGTCCACAATGGGAAGCATCTCTTTAGGCATAGATTTTGATGCAGGCAACACTCTTGTGCCAAGGCCTGCAGCGGGTATAACGGCTTTTGTAATTTTCATAGTCCTTCTCCCTTAAAGTAATGTATAAATAAGTTTTGCAACTAAATCAACAGCATAATATATGGCAACGGCGCTGAAGATGTTGCAGCCGCCCGTCACGGCGATGGCGGTGGCTTTGTCTACAATGTTAATATCCTCTTTAACCTGCTTGATTTTCTTTGCGGTGCGCTTGCGATACAAATGATTGCCCAACATACCCACGGTAATATGAATACCGATTGAAAGGGCAAAGCCCACTGCAAACATAATCCAGGCAAACATGGGGATAGATTGCCCGAGGGCATAAGCGTGAGCGGCAGCGTCGCTCGATTTGGCCATCAAATCTTCAAGAGTGAGGCCGTTTTGCTGCAGATAAGCGTAAAACGAGAGGGTCCAGGGGGCCTGCATCACCGATACAAGCAGTGAGAAAAGCACAACCACAAATCCCTCGCGGTAGCATTTGCGGAAAAAGAGCCAAACATAGGTGAGAAAAAAGGACGCCCAGTTCCAACTGACCTTGGAGTTAAAGTCGGCGCTCTTTTTAAATGCAGCTATGTAGAAAGGTGTGTTAACCCTCACGTGGCTTGCAATCTCGCTGACGGTGTGACCGTCGATAACTTCGTTGGGATTAACGCCGCCGTATGGGTCCACACCCTGAAGGTTGGTGTAGGCGTTAAAGGGCTGACGCTGCTGACCTGCCTGCACAAAGGGAGTGCCGCAGTAGGGGCAAAAAAGCGTGTCGCTTGTGCTGATTTTACCGCAACGGGCGCAGGTGTGGCCGTCACGGTCAAAGGGGATACCCTCGGGGCGCTTGGCCTCTTCTTGAGGTTGCTCACGGGCAGGCTCTTCGGTTTGCACGGGCTCAATGCCGTGATTTGCCTTGTTGGCGCACTCGCCTGATTTTGTATAGCACTCGCGGTGATGGGGAGCGCCGCACTCGGGGCAATATACTACGTCGTCATCATCAAAAAGGATGGCGTGACAATATGCACATTTTTGGTCTTTGTTAGTCAAAGGTTGCACCTCTTTTCAAAAATACCCTATTACAATATTGTACTCCAAAAGTCACCCAATATCAACCCCCACTTTTATCTTGACAAAATGAGGAAAGAGGATTATCATATAAACATATGAGCATATATTCATATGAATGGAGAAATGATTATGTCCGATAAATGCTGTGTTCACCCTCACGAGGCCGAAATGATAAAAAATGACCTGCCCGACACCTGTCAGCTTTTTGATCTGTCAGAGCTGTTCAAGATGTTTGGCGACTCTACTCGCATCAGTATAATCAGCGTGCTTATGGACCGCACCTTGTGTGTGGGAGATATTGCTGCCGCCCTTGATATGGGGCAGTCGGCCATATCCCATCAGTTGCGCCTTTTAAGGCAGTCGGGGCTTGTGCGCTGCAAGCGTCAGGGCAAAACCGTGCTTTACACCCTTGCCGACAGCCACGTGCACGACATCTACCGCCTTGGGTGGGAGCATATAAATGAAAAGGCAGGTGAGGCTGATGACTGACCGCTATATCCTTGAGGGCTTGCACTGCGCCGATTGCGGCGAGAAAATCCGCAAGGCAGTGCAGGAGCTTGAAGGGGTGCAATCGGCAGAGCTTAATCTCGGCCGCGCACTGCTTATATTAGAAGGTGAAAATCAAAACCGCACCCACGCCGTTCAGCAGATATGCAACTCCATCGAGGGTGGCATCTCGGTCAAGCGTGAGGGAGAAAAGGCTCTCAGCAAAAAGCCGAGTTTCATCAAGGAGTTTTTGTGGGTGGGCTTGTCGGCTCTCTTTATACTATTGGCTGTTTTTTGCTCATTGCTCAAAATTTCGGGGGCAAATTTACTTTTTACCGCCGCCACCCTTATCCCCCTTGTAAGGCCTGCTATGATGGGCTTTAAAACCCTTCTGCGCGACCATACTCCCGACGAAAAATTTTTGCTCACCGTTGCGGCGGTCAGCGCCCTTATAATCGGTGAATTTGTTGAGGCGGCGGCCGTTACCTGGCTGTTTGCCCTTGGTGAAATTATCGAAAGCAGAGTGACGGTGGGCTCTCGCAAAGCCCTTGAGGCTCTAAGTGAAATCCGCCCCGACACCGTTCACACCGACGGCGGAGATATGCCTGCCGCCCAAGTTAAAATCGGTGATATAATTGTCGTTCACCCCTACGAGCGCATAGCCCTTGACGGCATAATTGTCAGTGGCTCAGGTCAGATTGATGCCTCGGCCATCACGGGTGAAAGTATGCCCCTGACAGCCGAATACGGCACAGCGGTGCTTGGGGGAATGACGGCAGGAGCAGGTATGCTGCGCATTCAGGTGACAGGGGATTATGAAAATTCCGCTGCCGCCCGAATTGTTAAACTGGTTGAAAATTCCGAATCCCGTAAGGGCAGCGCACAGCGTTTTATCACTCGTTTTGCAAGGCTTTACACACCTCTTACCATTTTGGCAGCGGTGCTGATTGCACTTGTTCCTTGGGTGGTAACGGGTGCTTTTTCGGTGGATTGGCTGCGTAAAGCATTGGTGTTTTTGGTGGCCTCCTGCCCCTGCGCCCTTGTTATTTCGGTGCCCCTAGCCTTTTATGCGGGCATAGGTGCCGCATCACGAAAGGGCGTGCTGATTAAAGGCGGCACCTACATTGAAGCGCTGGCAAAGGCCGATTGCGTGGCCTTTGATAAGACGGGCACGCTGACTACGGGTGAGCTTGAAGTAACCGCTGTGAACAGCCTTGACCAAACCGACGCTCTTGCCCTTGCGGCAGGTGCCGAGATATACTCTCATCATCCCGTTGCAAAGGCCATAAAAAAGGCTTGCAAAAAGCCTGCCAAGGCGGTGGGGGAATTCACCGAGCTGGCAGGCTATGGTGTTATGGTAAAGGGTGAAAGCACCCTGCTTGTAGGCGCCAAACGGCTTATGGAAAAGGAGGGGGTTGACACCTCTCTGCTCCCTGACGGGCAGGTTTACGTGGCTCTTGACGGCAAGGCGGTGGGAGTCATATCCCTTGCCGACAAGCTGCGGGAGGATGCTCCTCATACAGTTAGCAGGCTTAAGTCCCTCGGTATAAAAGAGGTGGCACTCCTTAGCGGAGATGCCTCCCCTGCGGTGCAAAGAGCCGCCGATGGATGTGGCATTTCCCGTTGGCAGGGCGAGCTTTTGCCTCAAGATAAGGTGACTGCTGTGGAAAAACTGAAGGGCAGCTTAAACCATCTGATTTTTGTGGGCGACGGCATAAACGATGCCCCTGTGCTCACTGCCGCCACTGTTGGCGTGGCAATGGGACTTGGCACTGATGCCGCTATCGAAACGGCCGACGTGGTACTGTCGTCAGGCAAGCTTGCAAGCCTTGAAGATGCCTTTGAGGTCAGCCGACGAACTATGAAAAAGGTTAAGGCCAACATCACCCTTGCCCTTGCTGTCAAGGGGGCCGTAATGCTTTCGGCCTTCTTTGTGCCCATGATGTGGGCGGCAGTAGTGGCCGACGTGGTGGTGTCGGTGGTGTGCTGCCTTAATTCAGCAAGTCTGCTGAAATCTCATCAATGATTTTACGGGTTTCATTTTCAACTCCGTCAAAATCCATAGAAACAATGTAATAGCCTTCAATACCGTCGTGAATTTCCTTGGCCTTTTGCACCGAGCGACAAGCCTCGTTTATGAGCTCTGCCACTCCTCTGCGGTTAAAGGCCAGCCTTTGTCGGCAGGCTCCAATACCTGCTGCCGAGGCAAATCGGCGTGCGTGAATGCGTCGCACCAAGCGACTTTGAGGCAAATATCGATTTTGAGTGGTAAAGGCCAATTTGAGCTCGGGCACAATTATGTGTTCGGGCTTTTCGTCTGCTCCAAAGGGACACATACAGGTGATAATGCTCTGCCCACGGTTAAGAGCGGTCAGCCGCACCGCCGACATAAAGGCGCGTGAGGCGGCACCCAGCTCATCTTCAAAAACGAAAATCTCTTCGCAAAGGCTGTCGATGGTATCCCCTAAAAAGATGTGGCCCTTGCAGGTGACTCCACTTAAAAAGGCGATATGCTCACGCCCCTGCGCCTGCTTTTGAGGCATAACACGGCAAGCCAAACGGCTGCCCTGCCGTGCTGCGGCAGCCATATCGGTATGCTCTGCCGCCACTCGGTATGAGTCGGCAAGCAGTGACGCCGCCGCCCCAACGTAGCGGTAGGCGCGGTCATAAGCCGCCTTGTTTTCTTTGGTTGCGGCGATAATCTGCTCACTGTAGGGGCGCAGCTGCTCGCGGTGGCAATATTGCCCCAGGTTAACGGTAATCTCGCAAATTTCGGGATAAATGGGGTTAACGATGTGGGGTGCCGTCGCATCCATTATCGCCACCTTTATTGAAGGAAAAATCACCCCATCCAGCGAGTGGGGGTCGGATGGGCAGGGGATAGAGATGTGCTCAACTCCCGCTTCACTCAATGCGGCAGTTACCTTTTTCATAAGGGTGGATTTGCCCATCCCGGCGCCACCCTTGATAAGGTATGCACGCCAGCCCTTATCGGCGCTGTAGATATCGCCAAGGTATGAACGGTAACCGCCTGCACCTATTGCACCCATAAAAAAGGAAGTATTGTATTCACCCATATTGCCACGCAACCTTTCTATGTAACTGCTACATACTATTCAGTAACCCGACAATATGTTAAAAAAACGCAAGCGCGACGCCCGATGAAGGAACGTCGCGCTTGCTGTTTATAAACAAGGAGGTTTCTTATTATTCAGCGTAAGCCATTTCAGCTTCGATCTGTGCGTCAAACATTGAGCTGTAAGCTTGCACAGTTTCAGAAACGCCTGCCTTACCACCACGAATAGCATTCCAGAAGTCCCACTGGTTGCCCCACAAAGAGCCAACGCCGAACATATTGTCGTTAACACCGTGGATTTTGTTATCGTTAATAAGGTCGATAATTTCGGGCTTATCCTTAAGGCTGTACTCAATGCAGTCTTCACCAAGCTCAAGGGTGCCGTCTTTAACAGCGGCAAGGTAAGCAATAACCAGGTTTACAACGCCCTGAGGATTGTTTGAGCTGGTTGTTACCATCCAAGCAGAAACAGAACCGGGAAGTTGGTTATTGGTGTTTGCAGGGCCCTTGGGGAAGGGAATGAGGCTCCAGTTAAAGGTAAGATTATTGATGGTGGATGTAACGTTCTCGTCGGTAACGGCGATGATACCTATTTTACCTGAACGGAAGGTATCAGTCTTGGTTGCCCAACCGTCTTGGAAAGCGCTTCTCAAGAACTCGAGAGCTTCAACAACCTCGGTTTTAAGGACGTTGTTGGTGAGCTTGCCGTCTTCGGGGTTGTAGCCAACGATCTGCTGACCGTTACCACGAACGAATGCGGTAGAATCCCAGCAATACCAGCCGAAGATTTCGCGAATGCCTGAGTCGTTAAGACCTGCGGCGGTGATAAGCTCGGTGGCAGACTGTTTCAGGGCGTTAACATCCCACAAGCCCTCTTCGTAATAAGCAGAGGGAGATTTTACGCTGTACTGGCTGAAAAGGTCCTCGTTAACGATTGACCAGAAGCAGCCTGAACGGTGAAGAGCAAGACCGTAGGGCTCGCCCTTGAAGGTGAAGTTAGCGTCTACAGCTTCGTAGCCTTCAGCCAATAAGGGGTGGTCAAGACCGACAACGCCCATTTCCTTAAGCTCGGGAACGCTGTATACCATACCGCGGTTGGCAATCTTGGGCCAAAGCTTGGCAAAGCCATAGATCATATCGGGAGCATCTTCTGCAGCAAAGTCAGTGATGAACTTTGACTCCCAGGATTCCCACTCGATACGTCTGAGATTGAGGGTGCCGCCGTAAACCTCTGAGAAAATATCCTGGAACTTTTCACTGTTGAAGCCGCCCAATTGGAGAGGACGACCTGCAGTGTCATCTTCAGTGTAAACGTAGCTTGTTACGGTGCCTGAATTGGTCAGAGCTTCAAGAACCTCGGGACTAACCTCGCCGACGCCACCGGGAATGTAGTCGGCATAGTCGCCGGTCTTGTCGTCATTTGTTTCAGTAGATGCACAACTTGAAGCACAAAGGCCCATAGCCAGCACCAGCACAAGCATCAACAAAACGGAAATAATTCTTTTCATTATGCGTGCCTCGCATTCATTATAAATTTAGGTGAATCGTGAGGTAACTCACCATGCTACTATTATAATAGTATTTAAAAATTTTTTCAATGGATTATACCGCTATTTTGTGGTGATTTTATGGACTTTTTTGCTATATCCATCAGGCTGAAGGAAAATTATGGTTAAAGGTGTCTTTTTGTGAAAATTATTTTTACGATTTCTTAACTCTATTCTCCATATGGAATAAAAACCGCAAAAATCCACCCTGCTATAAGGGGGGCAGACCGACCTCAAAACCCGCTGAAACAAAGGAATTTGAGCAAAACCGCTTGTTTTTTGCAAGTTAATAACCAACCATAGCAGGCAACTTTTTTGACTCTAAAATGAAAATTAACTCCATCTATATTGTGAAAATACAACAAGTATGGACAATATTGCTATTGACAAGACCCAAAAAGCTGAGGTATTATGTTATTACAAAAACGAAGTTAGGAGGTATGTCTTATGCGACGCACGGCTTCAGGCGCACCGTTGCACGATATGTACGCTTGCAATTATGCATCACAGGAAAAATATTGTATCAACAGCTGCGGCGCCCAGGTTCATGAAGATGACGAAGCGGTTATAACTCGCCCTGAGGGACGGCAGGATTTTCATCTGCTCTTTATCACCAATGGCAACGCTACCGCAAAAATCAATGATGTCACGTATGTTTTACAACCTGGTGATTTGCTTTTTTACCGCCCCTTTGAGCCGCAATGGTATACCTTTACCAGGGGGCGTTGCTCCTCCTTCTGGATTCATTTGTCGGGCACCGACGTTGAAGAGCTGTGCAATATGAGCGGGCTGGCGTCGGGCAATCTTTTTCACCTGTCAAGCCTGACCGAGATAGAGCGCACCCATATGAAGCTGATTGTGGAAACTCAGTCAAAGCAGAAGGGCTTCAAGCTGTTCGTTCAAAGCTATATAGAGCTGATTTTTGCTCAGATTTGCCGCTACCTGTCAGGTCGTGAGGACGAGGAGCCTCTCAACGTTCAGGACGAACGTATAGTTAAGGTGCTCAATGAACTGGATCGCCTCTACTATCTGCCTCTGGATTTAGACCGATATGCCGCCGTTTGCAACGTAGGGCGTGACAGATTTTTGCATCTGTTTACACAAACTGTGGGTATGCCTCCTCAAAAATACGTTACCAATCTGCGTATCAAAAACGCCAAGCGGATGCTTAGCGAAAACAGTCGCTCAATATCCGAAATAGCCGAAAGGTGCGGCTTTAGTGACAGTATGTATTTCAGCCGCGTATTTAAAAAGAAAACGGGACTTTCTCCCTCCGAATATCGCAAGGTATACGGTAAAAAATAAAACCTTGTAAATATGGCTCAAAAAGGCTGTTTTTACAAGGTTTTTGTTAATATTTGCACTTGACCTTGTGGGGCTTAAATATTATACTGATAGTGTAAATAAGGCAAGCAAAAGCCTGCTCTCAAAATTCTGTTGGAGGAATTTTAATTATGAAAAAAATTGTATGTTTTGGTGAACTTATGCTCCGTCTTGCTCCCGAGGGCTACTACCGCTTTGTTCAATCCGACAAGCTGGGCGCTACCTTTGGCGGCGGCGAGGCAAACGTTTCTGTTTCTCTTGCTAACTACGGTATGGACGCTGCTTTTGTTTCAAAGCTCCCCACCCACGAGATTGGTCAGGCAGCCGTTAATTCACTGCGCCGCTTCGGTGTTGATACCTCAAAGATAGTTCGCGGTGGCGAAAGAGTTGGTATCTATTACCTTGAAAAGGGTGCTTCAATGCGTCCCTCAAAGGTTATTTATGACCGTGCATATTCAGCCATTGCTATGGCAAAGGCTGAGGATTTTGATTGGAACGCCATCCTCGAGGGTGTTGATTGGTTCCACTTCACCGGCATCACTCCCGCATTGGGCGACAATGTTGCCGACATCTGCCTTGACGCAGTTAAGACTTGCCGTGAAAAGGGCGTTACCGTAAGCTGTGACCTTAACTTCCGCAAGAATTTGTGGACCTCTGAAAAGGCGGGCAAGGTTATGGGCGAGCTTATGAAATACGTTGATGTTTGCATCGCCAATGAAGAGGATGCCGAAAAGGTATTCGGCATCAAGGCAGCAGCCACCGATGTTGACAGCGGTAAGCTTAATCACGAGGGCTATAAGGACGTAGCAAAGCAGCTGGCCGATACCTTCGGCTGTAAAAAGGTTGCTATTACCTTGCGCACCTCTATCAGCGCCAACGACAACAACTGGGCAGCAATGCTTTACGACGGCGAGGGTTACTACTTCTCCAAAGAGTATCCCATCCACATCGTTGACCGCGTAGGCGGCGGCGACTCTTTTGGCGGCGGACTTATCTACTCTGTGCTCAGCGGCTTTGACAGCCAGAAGACCATTGAGTTTGCCGTAGCCGCAAGCGCACTCAAGCACACCATCGAGGGTGACTACAACCTTGTCAGCGTAGCAGAGGTTGAGGGCCTGCTTAAGGGTGGCACAAGCGGTCGCGTTCAAAGATAATTAAAACCTAAAAAAGCCGTCGATTCCGACGGCTTTTTTGTCATAATTCTGCATCCTCGCGCATAAGGTTTAACAACCCGTTAGGAGTTGATGATATGCGAGGAGATGTAGGGGACAGAGCAATTA
Organism: Acutalibacteraceae bacterium; assembly: GCA_045577615.1. Lineage (GTDB taxonomy): Bacteria > Bacillota > Clostridia > Oscillospirales > Acutalibacteraceae > RGIG2206. Next base: position 43,774 of record JAZNIT010000024.1, read on the forward strand.
TATTGGCGCAGTACATAATCGAAACGGGAGCTACCGTTCGGGCTACCGCCAAGGTCTTTAAAATAAGCAAAAGCACAGTGCACAAGGATGTGGCACAGCGCCTCAAAAGGATAGATGCCCGACTGTACAGTCAGGCCAAGCAGGTGCTTGAAACAAACAAGGCACAACGGCATATAAGAGGGGGTCTTGCCACCCGCCGAAAATATGAAGAAATGAGATAAAAACTGCTTCGGTCAGCCGAAGCAGTTTTGCTTTTGCATTTTTTCATCAAAAAGAGAAAAAATCAGTTAAATTGTGACTTTTTGAGGCATTACATACTTGATTTTACTATAAAAAAGTGATACAATAGATTAAATTATTATGGCTTATATAGAAATTGCCAATGGTTTTGTTGCATCATACTAACAAAAATTCATAAAGGAGATTCGTATGGCAGTCAGTCAGAATGTAACTGTTGTTGTCAATGATGACGGAAGTAAAAAATACATAGTTAAAAAATTAGAGGACGTTACACCCAAGCCTTGTTATGACTTTTTTAAACGTCTCACCGACCTTGTGCTGTCCCTTTTTGCGGCGGTAGTTTTGGCGGTTCCTATGATTGTTGTTGCCGCTATTGTGTGGTGCACCTCTGAGGGCCCTGCACTTTACAAGCAGGAGCGAGTGGGTCTTAACGGCAAACGCTTCACTCTGTACAAGTTCCGCTCAATGCGCATTGATGCCGAGGCGCTTGGTGCACAGTGGGCTGTGGATGATGACCCTCGCGTTACCAAGTTCGGCCGCTTTATGCGTATGACCCGATTGGACGAGCTGCCTCAGCTGTTTAACATCATCAAGGGGGATATGAGCCTTGTTGGCCCCCGCCCCGAAAGGCCTGTGTTTTATGACAAGTTTGCGCAGTACATCGACGGCTTTGATGAGAGGCTTAAGGTTATGCCCGGTCTCACCGGCCTTGCACAGATAAACGGTGGCTACGACCTTAAGGCAGAACAAAAGGTTGCCTATGATGTTGAGTATATTGAAACCCGTTCTTACCTTCTTGACATCAAACTTATTTTCAAAACAATTGCAGTAGTATTTACTCACGACGGAGCGAAATAATTTATGAAAATTGCTTTAATTGCAAACGATTCAACCTATGTTTACAATTTAAGAATTGAGCTTATGCAGGCTATAATGGCAAAGGGTCATTCGGTTGTTGCCGTTTGTGAGCGGGCCGACCACGCCGAGGATTTGGAAAAGGCGGGCATCACTCTTGTGGATGCCAACGTTGGCCGTCACAGCAAAAATCCTCTTAACGATTTAAAGCTGCTTAGCTTTTACAACAAGGCTATCAAGGAAATAAAGCCTGATTTGGTGCTCACCTTTAACATCAAGCCCAACGTTTACGCGGGTCTTGTTTGTCACCACAGAAAAATCCCCTTCCTTGTGAATATCACAGGACTTGGCACCGCGGTGGAATATCCCGGCCCCATGCAAAAGCTGACCGTTGCCCTTTACCGCGCATCGGTCAAGCACGCAAACTGCGTATTTTTCCAAAATTCCGAGAATATGCAGTTTTTCAACGACCACGGCATCAAGTGCCAAAAGCAGGTGCTGCTGCCCGGCTCGGGCGTTAACGTAAGCAAGTACATCCCAATGGATTACCCCGTAACCAAGGAGTTTTGCTTTGTCGGCAGAATTCTAAAGGAAAAGGGTATTGAGGAGTATGTTGCCGCTGCAAAAAACGTGCTCAAGGAGCATCCCGATGCAGTCTTTCATATCATCGGTGGCTGCGACAGCGATTATGAGGATTTCCTTGCCGAGGCGGCGCAAACCGACGGCATAATCTATCATGGCCACAGTAACTGCGTGGGAGATTTTATTACCCACTGCTGCTGCACCGTTCACCCCACCTACTATCCCGAGGGAATGAGCAATGTGCTGCTTGAAAGCGGTGCCATTGCCCGCCCCATCATCACCACCGACCGTAGCGGCTGCCGCGAAATAGTGGATGATGGTATCAACGGATTTATTGTTAATAAGCAGGATAGTGACGACCTTACTCAAAAGCTGCTTACCTTTCTTGCTATGCCTTGGGATATGCGCAGGGATATGGGTCTGGCAGGCCGCGCCAAAATCGAGGGTGAGTTTGACCGTCGCATAGTTGTGGATAAATATCTCACCGAAATTGACGAGGTGTCAAATGAAAGGTAAAAGCAAGAAAATTCTTTTTGTTTTGCCCACGGCACAAATCGGCGGCACCCGTACTGCCCTGCTCAACCTCTTGTCCAATATGGATAAAGAGGCTTACGAGATTGATTTGGTCTTGCTGCGCCACATTGGCGGAATGCTTGAACAATTTAAATCAGCATGCAACCTTTTGCCACGGGATGAAACTCTGCTTGCAGGCCGTGAATCGGGGGCTGCTTTGCTTAAAAAGGCAAACATCGCCGCCCTTGTCCGCCGCATAGGTCTGACGGCAAAGGCCAAAAAGCAGGGCCTGTCAAGATACGACCTGGCTTATCGCCTTGCCGCCAAAAAGTACAGCGGCAGGTATGACTGCGTCATCGCATTTCAGGAAAAGGATGCAACCGAGTTTGCACAGTATATAGAGGCACCCCGAAAAATTGCCTGGGTGCATACCGACTTTTCAAGGGCTGTCAGAAGCAGCAGCGAGGAGAGGGTTTCATCGGTGTCCAACAAATTCCACAAGGTGGTCTTTGTTTCCGACGCTTGTATGAATGAGTTTAAAGAAAAGTCCCACATCGACCACAGCAAAATGGTGCGTATCTACAACACCTTTGACAGCGAGCAGATTATCGCCAAAAGCACCGAGTACACCATTGAGGCTTGCGATGTGCCCGTTCTTGTATCGGTCGGTCGCTTTTGCGAGCAAAAAAGCTTTGAGCGTGTTACCGAGGTGGCCCTGCGTCTTAAAAACGAGGGTTACTCTTTCAAGTGGTATGTTGTGGGCGACGGTGAGCTTTTTGATGAAATCAAGGGGCAGGTTGATGCAAACAGCCTTGCCGACTCAGTGATTCTCACCGGTCGCAAGAGCAACCCCTATCCCTATATTAAGGGCGCCGATGCTATGATTATAACCTCGGTGTTCGAGTCCCATCCTATGGTGGCCAACGAAGCGCTTATATTGGGCACTCCCGTTGTGTCGGCAGGCTTTCCTGCCGCCGCCGAATCGGTTAAGGATATGCAAAACGGACTGCTTTGTGACAACAGTGCCGAGGGTGTCTATCAGGGTGTAAAGCGAATACTCGACGACCGCGTGCTTTTGCCTCAATTAAAGAAAAACCTGGCAGACTTTAAGTACGATAACAGTGGTATTGTAAATCAAGTTGAAAAGCTTTTTGAGCTCGACAATAATTGATTTTGTTTTAATTTACCATGGAGGTCATAATGCAAAGAGTAGCAACATTAACCCCCGAACAACTGAATACCGAGCAAACAAAGAGTGCTGGTGTAACCATAAACAGCGTTTTTGTCAAGTGCATTATCGTGTTGTGTTACATTTGTCAGATGCTTGTGCTTTATAATCGCTCAACCTTTGAGTCAATCACCGGCCCCATACTGGCGGTGTGCATTGTAATTCTCACCTTTACCGACTATTACTATATTCCTTTTGCAATAGTGCTGCTTACACCTCACGCTATCGGCACTGTAATTATGGGGCGTATTTCATTTTATGTGTTTATAGGAGCAGTTCTTGCGCTAAGACTTGTTGTAATCAAATTCAACATTGCGTTTACATTATCTAATATATTGTGGCTTATGTTGGGTCTGTTTAATGTATTGCATTTAAATCTGTTTATGTTTGAGCATGTAGGCGGTGAAAAGCTGACCTATATGGCGATATTTACAGCGTGGATGGTTTTTTTGCTTGCCGATACCCGACGCGACCCCGAGCTTATGGATAAATTCTTTTTGAGTTTTGCCATAGCAATTGCCACCAATGCTGCTGTCAGCCTTGTGTCAAGAACAGCCACCAAATATGTAGCCTCCGACCGACTGGGTATTATCGGTATCGGCGCAAACGATCCTAATATTGCGGCTATGATGCTTACCTTGGCTGTTGCAATTATAATCGGCTCAAAATATTTGAAGGTGTGGACAAAGATTGTACTGGTGGTTATACCTATGCTTTCAATGATAACCACGGTTTCGGTATCGGGCGTTATTGCAATTGTAATTCTGTTTTTGATTTTTGGCATTGTTATGAACAAAAACAGCCACAATCTTTCGGTGTTTATGTTTATAATACTTGGTGCTTTGATTGTCATTTACATCTTCCCCATGCTCGGCATTATGGGTGAAGAAAATGCGGCAGGCGAAACCACCAACTACCTTGAGTATTATCAGGATAAAATCTATGACCGCTTAGGCGCCTTTTTTGATGATGATCTGGACGCGGCTTCTTCCGGCCGTACCGCGTTGATGCAAAAAAATATGGAGTTTTTGAGAGAGCAGTCGACCATCAAGCAGCTTTTTGGTGGCAACCACGTTAACCCATTGGGCATCAATGTTTCTCACAATACCTTTGCCGATATAGCACTGCGTTTTGGATATGTGGGACTGTTTAGCGTTATTGTTATGATTATATACTCTCTTGTTAAGTGTGTTCAGCGCTTTAATGAAAGCGGCAACTGCACAATGCTTCTTTGTAAAGCGATGATGCTTTATTGGTCGCTTACGCTCAGTATATTTGACGGTAGCGTAGGTGTGCTGTGGTTTTCCATCGTACTGATGCTTTAAGGAGGGGGACTATGATTGTAAGCGTAATCGTTCCGATTTATAATATTGAGCAATACATTTCTCCCTGCGTTGACAGCATTTTAAAGCAGGATTATACCGACCTTGAAATCATATTGGTTGATGATGGCTCCACCGATTCAAGCGGCGCCATCTGTGACGAGTATGCAAAAAAGGATGATCGCATCAAGGTCTTTCATATAGAAAACAGTGGCCTTTCAGGCGCGCGAAATTACGGCACCGCCAAGGCAACAGGCGAATTCATCTATTACCTTGACGGCGACGATTGCTTTACTGAAGGTGCTGTTTCATCATCGGTATCAAAGATTACAGGCAATGTTGATGTGGTTTTGGCCAAGTGTGCTCTTTATGATACCGAAACAGGGGAGCAAACTCCCGAGGCTTTTGATTTAAAGGAAGAATGGGTTGTTGGCAAAAGCGGAGAGGATGGCTTTGCTTGCTTGGCTAACAATATCCACCGACCGATATGGGCAGCTTGGCGCCCCTTGTTCCGTCGTTCCTTGATGGTGGACAATGGCATTACCTTTAGGGTGGGGCTGCTTAGCGAGGATATTGACATTATGCCTCATATTTACCGCCGCGCCCGAGAGATGACTGTTAACAACAGGGTCAACACCCTTTACAGAGTAAATCGTAGTGGTTCCATAATGACCACCGTTAACGCCAAGCGCTACACCGATATTTATGACATTATAACTCGATGGATGGAGTTTTTATCAACCGACAAGGAGTCGTCGCAATATTTCAGGGATGCAATGACTACCCAAATGTATAAGCTCTACTTCAGTTATTTGAGAAAGTTTAGGTTTTTGAAAAAATCCGACCGCAAGAAGGTACTTAAAGCGGCAGAGCCGTTGTCATATATGCTTGACAGCGAGTATGCCCGACCAACCTATCGCAAGCTTTACAAGCTGTTCGGCTTCAGAGGGCTTGTTGCTATTATGAAAATTACCAAGAGATAAGGATTAAGTTTATGAAATTCAAAAGGGGACTGAAAAACCTAATATTCGGTTTGTTCAGCCAACTTGTAATGTTGGCTTTGGGACTTATTATCCCCAAACTGTTTGTAGAAAATTACGGCAGTTCGGTTAATGGCCTCTTTTCATCCCTTACTCAGCTTCTCAGCTATATCGCATTGTTAGAGGCAGGCATTGGCACCGCCACGGTGCAGGCTCTTTATGCCCCCATCGCCCAAAAGGATAACGATGGAATTTCGTCAGTGCTTTCGGCCACCAGGATTTATTACCGCAGGGTATCACTTTATTATTTGCTGTGCGTAATTGCCGCCTCGTTTATCTACCCAATGGTTATCGACACCTCGGGCATTCCCTTTGAATTTATGGGTATGAGCGGCGGCGTGATAGTAAAAATCGCCGTTGGACTTGTTACCTTTATCTCAGGCATTGCAGGTGTGGTCAACTTTTATTTTCAGGCCACCCTTAAGCAGCTGCTTATTGCCGAGGGCAGAGGCTACGTTACTTCAAACATCACCCTTGCGATTGAGCTGCTTATGTCGGCAACGAAAATCGCCCTTATATATTCGGGCGCCAACATTGTTGTAATTCAGCTTGGCTATATGCTTGTGCATCTGCTGCAGCTTGCAATGTACAGTGCCTATTTTAAGAAAAAGTATTATTGGGTCAATTTCAAGGCCACCCCCAATTTCGATGCCATCAAGCAAAAAACCGCCTTTCTTATTCATCAGGTATCTCTGCTTATATTCTCAAGCACCGATACCTTGGTTATCTCCATTGCAGGCAAGGAAGGCCTTGTATATGCAAGCATATACACTACCTACAATATGATAATGCACGCCCTGCATAAGCTGTGCAATACCATAAATAATTCGTTGATATTTATGCTTGGCATCACCTTTCACGAGGATAAAGAGGAGTATACAAAACTCCACGATGCATACAACACCTATTACATAACCTTTATGTTTGCTATGATTTCGGTGTGCTACCTGCTTTTCAGGCCTTTCATTTTGCTGTACACCCGAAAGTTCGATTTTAGTTACGACCTGCCCTATCTGCCCCTGCTTTTCTGCCTTGTGCAGCTGCTGAGCAGTATAAGGATGGTGGCAAGCAACCTTATAAACATCGCAGGTCACGCCAAGGCAACGGTGCCCCGCACCATCGCCGAGGCAACCATCAATCTTGTTGTTTCATTGGCATTGGTATGGAATCTTGGCCTTTACGGTGTTCTGATAGGCACCGTCGTCGCCCTGCTTTACCGCGCCAACGATATAATCATCTACACCTCAAAAAGGATTCTTAAGCGCAGCTGCTACAAGGCCTATAAGCCGGTGGTTATCAACTTTGTTTTGTTTGGCGTTATCGTTATACTTGAGCGACTGATCGGTCTTGAGCTTAGCGACTACGGCGCATTTTTCCTCTACGGCGTCCTTTACGGTGTCACAGTATTACCCGTCTATTTTGTTATCAACTCACTGTTTTCTCCCGCTGAATTTAAGTATGTTTTCAACATTATCAAAGGCAAGCTTGTAAAAAAGTAAAATGATAGAGAAGTGATAATATGAATCTGATTGAACAGTATTCCCGTTATTTTGTGAGCACAAAAGAGCCTAAAGTTGCATTTTGCCCCTATCGTATATGCCCCCTGGGTGCACACAGTGACCACCAGCACGGTAAGGTCACAGGCCTTGCCATCAACCAGGGCATAGAAATAGCCTATACTCCTACCGACGACGGCTCAGTGCAGCTTGTAAGCCTGAATTTTGACGGTACCGCTCATTTTAATATCAACGATACTCCTGCCGTAAAGGTGGCTGACTGGGCCGACTATCTCCGCGGCGCCACCATTGCTCTTGGCAGAATAAGACCCTTGTGCAAAGGCATCAAGGGCATCATCTACGGCAGCTTGCCTGTTGGTGGGCTTTCATCCTCTGCTGCTGTTATTATCGCTTATCTGTCTGCCCTTTGCCAGGTTAACGAGGTCAAGCTGTCGGCCGACGAGATTATTCAGACCGCTTTGTGGAGCGAGGTAAATTATGTGGGTGTTAGCGTAGGCACCCTTGACCAATCCTGCGAGGTGCTTTGCAAAAAGGACAACCTGCTTTACCTCGATACCTCTGACGGCAGCTATGAGCGCATTGCCGCTCCTTCTACCATGAAGCCCTTTAAAATTGCCATCTTTTTTAGCGGCATTCAGCGCAGCCTTGCAGGCAGCGCCTTCAACACCCGCGTTAACGAGCTTAAGTCGGCAGCCCACGCCCTTATGTCATACGCAGGTATAAAGTGTGACAATTTTGAGGATGCTCGCCTTCGCTACGTTCACCGCGATATTTACAATGCCTTCAAGCACCGCCTGCCTGATGATTGGTGCAAGCGTGCCGAGCATTATTATACCGAGTTTGAGCGCGTAGAAAACGGCGCAAAGGCCTGGCGCGAGGGTGATATAGAAGCCTTTGGCCGCCTCTCCTTTGAAAGCGGCTACAGCTCTATCTATAACTACGAAACAGGCTCTCCCGAGCTTAAGGAGCTTTACGAGATTATGGGCCGCACCAACGGTATCTATGGCGGCCGATTTAGCGGTGCAGGCTTCAAGGGTTGCTGTATGGGCATCGTTAACCCCGACTATCTTGAAGAGATTGAGTGCACCGTAACCACCGAGTACTTAAAGGCCTTTCCAAATTTGGAGGGCAAATTCTCAGTGCATTTTTGCGACAGTGCAGATGGCGTTTTGCCTGATTTTGAAAGGAGCGTTTGATTTTGATTTGTATGGTACTTGCCGCAGGCTATGCAACGCGGCTTTACCCCTTGACAGAAAATTTTCCCAAGCCACTGCTTGAGGTAAAAGAAAAGACTATTCTGGATTGGCTGCTTGATGATATTAAGCAAAACACCGATATTGACCGCTTCGTCATTGTCAGCAACCACAAGTTTGCCCATTATTTTGAAGAGTGGGCAAAGAACAAACCCTACAATATTGATGTTGTTGACGACGGCACCTCTACCGAGCAAACTCGTCTTGGCGCCGTTATGGATATGCGCTTTGCTATAGAAAAGCTGGGTCTTACAGGCGATATGTTGGTCATCGCAGGTGACAATCTGCTTGACTTCTCTCTTAGCCGCTTTGTAGACTATGCAAAGGAAAAGGGCACCTCTTGCCTTATGCGCTATTTTGAAAAGGATAACGAAAGGCTGCAAAAGTGCGGCGTTCTTTCTCTCGAGGGCGACCTTATCGCCGATATGGAGGAGAAACCTCAAAAGCCCAAGTCAAATTGGTGCGTGCCCCCCTTCTATTTCTACAAGGGCGAGGATATTGCCCGCATTGACGAGGCTATTGCCGACGGTTGCGGCACCGATGCTCCCGGCGCACTTGCCGCGTGGATGTGCAAGCACACCACCGTAAACGCTATGGAGATGCCGGGCGCACGCTACGACATTGGCAACCTTAAGAGCTATCAAAATGTTATGAACAATTACGGAGGTATAAATATGGCTAAATTCCGTCCCTTCGACCCCTCCAAAAAGGTGCTTGTAACAGGCGCAGCAGGCTTTGTGGGCTTCCACCTTTGTAACCGTTTGCTGGAGCTTGGAGCAACCGTTGTGGGTTTTGACAACATCAATAACTACTACGATGTAACCCTCAAATATGCACGCCTTGACATCCTCAAAAAGCAGCCCAAGTTTACCTTTGTGAAGGGCGATCTTGCTGATGCAGAGGCAGTCAACCGACTGTTTGCCGAGGGTGGCTTTGATATCGTGGTTAACCTTGCCGCACAGGCAGGTGTGCGCTACTCTATTGAAAATCCCAAGGCCTACATCGACTCAAATATCATCGGCTTCTTCAATATTTTAGAGGCCTGCCGTCACAATCCCGTTGACCATTTGCTTTATGCATCAAGCTCGTCGGTTTACGGCAATCAGCAAAAGACCCCCTTCTCAACCGATGACAACGTTGACTCACCCATAAGCCTTTATGCCGCCACCAAAAAGAGCAACGAGCTTATGGCTTATACTTACAGCCATCTTTACAACATCCCCGCAACGGGACTTCGCTTCTTTACCGTTTACGGCCCCTACGGCCGCCCCGATATGGCATATTTCGGCTTTACCAAAAAGATTTATGCAGGTGAGTCCATTAAGATTTTCAACAACGGTGATATGTACCGCGACTTTACCTATGTTGACGACATTGTAAAGGGCATAGAAAATATGCTTTGCAATCCCCCCGCCACCAACAACGGCGCCCGTCATAAGGTGTATAACATTGGTAACAACAGCCCCGAGAATCTGATGTATTTTATCGAAACTCTTGAAAAGGCGTTGGGCAAAACTGCAGAAAAAGAATTTTTGCCAATGCAGCCGGGCGACGTTTATCAAACCTATGCAGATGTATCCGAGCTGATGAAGGATTTTGACTTCAAGCCGGCCACCTCTATTGAAGAGGGACTGGGCAAATTTGCCAAGTGGTACAAGACTTATTATAAATTGGAGGAATAACAATGAAAATTGCAGTAGCAGGAACAGGATATGTAGGCCTTGTGGCCGGTGTGTGCTTTGCCGAGGTAGGGCACAACGTAATGTGCGTTGATGTGGATGCCGCCAAGGTTGAACTTATGAAAAGCGGCATTTCACCTATTTATGAAAACGACCTTGAAGAGCTTATGCAAAAAAACTATGCAGCAGGCCGACTTGATTATACCACCGATTACGCATCAGCCTATAAGGATGCGGACGCAATTTTCATCGGTGTTGGTACTCCCGAGCAGCCTGATGGCAGCGCTAACCTTTCATACATTGCCACCGTTGCCCGACAGATTGCCGAAAGCGTTGAACACGACTGTTTGGTGGTCGTAAAGTCCACTGTGCCTGTCGGTACCAACGATAAGGTGGAACAGTTTATAAAGGATTTCTTAAATTGCGATGTAAAAATTGAGGTTGCCTCTAACCCTGAATTTTTGGCTCAGGGCACAGCAGTGCACGACACTTTGCAGGCTGCCCGAATTATTATCGGCACCGAAAGTGAGCATGCAGAAAAGATGCTGAGGGAAATATATGCACCCTTCAACCTGCCTATCGTATCGGTCAGCCGTCGCTCTGCAGAGATGATCAAGTACGCATCCAACGACTTTTTGGCTCTTAAGCTGTCATATATGAATGACATTGCCAATTTGTGCGAGCTTGTTGGCGCCGACATTGAGGATGTTGCCACAGGTATGAGCTATGACTCACGAATTGGCGCAAAATTCTTGGGTGCAGGCATTGGCTACGGCGGTAGCTGCTTCCCCAAGGATACAAAGGCCCTCAAGTTTATTGCCCGTCAGCACGGCTACCGTCTGCGTACCGTAGAGGCGGCAGTTGACGTTAATACCGAGCAAAAGATTAAGCTTTTCAAAAAGGCTTGCGACCGCCTTATCACCTTCCAGAACCTTAACATCGCAGTGCTTGGTCTTACCTTTAAACCCGGCACCGACGATATGCGCGAGGCTCCCTCGCTTGACAACGTGCCCTTGCTTTTAGAGGCAGGCGGCAACATCGTGGCATACGACCCCGTAGGCACAGAGAATTTCAAGCGCTTTTACCCCGAGGGCAAGCACGGCAAGGGTAGCATCACCTATGTTGACAGCCCCGAAGCCGCCCTTAAGGATGCTAACGTATGCTTTATTTTCACCGAGTGGGGAGAGATTAAGGCAGTATCACCTGATGCCTATAAAAAACTGATGCGCACACCCCTTGTGTATGATGGCAGAAATATTTATAAGGTATCGGATATGAAAGATGCAGGTATTGAATATTACTCAATCGGCAGATAAACAAAAACCTCTCAACTCATTTGGGTTGAGAGGTTTTGATTTAGTAATCAGATTCTTGCCGATAACTGCTTAAGTGCGTTGTCGTATGCCATTTGCTGTGGATGGTCGGCCTCAATTTCAAGAGCGTCGCCCGCCAGCTTTTCATAGAAAAATTTAAGCACGGCAGGGTTTTTGACAAGCAGGGGGCCCGTCAGCTGAGTGGCAATAACACCCTTGTAGGCAAAGCCGTCACCACCGCCCACCTTATCGTTGCCAAGGCCTGCACCAAGCACAAAATTAAGCAGGCTATCCTCAATCCCCTCATACACCGAGGATGAGTTGACATAGCCGATTATCTGTTCGCCAAAAAGGTTGCTGTCGTCGGTGAGGGCATCACCAAGCCAACGCTTTTCGCGGCTCATTTTGGTGGCAAAGTTCACCGCGCCAAGACCCTTGGCAGTGAGGGTGCCATATTTAATCTCGCCCCCAAGCAAGGCCATTGAGTTGCCCGTGGCAAGCCACAAGCCACCCTTTGCGATGTAGTCGGCGGCGCCGCCCTTTTTAATATCCTCTGCGGCAACCATTACGTCCGCCTCGGTGCCTGCGCCCGTGTAAACCAAATCATAGCCCGACAAATCGGCAGGGATAGACTCTGCCTTGTCAACGGTAACGGCGTGCCCATTGTCGGTGAGCACCTTTGCAAGATAATCTGCGTTGCCATACTCGCCATAAAGGGAGAGCAAGCGGCTGTAAAGATGTAAAATTTTAATCTCTTTCATACTCTCACCTCATTTAGCAACAGGGGTCTGTACGTCAACGCGGCTGAACAGCTTGTCCTTGTCAGAGAAGCAGGTGATGACATATAAGTCCATACCGCTCATATCGGCCATCTGTTTGGCCATAAGGTCAAGGTCGGGTTGCACAACAACCTGGATGTCACCCAAATCCATAATCGAAAATCGTACGGCCAAGTCGTATGCATAGCTGCCGCACAGGGTGACACGCTTAACGTTGGATTTTGCAAGCTTCTCAAAGGCAATATCCCACAGCCAGCTTGTTTCGGCGGTGTAGTATTTGCGGCTTATGGCGTCAACTATAACGTAAAGGTCGCAAGGCTCCCTGCGATTGCAAACGTATTCAAGGCTTTGATTGTAAGAGGTAGAATTTTCGTGCTTTGAGGTGAAGAGCAGGCCTTGATTTTCACCTGCCTTAAAGGTAACGATGCGGCCGTTTTTCATAACAAAATCGCTCATAGCCTCTGCAATCACCTTGCCGTCAGCCCCTGCAATATTGGCGGCGGCAAAGGCGGCGCACAGGTTATATACGTTGTATCGGCTTGCAAAGGCAAGCTTGATTTTGTTGCCGTTAACGGCAATTTCGCCCTCATTCAAATCGGCGCTGTCAACGGTGTATGCTGTGTCAGGGCGAGAATAGCCGCAACCTTTGCACTCATAACTGCCCAGGTGAGCGTAGTGGAAAAAGGCATAATCCATAGGCTTTTTGCAGCAGGGGCAATAGAAGCAGTCGTTATATACTCCGTCGGTATCGGGGGTTGAATATTCATTTTGCGCCATACCGAAATATATGGCGTTGTCACGGTTTTTGCCAAAGCCGCGCACAATGGGGTCGTCGGCATTGAGCAGCAGGGTAGCATCGGGCACCAAATCTACAGCGTCCTGCAAAATGTCAAAAATGCGATAGGGGTGAGCGTTGCGGGTCAGCTGATCGCGATAAAGATTGGTCACTGCAAAGCAGGTGGGCTTGATGTATTTAAAGGTGTGACGGGCATATCGCTCGTCACTTTCAAGAATGACAGCGTCCCCCTTCACCTTGCCCGAAAGGGAGCTGTTGCACAACAGCAGAGTGGCAACACCCTCGATCTGATTGCTGCCTTCCTTATTATAAACCACCTTTTTGCCTGCGGCGTTAAGGATGTAAGCAATCATCTCAACGGTGGAGGTTTTGCCGTTTGAACCTGTCACGGCAATAACGTCCTTGGGTAGAGTGAGCTTTGAAAGTATGGTGGGGCAGAGCTTAAGAGCAATTTTGCCCGGCAGGCTTGTGCCTTTGCCAATCAGCCTGCCCACAAAGGATAGCAGTTTTGTTAAAATAATAATTATCGCTTTCATTTTGACCTCTTTTTATGTCGTTAATTGGATTATACCACTTCACACACCCTTTTATCAATAGGCAATTAAAGATAAATAAGAATTGATTTAGGCAAATTTAACATTTTTGTTGACAAAAGTTAAAATTATCTGTATAATTAAGCCATAACCGAGCAATTGGTTGAATATTATTTGTTTCAAGGAGGTTATTTTATGGCAAATGCAAAAGATTTACCGTTGTTGCTTCTTGACAACAGCAGTATGATGTCGGTTATGAATGAGGGCGTATTCAAATGCTACAACTTATCTTTGTACGAGGCAACTCAGCTCCTTGAGGTTTATGAAGAGGACCAAATTCTTCGTTGCTTCAGTAATCAAGAGATTGAAACAGTAATTTTTGATTATCTTGGTGCTAAAAAGCGTAATTTTACATACAAAAAAATTCGCAATATGCGTCCCGGGCAGGATGCCATCGTGTTTAAGCTTTATGTAACGCCCTCCGAAACACAGCCTATTATTCAAGCCGATGACGGTGTTGAGGCAAAGAAAATACAGAATGTGTATGTCTATTGCCAGTATCTATCCAGAATTTCATAACTACATTAAAAAACATCCTCGATTTTTTAGGAATCGGGGATGTTTTTGTTTATGTTCGGCGGTTGCTTTTATTTGGCTTTGTAAAAGGTAGGGGGCACACCGAAATGTGCCTTAAAGCAGCGGGCAAAATAGTTGGCATCGTCAAAGCCGCACCTGGTGGCGATGTCGCCAATATTGCCCTCACCCTTTTTTATCATTTTGCAGGCACGCTCTAATCTGAAAATTTTGATATACATTATGGGAGTCAGCCCCGTGGCCTCTTTAAATTAGTGGATTTAGCCAGTTGAGGACGGAACGTCCGAAACAAAAGAACCACCCGCTATGCGGGTGCGCGTCGGTGGTTATACCAAAAAATTCTCCCCGATGGTACAATAAGGTTGTTCAAGTCTTAGAGTACAACGAAAGGAGAATTTTATGGCAAATCGCACAAACAGTTTAGCACATACAAAATGGTTATGCAAGTACCATATCGTAATTGTTCCGAAATACCGAAGAAAAGTAATATATTACGAGTACCGAAAAGACCTACAAGAAATTATTAGGACATTGTGCAGGTACAAGCAAGTAGAAATCATAGAAGGGCATATGATGCCGGACCACGTACATTTGCTGTTAAGCATCCCGCCAAGGATAAGTATATCAAGTTTTATGGGATACTTAAAGGGAAAAAGTGCGTTAATGATGTTTGACCGATATGCGAATTTGAAGTACAAGTTTGGCAATCGGCACTTTTGGGCAGAAGGATATTATGTAACAACGGTTGGCTTGAACAAAGAGAAAGCCCACGCCTTTAGACGCGGGTCAGTCCTATGGGCTTTTAGCCCTTGTGCAAACCACCCGTTTGACGGGTGGTTATGATTTGTTCAGTTGGTTAAGAATAACGCTTATATCCTGCAAAATCAGGTCAGCCTTATGAGGAGATGCCGCCGCCATCTGCTCGTCGGTTTCGCCGCTGAGCACAAGCACGGTGGGAATGCCTGCGTTTTTGCCGCAGGCAATATCGGTATAAAGTCGGTCGCCCACAACCATAGTCTCTTTTTTGGTAACGCCCCATTTTTCAAGGGCAAGCTCAACCATAAGGGGGCTTGGCTTGCCGATAACCTCGGGTCGGCGCCCCGTGGCGTTAAACAGCATCTCGCACACCGAGCCGCAGTCGGGCACGTAGCCGTACTCGGTGGGGCAAACCAAATCAAGATTGGCGGCGATATAGGGCAGGCTCTTATCAAGCAGAAGAATGCTCATATCCTCAAGCTTTTTAAAGGTAAGCTCGGTATCAAAGCCGCACACAAGGCAGCCGATACCTTCTTGCCGCCGGTCGGTGATGTTAAGCCCTGCCTCACGCAGCTCCGTCTTGAAGGAGTTGGTGCCTGCCACGTAAATCAGCTTGTCGGCGTGGTGCTTTTTAAGGTAATAGGCGGTGGCTTGGGAGGAGGTCATAAAATCCTCCTTGCAAGCGGTAATGCCCAATTTTTGAAGCTTTTCAATATAAGCCTCTACACTTTTTGACGAGTTGTTGGTCATAAAAAGGTAGCGCTTATTTTGCTTTTTGATGGTGTCAAGCAAGGGAATGGTAGGCTCAAACAAACGGTCACCAAGATAGATGGTGCCGTCCATATCAAATAAAAACAGCTTTATATCCTTAATCTCAAACATAAAAACCTCACAAAATCAAAGTCCGATGAACTTGCGCTCACCGGACTTTGTTGTTTATGCAGTAGCGTCGAGCGAGTCCGAATTATTCGGGCTTGTAAAGCTCAACAAGCTTCTCAAGGTGAGCTCTCTGCTCCTTAGCGTTTTCTGCTGCCTTATCGAACAAGGCCTCAGCACGCTCGGGGAAGGAGCGGGTAAGAGAAGCATATCTTGCTTCGCCAAGGATGAACTCCTTATAATCGGCGGTAGCAGGCTTGCTGTCAAGGGTGAGGGGGTTCTTGCCCTGAGCCTTAGCAGCAGGATTGAAACGGAACATATTCCAGTAGCCTGAAGCAACAGCCTTTCTCATCTCGTTCTGGCAGTTTACCATACCGCCCTTGATAGAGTGCATCTCGCAAGGAGCGTAACCGATGATGAGTGAGGGACCGGGATATGCCTCAGCCTCTTGGATAGCCTTGAGGGTCTGGTTCATATCGGCACCCATAGCAATCTGTGCTACGTAGATGTAACCGTAAGACATAGCGATTTCAGCAAGTGACTTCTTAGCGATGGCCTTACCTGCAGCAGCGAACTGTGCAACCTGACCGATCTGTGAAGCCTTAGATGCCTGACCGCCGGTGTTAGAGTAAACCTCGGTATCGAATACGAAGATGTTTACGTCGTTGCCTGAAGCAAGAACGTGGTCAACACCGCCGAAGCCGATGTCGTATGCCCAACCGTCACCACCGAAGATCCAAACAGACTTCTTGGAGAGGTATTCCTTGCTTGCCAATACTTCGGGAGCAACTGGGCAACCTGCAGCGGCAGCCTTTTCAAGCTCAACAACCAAAGCGTCGGTAGCAGCAGCGTTAGCGTTGCCATCCTCATAGGTTTCGATGTACTTGTCAGCAGCAGCCTTGAACTCGGCAGAAGCTTTGTCAGAAGCGGCCATATCCTTAACCTGAGCGGCCAAACGCTCACGGATAGCCTTTTGACCGAGATACATACCAAGACCGTGCTCAGCATTATCCTCGAACAAAGAGTTTGCCCAAGCAGGACCTTGACCCTTAGCGTTTACGGTGTAGGGAGAAGTAGCAGCAGGACCGCCCCAGATTGAAGAACAACCGGTAGCGTTAGAAATGTACATTCTGTCACCGAACAGCTGGGTAACAAGGCGAGCATAAGCGGTTTCAGCACAACCTGCGCAAGAGCCTGAGAACTCGAGCAAGGGCTTCTTGTACTGGCTGGTGATAACGTTCATAGCGGGGCTGATGTCCTTCTTCTCAGAAACGTTGGCTACGCAATAGTCAAATACTTCTTGCTGTGCCATCTGGCTCTCACGAGAAACCATCTTGAGTGAGTTGGTGGGACATTCGCCGATACATACGCCGCAACCCATACAATCCATGGGAGATACAGCGAGGGTGTACTTGTAGCCGGTCTTGAAGATGGGCTTGGTGCCAAACTTGGTGTTTGCAGGTGCTGCAGCAGCCTCTTCCTCGGTAAGAGCGAAGGGACGGATGGTAGCATGGGGGCAAACGAATGAGCACTTGTTACACTGAGCGCAGGTTTCTGCATTCCACTCGGGAACCATAACGGCAACGCCGCGCTTTTCGTAAGCAGAAGCACCCTGCTGGAAGGTACCGTCTGCACAATCCTCGAATGCAGATACGGGCAGTGAATCGCCGTCCATCTTGCCAACGGGGAACATGATGTTGTCAACCTGCTTTACAAGCTCGGCTGCACCTTCAGATGCGGCAGGAGCGGCATCGTCAGCAACGGTTGCCCAAGCGGCGGGAACGTCGATCTTAACGAATGCGGTAGCACCGGCGTCGATAGCCTTTTCGTTCATCTCGACGATTTCTTTACCCTTCTTCATAAACTTCTGAGCTTTTTCCTTCATATAGCCGATTGCTTCCTCAGCGGGAAGAACCTTGGAAAGAGCGAAGAAGGCAGACTGCAGAACGGTGTTGGTACGCTTGCCAAGACCGATTTCAGCAGCGATATCGATAGCGTTAACGGTGTAAAGCTGAATGTTGTTTTGTGCAATGTAGCGCTTTGCTTCAGCAGGCATATTCTTGTCAAGCTCTTCAGCGTTCCACTGGCAGTTGATAAGGAATACACCGCCGGGCTTAACGTCGTTAACCATCTTGTAGCCCTTCAGTACATATGAGGGGTTGTGGCAAGCAACGAAGTCAGCCTTGTTGATGTAGTAGGGGCTCTTGATGGGCTTGTCACCAAAGCGCAAGTGAGAAATGGTGATACCGCCGGTCTTCTTAGAGTCATACTGGAAGTAAGCCTGAACGTACTTGTCGGTGTGGTCACCGATAATCTTGATAGAGTCTTTGTTAGCACCTACGGTACCGTCACCGCCAAGACCCCAGAACTTGCACTCGATGGTGCCGGGAGCAGCAGTGTTGGGAGCAGGCTTCTCTTCAAGAGAGAGGTTGGTAACGTCGTCAACGATACCAATGGTAAACTGATTCTTGGGAGCATCCTTCTTGAGCTCGTCATATACAGCGAATACGCTTGAAGGAGGAGTATCCTTTGAACCAAGGCCGTAACGACCGCCGATAACGGTAGCGGTTTTGCCGGTAGCAGCAAGAGCAGCAACTACGTCGAGGTAGAGAGGCTCGCCCAAAGCACCGGGCTCCTTGGTACGGTCAAGAACAGCAATCTTATTAGCGGTTGCAGGAATGGCCTCTGCAAGCTTCTCAGCAGAGAAGGGACGATACAAACGAACCTTTACAAGACCAACCTTTTGTCCTGCAGCGTTCAAGTAATCGATAACCTCTTCTGTAACGTCGCAAACAGAACCCATAGCAATGATGATTCTGTCAGCGTCGGGTGCGCCGTAGTAGTTGAACAGCTTGTAGTTGGTGCCAATCTTAGCGTTAACCTTGTTCATGTACTCTTCAACAATAGCAGGCATTGCATCATAGTACTTGTTGCAAGCCTCACGGTGCTGGAAGAAGATGTCGCCGTTTTCGTGTGAACCACGCATTACGGGGCGCTCGGGGTTAAGAGCACGCTTACGGAATGCTTCAACAGCATCCATATCGGTCATTTCTTTAAGATCGTCGAAATCCCAAACTTCGATCTTCTGAAGCTCGTGAGAGGTGCGGAAACCGTCAAAGAAGTTGATAAAGGGAACGCGGCCCTTAATAGAAGCCAAGTGAGCAACTGCGCCCAAGTCCATAACTTCCTGAGGATTGCTCTCTGCCAGCATAGCAAAGCCGGACTGACGGCAAGCATATACGACAGAGTGGACGCCGAATATGTTCAAAGCGTGGCTGGCAACGCAGCGTGCAGATACGTGGAATACGCAGGGCAGCAGCTCGCCGGCGATTTTGTACATATTGGGGATCATCAACAGCAAACCCTGTGATGCGGTGTAGGTGGTGGTCAAAGCACCTGCTGCCAGTGAACCGTGAACGGTACCGGAAGCACCTGCTTCAGACTGCATCTCTACCACGTTAACAGTGGTGCCAAAGATGTTTTTCAGACCGTTTGCTGCCCACTGGTCAACATAGTCTGCCATAGGGGATGAGGGAGTAATCGGATAAATACCGGCTACTTCGGTAAAAGCGTAGGACACGTGTGCCGCAGCGTTATTACCATCCATTGTTTTCATTTTTCTTGCCATTTGGATTTGCTCCTCCTTAGAAAAGAAATTATAATTGGTAAGATTATGGGGGTAGTATGAATATACTACCGACATATTTACATACACATATATATTAACACTTTTGATGCGCGGTGTAAATAGGCATTTTGATAAAAAAAGCACAAACTTATATAAAAAATACGGCAAAAGAGGCAAAAAACGCGCAGAAAAGAAAAATACTCCTTAAGGTGTGACCTTCACCCTTGTTGACAAAAGAGAAAAAATAGGGTATTATTACCATACGGCAGTTTAGCTGTCGGACTTTTTAATTTTGAAAGGAGTTATAAATAATGGACGACCCCGGGCCTAATTGTATTTGGCAAATAATTCTGCTGCTTTGCCTTATACTGGTCAGCGCATTCTTCGCCCTGTGCGAAACTGCCGTTGGCGAAATCAACACAAACAAACTGGCAAAAATGGCAGAAGAGGGAAATCGTAAAGCAAAAAAATTATTAAAGCTTACCGACGACTCATCACGCTTTTCCACCGCAATTCAAATCAGCATCACCTTTACAGGCTTTTTGACCGTGGCCTTTGCCGCTGTGTTTTTTGCCCCTGCTCTTGCAAAATGGGTGGCAACAATGGTGGGCATCCAAAGCCTCAACAAAGCAACCGTTGATTTTATCAGCACTGCAGTTGTTGTGGTAATCACCGCCATCGTGTCACACTTTGCCCTTGTGCTTGGCAAAATGGTGCCCCGCCGCATTGCCTTGCATAACCTTGAAAAGGTTGCTTTTGCTTTTGTGGGACTGGCCGGCTTTATTAACGCCTTCTGCAAACCCTTCGTGGCAATGCTCACCCTGTCGGGCAATATTATGCTGCGACTTTTCGGCATCGACCCCAACAGCGACGTTGACCTTGTAACTGAGGATGAGATTTTGCTCTTGGTTGACGAGGGCGAGGAAAAGGGTGTTATCGAAGAAAGCCAAAAAGAGATGATTAACAACATCTTTGAATTTGACGACATCGTCGCTTCCGACGTTATGACTCACCGCACCGATATGGTAGCGGTCGACCTTAACGACAGCACTCTTGACGATGTTGTGCGACTGGCTATTGAAGAGGGATATTCACGTATCCCTGCCTACGCCGATAACGTTGATGACATCAAAGGTATCATATACGTCAAGGACCTGCTTAAGTACGTAGGCCACGACCTTCCAAAGGGCGAGCTTAACCAGCTGCTTCGCAAGGCACACTTCGTGCCCGAGAGCAAAAAGTGCGGCGAGCTTTTCACCGAAATGACAGAAAACCGTCTGCAAATGTGCATTGTGTCGGATGAATACGGCGGCACTGCAGGCATCGTAACCATAGAGGATTTGCTTGAGTCCATCGTTGGCAATATTCAGGACGAATATGACGATGAGGACGAGGATAACATCGAGCAAATCGACGAAAGCACCTTTACCGTCGACGGTACCGCCGCTGTGGATGAGGTGTCAGACCTGCTTGATACCGAGCTGCCCGAGGGCGACTACGATACGGTTGGCGGATTGATAATGTCAATCATCGGCCGCATCCCTGCCGAGGGCGAGGATATATCGGTCACAGTGGCAGGCTGTGAGTTTACCGTTGAAGGAGTAAGTGAGCGCCGCATCGAGCGTGTGCGCATCCAAAAACTTCCCCCACCTGAAGAAGAATAACAAAAAGCAAAACTCGGCAGAAGGAAGGTCTTTCTGCCGAATTTGTTCTATGAAAGGGAGGTGGCACAATGGATAAAAAAGAGTTGCCAAAGCGAAAAGCAACGAGGCTGAAGGACTTTGACTATAACACAAACGGTGCATATTTTTTGACAATTTGTACGTTAAACAGACGAGAAATTCTTTCAGCCGTAGGGGTCGACGTCCTCGGCGACCCGCAAAATATCCGGATGCTGCCATACGGAGAAATAGCAGAGAAGTACATAAAGCAGTTAAACGAATTTTATGACCATATAACGGTAGAGCAATATGTTATTATGCCTAACCATATTCATTTTTTGCTGCTGGTTGACGGGTCGCCAGGGATGTCGACCCCTACAAAACAAGCTTCGAAGGTATCAAATTTCGTGTCTACCTTCAAAAGATTTTGCAACAAAGAATGTGGCGGAAACATTTGGCAAAGGGGCTTTTATGACCATGTCGTCAGAGGTCACGAGGATTATGCCGAAATTAAAAAGCATATAGAAGAAAATCCGGCAAGCTGGTATTATGATGAGCTGTATGCAAAAAAATCACCCTGAAAGGGAGCTGTGGTTAGGGATAATTCGCCTAAAACAGCTACTTTTTGCAGACCAATGCGTTAAAACACCGCAGTACGCGACAGCGTTACTGCGGTGTTTTGCCTTTTGTTCTATCAAAAATTCATCTGTTTTAGGTGCTTGCAGTTTTGTAACCGATAATTTTGTTTCATTCGTAATGCCTGAAGCCTGCAGTAATACTTTGTGTATTACAAAGGTAAAGGCAAAACGATGA
>JAZNIT010000025.1:0-13119 GCA_045577615.1 Acutalibacteraceae bacterium
TGCCCACCGAATTGTAAGAAAAGCCATTTGCCAAACTGCTGAATTTGCTCGATATCCGTAAAGAAACATTTTGATTCGCGAATTTTTTCGTTTTCGCGATAGATATTAACACTTATATAATTTTCAAAAACTTTATATTCGTATACTGATTTGCAAATTCGTTCTGTGCTGTTTTTCCATGCTTTGCTATATGCTCGAATTCCCTTAATATGCGAAACGGCACCAATTAAAAACATACCGAAAGAAAAACCAATCATAACGTCCGGTGCAGATGATCCAATACAAAACACAATCATCAAAATGCAAAGCACGGTAAAAATGATAGGTCTTTTGTAAATACTTTTGCTTTGCAAACGATATATTTCATTTAATTCTTGCTTTAAAAAAGTAAACCGATATGATTCATTCGGTTGAATTTCTGCATTTTGTTCTTTGTTTTCGGAATTTAATATTTCATCAACTGATATTCCAAATATATCACTCAGGCGCATTAAATTATCAATTGTCGGAACAGTTTGATCTTTTTCCCATAGACTAATCGTCTGACGGCTTACAAGCAACTTTTGACCAAGTTCCTCTTGTGATAAATTAAGGTCTTTTCTATATTTCTGGATTTTTTCACCAACTGTCATAAAGGTCGCCTCCTTTTGCTTAATTTGATTATAACAGAAATCCTTGCAAAAATAAAGAATATATCACTTGATTTTGTCAAGTAGCACTTGCAAAACCGCTTTTTTAGTTCAAGTCCTCCCCGAAAGGCGTTTTTGGCGGAGGATATCTATAAAATTCAACTACAAAAATTTGTATAGAAAAAGTCCGAAACCGCTATGGTTTCGGACTTTTCTGCGCCGACATCTAAATCGGTTCGCAATGTTGGTTGCGGGGGTGGGACTTGAAAGGCCCTCCCCAGTCGCATAGTCGTCTGCCTTCGCCTCGGTACGCTCAGCTCGGCATACTCCTTGCTTTGTGGGGTATCGCTGCGAGAAAACGATACTTTATCGTTTTCTCTTGCTCACCCACGACCTCCTCCGGAGGCCGTGGTTCAGGGCCCATTCTCGCAACCAAAACAAAAAGACACCCGATGGGTGTCTTTGTTTTGGCACGTCGCACCGAAAAAAGATATCATTTTGAGTCACTTTAATGGCAACGAATAATTTGGAAAACAGAATTTCACAAAACGTGGATGTGAAACAAATCGTTGGCGATTTAATGCAACAATCAGCATCATTAAGAAAAGAATAAAAAACGGAACAAAAATAACAACTGCAGCAATCAGCAAGAAAGTCAATATATATCGATCTATTTGATTCGTATGCTCGTATGAACGATAAACTGTTCCATCCAAACTTTCTAACTGAATTACCTCATAGTAATTGTCATAATTTTTTGGCTGTTTGTATTCTGCATATGCAACCAGAGTTTCTCCTGCCTCACATCGCTCAATTAGCTCTTTTGGTAAATTGGAATACTGAAAAAAACGAGTGACTTCAAAGTTTTCTTCAAATTCTTTGCAGGATATGTACAGGTAATCGTACTCTTCCGTGTTCTCGTATTCGCAATCTGTTACCGTAATTTCATACCGTTTGCCGTGATCGGCTTCTGTATAATCAGAAAAATGAATATAAGCTATAAAGCCCAAAATAACCGGTATTGTAAGAAAAGGGAACAACATTCTGAAACAAAAATAACCGGGCAGGCTCATTATATTAATTTCGTTGTAGCGATAAATGCTCCTGTTTGCCTTTTGCAAATTTCTTTTCTTAGGTATACGCATTGACAATACATCTTCAAACCACTCATCGCCATACATCTGACAAAAAGGTGTAATGTATTGTTCTTTAAACGAGGCATCCCATTTTTCCTCACCGCAGAATAAATATGGAACACGATGAATTGCTTCGGCAAAGCGGGAGGTTTTAGTAAAGTCCCCTTCATCTTTCAGTTCATCTAAGGCACCAAAGCAAGAAAAGAGAAAATCCCTTTCAACATCATCAGATTTTTTGTCAATATATTTACATATATCCTCAATATATTGATTTGCTGATGCCAATTTAAATTTGGAATAGGATAAGTTATTGGCTTTTGCATAGTAACAATCCCGAATAATAATAAGCGCTTGCGAAAGCTTATGAGCTTTTTTTATGTGCATATCTTACCTCCCCGATAACTTTCCTTTATTTCTTCGATTATAATTATATCAAAATTACATTCCATCTGCAATATATTTTAGTTCAAATCCTCCCCAAAAGCCGTTTTGGGCGGAGGATATTTATAAAATTCAACTACAAAAATTTGTATAGAAAAAGTTCGAAACCGTTGTGGTTTCGGGGTTTTTCGAACCGATATCTTTTTCGGTTCGCAATGTTGGTTGCATGGGTGGGACTTGACCGTCTGCTACGGCTTCGCCTTGCATACTATCGGCTCGCCGACCGTTGCGTTGCAACAGTACCCGTCTCGCCACTCCTCGCTAAAAACAGTCCACCGGACTGTTTTTTACGCTCAGACCTTCTCAGGTTCAAGTCCCCAAAACTCACATAACGAAAAAACTCAGTCTCCCAAAAGGGAAACTGAGTTTCTTTGGCAAGTTGAATCAATTTAGATATCGTTGTTTTCTAACAAATAATGTAACATTTTTTCGGGGTTTTCTAAAAAGTTTTTAGTGAGCCTGAAATGCTCCGTATCTTGATATTTTACACTTTTAATACCGTCTTGCGAAAATTCTAAGATTTGCGCATTTGGAAAAGTCATAAGAATCGGTGAATGCGTCGCTATTATAAATTGAGAATCTTTTTTTACCAAAGAATTTATTTCAACTATTAAAGATAACAGTCGATTTGGTGATAAAGCGGCTTCAGGTTCGTCTAATATATAAAGTCCGTTACCGAAAAATCGGTTTTGAACGATAGAAAGAAAACTTTCCCCGTGGGACTGTTTATGTAAAGAAATTCCGCCGTATCCTTCAATAACCGGTGCATCAAATGATGGCAGTTTATCCATATCATCAATATTGGTTGCTACATTATAAAGGCTTTCAGCTCTTAAAAAAAATCCATCTTTAGCAAAATTACGTTTAATGAGTGTAATATGCTCAAAAAGCTCAGAATGGGTTTCGTTTGTAGAGAAAGTAAAATTGCGCGAACCACCCTCGGCATTAAATCCGTAAGCCACCGCAATTGCCTCAAGTAAGGTGGACTTGCCCGTTCCGTTTTCTCCGACAAAAAAGGTCACATTTGAAGAAAAGGAAAGTTCTTTTTCTTTTAACAAATACTTTATAATTGGCAAATCATTCAGATATGAGTTTTTATCTAATTTATTATCAAATAAGATGCTGCTTATATAATTTGCGGACATCATTTCATATTCTCCTTGGTGGTGTTGATGGAAGAAATTAAAATTCTTTTCACTTCGGTACATTTGTCAAGCAGAGTTTTATCGTTATAATATCCGCTATCCAAAAGCAATTCAATCCAATATTCGCTTTCGCTACATTCTTTAAGAGCAATTTGGAGTTTTGCGACGAAATCGGCTTTCCCGTGAGCATAAAATGCTTCTCTTATGTTTGCACCAATAGAAGTGCCTGACCTCAAAAACTGATTTATTAAAGCGCTCTCACATTTTGCATTTCTTAACTCTTTACATACTTTTATCACATCAAGCGCAAACGCTTTTGACTTTATCATCAACGGACTTTCTTTCATCGCTATCACCCCTTAAACTTATTATACTTCCTAAAAGTAAAAAGTGCAAGGCAAAGCCTTGCAAAACACTTCTTCACTATTCACTATTACTTATTACCTCCAAAAATCTTCTCGGACGGATTTAGTGAAAAGTGAAGAGTGAAAAGTGAAAAAGTAAAACCTTCCCGAACTTCGTCCGAGAAGGTTTTTGAGTAGAGGTGCCGAAAAAGATGCAGGACTTAAAACCTTTTTCACCTGATTATAATAAAAAATGCTTTTTGCCTTGGCAAAAAGCTACATCTTATACCTTTTCACTATTCACTATTACTTATTACCTCCAAAAAAATTCCTCGACGGAGGGAGAAAAGTGAAGAGTGAAGAGTGAAAAGTGAAGAGGTAAAAAAATATCCTCGGAACAAATCCGAGGAATTTTTTTGGTTGCGGGGGTGGGACTTGAACCTCACGACCTCCGGGTTATGAGCCCGACGAGCTACCATCTGCTCTACCCCGCGATATATAGCGCACTTCAAGTGCAAATGCTATTATACTATAAACAAATGATAAATGCAAGTGTTATTTTCAAAAAATCAAAGTTTTTTTGCACAGCAAATACCGTTTACCTCAATATTATATGAAAATATGGGCCAAATTATGCCGCGAAAGGCTTAAAACAGTTGACAAAAAGCGGCTGTCATTATACAATATATATTTGTGAAACTGTATTTTTACTACCCCGAGAGGAGCATAGATATGCAAAAACAGTTAGATAAATTATACGATCCTGCCAAAGTAGAGGACAGGCTGTATAAATTCTGGGTGGATGGTGGCTATTTTCACGCCGAAGTAGACCCTAAAAAGGAGCCCTACACCATTGTAATCCCCCCTCCCAACATCACCGGTCAGCTTCATATGGGCCACGCCCTTGATGAAACACTGCAGGATATTCTTATCCGTTTCCGCAGAATGCAGGGCAGAGCCACCTTGTGGCTTCCCGGCACCGACCACGCATCCATTGCCACCGAGGCAAAAATTGTTGCCGCAATGGCAGAGGAAGGCCTTACTAAAGAGGATTTGGGCCGCGAAAAGTTCCTCGAGCGCGCCTGGGAGTGGAAACGTCAATATGGCGGCCGCATCGTTGAGCAGCTCAAAAAGCTTGGCTCATCCTGCGACTGGGACAGAGAGAGATTTACCCTCGACGAAGGCTGCAACAAGGCTGTAAACGAGGTTTTCATCCGCCTTTATGAAAAGGGCCTCATTTACCGTGGCGAGCGCATCATCAACTGGTGCCCCACCTGCTGCACCTCTATTTCTGATGCCGAGGTTGAATATGAAGAGTCCGAGGGCTCATTCTGGCATTTGCGCTATCCCATCACCGACGGCAGCGGCTACATCGAGCTTGCAACCACCCGCCCCGAAACCTTGCTTGGCGATACTGCAGTTGCCGTTCATCCCGACGACGAGCGCTACAAGGCCCTTATTGGCAAGACTGTAACCCTGCCTCTCGTTAACCGCGAAATCCCCGTTGTTGCCGACACCTATGTAGAGATGGATTTCGGCACCGGCGTTGTTAAGATTACTCCTGCACACGACCCCAACGACTTCGAGGTTGGCCTTCGTCATAACCTTGAGGTTATCAACGTAATGACCGACGATGCCCACATCAACGAAAAGGGCGGCAAGTATGCAGGTCTGGACCGTTACGAGGCTCGCAAAGCCATCGTTGCCGATTTGGAGGCAGGCGGCTTCCTTGTTAAGATTGAGCCTATGAAGCACAACGTTGGCCATTGCTACCGTTGCCATTCAACTGTTGAGCCCCGCGTATCCAAGCAGTGGTTCGTTAAGATGGAGCCCTTGGCAAAGCCTGCTATCGACGTTGTTAAAAACGGTGAAATCAAGTTTGTGCCCGAGCGCTTCAATAAAACCTATTTTAACTGGATGGATAACATCCGTGACTGGTGTATTTCCCGTCAGCTTTGGTGGGGTCACCGCATTCCTGCCTACTACTGCGCCGACTGTGACGAGGTAATGGTTACTCTCGACGCACCCTGCAAGTGCTCAAAGTGCGGCAGCACCAACATCAGCCGTGACGAGGATACTCTCGACACCTGGTTCTCATCGGCATTGTGGCCCTTCTCAACTCTGGGTTGGCCCGACAACACCGAAGACCTTAAGTATTTCTATCCCACCAACACTCTCGTAACCGGCTACGACATTATCTTCTTCTGGGTTGCCAGAATGATTTTCTCCGGCTTGGAGTATACCGGCAAGGCTCCCTTCAATACCGTTCTTATTCACGGCATCGTTCGTGATGCACAGGGCCGCAAGATGAGCAAATCCTTGGGTAACGGTATTGACCCGCTGGTCGAGATTGAAAAATACGGCGCCGATGCATTGCGCTTCACCCTTGCCACCGGCAACAGCCCCGGCAACGATATGCGCTACGTACCCGAAAGGGTAGAGGCATCCCGCAACTTTGCTAACAAATTGTGGAACGCTTCTCGCTTCATTCTTATGAACCTGCCTGAGAACGAGCCTGCCGCTTACCTCCCCGAAGCCTTGTCGATGGAGGATAAGTGGGTGCTCAGCCAATACAACCGCTTGATTTCAGAGGTTACCGATAACCTTGACAAGTTTGAGATTGGTATGGCTGTTCAAAAGCTTTACGACTTTATTTGGGATGTATTCTGTGATTGGTACATCGAGCTGTGCAAGGTTCGCCTTAACGGTGACGATGCCACCGCTGCTGCATCAGCCCGCGCAGTGCTTGTATATGTTATGACAGGCATTCTTAAACTGCTCCATCCCTTTATGCCCTTCATTACCGAAGAGATTTGGCAAACTCTTCCCCACGAAGGCTCCAGCATTATGGTATCAGAGTGGCCCAAGTTCGACCAAAATCTCGTATTCGACGAGGACGAGCGCGAATTCGGCAGAATTATGGATGCTATCCGTGCCGTTCGTAACCGCAGGGCAGAGATGAACGTTCCTCCTTCAAAGAAGGCTAACGTTTACATCGATACCGTCTACGGCGACACCTTCCGCAAGGGCGCCATCTTCTTCGAACGCCTTGCATCAGCCGCTTCAACCGAAGTTGGCGAGGGTATTCAGGTTGAAAACGCTGTTTCAATCGTTACCGTTGACGCAAAGATTTATATTCCTCTCGGCGACCTGGTCGACTTTGAGGCAGAGCGCGCCCGCTTGATGAAAGAGCGCGAGGCTGTTCTTAAGGACGTAGCCTTTGTCGAGAGCAAGCTCAACAACCCCTCATTTGTTGAGAAAGCACCTGAAAAGGTTGTTGCCGCACAGCGCGAGCAGCTTGCCCGTCACCAAGAAAAGCTTTCAATGATTGACGAGCGAATTGCCGCCCTCGGCTAATAAGTAAATAAGGAGATAGTATGAACTACACCCAAGCCGTTGACTTTATTCATTCACGGCAGAGGTTCAGCTCTACTCCCGGTCTTGACAGAATAAAGCGCATCACTTCCTTGTGTGGTAATCCTCAAAGGAGTATGCGCTTTATCCACATCGCAGGCACTAACGGAAAGGGCTCTACCTCGGTGATGATAAGTAATATTCTCACCGCAGCGGGTTACCGCACGGGCTTGAGCACATCCCCCTATATAACCGATTTTCGCGAGCGCTTCCGCATTGACGGCGAGCTTATAAGCGAAGAAGAATTGACCGCTATAACCGAGCAACTTTATCCCATCATAACCAAGCTTGACAGCGAGGGTGTGGTGGCCAATGAGTTCGAGGTGGTCATCGCCATCACCTTGCTGTGGTTTGCTCAAAAGGGCTGTGACTATGCCGTGTTGGAGGTGGGCCTTGGTGGCCGATATGATGCCACCAATGTTATTGATGCTCCCGAATGCGCCGTAATCACACATATCGATTTGGATCATACTGCCATTTTAGGCGATACCGTTCAGCAGATAGCCACCGAAAAATGTGGCATAATCAAAAAAGGTTGCAAGGTGGTTGCATACCCACACCAATACCAAGATGCTGCCAAGGTTATTTCCGATACCTGCGAAGCTCTCGGTTGTCCCTTTATAATCCCTCAAATCCCTGCCTATACAACTGATTTGTCAGGCGCCGAGTTTGAGTACAAGGGCACCGATTACAGCCTGTGCCTTGTGGGTGACCATCAGGTGCTCAACGCCGTCACTGCCATCGAAGCAGCACTGTCCATCGGCATTGACCCTCAATACATCTCACAGGGTATAGCCGCCGCCTCAATGCCCGCAAGGGTAGAGGTGGTGTCAAAAACTCCTCTTATTATATTGGACGGAGCCCACAACCCCGACGGTATGCGCGCCCTGGCAAAGGTGCTTGACCGATTTGGCGGTCAAAATCCCGTTGCTGTAATAGGTATGCTTAAGGATAAGGATTGCACCGCCGCCGTCAGCGAGGTGGCACCCAAATTCAGCCAAATCATCACCGTTGCTGTGGATAATCCACGCACAATGACGGCTGCCGAGCTTAAAGATTGCCTCTCACCCTATTGTGACCGAGTGATTGCATCCGACAGCATAGATGCCGCTCTGGCTCTTGCTGACGAGATAAAAGGGGAGAGCCCGCTTGTTATTTGCGGCTCTCTTTATCTTGCATCCCAAATTCGACCAATGCTTCCTCAAAAACAGAATAATTGACGGCGGATTTTTCGCGAAAAAGCCAAAGGTATCCTGTATTATCACTAATACAGGATATTTTTTATTTTTGAAAGGAGCTTTTATGTCGGTAAAAATCGAGTCCCAAGAGGACATGCTTATCGCCTATCTTGAGGGCGAGCTGGACCATCACGCCGCCGCACCCATTCGCCAACAAATTGACGATGCCCTTTTGCAGCAAAAGCCTAAAAAACTGATAATAGATTTCGGGGATTTGTCCTTTATGGATTCGTCGGGCATCGGTCTTGTGATGGGGCGCTACAAAACCGCGTCAGAGGTGGGCGCAACTCTCACCGTGCAAAACATATCCTCACAGGTTTATAAGGTTATGCGTCTGTCGGGCATTGACCGCATAGCCGTTATTAAAATGAAAAACCAAGCAAGGGGGTGAAAATATGAAACCTGTCAACCAAATCAAATTAACTCTGCCTTCCCTCTCTTCTAATGAGAGTTTTGCCCGTGTGGCAGTGGGTGCTTTTGTATCACAGCTTGACCCAACGGTGGACGAGCTTGCCGATATAAAAACGGCCGTCAGCGAGGCAGTTACCAACTGCACTGTTCACGCTTATCAGGATGCCATCGGTACTGTCTACATAACCGCAGAGCTGTACGACGACCGCACCGTAAAAATCAAAATCAAGGATAGAGGTTGCGGCATAGCCGATATTCCAACTGCAATGCAGCCCATGTGGTCGTCGTTGGGTGGAGAGCGTGCAGGCCTGGGTTTTGCTGTAATGCAATCCTTCACCGACGGAGTACGGGTGCGCTCAAAGGTGGGGGTTGGCACCACCGTCACTCTCGTCAAAAAACTATCTCAGAGGGTGCACCTATGAGCACTACCGAGCGAAACGAGTTGGTTTCGGAAAATCTCGGGCTTGTTCACGCCTGCTGCCGACGTTTTGTCGGCAGAGGAGTTGAGTACGACGACCTTTATCAAGCGGGCTGTCTGGGACTGATTCGTGCTGCCTCGGGCTTTGAAGCTGAGCGAGGTCTGATGTTCTCAACCTATGCTTTTCCTGCGATACTTGGTGAAATCCGTCGGCTTTTTCGCGAAGGCGGCGGAGTAAAGGTGAGCCGAAGCCTTAAAGAGCTTGCTTTGCGCTGCGCCACTGAGCAGGAGCGGTTGACTAAAAAAACGGGTGAGGCACCCACCGTCAGCCAACTTGCTGCAGCGGTAGGGGAAAGTGCAGAGCGAGTCAGCGAGGCTCTTTGTGCCGCACAGCCCACCTTATCCCTCACCGTGTGGGAGGATGACGATTACGCACAGCAAGACCTTCCAACCGCCGACGATACGGTTAAGCTGTGCGAAAATATGGCCTTGCACCAAGCGATGAATGAGCTTTGCTCTGTTGACCGCCAAATGATAGAACTGCGCTATTTCAGAGAAATGACCCAAACAGAAACAGCCAAAATTTTAAAAATGAGTCAGGTTCAGGTTTCACGACGGGAGAAAAAGGTTATAGGAATAATAAGAGAACGATTAAAGTAGCAAAAAAATTAAAAAAACAGTTGACAAGTTCAAGGTGTTGTATTATAATATCAAGGTCGCACGATGTGCGCATTAAAATGGCGGTATAGCTCAGTTGGCTAGAGCATTCGGTTCATACCCGAAGTGTCGTTGGTTCAAATCCGACTACCGCTACCATATGGCCCGTTGGTCAAGCGGTTAAGACACCGCCCTTTCACGGCGGTAACATGGGTTCGATTCCCGTACGGGTCACCATCCCGATACCCCTTGTGTCAACCACGAGGGGTTTTTCGGGTCTATTTGGTGGGTATGGCGCAGTTGGCTAGCGCGCCAGATTGTGGCTCTGGAGGCCGAGGGTTCGAGTCCCTTTACCCACCCCATTTAATAATTCGGCACACCCTATGTGCCATAATATGATATAGAGGTGTCGCCAAGCGGTAAGGCACTGGATTTTGATTCCAGCATTCGTAGGTTCAAATCCTGCCACCTCTGCCAAACCCCTTAAATCGTTGATTTATGGGGTTTTAATTTTGAAACCGCAAAAAATTAACGGGAAGGAAAAGCAAAGATGTCAAAAAAGCGCAAGATTATTATATGGACAACCTCTGTATTGA
Organism: Acutalibacteraceae bacterium; assembly: GCA_045577615.1. Taxonomy (GTDB): domain Bacteria; phylum Bacillota; class Clostridia; order Oscillospirales; family Acutalibacteraceae; genus RGIG2206. The sequence goes on from JAZNIT010000025.1 coordinate 10,430, forward strand.
CCGCATTGGTTTTGCTTTACTGCACGGCGGTATTTTCTAATATTCCTTTCATTAAAAAATGGCGAGACATTTACATCGAAACGGCTATGACCACAGGCCGACATCAGTGGCTGGCTACCGCATTCATCCCCGGCTATATCATAGATGACGTAATGCTGACCGCTATGGAAAATCAGGCTATGCAAAACGAGCTTGAAAGCCAGTGGGATTCCGACAATTCAAACACCTCCGACTCTGAAAAAACTCCCGAAGAGCGCTTTTATGAAAGATATTGGGAGGTTGATAAAAAACTTCTCAAGGCCTATATGTCCGAGCATAAAATCACCAAGTATGAGGATTTGTTTATTGAGAATTTGGACGGCAAAATTGACCTCAAAACCACTCTCGGCGAAAAAATCAAGGTGTTGGATTATAAAAACAACCTCTTGATTGTAGAGGTAACGGGTGAGCAATATAAAGGCCTGCTGGCTATCGTAAAAAATCCCGAGCAAATCACAGTGGCCAAGTCCAAAGCGCTTGGCTCATACGGCAACCTTATTACCAAGTTTTCAAAGGATAACAACGCTCTCGTAGCCATCAATGCAAGCGGATTTATGGACGAGGGCTACAAGGGCAACGGTGGCACCGTTATGGGCAGTATGGTGCTCGACGGCGTCGATTACGGCAACCCCAAGCGCGAACTTAAGTTCTTTGGCTTTAAAGCGGATAATAAGCTTTATATCCAAAACTACGACTCCAAAGCGGTCAAGGAGTATAAGTGGGCAGTTCAGTTCAGCCCCGCCCTGATTGTTGACGGCGCCAAGTACGTGCAGGGCTCCTTCGGTTACGGATTGCAGCCACGAACCGCTGTTGGTCAGACAGAGAACGGCGATTTCTTAATGCTTGTTATTGACGGTCGACAGGTGGGCCACAGCATTGGCGCAACGGTTACCGACCTTGCACAGATTATGCTTAAGCATAAGGCCTATCAGGCAATGAATCTTGACGGCGGTAGTTCCTCAATTATGAATTACCGCGGCAAGACCATCAACAGACCTTCAAGCACCGACAGTCTTGGCAGATATCTTCCCAACGCATTTATCTGCAAGTTTGCAAGTGACGTTGAAGAGAAATAACCTAACCTATATGAAGCAAGGTGACAGAGGCTATCTGTCGCCTTTTTCTTTTTTCAAAATCCCCTTGTTTTTGTTGACAAACAGGGTAGTATATTATAAAATATATTCATCAATTAAGAAAGAAGTGTGAATATGGGCAAATCTATTAAAGACATTGTCAAATTTATAAAAGACAATGATATTAAAATGGTTGACTTTAAAATGGTTGACATTCACGGCCAATTCCGTCACGTAACCATCCCTGCATACAGTTTCTCTGAAGAAACTATGGAAAAGGGTATTGGCTTCGATGCATCCAACTACGGCTACGCAGTGGTTGAAAAGAGCGATATGGTTTTCATCCCCGACCCCGACACCGCTATGATTGACCCCTTCTGTGAGATTCCTACCCTCACCATGAGCGGTAACGCAATGATAATCGACTCTCCTGCAAACAGACCTTTGGCACAGTATCCCCGCACCATCGTTCTCGCTGCAGAAAAGTATATGCGCGACAGCGGTGTGGCCGATACCATGCTTATTTTGCCCGAGTTCGAGTTCTACCTCTTTGATCAGGTAGGTTGGGAGGTACAGCCCAACTCCATTTCAATGTGTCTTGACGCTAAGCAGTCATATTGGAACAGCTTTGATGAGGGCCTCGGCCACATCGTTCCCAAGCAAAAGGCATACCACATTGCCAAGCCCTTCGACACCTCTTACGAGTGCCGCAGCGAAATGAGCTTGCTGATGGAAGAGGCAGGCATTAAGGTTAAGTATCATCATCCCGAGGTTGCCGCATCCGGTCAGTTTGAGATTGAGCCTCAGCTTGGCGAAATGTCCAAGATGGCAGATGCTACCATGACCATCAAGTACATCATCAAAAACACCGCTGCAAAATACGGCAAGAGCGCAACCCTTATGCCCAAGCCCATCTATGGCGAGGCAGGCAGCGGTATGCACGTTCATATGCTCCTTATGAAGGACGGCAAGCCCGTATTCTCTGACGATGCAGGCTATGCTCATCTGAGCGAAACCGCCCACTACTTCATCGGCGGCCTTTTGAAGCATATCGGTGCTTTGTGCGCTATTACCAACCCCAGCACCAACTCCTTCAAGCGCCTTGTTCCCGGCTTTGAGGCACCCGTAACCGTTGGTTATGCAACCTCAAACCGCAGCGCAGTTATCCGCATCCCCGCATACGCAAAGCAGCCCGAGGAGCGCCGCTTCGAGATTCGCAATCCCGATGCAACCTGCAACCCCTATTTCTGCTATGCCGCATTGCTTATGGCCGGTCTTGACGGTGTCAAGAACAAGATTGATCCTCACGCAAACGGCTGGGGTCCCTTCGACGTTAACCTCTACAACCTTCCTGAAGAAGAGAAGGCAAAGCTTCAGGGCCTGCCCACCTCTTTGGACGGTGCCTTGGATGCACTTGAGGCCGACTACGCATTCCTTACCGAGGGCGGCGTATTCCCCGAAGAGCTTATCAAAAACTTCATCAAAACCAAGCGTGATGAGTGCCGTCAGCTTGCTGCCATTCCTCACCCTGCAGAGTTCGATAAGTACTACAACCTTTAATAAAGTCGGAGGCCAAGC
>JAZNIT010000026.1:0-16076 GCA_045577615.1 Acutalibacteraceae bacterium
CATTGTTTGTGTTACAGTTTTCATGACGAATGGTTAATCCTCCTGTCTGTTTTGTCTCAGCAACTTAACTGTAACACAGGATTTTCCATTCGTCACTTATTTTTTATTCCCAACTGTAACACATCTATTGTAAACCTACACAGTGATATTTTGCCTTGCGGCAAAGTGATATTGAAACTTTTTAGTTTCAGTGATATTATATTCGCCTCCAAAACTGTCCGAAGGACAATATCACGATGCGAAGCATCCTATCACTGCGAAGCAATATCACTCGCCGCAAGGCGAATATAACTGAGGCACACTTCCTTACGGAGTGTGCCTCTACGCGACAGCGTTACTGCGGTGTTTTGCTTTTTATTCTATCAAAAATTCGTCTGTTTTAGGTGCTTGCAGTTTTGTAACCGATTTCGTCCCTATGCGAGCGCTCCTAATCGACACATCCTTTTTAATTTTATCTGTTAACCAAGTATGTTGGCAAGACCAACTATTGCATGATTGTAGATAAGCAGGTCGGCAGAGGCTATCTTGCCGTCACCGTCAAGGTCGGCTGCAAGCTGATAAGCACCTTCAAGCGGTTGGTAGCCGAGCACGTGCAGCGCAAGGATTTCATAGCCTGCGGCAGTTATTCTGCCATGGCCCAAAATGTCGCCCACGATAACCACCTTAAGTGATGCCGAGTTATTTTCCCAGGTCATGGTCAGGCTGTCGCCGGTGTTGACCTTGTCGGTGAGAGCCATAGCAGCGCCGTTGGCATCAGCGCCGCCAAAGGTAGCGTCCTCAACCTTAAAGCCGCCGATAAGACTGCCAACAGTTACACCCACATTGTCGATGTAAATGTAGCCGTTTTCAACTCTGTAGTCCTTGAACAGGTCGTAGAAATCCTGCTCGGTATAATAGCTATATTCAACCACCAAAACGGGAGCCTTGCCGCTTTGAACCTTCCAGTTATCGTCAAGCATTCCAAACTGACTGCTGTTGGTTATGTCGGTATAGGAGTAGTTAACGTCGCCATCGGCAAGTGAGCCGCTGCTCACAACCTTGTTGCCGCTGTAATAGCAGCCGCTGATGCTGCCCGAGTTGCTGTTGGCAACAACGCCTGCATTAGCCACAAGGCAGTTTTTGATGGTGCCGCTGTTGGTGCCTGCAACCTTGCCTGTCGATTTGCAATATGCGATATAAGAGGAGTTGGTGGTAGCCACAGCCCCATCAATATCGATATGGGATACGCCACCGTTGTTGGTGGTAAAGATGGGAGCGGTAAGGCCGCTTATTTTGTGGCCGTTGCCGTATAGCACGCCGTTAAAGGTGCCTGCAACGGTTGACCAGCTTGAAAGGCTTATATCCTCGGTGAGAACATAGTTGCCGTTAAGGTTGTTTTTGATAGCCTTAAACTCTGCCTCGGTGCTGATTTCGGTATAGCCTTCATAGGGGTCGTTTACATAGAAGCTGACAATCGCATAGCCGCTTGCTGCAGAGGACGCTTTGATAACGTAAAGTGTATAATAGCCGGACTTGTCAAACACGTGAGCACCCGAGCTATCCTTGCAAGCCTGCAGGCTGTTAGCCCAAGCACCCTTTACCGGGGTGGTGTTTATCATAGTGTTGTCATAGGTGATACCGTCAGGCATTTTAAAATTGTCGGCGTAAGAGCAGCCAAGCTTTATGCTGTCGCCCACATAGATGGTAACGCCGTCGGGCACCTTAAAATAGCCGTTTTCTACTCCTGCCGTCCTGCTTACAAGCTCAAGGGTAACAGTCTTGGGAGTATAGCCTGAATAGTTGGCGTATTTGCCCGTTTCCATAAGGTCCTTTTTGGACTCGTTGGCAAGATTTGAGTTGTTGTCAACAGGCTCCTTGGCAGTTGTGTCACCACCCGAAAGGGTATCGAGATACCACTGAGGGGGAGGCTCAATTTTCCACACACCGCGGCAACCGGTAATAACGAACGGCTCGCTTGTTATGGGATTAACGCGAATAGCAAGTGCCTTTTTACCGCCGTCGGGGCTCATGTCTCTGCCGTCACCAACTTGACGGGTAAGGCAGGTCCAGGTTTTGCCACTATCGAGTGAGCGGTAAAGACCGCCCAAATCGTAGGATGAGTGAGCTGCCTCACCGTTGCCGCCAACATAAACAACCTGAGGATTGTTGGGGTCAACTGCAACTGTTTTTGCAATAGCGGTGTTGCCGCTTTCAACGTAGTTAACAGCGGTCAGCACGTTGTCCTTTTGAGCAAAATCAACGGTGCCGGCATAAAGGGTGTACTTGGCTGTTACGTAAAGTTTGCCACCCTCGTGGTCATAAGCGATGTCGTCAATATTGCTGCCTGCGTTGGCAAGCTGATACCAAGTGATACCCTTGTCAGTTGAATAAATAACACGGTTGCCATTGGCACCAAACAAAGTGCCGCGAGTCAAGTCGATGGCAAGCACGCCCATACAGCCCGTGCTGCCGGTGACAGAGTCAGCCTCCATCTTGTTCCAGGTTTTGCCACCGTCGTCGGTGCGCCATTCGCCCATAAAGGCAACGTTGTCGTTGCCCAAAGCGCCCATACCTGCTTCAAGGCCTTCAACTTGCAGACCTGTGTTTTCATAGGTCTTGCCGCCGTCAAAGGTGGTCCAGAGGTAGCGTGGCTTCGACCATTCATCTGCTACGGTTACAAAGATGGTCTTTTCACTAAGAGCATACGCGCCGTAGGTATGACCGCCCCAACTGTTTCCTGCCCACTTAAGATAGGTCCAGGTTTTGCCGCCGTCGGTGGAGAAACCGCCGTTATAGTCCTGAGCGGAAAGGGCGACAAGGTTGGGATTGTTTACATTAAAGTTCCATTTGCCCGACGCAATTATTGCGTTGTAGCCAGAGTTGCTCCACTTGATGGTTTTGCCGCCGTCGACCGATTTCCAGATGCCGTTGGCATAAACATACAGAGTGTTTTCATAGGTGTTGCTCCAATAACCGAAGGGTCTGACACCCGATACGGGCTGCCAAGTCTCCTGCTGACCGCGGTTTTGAGTCGATTTAGACCAACTCTTACCGCCGTTATTTGAGTAACACAACCAACCGTTAAGGTTGTGGTAGGTCACCATAATGTTGTCTGAATTAAGGGAGCTGACCGAAATATTTCTGGGAGTAAATCCGTTGCTGGATGATGAATAAACGGGGTAGTTAGAGCCGTTTACCTTGCTCCAGGTGTAGCCGAAGTCGTCGGAACGGTACATAGCGCTGTTGGTGGTAATCCACACCTTGCCCACCGCGTCGGCATCGTGATTTTTAACCTCGGTTTCAATAACGTCCACAGCGTTGGCATAAACGCCGTAGCTGTTGAGGGTTTCAGTCCAGTTTTTGCCGCCGTCGGTTGAAAGATAGAAGCCATTGGCAGTTGCGGCGTACATATAGAACTTGCCGCCTACGGTGTAGGATGCCATCTCGGCGCCTGCAAGAAAGGCCGAGCTTGCCTGAGCAACGCCGTCAACGTAGATGGTGCCCACGGCATTTTCAAGCTTTGTCCAGCTGAAGCCGCCGTCGGTGGTTCTCCACATAGCCTGCTGGGGATATTGCACGCTGTCTGCAGTGATAACCTCATCCTCAACCGACCAATAGGCGGTCATACAATAGCCCTTGGTTGCATCGTAAGAGTTAAGATCGTAAACTATCTGAATGCGCAGGTCGTTGTGGGTAAGAATGGCCTTGCTCGTGCCCGAAATGGCAGAGGCCGACAGGCCCTTGGTCCATTCGCATTGATTGGTAGCGTTAGTGGTTACGTAAAGTCCGTTTGAAATAGCGTTGTTGGTGTTGCAGCCGACAAGGATAACGTGGTCGGCGTTTTTGGGGTCGATGGCAATGCCGGTGGCGCCGCCTGCAGCAAGTCCGATGGTGCAGGACTGCCAATGGTTACCGCCGTCAAGTGAGCGGTAGACGCCTGAAATGTCGGTGCCGAACATAGAAAGTCGACTGTCAGAGGAGGTAACAACTGAGTCGATAGCCTGGCAAGCCTCGCCGCCTTCAAGATAGCCGCGGTCGATAAGCTCCTGACTGATCATAGGCACAGCCTGCCAGATGTCAGAGTTAAAATAGGTGCCGTTTGAGTTGTATTTTACCACCTTGTTATCGGTGCCCGTGGGGATGGAGTAGGCGGTGTTCATATAAGTAACAACGCTGTTTTCATCGTTGGGGTCAATGATATAAAGGCTTTCGTGGGGATAGTTAACGTCGGTGTTACCTGACCGCTCCTCACTGGTGGCAGCAATAGCCGTTACGGGCAACGCGCAAAGTATAAGACACATAGCGCACACAATGCTTAAAAATCGTTTCATAGGTAAAGCTCCTTTGACAGATAATAGTCTGCAACATAATCTTATCATAAATAGGAAACTTTTTCAACAAAAAATACGTAATTGTATATATATTTTTTAAAATAATTATATATTTTTATAATTATATGTTGAGAAAATTCTGCGGTTGTAGTATACTGTATGTGTATGACTATCTAAAATGCGGAGGTGTGCGCATTTATGCACTATCTTGACAACAGCGCTACGACACCTCTGTGTCAGGCGGCCATAACAGCTATGACCAAGTCGATGGCTCGGTTTGGCAATCCTTCCTCCTTGCATCTGCTTGGAGCAGAGGCTTTGACCGCTCTTGACGACACCCGTCAGGCAATGGCTCGACGCCTGGGTTGTGAGGCAAAGGAGCTTTATTTCACCTCGGGTGGCAGCGAAGCAAACAACACCGCCTTATTTGGCGCCGCCCGCGCAATGAAGCGCCGCGGCAAACGGATTATAACCACTGCCATCGAGCACCATTCGGTGCTTAACGCCGCCAAAGCGTTAGAGGGCGAGGGTTTCGAGGTTATCTATCTCAAGCCTGATGACCGTGGGGTTATAACTGCTGATGCAGTGTCAGAGGCATTGACCGACGACACGGTGCTTGTGAGTGTGATGTACGTCAACAACGAAACGGGCGCAATTATGCCTATTAGCGAGATTGCCTCGGTTATCAAGTCCTCGGGCTGCGGTGCAATATTTCACACCGACTGTGTGCAGGCCCTTGGCAAGCTGCCTCTTAATTTGCGCAGCCTTGGCGCCGACGTTGTATCGGTGAGTGCCCACAAAATCCACGGGCCCAAGGGTGTGGGCGCCCTCTATGTGAGGAGCGGCTGCCGTCTGCTGCCCTTTATCTACGGCGGCGGTCAGGAGCGTGGTTTCAGGTCAGGCACCGAGCCGACCATTCTTATCGACGGCTTTGGCGCCGCCCTTTCGGATATGCCCGATTTAAAAACCGAGCTTGAGCGAGTCAAGACTCTGCGCGATGATTGTGTGGCAAAACTAAGTCAGCTTAAAGGGGTTGTGCTCAACTCCCACTCCGACGGCCTGCCCTATATCATCAACTTTTCGGTTTCGGGCGTCAGGTCAGAGGTTATGCTTCATTGGTTAGAGGCAAAAAATATATTCGTATCAAGCGGCTCGGCTTGTGCCAAGGGTGAAAGCAGCTATGTGCTGGCAGCCCAAGGGGTCAACCGTCAGTTGGCCGACAGCGCGCTGAGAGTCAGTATGTCCCACCTCACGAGCAGTGAGGATTTGGCGGCACTTGTATCAGCCGTCGCTGAGGGAATAGACAAACTTGTAAAAAGAAGGTAAGTTTTTTGAAAGAAATTATTTTGATTAAAAACGGTGAAATTGCTCTTAAGGGCCTCAACCGATCATCCTTTGAGGATGCAATGATAAAGAATATCCGTCGCCGCCTTAAGCCTCTCGGCAAGGTGGATATCCGCAAAGCACAGTCCACCGTCTTTATCGAGCCGATGGAGGAGGATTTTGATTTCCAGCAAGCCCTCGACCGTGTAAGCCGCGTGTTCGGTGTGGCAGCCTACTCCCGCGCCGCCGTTTGCGACAAGGATATGGCCGATATACTTTCTCGGGGTGCCGATTGGGCAGCCGAAAGACTTAAGGGCGTCAAAACCTTTAAGGTGGAGGCCAAGCGCGCCGATAAGCGTTTCCCCTTGCAATCTCCCGAAATTTCCGCACAGATGGGCGGCGCAATTTTAGAGCGTTGCCCCTACCTCAAGGTTGACGTTCGCAACCCCGAGGTCACCGTTGTGGTTGAAATTCGCGACTTCGCCGCCTACGTCCGCGCAGGGCAGGAGGCAGGTGCAGGCGGGATGCCCGTTGGCACGGGCGGTCGCGCCGCAATACTTATCTCAGGTGGTATCGACAGTCCTGTCGCCGCCTGGATGATGGCCAAGCGTGGCATCGAGCTGTGCGCCATTCACTTTGCAAGCCCCCCCTACACAGGCCCTCTGGCGTTGAAAAAGGTTAAGGATTTGCTCCGTCAGGTCACTCGATACAGCGGCCCCATCAGTATGGCCACCGTACCCTTTACCAAAATTCAGGAGCTTATCGGTCAGGAATGTCCCGAAGAATACTTCACCCTTATAATGCGCCGCTTTATGATGAAAATCGCATCAAGGCTGGCACAGCGTGACCGCTGCAGCGCCCTTATTACAGGTGAGAGCGTGGGTCAGGTTGCAAGCCAGACCTTGCCTGCATTGCAGGTGACTGATGCTGCTGCCGATATGCTGGTGCTTCGTCCCCTTATCGGTATGGATAAAGAAGAGATTATCAGTATTTCACGCAAAATCGACACCTTCGATATATCGGTGCTTCCTTATGAGGATTGCTGCACCGTCTTTACTCCACGTCACCCCCGCACCCGTCCCACCGTTGAAATGGTGGACGCAGCGGCAGCCCCTCTTGATGAAGAGGCACTTATTGCCGAGGCGGTGGCAGGCACAGAGTTTGAGCTTATAGATTGAGTTTATTCTGTTTATCAGTTTGTATAAGAAAGGAACAATATATAATGAATGCAGAAATAATTTTTGTTGGCGGCAAGCCTTCAAATAAAAAAAGCATCAAGCAGCTTATGACCTCCCTCACCTCAGGTGGAGCCGAGGTTACATACGAGTCAGAGGTAGAGGCCTCTGCTATGGAGGTAAAAAAGGCCCTCAAAGCCGCTGCCGAGCGCAGTCAGATGATAGTGCTGATGGGCGGAATGGGCGTTGAAGGCGGCGACCTCACCGTAAAAAGCGTATGCGATGCCGTGGGTGTAGATACCATATGCGACCAAAAGGTGCTTGCCTCTATTGCCGATAGCTATGCCGCTGATGGTCAGGAACTTCCTGACGGAGCCTTCCGCGCCGCATTGGTACCCAAGGACGCCCGCGTTTTCGAGGGTGCCAAGGGTAATGTGGGCTGTGCTATCACCAAGGGCGAGCAGTGCATCGTAATGCTCCCCAACGATGAAGACAGCGTTGCTGCAGTGCTCAAAAACGGATTTGACAGCTTTGTCAGCTCAATGGGCGGCACCGCAAGCTACAGTCGCACCTTCTACGGTGTTGACGTATCAGCACAGGCCGAGCAAGAGCTGTTTGACGATATTGCAGGTCAGGCGGGAGCAACCCTGCTTATTGACCGCCACGACGGTGAGATGACCGTTGTGCTTTGCACAACCGGTGCCACCGAGAAGGAAGCAAAAGATAAAAATATGTCCCTCGCCATCAAGGTGCGCAGCATTTTGGGCGACTCAATCTATACCGAAGATGAAAAGGCTATCGAAACTATAACCGTCGGTCTGCTCCGTGACGGCGGCAAAACCGTTGCCACTGCCGAATCCTGCACCGCAGGTCTGCTTTCAAAGCGCCTTACCGACGTGAGCGGCTCCTCTGACGTGTTCAGCATGGGTATTGCCGCCTATTCTGCCGAGATTAAAGTCAGAGTGCTTGGTGTGCCTATGAGCGTTATCGAGAGCAAGGGCACCGTCAGCCGCGAGGTTTCAGAGGCAATGGCATCCAACGTGCGCCGTCTGAGCGGTTGCACCTACGGTGTCGGTATCACCGGTGTGGCAGGCGACTCGGTTGAAGAAAAGCCCAGCGGCCTTGTGTATATTTCGCTCACCGACGGCAACACTATGTGGACAAAGAAACTCAACGTTGATGTAAACGGCGACGATGCCCGTGCTACCGTGCGCAACACTGCCGCCACCATTGCTCTTGATATGCTTCGTCGCGACCTGCTTGGAGTTGCCGAGCAGGGCAAACCTGTTGAAGCCAGAGGCAAGGCCACAAGTTCAGGCCTCACCTTTGCTGAGTCGGGTGTAAAAACCGCAACTGAAGAGGGTGTATCCGACGACGGTATCATCCTTCCGGCTGACGAGGTCTACTTCTCTTATAAAGAGGTTGACGAGGCAGTTGCCGCTCAAACTCAGACAACTCAGGAGGATGAGAACAATCAGCTTTATTTCGATGTTGCAGCAGAAGAGCCCAAGGCTGAGGAAAACTTTGTTATCGCCGACCTCCCTCAAGAGTCAGCTTTAGATTTTAATTTTGCAAGTGAGCCCGTAGTTGAGAGTCCTGCTCCTGTCGAGTCCTTCAGCGAGGTTGCAACCAACTTTATGGACGAGGATTTCGTGCTTAAAGAGGACGCAGTTATTGAAGAGGAGCCTACCAAAGCCCCCGAAAAGAAAAAGGCTACCTTTATAGATTGGCTTAAAAACTTCATTCCCTGGAAGGGTGACAGCTTTTCAAAGGTACTCAACAAGAGCTTGTTTATAGTTATCATCATTTCACTGGTGATTTCAAGCTGCTATGTGGGCGACTTTATGATCAAGTACTTCCAAAACAAGAGCGTTGTTGAGGAAGCCCGCAAAAAGTATGACCGCAACAATGACAACTTTAATGAAGAAACGGGTGTTTATGACCGTTTCGAGCTTTTGATTGAGCAAAACAGCGACTGTATCGGTTGGATAACCGTGCCCAATACCAATGTAGACAACCCCGTTTATCAGACCAACAATAACGATTTTTACCTTTTAAACAACAGCATTAAGGAAAAGAGCGTTTACGGCGCCATCTTTGCCGACTATCGCGACATTATTTCCCCCAAGGGCAACAGCAAAAACGTAACCCTTTACGGCCACCATATGAAGGATGGCTCAATGTTTGCCCAGCTTCACCGTTATAAGAGCGTAAACTTTTATAAAGAAAACCCCGTAATAACCTTTGACACCATCTACGGCACAGGCGGCAATTACAAGGTTATTGCTTGTATGATTACCAACTCCGACAGTATGGATGACAACGGCTATTTCTTTGATTTTGCCGCTCCCTCATTCCGCAGTGATGCCGACTTTATGAATTGGATTGAGCAAATCCGTCGCCGTTCACTTTACGACACCGACGTTGATGTTGTTGCATCCGATCATATACTTACCTTGTCAACCTGCACCTACGAGGTTAAGGACAAGGAGCTTTTGTGTGTTGTTGTGGCCCGTAAGGTTCGCGACGGCGAAAGCATTTCTGTTAATACAGGCGAAGCAACCACCAACAACAAGGTTATCTATCCTCAGGCATGGTATGACCACTTTGGTGGAGTTAAGCCCACCTATGCAGACGGCGTTTACACCTGGGTATCAGGCGACTATGACCGTCAGGATGTTAACGCTCCCGAATCAATCGCGCCCGAAAGTGTAGTGAGTGATCCCACCTCAAGCGGAACCTCGAGCACAAACTCGGCCCCCACCTCAAGCGGCACACCCTCTGCGCCTGGTTCAACCGAGCCTTCATCAACCGCTCCCGAAAGTGTAGTGAGTGATCCCACCTCAAGCGGCACACCCTCTGCGCCTGATTCAACTGAGCCTTCATCAACCGCTCCCGATGTGCCCAGCTTGTCTACTCCCTCAACCAATCCCAACATTCCCGTACCGCCTACACAGAGCGAAACTCAATAAACGCTTGTGCCGGTGCGACCGAACTAACAGCCTATGATTTAAATGGAGGCGAAAAGCTGTGTCAGTTGAAATAGTATATTACAACACCCCGTCAAACCCTGATTTAGAGGGTGCGCTGGGATCCTTGGGCAAGGTCAATGCCACCGTCGGTCAAGACCGACGCGGCTTTTTGATGGCTTTGTCTGCTGCCGTCAGCGTCAGCCCCACCATCGTTGCGGTGGGCGGCATAAACGCATTGACCAATGTGCTGTCAAAGGGCTTGGGCCTGCCTCTCACACCCGTTGATTGGACCGCCCTCGGTATCGCAGGTGAGGAAGAGGTATTGCTCCCCAAGGGCGCTCTGCCTCTGCTTATCGGCGGCACCGTTTGCGGTATGATTATTGAAAATGCAGCCCAGTGCATCATCGTTACAGATGACGAGGGCGAGGTGCTTGACCACCTCACCGAAACCTACATTCTGCCCTATTTGCAGGCGGTTATCAGCAACCGTCAGGAGCAGCCTGCAGAACAGTCTCAGGCAGAGGCGGTCGAGGAGCCCACTCCCGAAGCAGTCGAAGAAAATGCCGAAGAGCCTGCAGAAGAAATTACAGAAGAAATAGCCGAAGAGGTTATCGACGAGCCTGCCGAGCAAGAGGAAGAGCCTTCTCTCCCCCCCGATGAGGAGGATGACGAGGCAGAACCCGACGAGGATATTTTTGCCGATCTTGATGAGGACGATTTTCTTACCCTCAACGATAAAAAGAAAAAGGGCGGATGGTTAGTTGCCATTCTTGTAATTTTTGCCCTTTTGACAGCAGGCATAGTGGGCGGCTACTTTGCATATACAAAGTGGTGGGTGCCCAATCAGTATGATGTGTCAATGGCAACTGCCAAGGCAGCATACTACCACTCCACCGCCGACGATGTTGCCGCAGCCAATATGCCCGACAATTACTCGGTTAAATTTGCCGCTCTTTACAAGCAAAATGCCGATGTAATCTGCTGGCTTAAGGTGGGCGGTATGGGTATTAACACTCCCGTAGTTACCGCTTCACGCCATTCAAAGGGCTATTATGAAAATCACCTTTTCGACGGCAAAAGCAACAACTACGGCACTCCTTATATTGAGTATGCCTACGATACCGGCGCCAATATCAACCCCAATCTTGTTATTTACGGCAACAATACTGGGGATAAAAGAGCCTTCAGCCGTCTTGAAGAGCTTCTCGGCTATAAATCTGTAGACCTTGACTCCGCCACCAAAATCACCACCGACTCGGTGCTTTTCGGTGAGGAAAATTGGAATGTTATCAGCGTTATGCTGGTTAATGCCAACGGCAGCGAGTTCAACTTTGCCGACAATTTCAAAAGTCTTGATGCCGACCAACGCACCGCCATTGTTAAGGATGCCATCAAACGCTCGGTTGTAAAAACCGACGTAACCGTCGACACCTACGGCGAGGTAGATTTGACCGATGCCTTCCTTACCCTTGTAACTCCTTATAGCAAGGACGAAAGCAAGGTTGTTGTGGTTTTTGCACAGCGCACGAATGACGAGCAGCCCACCGAAGAGGAATCTGTCGATGAGCAGCCCACAGAGGAGCCTGCTCAATAACAAACCGAATTTTTACGAAAGGATGTGACGCAAGGGTGACTGACGCATTGGCCGAATTTTTCGCCAAGGTTTTCTCTGACGAGGGCGTAGTTTTTCTGCTTTCCATACTGCCCATCTCTGAGATTCGCGGCGGTATGCTATATGCAGGCCTTACCGATATGAATATGGTTGGTGCCTTTGTCATCTCCTTTATCGGCAATATGCTGCCCATCCCAATAATTTTGCTTTTTATCCGCAAGGTGCTTTCTTGGATGCGTACCAAAAAAGGATTGGGCAAGGTTGTTGACTGGGTTATGTGCAAGGCTGACAAGGGCAGCAAAAAGCTCGGCCAATACACCTATCTAGGCCTATATCTGTTTGTGGCCATCCCCTTGCCGGGTACAGGCGCGTGGACAGGTGCCCTGGTGGCCGACTTTTTGGATTTGCCCGTTCGCAAAACCCTGCCTGTTATAACGGCAGGCGTGCTTACAGCAGGTGTGATTATCACCACCCTTGCATATACCGCGCCCGATATTTTCAGATTGATAGTGGGGTAAAGACGTGAAAAAGAAAATGCTGTATTTTATCCTCGGTGGAATTTTATTGCTGCTGCAAACAGCCTCTCTTGTGTTTGACCTTGTTCAGACGGGCGGCTTGAAATTCGACACCGCAGGAGGAATGGATGGCTTTATGTACAACGTAAGCTATTTGTCTGCAGGTCTTGCAGGCTTGCTGATTATCATTCTCGGAATAACTGCAAAAGAAAAAGACTCAGTCGACGACTGAGTCTTTTTTGTATCTGCTTATTGAATTTTAACCTTAAGTCCCATATCTTTGTCAACTCTGCAGTTGCGTTGACCGAGATAAAAGAAGGGAACGAGAGCCACAAGCATATAGCCAAAAACCATAAGGGCGGCAATCATAACGCCCTCGGGAGTGGTGGCGTCGATGGTGTGAAAGTAGTTTTCGCTGATAATTTCGGCGACCTTGTCGGGAAATCCGTAGCAGAAGGAATATACGTACATAATCAAAAAGTTAATTCTGAAAAACACCATAATGGGTATAACGAGCATCAATCCCATAACGGCGGCCAAACGGCCGATGCAGGCCTTAAAGCTAAAGCAGCCGTCGTGCTCGTCAATGTATCCGCAGTTTTCCACGTGGCGCAAGCCCACCAAAAGTGGGTATGCAATCACGCAGATAATCAACGAAGCAATCTCGGCAATCTCTTCCTTATAAAAAGAGTAGTCCAGAATAACGCTTATGATAAATCGAACGATGTGAAAAATAACGGTGGTGATACCGCCATAAAAAAGCATTGCTCCATAGGTGCGAAACACACCCTTCCAAAATCTCTTAGACTGTTCTTTTCTTATATCGTCCTCGTCAATGCGAACGCGCTCTTCATCAACGATAGCCATAAAACCCAACTCCTTATATATAATGTAGTTACTCTTCGACAGCGGCCTCAGGCTTTTTCTCCTCAGCAGGCTTGGGAGGGATAAGGGAGCGTGATATAACCACGCCGTCAAAGGTCTTTTTAAATCTCAACCTGCCAGACAACTGATTGCCGCAATGCTTACATTCAAAATCTGCCACAAAGTAGCGGTTTTTATACTTCCACTTGGTTTTGCGGCGCATAAAATCGTCACAGTCGGGGCATCGGCATCGCAGCTGTTCCTTATCAATGGCAGGATTGTTGATGTCACTTATAATGTAAGGCTTAAAGAAAAGGCGGGCATAATATTCATCGGTGCTCGCATCGGTAAGGTAGCCCTTAAGCCCATTTTCGTTCCAAACGCGGCGCAAAACCTCGGCACTGCACAGACTGTCGCCAAGGGCTCTGTGGGCGGCAAACTCCTCAAAATCCACCTTAAGCATCTCTGCAGCGGCGGTGAGAGAGATTTGATTGCCGGTAATTTCAAGACGGTTTTGAACGTACTTTTGAATGTCGGCATACCCTTGCAAAAAGGGAATGCGCTCCTTGCCCATCAAGGTTTTAAGGTTATCCACAAGTACGTAGATGTCGGTGTTGCTCCAGGTGAGGGTGACGGTGTCATCTCCCGACCAGGCGGTGTAATCCTTAATAGCCTTTTCAATGGTAACGCCGCTTCGCATCTCCTCATTTGTGATGTGGGTAAGCCCCTTCACACGGGAGCGAAGCCTTTTGGTCAGCTTTGAGCGAACAAAGCATTGAAAGCGGCTGACCTCTTTTAAATTTTCATCAAGCTTAACGGCGCCGAATTCGATAATCTCGTTCAAAAAGCGCTTTTGCCAAGGGCAATAGGCACTGTTCCACTCAAGGTCGAGAATTATATAATGCATTTGTTCACCTCCCAAAGACGAAGAATTTTATTATTTGTTGTGGCTTGCGTGCTTCATACGAAGCTCTTTTGAAAGAATCATCTTTCTTATGCGGATAGACAGGGGAGTAACCTCAACCAGCTCGTCATCCTTTATAAACTCCAACGATTGCTCCAACGACAAAGTGCTGGGGGGAGTAAGCTTGAGCGCGTCATCACTGCCCGAAGCGCGGGTATTGGTGATGTGCTTTTTCTTGCATACGTTGCAGGTGATGTCCTCACCCTTGGGGTTTTCACCAACAACCATACCCTCATAAACCTCAACACCGGCGCCGATAAACAAGCGGCCGCGCTCCTGAGTGTTAAAGAGGCCGTAGGTGGTGGTTTCACCCGTTTCGTGAACAACGATAGAGCCAACCGAGCGCTCGGGGATGTCACCCTTGTACTCCTCATAGCCGTCAAATACGTGGTTCATAATGCCGTTGCCGTTGGTGTCGGTCATAAACTGTGAGCGATAACCCATAAGCGAACGGGCGGGAATTCTGAATTCAATGTGGGTCGAGCCGCCGTCGCGA
This sequence comes from Acutalibacteraceae bacterium, assembly GCA_045577615.1. Lineage (GTDB taxonomy): Bacteria > Bacillota > Clostridia > Oscillospirales > Acutalibacteraceae > RGIG2206. The sequence continues at coordinate 14,232 of JAZNIT010000026.1, forward strand.
GTGCCCATATTAAGCATCTCGGCCTTGCGTGAGCCCAACTTTTCAATAACGGCACCAACATACTCCTCAGGCACCTCAACCATCAGCAACTCCATAGGCTCAAGCAGACGGTCCTGCTCGTCACGGGTATAGATAACCTTGGGGCGCGAAACCTGAAACTCATAACCTTGGCGGCGCATGGTTTCAATAAGAATTGAAAGGTGCAGCTCGCCTCTGCCCGAAACCTTAAAGGTATCGGCCGACTCGGTTTCTTCAACGCGCATACTGATATTGGTCTCTACCTCTTTAAACAAACGCTCGCGCAGATTGCGAGAGGTAACAAACTTGCCCTCTTTACCTGCAAAGGGTGAGTTGTTAACGATAAAGTTCATAGATACGGTGGGCTCGTCAATCTTAACGAAGGGGAGGGGCTCAATGCAGTCAGGGCTGCAAACCGTCTCACCAATGTTGATGTCGTTAAGACCTGCCACGGCAACAAGATCGCCTACGCTTGCGCTGTCACACTCGGCGCGCCTAAGACCTTCAAACTGATACAGACGGGTGATTTTAACCCTCTCCTGAGTGCCGTCGCGGTGGCACAGCACAGCGCTGTCGCCCGTCTTGACGCTGCCGCGCTCAACGCGACCAACGCCGATTCGGCCGATGTATTCGTCATAGTCGATGTTAGAGAAAAGCAGCTGCAAGGGAGCATCTGCGTCACCTTCGGGTGCAGGAGCATGCTCAAGAATGGCGTCAAGCAGGGGGCGCATATCACCCTCGCGCGCGTCGGGGCTGAGTGAGGCATAGCCGTCACGGGCCGAAGCGTATACAACGGGGAACTCGATTTGGCTGTCATCGGCACCAAGGTCGATGAAAAGATCAAGCACCTCGTCAATAACCTCGTCGGGGCGAGCCATGGGTCGGTCTATCTTGTTAACAACAACGATGGGCTTCTTGCCGAGAGCAAGCGCCTTCTTAAGAACAAAACGAGTCTGAGGCATACATCCCTCAAAAGCATCAACCAGCAAAAGCACGGCGTCAACCATAGTGAGAATGCGTTCAACCTCGCCGCCAAAGTCAGCGTGTCCGGGAGTGTCAACTATATTAATTTTAACGTCCTTGTAAACAAGGCTTGTGTTTTTCGATAAGATGGTAATGCCACGCTCGCGCTCCAAATCGTTAGAGTCCATAACTCTGTCGGCTACCTGCTCGTTAGAGCGGAAGGTGCCTGCCTGACGGAGCAATTTGTCAACGATGGTGGTTTTACCGTGGTCAACGTGAGCGATTATAGCAATGTTTCTTAAACGTTCCTGTTTCATAAATCATCATCCCTAAAAAAATTAACCTATTAAGTATATCACATTCTTTTGCATATTACAATTATAATTTAAAAAAGTTTCTACATATTTAATATATATAAGGGAGTTATTTCTCTCTACATATATAATAGGGGAGAATATTACAATATATAGTGCTTTTTGACCACCCAATAACAATTTAGCGGATGTTAGCAAAGTGCACAAAAAAGCCTCATTTTTTTAACGCTTTTTGCCGAATGAAAAAACTTTAAAAAAAATGAAAAAAAGTGTTGACAAATGGGATGTGGTGTGGTAGTATAATCAGGCGCCTGCAAAAAGGGGCGCTGCAAAGGACCTTGAAAATTAAACAACGAAATGAATACGGACCCAAAAATTTTTTTGAGTAACTGATGATGGAAACATCGTTGGGACAACATTATTAGCTAACAGCAGTTAGCGTAAATTTTGAGCTATTTAAGCTTCTAAAAGAGATTTGATGCGAAAGCTTCAGATATAATTTTTTAGAGAGTTTGATCCTGGCTCAGGACGAACGCTGGCGGCGTGCCTA
>JAZNIT010000027.1:0-21339 GCA_045577615.1 Acutalibacteraceae bacterium
TTGGTCCCCAACCACCGACTATGTCGGTGGAGCGAAAAAAGCTTTAGCGATGAGGATATAAAAAGAACTCCTTTTGGTGTAGAATAGACTTGCGGTCTGGCAACTGCAAGGAACACCAAAAGGAGGACATTCAAAGATGAATGACAATAAAAGTTTAGCACATACGACATGGAATTGCAAATATCACATAGTATTTGCGCCAAAATATCGAAGAAAAATATTCTATGGAGAGAAAAGAGAAGAAATCGAAAAGATATTGCGGGAGCTATGTGGATGGAAAGGAATAACGATAGTAGAAGCAGAAGTGTGTCTGGATCACATACATATGCTAGTAGAGATACCCCCAAAAATGAGTGTATCAAGTTTCATGGGATTCTTAAAAGGAAAAAGTAGTTTGATAATTCATGAAAGACATGCAAACTTGAAATACAAGCACGGTAATCGATCTTTTTGGTGCCGAGGATATTATGTGGATACAGCAGGAAAGAACACCAAAAAGATCGCAGAGTATATAAGAAATCAACTGGAAGAAGACAAACTACAAGATCAGCTGACCTTTAGAGAATACGAAGACCCTTTCAAGGGTAGCAAGTAACAGTCTCTTGCAGGTGTCAGACCGTTATGCCATTGCAATGGCTGCCAGTATTCGCGGGTTATACCCGCCTATGAAAAACCGCCGGCTAAGCCGGCGGTTCTTTATTGTTTAAACCTTCGGTGCAAAGATAAATCCTTTTCTGTTTGCATATTCTTCAACGTGGCTTTCGTCGGCCGCAACCATCTGCAGGGTGGAGTTACAGCCCTCAAAGGCGTCGGAAGCAATCTTGGCTTCGCTCTTATCAGATGCACCCCACATTTTGTCGGCATTTTGGAAGGTAATGCGTTCAAGTGATGTGCAGCCGTAGAAGGCTCTGGTGCGAATGCGGCACATATTTTCGGTGAAATAGAAGTTATTAAGGGAGGTGCAGTTTTCAAAAGTGCGAGGGCTGAGCATTGATACACCTGTAGTATAATAGGCCGTTCTAAGGCTTGCACAGTTCATAAACACCTCATAGCCCAAATTGCTTACCGTGTTGGGCACGGTCACAGTAGTAAGCCCTGCCCCCTTAAACGCGCGGTTTTCAATAGTGGTTACGGTTGAGGGAATAGTTATCAATTTAAGACTTGTGCAGTTATAGAAGGTTAGGGCACCCAGCATAGTCAACCCTTCGTTAAGCTTAACGGTGGTAAGCTTGTTGTCGGCATAAAAGACCTCATAGCCCATTGTGGCAACGTCTTTTCCAAACTCCACAGAGGTGGTGCGATTTAATCCTCTAAACAAACGGTTGCCCAGATAGGTGATGCCGTCACCGATTACGATAGAATTGATGTTGGCACGATGCTCGGTGAAGGGGTTTTTGTTGTTGCCGTTATCATAATTATAGGTGGCACCGGTGCCTGCAAGAGTAAGCACCTTTGTATCAGTATTAAGCTTCCAGTTAACATCATCGCCGCAGGTGCCCACAACGGTATTAATTCCAACTATCTCGCGTATTTGGTTGCAAAGGTTGCAAACGGTGTCGGCATCGTCATCATAAACGTGCTCGGTAGTACCGATGCAGCTGTTGTAAAGCCACGAGGATTCTCTGACGAAAAAGTCATTATTGCTGGCAACATAGATTTTGCTCTTTTCATATTCATTGCCGCTGTAATAGATTGTTAATTTATATGAGCAACCGCTAAAAGCTGCTTTATAAACGCTTTTTACACTCTTAGGAAGTGTGATGCTTAGCATATCGTCGCAATAGCTAAAGGCATAGCTGTTGATGCTGGTTACGCTATCGGGAATGACGATGCTTGCAATAGAGCTGGATTGAAAAGCACCCTCGCTTATATAAGTTACACCGTTGGGGATATTAACCTTGGTCAGCGAGGTACAACGGTTAAAGGCATAGTTGCCGATTTTGGTTACACCGTCGGGAATATCTACCTCAGTCAAAGCATAGCAGCAATAAAATGCATAATTGCCGATTTCGGTTACGCCTGCAGGAAGGTCTATATCGGCAAGCACGTGACAATTATAAAAGGCGTATTCGCCGATTCTGGTTGTGCCGTTGGGAATATTAACGCTGACAAGTGAGGTGCAGTTATAAAAGGCAGAGTCGCCGATGCCGGTTGCGTTGGCAGGAAGGGTAACGTTGGTCAAAGCTGTACAGCCGTAAAAAGCCCGGTTACCAATATAGGTCACCGTATCGGGAATTTTGATGCCGGTTAATTTGTCACAATAGTTAAACGCACTGCCTATAGCGGTTACAGGGTAGCCGCCAAGGGTGTCGGGAATGACGATATCACCCTTTATGTTTGTGCTGCATCTGGTGATTGTCGCCTCACCGTTTGATACGGTATAGGTAAGATAATCTTCCACGGTTGCAGCACTTGCATTAATTGCAAACACGGGAAGTACAGAGAACAGAAGAACAAAGCATAATGCGATTGACAGTAGTTTTTTCATTGTATTTTCCTCCTTCGCTATTTTCTTATTTAACATTATAGACAGTTTTTGTCTAATTGTCAATAGAAAGTTTTTGTCTATCATATAATAGATTCGGTGATAGATATGAAACTTTCCTTTGGCGAAAAGGTGCGCAATTTGAGAGAGGACAAAGACTTAAATCAAACGCAGCTGAGCAAAGCCGTGGGTATGACCCAACGAAAGCTATCCTATATTGAGTGCGGCAAATGCGAGCCCAGCGTAGACGACATTGTGGCACTTTGCCTATATTTTGGCGTATCTGCCGATTATCTTCTGGGAATAAAAGAAAAATAGATGCAGACTAAGTTAGCCTGCATCTATTTTTTGTTTAATCAAATTCGCCGGAGGCCTGCATCTCTAACCATTGCTGGTGGGTGAGCAGCACCGAGCGGGGCTTGGCTCCCTCAAAGGGGCCTATAATCTTGCGGTCCTCCAGCTGGTCCATTATACGGGCCGCGCGGGCATAACCAAGCTTTAGCTTTCTTTGCAGCAGGGAGGTAGATGCCTGTCCTGCCTCAACAACGCACTCAATGGCCTTGGGCAGCATCTCGTCGGCCTCGCTGCCTTCGTCGCCGTCGTCAGCATCGGCAGATTTCTTCTTCTGGCCTGACAAGGATGCCTGACGCTCAATCTCTTGCATAACGGCATCGTCATAGTTGCCGCCTGCCTTATCCTTGATAAAGTCGGCAACCGCCTTAATTTCGCGGTCGCTTACCCAACATCCCTGAATACGGGTGGGCTTGCTTGTGCCCGAGGGAGAATAGAGCATATCACCGTAACCGATAAGTCGCTCCGCACCCTGCATATCAAGAATAATTCTTGACTCAAGGGGAGATGAAACTTTAAGTGAAATTCGGCTGGGGATGTTGGCCTTAATAAGACCTGTGATAATATCCGCACGGGGGCTTTGTGTAGCGATAACCAGGTGCATACCTGCAGCACGGGCCATCTGAGCCAAACGGCAGATGTAGTCCTCAACCTCTTTGGGGGCAGCCATCATCAGGTCGGCCAACTCGTCGATAAAGATAACGATTTGGGGCAGCTTTTGCATGCTGTCGTCCTTTTCGGCCAACTCGTTGTAGCCCTCAAGGTTACGCACGTCATATTCACTGAGCAACTGATAGCGGCGCAGCATCTCGTTGACCGCCCAGCTAAGGGCACCTGCTGCTTTGCGAGGGTCGTTAACAACGGGAACAAGCAGATGGGGTATACCGTTGTAAACCTTCATTTCAACCGCCTTGGGGTCAATCATAATCATCTTGACCTCGTCGGGGCGAGCCTTATAAAGAATAGACAAAATCAGCGAGTTAAGGCAAACCGATTTACCCGAACCGGTAGTACCTGCAATAAGCAAGTGGGGCATCTTGGCGATGTCCATATAGCATTCCTCACCTGTGATGCTCTTGCCCAAAACGCCTGTAACAAGGCTCTTTGCATCGGTGAAGGTGTTGTTTTCAATAAGAGAACGCAAAGAAACAGAGCTTTTTGCCTTGTTGGGCACCTCAATACCAACGGCCGATTTGTTGGGGATGGGGGCCTCGATACGCACACCTGCGCTTGCAAGCGACAGAGCAATATCGTCGGTAAGGTTGGCGATTTTGCTGATACGCACACCTGCGGCAGGCTGCAACTCATAACGGGTAACAGAGGGGCCGCGGCTGATGTTGACCAGTCGGGTTTCAACACCGAATGAAAGCAGAGTGTTAACCAGTTTTTCAGCGGTGGCAGTCATCTCTGCGCGGATATCGGCATAGTTTTCGTCCTCGGGCTTGTTAAGCAGCTCGATGGGCGGATAGTGATATTCCTGAGGCTCAACGGCAATGTCGCTGCCCTTTTCGATGTCAAAGTCAAAATCCTCAGCCTCTTCTTCAATAATTTCGGCCTCGCCCTCAGCAGGAGTCTCGTCGGCAACCACCTCTAATTCACCTGCCAGAGCATCAAGGATTTCAGGGCTCACAATAGGCTCATTCTCGGCAGGAGCATCAGCGTCGGTGTGAATATAACTCTCTTCACCTTTGCCTGCGTCAGAAACGTCAATATCAATTTTGGACTGACCGTTGAAGGAGTCAACCACCTTCTTGCCCTTGCGTGTCAGCTCAGCAGGGTCGTTAGGCTCAACAACGGGAGCAGGCTCACCTGCAACAGCAACGTCAAAGGGATGCCTGCCGGGGGTAACGCCAACGTCAATGCCCACCTTATCATCCTTGTCAGCCTTGCGCTCGGCATCGCGCTCAATCTTGCGCTCATATGCCTCCTCAGCGGCATCGCGGATGTGCTTTGCAGGGGTCTGAATGGCCTTGAAAAGTGATGAAAGGGTAGTGCCCGTGAAAATCATAACAAAAACAAAGGCGATGATCACAATGGTGATTTTTGCAGGGATGTCGCCGAAAGCAGTGTAAAGTCCTCCGCCGGGTAAGGCACCCAAAAATCCGCCGCTCAAAGCGCCTGTGGAGCCCTTTTGGTATGCGGCAACCAAATGATTAAGAAAGCTCTCGTCAGCAGGATGCTTAGAGAAAATATCAATAAGCGCAGCGGCGATAAGCATAAATCCGCCTATAACGGTGCTGCGTGCAGTGATGGATTTGCTGTCGCGGTCGGTGGCAAGCAAAACGGCAATATAGCCTATGAGCAGAGGCATTATGTAGGCGTTCCAACCGAAAAAGCCAAGCACGAAGGAGTGAAGAAAGGTCCACACCATTTCACCCTTAAAGATGGCCATTGCCAACAGCAGCAAGGCAGAGGCAAAAAGCACAACGCTGGCGATATGACGGCGCTGCTTTGTGTTAGCCTTGGCGGTTGGCTTTTTACTTGCTCCCGAAGAGCTTTTTTTAGTAGTCTTTGGCATTTTACTCTCCTACTTTTTACTTAATGATATTTTCGAAAATGCTGATGGCAATGATGATGGCACCAACCACAGCACAGTAGTATGAAAAGATGATGTAGCGATTTTTCTTAATCAGCCAGATAAAGGTTTTAATGGCGGCGATACCCACAAGCGCGGCAACGACAATACCGATGATGGTGGGGAGCCAGTTAATGCTGCCAAGTCCCTCAACCTCAAGCGCATCCTTAAATTCAAGCAGGGCTGCGGCGGCAACGGCAGGGATAGAAAGCACAAAGCTGTACTGGGTGGCATAGTTTTTGTCGAGCCCAAGCGACAAGGCGGTTGCAGTGGTGGTGCCACTGCGAGAAAGACCGGGAAAAACGGCCAAAGCCTGACTCAAGCCAATGATGACAGAGTCCTTAACGGTGGCACAGTTGCGAGCCTTACGGTCTTTATTTGAGGTAACGCGGTGAGCCACAAACATAAGCGCGGCGGTGAGCAAAAGCATCACGCCGATTATCCACAGCAGGTGGGGATAATTTTGCTGGTCGGCCACCTTTTCAATGCAATCCTTGATGTTTTGGCCGTTACCCACAGGGATAAACATAGTCAGCAACATAGCGCTTGAAAGAATCATCATAAAGATGGTGCGGCGCTCAATATTCATATTCTTAAAGGTAAACTTGCCCTTGAAAATATCACCAATCATACGGCAAAATTCAAGAATAAGGGCACCGATGGTTTTGCGATAAACAAGGCACACAGCAAACAGAGTGCCAAGGTGCAGCATAACCGAAAACATAGCGCCCGAGGTTGACTCGGAGCCGAAAAAGTGCTGATAAATGGCCAGATGGCCGCTGCTTGAAACGGGCAAAAACTCGGTAATACCCTGAATAATGCCCTGCAAAATCGCGTTTAAAATATCCATTATGTACCTCCAAAGAGGGTGTCACCCCTCGTCAATAAGCTCGTATAAAGCCTTGAGCGCATCGGATAAGCCGCCCAAGGAGTCGATAAGTCCGCACTCCACCGCTTTTTCACCGTCAAGCATAGTGCCCACGTCGGTAACCAGCTCGCTCGTGTTCATCATCAGCTTGGTAAACAGCTCCTCGTCGATGGATGAATTGGCCGTCACAAAGTTGGTAATGCGCTCCTGCATACGGTCAAAATAAGACAGTGTCTGCGGCACACCCAGCACGAGCCCGTTCATCCTCACGGGATGGATGGTCATGGTGGCGCTGGGCACGATAAAGGATTTTTTCGCCGCCACCGCCAAGGGCACGCCTATGGAGTGACCGCCGCCGAGCACCAACGAAACGGTGGGGGTAGTCATCCCTGCAATAAGCTCGGCAATGGCAAGCCCCGCCTCCACGTCGCCGCCTACGGTGTTAAGAATGATAAGCAGGCCGTCGATGGAAGAGTCCTCCTCAATGGCTACAAGCTGTGGAATCACATGTTCGTACTTGGTGGTTTTGTTTTGCTCGGGCAGAATATAGTGCCCCTCGATTTGCCCGATAATAGTCAGGCAATGAAGCACTTTGCCACCCTCATCTACCGTAACCGAGGCAGTTTTTTCAATCTGCTCGGTCTGGTCAAGAGAGGCTGCGGTGCGACAGTTGTCGTCGCCCTCTGACTCGTTTTTATGGTTGGTCAAAAAATCTTTTGTGCTCATACGCTTCTCCTTAAAACTTTTGGTTAGTTTTTGAAGAAAAAAGCGTATAATACATCAATATGTAATTGTAGCACAAAAATGTTGTTATGTAAAGTAATTTTTGCCATTTAACCGCTTTTGATTTTCACAAATTTAAAAATGCCCGATTGATAATCCAATCGGGCATAAAATTAGTCTTCAAATGCGTTTATTACGGTCTCGCGATGGCTTTCGCAGGCGATAAGATTAAGTGCCTTAAGACGATTGGCCTTTTTAAGCATAACCTTTTTAGCAAGAGAGGGAGCAAGTTTACATAAAACTTTATCAAAGAAGGAGTTGCCTCTCAAACATCTTGCCAAATAAAGCAGATGTTTCTCTGCCTCTGCTTTAAATCGGCGGGCAACAAAGCCCTCCTCTTTAATTTCTTCGCTGCGGTCATAATAGCCCCTCAAAATGGCGTCTGCCTCTTCTCCCTCGGTGGCCTTAAGAGCGCCGCTCTCTTTGGATAAAGGCAGATACTCTACCTCTTTGGAGTCGGTGTCAACCTTGATAAGCAGGCTTGTGTTCCAATATTCATCGCTCACGCGGTCAAAAACAAAGTTGCCTTGGCCGTATACGATTTTACCGTCAAGATAATCCTCATAGCAGCCGATACAATGGGTGTGCTGGCAAACCACAAGGTTGGCACCCTTTTCAATCAGCTTGCGACAATTTTTTTGCAGCTGGGGCAGAGGGTAGCGGTAAAATTCACGTCCGCCGTGATAAAGCACGATAATGTAATCGCACTGCTCCTTCAGCTTGGCAATATGGTCGGGGCTTTCAAGAGGATCAAAGGGATTGGCGCCCAATTTTTCATCACTAACGATTGAAAACTCGTGCTCGGCACAGGAGTAAACACCTATTTTTTTGCCATCGCGCTCAAGGATAAAGGGCTTGGCAGCCTCATCCACAGAACCACAGCCAATATGAGCAATACCTGCTTCGTCCACCACTTTGATGGTTGACATAATACCCTGCTCACCTTGGTCGGCAATGTGGTTGTTGGCTATTCCCAAAAGGTTGGCACCAAGTGCCGTGTAACCGCTGATGGCAGCGGTGGGAGAAATAAGGTGGGGGCCGTTTTTATTAATGGGCGCAGCGGTATCGCAAAGGGGCGCTTCAAGATTATAAACGCGAAAATCGGCATCGTTGAGCCAATTCAGCGCCTTTTCGCCCACAATGGCGGCAGCATCCCCATTGACAAAAGCGTCAAGGTTAGATTTGGTTGGCACCAAATCGGCGCCTATAACAATTCTCATATTTTTTACCTCGTTTTTTCGGGCAAGGTAATCCAGCTGCCCAGTATTTCATCCCATTCGTGGGGTTCAAAAGGCATAAGTCCACTCCAATGGGAAAAGGTGAGCTCGCCAAAATAGACCTTGCCGTTAACATCATAAAAATCCACTCTTACGTGGGGGATGCCAACCGACAACTTTTCTGTCAGCTCTTTCATTTTATCAAAATTCTGAGGCTTTGTAGGGGTAACGTCAGCGTTGGGATGACCGTTACGAAAATCAAGATGGTTAAACTCCATATCGAAAAAGTCAAACTTGGTTTCGCTATCCTTCTCTTGCCTTTCGGTGGCGATAAAGAGCAACTTGGCCTCGCCTTTAAAGGCAAAAAATTTATAGTCGCGCAAATCCTTGGTGGTGCTGTCCTCCATAAATTGCTCGGCAATGATACGGGGCTTAACACTCTTATAGGGCCACTCGCGGCCGTGATAATAATACTTGGCCTTCATGCTGCCTTCAATTTTCTTTTTAGCCGCCTCTATGTCAAAGGAAGCCTTGTCGGTGCATATAACCAAGCCACCGCTGTCGTGGGTGCATTTAAGCACAAACTGATTGGGCAGAGCGTCAAAATCAATCTCGTCAAAGCTGTTCCACACCCCAAGGGTAGGAATTATATACTCCTCACCTATAAGGTTGGCAACATACTTTTTAACCTCGCATTTATCTACCATCATAGAATATTCGGGCTTGCGGTCATAGAGTTTAAGCCACTGAATTTTCTCGCTGAAGGTACGGGGATTTTTTAAATTCAGCCTTTGGTGAAAGCGGGCGCGGTAGCGCAGCTTAAGGTAAGGCTTGTCGGGGATGATGTGGGTCAGTTTTAAAAGAAAAGATTTAAGCATAACTTACCTCGTCTAACATAGTCATACCAATATTATAAACAAACCAAACATCTTTGTCAACCGCACAAAATTGCACTTGAAATGGTGGCAGAGGGATATTATAATATTAGTTGTTCAGATGTTGAAAGAGAGGGTAGAGGGTTGGCTTATTTACTTGATTATTTTTTAAACGTTTCAACTCAGGTAGTAATTTTTTTCATCCTTATATGCATAGGCTTCTTTTTAACTAAAAAGAACATTATTACATCGGTGGGCGCAAAGCAGATAACCGATATCGTCATTTATTTCGTCACCCCTGCGGTTATAATCAAAGCCTTTGCAGGCGGCGAGGTGGTTTATTCACCCGAAAATGTAAATCGTCTGCTTGCGTCAGCGGGTGCTGCCCTTGCGGTGCACGTTATATCCTTTTTGGTTGGCCTTGTGTTTTTCGGCAATAAAAAGGATACCTATAATAAGATTTACAGAGCCGCAGTGCTTATGAGCAACTGCGGATTTATGAGCTTGCCCCTTGCAGGTGCAATTCTGGGTGATAAGGGTGTCTTTGTTGTAACCGTATTTGTTGGTATGTTTAATATCGTTGCCTGGTCGCTTGGTCTGTCACTGGTGTCGGGTCAAAAGATTGATGTCAAAAAAACCTTTATAAACCCCGGCTTTATTCCCGTGGTTGTGGGTATAATTCTGTTCCTGTGCCGTGTTGACCTGTCAGGCATAACCGTTGTTATCGAACCTCTTAAACATTTGTCTGCGCTTAACACTCCCTTGCCGATGATGGTAATAGGTTACTACCTGGCAAAGGCAGGAATAAAACTTTGCAAGGGCGACGGCAAAATGCTGTTTGCTATGGGATTAAGGCTGATAGCCGTGCCTGTTATATCAATATTTGTGATATGGGGCTTTGGCATAAAGGGCGACGATTTGATAGCCTGCATAATACCCGCGTCAGCCCCCGTTGCTGCTCTTGTTATGATGATGGCAGCCAAATATTCCGACAACGCAGAGCAGGCCAGCCGATTGGTTTCTATATCCCATCTGCTGTCGGTTGTGACAATGCCCTTGGTGCTCACTCTGTGCAAATACATCGGTGGTTAAGATGGAAAAGGTGAATTATCAGCAGCGCCTCGATGGGCTGACCGCAAGCCTTGAGGGCAAGCCGACTCTGCTGCTGCACAGCTGCTGCGGCCCCTGCTCAAGCTACGTTATTGAGTATTTGAGCCAATATTTTCAAATAACCGTCTACTTCTACAACCCCAACATCTATCCCCAAGAGGAGTATATTCATCGCCTCGAAACACAGCGTCAGCTGATAGACTCGCTGGGCGGCGCCGTACTTGTGGCAGGGGATTATAATCCCGACCGCTTTTACAAGGCCGTCAAGGGCAATGAGGATGGGGTAGAGGGTGGCGCAAGATGTGAGCTTTGCATCGGTGAGCGGCTTTGTTCTACCGCTCAAAAGGCCAAAGAGGGCGGATTTGAATATTTCGCCACCACCCTTACCGTCAGCCCCCACAAGAATGCCCAAAGCATCAACCGAATGGGCTACGATTTGCAGGAGCAATATGGGGTAAAGTGGCTTCCTTCCGACTTCAAAAAGCGAGAGGGATATAAGCGCTCCATACAGCTGTCGGCAGAGTATGGGCTCTACCGTCAGGATTATTGCGGCTGCGAATTTTCATTAAAAAATAAAAAATAAAAAGGCGAATAAAGCTTGCGCCGTCGGCAATACTAATTGTGTACTTCAGGAAATGGAGGTATGTACAATGGATTGTAAATGTAACACTTGCATTGAATGCACCGTGGCAAGTTGCCGTCATCATGCAGACAACAACTACTGCATGTTGGATAAAATCCTTATCGGCACTCACGAGTGCAATCCTACTATGGATCAATGCACCGACTGCAAGTCCTTCGCAAAGAAATAATTAAACGAAGGCAAAAACCTCTTTCACAAATCCGTGAAAGAGGTTTTTATCATTTAAGAATATCAATTTTTTGGGCAACCGACCAAACTCCGCCGCCAAGAACGACGCACACGGCGATTTCGCCCACGGTAACCCATAAGGCCGTCATCCAAAATGCAGGCCAGGCCGCATCGGGCGCGGTAAATATGAGGGCTTGCTCGGCACCCACCAAAATCGCGTTGGCAACAATCGGGGCAAGCATGGTGACAATTGGAAAGCCCCATGCCTTAACCTGCCTGAATTGGTATCCTGCCCAAGCGGCAATCAGCGTAGCAACCGCACCAAAAACAATGTCAATCACACCGAAGGGGCTTGACAGATTGGATACAAGGCAGCCGATGGTAAGGCCGGGGATGGCCGCAGGAGTAGCCGCCGCCAACACGCACAATCCCTCTGAAAGGCGAAATTGCACGGGGCCATAGGCCAATCCAAGCGTTGCCGACAGATAGGTCAGCAATGCGTACAGCGCGGCAATAATGCCCGCCGTCACGGTGAAGCTTACTTGCTTTTTCATTTTTTTCACTCCGTAGTTTTATTTTTTGTCAGGATTTTGCGAACTGACAGATATATAGGATTGAAAGTCTGTTCAAAATGCGCCTCAAAGGGCTGATTTTGATTCTTTTTAATCAAACATTCCTTGTAAGGCACAAAGCCTTACTGCGTCTTGTTTGCTCAAAAATCTTTCAAAATCATCACGCTTTGATGCGTCATTTTGTCATTCTTTCAACCCCTTAGGGTTTCAAGTCTGCCCAAAATACACCTCAAAATCATCACACTTTGATGCGCTATTTTGTCATTCTTTCAACCTAATATAATCACTTATCCAAATCAAAGATGTCGGCCAGTTTTTTAAAGGCAGGCACAAACTCAACGTGTTTGGTAAGCAATTTATCAAAGAAACTTATTATAAGGCCGTTTACAAGAGCCATAACAACCGTGCCGACCCCAACACCCTTAAAGCAGCCAAACAGCACAAGGGTCAAAATGCAAGATACGGCAAAGCTTGAAATATCATAAAAAATCTTAAATTTGCCGATGGGGATTTTGTAGTGGGACGAAACGCCCTTAACAAAGAAATCATAAACCTGAGGATAAAGATAGGCCTTGAAGAAAAGTGCCACCGCAAAGGTGGTAAGAATCATACCGCCCACCATCATCAGAATTTTATAGGGCAGAGCAATGGTTTCCGGGGGCACAATCTCGGCATTGAAAAGGGGAATAACCCTGCGAAAAAAGTCAAGCACCGCTCCATAGACCATACAATTGAGGAAAGAGGTAAAATAGATAAGCTTCACCTTGCGTTTGATAATACAAAAAACAATAAAAAGCAAGCTTTGAAGCACGTATTCCCATTGACCAAAGGTCAAAAATTCAAACTTCAGGCTTAAAATATAGGCAGGGGCAACAATCATCGAAACGCCCAGGTCGGCAGCCGCGGTCAAAGCCACCGCAAAGGCAATCAAAACTATAGCAAAAAAGTAAGCCGCCTCGTTGTTAACTTTAATTTTCTTCATTTTTCTAATCCTTTATGCAATATGAAGTGATTATACTATTTTGCCGTCAAAAAGTCAATGGTGTGATGTTTTGCTATCCAACCCCGTAGGGGGCGGCGCCCTCGACGCCCCGCAAACAAAAATTTATACGTAATAAATTTCTTTGTTTCGTTTAATGGCATAGCTCAGAGCAATCTTTGTGCCGCTTTTATAACTATCTTCAATATAGTGAACGATACAAAATTGACTTTTGTCTATCATTTCGTAGTTGCGTTTTATATAAACGGCTTTACCTGCACCCAAAATATCCGGTGGATAGTAGGTTTCGTCGTAGTACTTTAACAAATAAGACTCATAATCTTCGTTAATAATTGGATATTCAGCTCGCACGTAAACTCGTTTAATATGTGGATGCTTGTGTTTCAAAGCACTGACCAACTCTAAACACAATTTATCAAAGTGGCTTTTACTGCCAAACAAAAAGGTATTGACGTTTTTAATTGTAATCAAATTTTCAATAGTGTTAGTTAAAACTTCTCTAAGTTCTGCTGTTTCGGTTATCCTTCTGTGTCCCAAAAAGCAACAAGTGTTAAGTAGCATATCTTACTCCCCAATACAAGTAAATGATTTACTATTTATTGTATATCATAATTTACTTAAAGTAAATAAATATTTACATTGAGTAAATTATAATTGGAGCAGCTTCCTTGTAAACTATTATTAAGGGGGCGAAACAATGAAAACAGAGTTTGCCGATAAATATATAACGTTAGGACTAAAAATAGCTTATTATAGAAAAAAGGCAGGTTATACACAAGAGCATTTTGCAGAACTTATCGATAAAAGTGTGAATTTTGTAGGTCAGGTTGAAGGCACAGGTACAGTTCGCGGTGTTTCTCTTGAAACGCTTTTTAAAATTGCACAGGTTTTGAATATTTCACCAGCCAAACTTTTGGAAGATGATTAAAGTTCATTGCGGAGTGATTGTATAGCTATTAAAAGTGTATCAATTAGAATTGAAGAAGAAATGCTTAATAAGCTTTCGTATGTTGCAGACTACGAGGGCAGGAGCGTGAATAGTCAGGTGCTTGTTTTGATAAGACATAGCATAAAGGCTTTTGAAGATCAATGGTAATATTGACGGAAACATTGCTCCTGCAACAAATGTAAAACCAACAAGAAAGTAAAAAACTCTCTGCCGATGTGCAGAGAGTTTTTTATAATATGCCACGAGCTTTTGGCAACCTCATAGGGGGCGGCGCCCTCGACGCCCCGCCCTCACCCCGGAAAATACACGCAAAAGAAAACCCCGAAAACCGTGATGGTTTCGGGGTTTTTGAATACTCTTTGAAATAACAAATTATCTCTTTGAGAACTGGGGTGCACGACGTGCGCCTTTGAGTCCGTACTTTTTGCGCTCCTTCATTCTGGGGTCACGAGTAAGCAAGCCGGCCTTCTTAAGAGTGCCGCGCATATTCTCATCAACCTGAAGCATAGCACGTGCGATGCCGTGACGGATAGCGCCTGCCTGACCGGTAACGCCGCCACCGGTAACAGTGCAGATTACGTCAAACTTGCCTTCATTGCCGGTGATGGCGAAGGGCTGACGAACGATAAGCTTAAGAGTTTCAAGACCGAAGTAATCGTCAATATCACGGTCATTGATGGTGATTTTGCCGGTACCGTTGGCAAAAACACGAACACGGGCAACAGAACTCTTTCTTCTGCCGGTGCCATAGAAATAAGGTGTAGACTCGTACATTTAAAGCGACCTCCTTCGATTAAAACTCCCAAACTTCAGGTTTTTGAGCGGCATGAGGATGCTCAGCGCCCTTAACTACGTGAAGTCTGGTCAAGGCCTTGCGGCCGATGGTGGTGTCGGGAACCATGCCCTTAACTGCAAGCTCCATAGCGAGCTCGGGGCGAGTGCCCATAAGGGTGCGGTACTTAACGGCCTTAAGACCGCCAATGTAACCGGTGTGACGGTAATAATACTTGTTCTCAAGTTTAGAACCGGTCAATACTGCGTTTTCTGCGTTGATGATGATAACATTGTCGCCGCAATCAACGTGGGGCACAAATTCGGGCTTGTGCTTACCGCGGAGCAAAACTGCAGCCTCGGCAGCTACACGACCGAGAGATTTGCCGGCAGCGTCAATGACATACCACTTGCGGCTGATTTCGCCGGCTTTGGGCATATAAGTTGACATATCGTTTACCTCCAAAAAAATTATACTTTTTTTCGTGCGAATGTAATGATAACACAACCAAACCCACTTGTCAACACCTTTTTTTCAATTTTTTAATCGGTTGCCGTCAATCTCGTTATATCTCCTTTTATCTCCGTTTATCTCTTGTTTGCTCACTTTCAATTTTCACTTTTTTACACCTGAAAATCTGCTTGTTGCAATTTTTTTGCGTTACCTATATAATATGTATATCAAATCGAAGGGGGGATAAGCCGTGCAAATGCTTATGAGCCATATAAGAGCCGCCGCTCAACGCTACAATATGATTGAAGCGGGGGATAAAATTGCCGTGGGCGTGTCGGGCGGCAAGGATTCCTTGGCCCTCCTTTACGCTTTGAGCGAGATGCGCCGCTTCTATCCCAAACCCTATTCCATCGTGGCCATCACCTTGGATATGCAGTTTGGGGGCAAGCCTGCCGATTGGAGCAAAATCCAAGCCCTCTGCGACCAACTGGGTGTGGAGTATATTGTCCGCCCCACTCAACTTGCCAAGGTTATTTTCGAAGACCGCAAAGAAAAGAATCCCTGCTCACTGTGTGCCAAAATGCGCCGCGGAATGCTCCACGACGCCGCCAAAGAGGCAGGCTGCAACAAATTGGCGTTGGGTCATCATCTTGATGATGCGGTTGTTACCTTCTATATGAATCTGCTTGATGGGGGCAAAATCGGCTGCTTCCGCCCCGTCAGCTATTTGTCCCGCAAAGATTTAACCCTGATAAGACCTATGGTTTTTGCCTATGAGCGCGACGTTTCAAAGGCTGTCCGCAAGCTTGACTTACCCGTCACCAAATCGGCCTGCCTTGCTGACGGCGTTACCGAGCGGCAACGGGTTAAGGATTTGCTCACCCGACTTGAAAAAGAGTGTGGCTACAGCGCCTTGTATCAAAAAACCATCGGTGCACTGCAGCGCGGAGGCATCGACGGTTGGGATTACAACTAAAATATGTTAAGCTAAGATTACAGGATTTAAAAGTGGATTAAAAAACAGAAAGAGACTATGTTTCAAAAAGATTTGATTTTAATCAGGTCTTTTTTTTGTAAATAATTTTGGTTTTTTATGCAAAATGAATTTTTAAAAACTTATATTAGTAGATGTTGTAAAAGGAGGTGCTATATTGAAGGCGCCAATGAACGATAAGCAATTGAACCGGTGCATCATCAATATTGCTACAGGAAGTAGAAAAGATTTAAAAGATTTATATGATGCTTTTGACCGAGTTGTTTTTTTATATGCTTTGTCTATTGTAAAAGATTATCATTTGGCAGAAGATGTTATGCAGGAAACATTTTTAAGCATTATGAAGTATGCATCATCCTACCAAAATAAAAGCAAACCAAAGGCTTGGATATTTACTATTGCAAAAAATGCTTGTTTACAGGCGCTTGAAAAATCACATAGCAATGAGCTTAATAACGATGGTATAGAAACGAGATTTTCATATGATGAAGGATTAACCAAAGAAGGCTTAAATACGATTGAATCTTTGAACATACTTAGTACCATTGAGCGACAAATAATCTCTCTATATATTTTTGGAGGGTTTAAACAAACAGAAATAGCTCGCTTATTAGATATTTCGTATTTAACAGTAAGGTCAAAATACTCGTATGCAATTCGCAAACTAAAACAATTTTACAACTTAAGGAGAGATGACAATGATACACAAATCAATTGTAAAGACATTAATATGTGAAGCCGAGCAAATAGAAGTGCCTAATATTTGGGATGCCATATGTAATGTACCGATTAACACTGTAAATGGATGTGCACCTAAAAGGGTACGAAAAAATTCGCATGTTCCGGTGATATGTATAACAACTGCAGCAATGGTGATGCTTGCAATAATATTTGGTTTTCAAATGTTAGATTCGCCAATGCCAAGCGTGACTGATTTTGACAAGGTGCAATCCAATTATGCGGAAACAAAGCCAAGTGTTTTTGAAATTCTTTGTATACGCAAATACTACGGAAATATGCAGAAAACAAAGATTAAAAAGGAAACAGTTGAAGCTATGCTATCAACAGTTAATGATATAGACCAGATAAAAACGGTTTATGAGGACGAGAGGTATTTATACAACTTTGATGACAATGGTAATTTATTAGAAATGGCACAGATACACAGTCAAAATGTAGGAAACAATGTTGATGAAGAAACAATTAGAAATACGGTTGCTCAAATCTTTAAGAGATATATTCCAAATGAGAACAAAGACAATTACATTATAGCTGTGGAGAACTGTGCAGAAGCATATCCGCCTTGGACAGTAACTGCAAAAAGATATGAAAATGATATTTGTGTAGCAAACATACTTTTGACTTTTGATGGCGACGGAAGTTTGGATAAGCTTATAATTCCCCAGCAAATTACTGATAATTTGATTGAGTCACAAACGATTTCATATGAAAAGGCTATAGAAATTGCTTTGTCTGAAATATCAAAGGACAAGTATGGAGTTATTCTAAGCGGTAATAAGTCTGATTATGATATTAGAATTGATATTAAGTCTAATCAAAACGGCAAGTACTACTATGTGGTAATAGGCAATTTGCCACTGAAAAATGCACAAGACTTTCGTTCTTCAGTAGGTGTGGAGATTGACTGTGATAGCGGAGAAATTTTAACTGTGTATAAGTATAAATAATGATTAATTGTTGATTGAATAGTGACTAAAACAGCGACTTTTTGCAGACCAATGCGTTAAAACACCGCAGTACGTGACAGCGTTACTGAGGTGTTTTGCCTTTTGTTCTATCAAAAATTCATCTGTTTTAGGTGCTTGCAGTTTTGTAACAAATAATTTTGTTTTATTCGTAATGCCTGAAGCCTGCAGTAATACTTTGTGTATTACAAGGGCAAAGGCGAAACGATGAGGCAAAATTAGGTTCCAAAACCGATTTCGTCCCTAATCACAACTCCCTAATTTCGTGCTTCTTTTTTTGTTAATTATTGAATGGCAGTAACCATTGTAAGCAGCTCTTCGGGAGTCTTGGTAAGACCGGTAGCGGTTACAAGAGCCATATACTTGCCGCACTTCTTAACAGCGCAGATTTGGCTGAACTGCATACCGTTGGAGGTTTGTGAGAACTTGAGGCAGCCCCAGGTTTCACCTGCAACGGTAATGGTGGTGGTGGTGATTTCGCCAACAACGTTTGCCATAAATGCTGCGTCGGTGGTGAGGTTGTTTTTTGCCAATTCAAGATACTTGTCAACGCCGATTACAGAGCCGTAGATTTTGCCAAGATTTTCGAAACCAACGCTTACGTTGTTGCCAACACCGGCCTCTATAATCATCATATCGATCATAGAATTAGCAGCTTCAAGATCAGTGTTATCCTCGTTAAGCTCGGCGATTTCAGCATCTGAATAGAAAACCCAGCCCTCGGGAGCAACAATTTGAATGCCAACAGAAGCATTCTTATAGGTAGTGCCGTCAACACCGCCAAGCTCAACAAGAGTATCCTCCTCAGAGCTTACAGGGCCGCTGTTGATGTTGCCGCCGATATCGTCAAAGGTACGGTCGTCACCGCAAGAGGTGAAGGCAACTGCCATAATAAGAACAAGAATGAGTGCTAACAGTTTTTTCATAATTTATCTTCCTTTCTTTTGGATATATATATATTATAATGTAATATCGGCAAAAATCAAATAATTTTTGCCGATACAATCATATAACCATATTCATTTTGACAAGGAGCAAGGGTGGTAACGGCAGTAAATTCATCGCAACCCTTTTGCACCTTTGTGGTAACGTTGAGCAATCCGCCCTCGTCAGCTACATCCACAATCTGTTGTGTTACGGCCTCGACGGCTGAAGGCTCAATCAAGCCCTCGCAAAGGACCGTTCTTCCATAAATTTTTTGAATAAAATCCTGCACTGCGCAACCGTCAAGCGCTTGACCGTTTTGGCTTAAAGCTACAGCGGCTGACTCAATAAGAGTAGCATCGTCATACATCCAATCACCGAAAACTCGGTTGGCAAAAACAACGCCGCCCACCTTGTCAAGGTCATAGCTTGGAGCAGGGGCTTCAACCACCTTGTCTTCAACGGCAACCACACGGGTGCCCTCGAAATTAGTGTTGCCCAAATTGGCAGGAGCGTGAGAAACCTCGATGGTCTTAACGGGTGCACCGATGATGCTCACAAGAGCCACCGAAAGCACAAAAACCATCACTACCGAAAGAATAGGCAGAGCCTTATAAAATTTCATATTCAACTCGCCTTCCTTTCGAAAAATACTATGTTAATAGTATATACTTATAAAAGAAGGTTTGTAAAGGGGTTTTTGCAAAATAAAAGTTACAATTAAGTAACAATTTATAGTGGTTGACCGTCAAGATTGGCACAAACGGGCAATAAATGTATTGTTTTAGAAAATATTGTAAAATCACCACTCAAACATGGTCAGTTTGCCCTTGTTTTCAAGCAGGGGATAGTCCCATTGACGCAGCACCTCATAGGTGGCAACGGCCACTGCATTTGACAGGTTAAGGCACCTTGCCTCGCTTCTCATGGGGATGCGCAGGCTGTGCTCGGGATTATCGTGCAGCAGCTCCTCAGGCAGGCCCTTTGTTTCTGAACCAAACACGATAAAACAGTTGTCGGGGTAGGTGGCATCGGAGTGAGCGTGAGTGCCCTTTGAGGTGAAGTAGAAAAACTCGCCACCCTTGTTTTTTTCAAAAAATTCCTCGTTGTCCTTGTAGTAGGTAATGTCCAGCAAATGCCAATAGTCAAGCCCTGCTCTTTTCAGCTTGGCATCGTCAGGCACAAACCCCATGGGGCCCACAAGATGCAGTCTTGCACCGGTAACGGCGCAGGTTCGGGCAACGTTGCCTGCGTTGGGCGCAATCTGTGGTTGCATCATTACTATATTTAGTGTTGCCATATTGTAACCTCTTTCACATATTATGATGGTGATTTTACCACAACTTTAACGAAATTTCAACCGAATGGCTCCTTGGCCTTGAAAAAAATGCGCCAAAAGGGTAAAATATAATCGGAGTGATAAAAATGACTGTCAGAGAAGCATCATATTCACAGGCAGATGCCATCTTTGAGCTGTACGAGCAAAGCCGTGCGGCCTATAGCAGTCTGCTTATAAACAAGTGGAATGACGGTCGCCCCGATTTTGACGACGTTTTCGGCCATATCGACGACGGCATATGCTACGCCGCCGAGCAGGATGGCAGGGTTGCCGCCGCCTTTGTGCTTGACTTTTCCGACGACACGGCCTACCGCGCCTCTTTTAGCTGCAACTGGCCTCAGGGGGAATATGCCGTGCTTCATCGCCTGACGGTCAACGATGCCTTTAACAAGGATGAGGTAATGCAGTCGGTGGTAGATTTTTGCATCAGCCGATGCACCGAGAATGGGGTAGGGATAATCCGTTGCGGTGCCCACCCAAAAGACGAGACCGCTTGCCGCCTTTTGGAGCAGCTTGGTTTTGAGCCCTGCGGCCGCCTTCGCACCCCAACAGGTGAGGAGCGCACTGCCTACTTTATGAATTTGGATAAAAACAATTAATTCAGATAACAAAAAAGCCATCCTATAGAGTGGTGCTCTTAAGGACAGTTTTACCTACCGACAGAAAAAACAGAAACCGCAGATTGATTTTCTGCGGTTTTTGTGATATAACAGGGCGTGTGAATACGCTGTCTATAAAAGGACTTTGCTACGATTAAGCCAAACAATAAATTTCAATTTGTCGAGAGATGTAGGATTTGCTAAAAGCCTCCCTTGTGTAAAGGGAGGTGGCACGCGAAGCGTGACGGAGGGATTGTAATGCAGCGAAAACACAATAAAGATATCGTTCCTACTGCAAGAATGCTACGAAAAAATATGACAAAAGAAGAAAAGCATCTTTGGTATGATTTCTTACGTACATATCCCGCCCGCTTTTCACGGCAAAAGGTTCTCGGAAGGTATATTGCGGACTTTTACTGTGCAGAAGCAAAGCTTGTTATAGAGCTTGACGGTTCAGGGCATTATACCGAGGAAGGAAAGCAATACGATGAAGAAAGAACCGCTTTTCTTGCAGAATACGGTTTGACAGTTATCAGAATACCGAATACGGAAATACATAAAAACTTTCGGGGTGTTTGCGAGTATATTGATTATCTCGTAGAACAATCCCTCAGTCAGCTTCGCTGACAGCTCCCTTTACACAAGGGAGCCTTTTTGTTCACCTATAGCTTGTCAATTTTACTGACAAGCACTGCTTTTGTAGACACAAAAGCAAAATACGGCATACCTCTTTCGAGATATACCGTATTTCTGAAAACTGTCCTTTAGAGTGACGCTCTAATGCGTGTTCCTTTTTTTCTTTGCGTATTCCGAAGGGGTTTTTCCCGTCACCTTTTTGAACAGCTTGGAAAAGTAGTGGATAGAGGAAAAGCCCAGAGCCTCGGCAACCTCGGTAAAGTTCATTTTACTCTCTCGGATCAGGCGCTTGGCCTCCTCGATCTTTAGATCGTTATAGT